>NZ_JBEXPD010000005.1:0-414719 GCF_040611875.1 Streptomyces sp. NPDC006516
GTCCCCTGGAACGCCGGACCCGCCTCCGTCACACCCAGATGCAGCGGATAGTCCGACCGCGCCGCCAGCAGACGGTAGGCGTTCACCATCACGACGGGGTCGTTGTGCTTCACCGAGATCTTGATGTCCCGGAAACCGTGCTCCTCGAAGAGCGACGCCTCCCACAGCGCCGACTCCACCAGAGCCTCCGGCGTCGCCTTGCCGTACTTCTTCAGCAGACGCGCGTCGAGGGACCCCGCGTTCACACCGATACGGATCGGCGTCCCCGCGTCCCCGGCCGCCTTGGCGATCTCCTTGACCTTGTCGTCGAACTGCTTGATGTTGCCCGGGTTCACCCGCACCGCCGCACAGCCCGCGTCGATCGCCGCGAACACGTACTTCGGCTGGAAGTGGATGTCCGCGATCACCGGGATCTGCGACTTCTTCGCGATCGTCGCCAGCGCGTCCGCGTCGTCCTGCGTCGGGCACGCCACCCGCACGATCTGACACCCCGACGCCGTCAGCTCAGCGATCTGCTGCAACGTCGCACCGACATCCGACGTACGCGTCGTCGTCATCGACTGCACCGACACCGGTGCGTCCCCACCGACCGCCACCGACCCGACCTGGATGCGCCGCGAGGGGCGGCGCACCGCGAGCGGCCGGGCCGGCAGCCCCGGGAGACCCAGGGCGACCGGTTCTCCTGTGGTCACGACGTCACCGGTTCCCGCCGACGGTCTCCCGTGCCGCTCGAAGGGACTCCTTCAGCGATCCCATGGTGGCAAGCACCGCAGTGGGCTCGTACCCGCAGTGCGCCATGCAGTTGGCGCAGCGCGGATCCTTGCCCCGGCCGTACTTGTCCCAGTCGGTGTCCTCGATGAGCTCCCGGTAGGTGGGGACGTAGCCGTCGCTCATCAGGTAGCAGGGCCGCTGCCAGCCGAAGAGCGAGTAGTTGGGGATCGCCCAGGCCGTGCAGGGGAAGTCGGCCTTGCCCTCCAGGAAGTCCAGGAACAGCGGAGAGTGGTTGAGCCGCCAGCGGTTCCGGTTGCCCCCCGCGAAGGACTTCTTGAAGAGTTCGCGGGTCTGCTCGACCCCCAGGAAGTGCTCCTGGTCGGGGGCCTTCTCGTAGGCGTAGGCGGGCGAGATCATCATCTCGTCGACCTTCAGCTCGTCGTTGAGGTAGTTGAGGACCTCGATGACGGTCTGCGGGGTGTCCGTGTTGAAGAAGGTGGAGTTGGTGGTGACCCGGAAGCCGCGCCGCTTGGCCTCCTTCATCGCCTCCACCGCTTCGTCGAAGACCCCTTCCTTGGCGACCGACTCGTCGTGCCGTTCGCGCAGGCCGTCGATGTGCACGGCGAAGGCGAAGTAGGGCGACGGTGTGAACTTGTCGAGCTTCTTACGCATCAGCATGGCGTTGGTGCAGAGGAAGACGTACTTCTTCTTCGCCACCAGCTGTCTGACGATCTCGTCGATCTGAGGGTGCATCAGGGGTTCGCCACCGGCGATGGAGACCATCGGGGCACCTGATTCGAGCACCGCCCCCACGGCCTGCGCGACCGGCATTCGCTGCTTGAGCACCCCCGCCGGGTGCTGGATCTTCCCACAGCCCTCGCACGCCAGGTTGCAGGCGAACAAGGGCTCCAGCTCGACGATCAGCGGGAACTTCTCCCTCTTGCGGAGCTTCTGTTCGAAGAGATACGTCGCAACCTTGATGGACTGACGGAGCGGCATGGCCATCTGGGCTCACCTCCTGGGGAGCAGCAAAGATCGGTGCCATTCATGGAAAGCCGGAAGCACGGCACGAAGAACGCGGAATGCCGATATTCCACCGCGGACCGTGCCGATACGGACGAGCTCATGCTCTGGAGCGTCCACGACCACCCGTACGGCCGCAACCGGGCGCGGCCCGGTCCGCAGAGCGGCGCGGAGCGTGGCGGCGGACTCCATGTCCACCGCGATGGCACCGGTGGCCCGGAGCCCTGCCCTCTCGGGACCCCGTACGACGTGCCCGGAGCCGGCGAGCGGGCCGGTGTGGACCGTGCGACCGGGTACCGCCCTGGTCAGCGCGTCGACCAGGAAGCCGGTCCCCACGCAGACGGTGGTGATGCCGCCGTCCCGGGTCTCCTCGGCCACGACGAGGTCACCCGGGTGCATCCCGGGAGCGAGCCCGGCGCAGAATCCGGAGGCGATGACCGCCGCGGCTTCCGCGCCGTCCTGCGCCAGGGCGCGCAGGACGGCGTTCTCCGCGGCCCGGGGCCCCATCCCGGTCCTGACGACGCTCACGTGCCCGTTGGCACCGCCGGCCCTGCCGGTGCGCAGGGCGAGGCGTTCGATGCCGAGCGCGCAGGCGATCAGCAGGGGCGTGGCGGGGGCGGGCGGTCCTTGCGTACCGCCCATCGGATCAGGCCCCCCCGCCGGTCTCGATGCCGCCCACGCCGGCCGCGAGGGCGAACGGGTCGCCGTACACGTACCGGCCGAGCGCCGTCAGGGGGAAGACCTGCCGGTAGAGGTGGTAGTTGATGGAGAAGTCCCAGGGGAAGCCGGTCCCGGTGAAGTGCGGCTCGTCCCAGGAGCCGTCGGCCTGCTGGGTCTCCGCGAGCCAGGCGACGCCTCGCTCCACGGATCTGGTGTCCCGCTCGCCGGCCGCGAGCAGCGCGAGGAGCGCCCAGGCCGTCTGGGAGGCGGTCGAGCTCCCGTGACCGATCCACTTCTCCTCACGGTAGGACCGCAGGTCCTCGCCCCAGCCGCCGTCGTCGTTCTGGACGGATCTCAGCCAGTCGACGGCCCGCCGGACGGCGGGGTGCGCGGCGGGCAGCCCGGCGGCGATCAGCGCGGGCACCACGGAGCCCGTCCCGTAGATGTAGTTGACTCCCCAGCGCCCGAACCACGCACCGCTCGCCTCCTGTTCCGCGAGCAGCCAATCGACACCCCGCCGGGTACGGGGGTCCTGGGCACGGCCCTCGACCGCGAGCATCTCGACGACATGGCCGGTGACGTCGGCCGACGGAGGGTCGATGACCTCGCCGAAGTCGCAGAACGGCAGCCGGTTGGGGAACGGGCTGGTGTTGTCGGCGTCGAAGGCGCCCCAGGCTCCGTTGCGGGACTGCATGCCGAGGTTCCAGCGCACCCCGCGCTCGATGGCGGCCTCGACCCTGGACGGGTCGGGGTGGCGGACCCGCCGCAGTGCCAGGACGACTTCGGCGGTGTCGTCGATGTCGGGGTAGTTGTCGTTGTGGAATTCGAAGGCCCAGCCCCCCGGCGCCAGTTCGGGCCTGCGTACGGACCAGTCCCCGGGCCGTACGATCTCCTCGCCCAGCATCCAGTCGGCCGCTCTCACCAGCGCCGGATGGTCGGGGCTCACCCCGGCGTCGGCGAGGGCGATGGTGGCGAGGCAGGTGTCCCAGACCGGGGACTGGCAGGCCTCGACCATGCGGGCACCGTCCTCGCGCCACACGGTGAACCGGTCGAGCGAGGCGAGGCCCGCCCGCATCACCGGGTGGTCCAGGTCGTATCCGAGCAGGTGGAGGGCGATGACGGAGTACACGGCGGGCGGCTGGATACCGCCCCAGCAGCCGTCGTTCTCCTGTCGCTCGATGATCCAGCGGGCCGCCGCGTTCATCGCTGCACGCCGGAGCCTGCGCGGGGCGACCTTGTGGTAGAGGTGCAGCGCCTTGTCGAGGCGCTGGAAGACGCCGTCCCAACTGGTCGCGGGGGCGGCGGGCCTGGCCGGATCGGGGCAGGCCGGATCGGTGTGCAGTTCGTCCAGGGTGAACGGCGCCGGGCGTACGGGCCGCAGGGCGGAGACGATGGTGAGCGGCACGATGGTCTGGCGTGCCCAGCAGCCGAAGTCGTAGATGTTGAGCGGGACCCATTTCGGGAAGAACATCAGCTCGGGCGGGAGCTCCGGCAGGTCCTCCCACTTCCACCAGCCGAAGAGCGCGAGCCAGATCCGGGTGAAGACCCGGGACTCCGCGATGCCGCCCTGTTCCCTGACCCAGCCGGCCGCCCGGATCATGTGCGGGTCGTCGGGCCGGTCTCCGGCGAGACGGAGGGCGACGTACGCCTCGATGGTGGCGGAGAGGTCGGGCGGCCCCTCGTAGAAGGTGTTCCATGTGCCGTCGCCGAGTTGCTCGCCCCGGATGAAGCGGGCCGCGGCCTTGACGGTGTCCGGGTCCTGGATGCCCAGGAACTGACGGAGCAGCAGGTCCTCCGCGTCCATGGTGACGTTGGTGGCGAGGTCGCCCTTCCACCAGCCCTGCTCGTCCTGCCTGCCGAGGAGGTGCTCCACCGAGCGTTCCGCGGCCCGCCGCGCGACGGCGAGCGTGTCGTCCGCGGCGTTGGTCGATTCGGTCGGATCGCTTGCCGGGACCGCGCGGAGGTTCGCGGCCCCGGTGCTTCCGTCGGTCGTCGCTGTCATGGCTTCCCCTTCGTGCAGTCTGGTCCTCTGCTGTGCTGGGGTCTCCGTCGGCGGGCTCCCCGTGGGGCGCCCGCCGGCGACTGCGAGTCATATCTGGATGGTGATCATCTCTTTCGTACGACAACGAAGTCGGCGAGCGCGGTGAGCTGCGCGCGCACATGTTCCGGCATGGCGACGCCGTGCAGCGCCTCTATGGCTACCGCGTGCTGACGGCGGGCTTCCTGGGCGGTCCACTCACGGCCGCCCGCCTCCTCGATGAGTGCCGCCCGTGCGGCGAACTCCTCTTCGGAGAAGCTGTCGAAGTCACTGCTCTTGGCGTCGGCGGCGAGCATCTCGCCCAGGCGCTCCGAGGCGGGTCCGCCCGCGGCGAGCGCGGCGACGACGGGGAGGGACTTCTTGCGCTGGCGCAGATCGCTCCACGTCTGCTTGCCCGTGGACTCCGGGTCGCCCCAGATCCCGAGCAGGTCGTCGACGGCCTGGAAGGCGAGCCCGAGGTGGTAGCCGTACGTCTCCAGGACGTCGGCGGTGCGGTCGTCGGCACCGCCGAGCACGGCGCCGATGGAGACGGCGCAGGCGAGCAGCGCGCCCGTCTTGTTGCCCTCCATCTCCAGGCACTCCTCGACCGTGACCCGCTCACGGTGCTCGTAGGAGATGTCCTGGGCCTGGCCGTCGATCAGCTTGCGGCTCGCCTTCGTCAGGCGCCAGGCCGCACGGCCCGACTCGGCGGTGCCGAGCTCGAGCAGGACCTCGTTGGCCAGCGCGAAGAGCGCGTCGCCGACGAGGATCGCCTGGGCGGGGCCGTGCACCTTCCACACGGTGTCGCGGTGACGGCGCTGCTCGTCGCCGTCCATGAGGTCGTCGTGCAGCAGTGAGAAGTTGTGCACGAGCTCGACGGCGACGGCGCCGGGGATCCCCGCCTCGGCAGGAGCACCCGCCGCCTCCGCGGACAGCAGGGACAGCGCGGGGCGCACCGCCTTGCCTCCGTCGCCGTCGGCGGGCCTGCCCTGGGCGTCGATCCAGCCGAAGTGGTAGGCCGCGACGGTGTCCATGGGGGGCGCGAGCCGCTCCACGGCAGCTCGCAGCACCGGCGCTGACAGGGCCCGTCCGCGCTCCAGAAGCGCGGTGACGTCCGTGGTGTCCGCCACGGTGTCGGAAGCCGGATTCGCCGGGGTCACAGACTCTCCTCTTGTTCCGGTGGTACTGCTCATGCCGCCTCCTGCAGCGGATGTTCGTGTGGCCGGCCGAGGGCCTGGAGCGCGGCCTGGGCTGCGGTGAAGCCGCTGCGGACCGCGCCCTCCATCGTGGCGGGCCAGCCCGTGGCGGTCCATGCTCCGGCCAGATGCAGCCCAGGGGCACGCGTGTGCGTGCCCGGCCGCAGGCGCCCCACGCCCGGCGCGGGCGCGAAGGTGGCGGTGCGTTCCCGGGTGACGAAGAAGTCGCGGATGCCCGCCCCCCGCGCCGCCGGGAGGAGGCGCTCCAGTTCGGGCAGGTAGCGCTTGCGCAGTTCGGCGACGGGCAGATCGATCTCGTCGCCCGCCGCGGACTGGGACACCGCGAGGTACTGGCCGCCGCCTTGGAGACCCGAGGACGCGGTGCGGTCGAAGACCCATTGCACGGGTGAGCCGAGCGCGGCGAAGAACGGCCTGCGCAGCACCTTGCGGTCGTAGACGACGTGGACGTTCAGGATCGGCGCGTCGGCGAGGTCGAGCAGCCGGCCGGGGTCGTCCAGCGCGCCCTCGGGCAGCAGCCGGTGGGCGTCACCCTGCGGTACGGCGAGGACGACGGTGTCCGCCTCGATCCGCTCGCCGTCCGTCCCGACGGCCCAGCGCCCGTCCTCGGTGCGGGTGAGGGAGGCGGCCCGGGTGCGCAGGCGGATGCGTACGCCCGCGGACTCGAGCGCCTTGCGGGCGAGGGTGTCGTGGAGGTCCCCGAGCGGCACGGCGGCCCAGCCGATGTCGGCGGCGCCCGGTTCGGAGAGGAGTCCCGTCTTGAAGACCTTCGCGGCCAGCGCCATCGAGGCGTTCGGCGCGGTGGCGTTCAGCGTGGCGACGCCGACGAGGTCCCAGAGCGCCTCGATGGTGCGCTGCGACTGGCCCTGGCGGCGGAGCCAGGTGGCGAAGTCGATGCCGTCGAGTGCGGGGTCCGCGGGGTCGAGACGGCCCAGCGCCAGTGCCGCCCGGGCGACGCCGGCCTTCTCCGCGAGCGAGAGGTGCGGGTAGGCGGCGAGGCCTCCCGCGAGATGCAGGGGTACGGGCAGCGCGGTGCGGCGCAGCCGTCCGAGCCTCGGACCCGTGGGTCGCCCCACGTCGAGTACGGGCACGTCGAGGCGGTCCTGGAGCGGGGCGAGGTGGCTGCCCTCGATGCGGTCGAGGAACCAGCGGTAGAAGGTGCAGCAGCGCAGGTAGACGTGCTGGCCGTTGTCGACGGAGAGGTCGCCGCGCCGGAAGGAGAAGGCGAGGCCGCCGAGCCGGGGGCGGCCTTCGAGCAGGGTCACGTCGACGCCTGCGCCGGCGAGGCGCAGCGCCGAGGTCACGCCCGCGAGGCCGCCGCCGACGACCACGGCACGGGAGGGGTGAGGGTGGTTCCGGCCGGTCATGCCTGCCCCCTTCGCCCTGCCGCCGCGCACGGCCGCTTCCGTCGCTTCGTCGCAGTGTGGGACGCACCGGAACCCGACGGGGTTGCCCGAGGTCCGCGCCCGGCCCGGTTCCGGCCCGTCATCAGGCCCTCCCCCTGGCCGTCCGGCGGGAGACGTACCGCGCGTCGAGGCCCGACAGGCCGCGGACCGCCACGAACGCCTTCTCGTGGCCCGGCAGCGAGACCCGCCCGCGCAGCACGGCCTCGGGGTCGCGTTCGATGCGGTCCAGCAGCCGGCGGTAGATGCCGGCCATGGCCGCCACGCAGGCACCGCTGCGCCGGTCCAGCATCGGCAGCAGCCGGTAGCCCTCGGCGAAGAGTGCCCGGGCACGCCGGACCTCGAAGTGCACCAGACCGGCGAAGTCGGACCCGGGGGGCGGGGTGGCCCGTGCGAATCCGGCGGAGCAGCCGAATTTCGCGAGGTCGTCGGCGGGAAGGTAGATACGGCCGTTGCCCGCGTCCTCGCGCACGTCGCGCAGGATGTTGGTGAGCTGGAGCGCGAGGCCGAGGGTGTCGGCGTACTCCGCGGCCCGTTCGGAGCCGTGCGCGCCCGTCTCCGTGCCGAAGACGCCGAGGCTGAGGCGCCCGATGGCGCCCGCCACACACCGGCAGTACAGCTTCAGGTCGTCCCAGGTCTCGTAGCTCGCCCCGCGCACGTCCATCAGCACACCGTCGATGAGCTCGTCGAGACCGCCGAGCGGCAGCGGGAAGCGCTGCGCGGCGTCGGCGAGCGCGACCGCGACCGGGTCGGTGTCGTCCTCGTCCACCGCCTTGTCCCGGATGCGGTCGAGCAGCTCACGGGTGTCCGCCAGCCGGGCGTGCTTGGTCTCCGCGTCCAGCTCGCCGTCGCCGATGTCGTCGACCCGACGGGAGAAGGCGTACAGCGCCGACATGGCCTGCCGCTTCTCGTACGGCAGCAGCCGGATGCCGTACGCGAAATTACGGGCCTGCTGTCCGGTGACGGCCTCGCAGTAGCTGTATGCGGCCTGTACCGGTGCCGACATGTACGTCGTCTGTCCCTCCACGGTCCGGCTCACCCCTCTCTGTGCGCTCTTCGCAGGACGGCACCCATTTCGCGCAGCAGTCTGGGCGCGGTGGGCCTGGGCGGTCCGGGCAGTACGTCGAAACCGGCGGCCGCGATCGCGGTGAGCGCCGCGCGCCCTCCGCCGACGAAACCGGCGAGCAGCAGCCTGAGCCGGCCGTGGACGCTGTCCACCAGGGGAATGCCCTCGTCGAGCAGTTCCCGGGCGCGTCCCGCCTCGAAGGCGACGAGGGCACGCACGGACGCGTTGGCGGTCGGTGCGGCCAGGTCCGCTTCGGTGACGTGGAACCGCTCCATGTCCTCGGCGGGAAGGTAGATCCGGTCGCGGCCGAGGTCCTCGGCGACGTCCTGGAGGTGCTCGGCGATCTGCAGCGCCGTGCAGACGGCGTCGGAGCGGCGGATCCGTTCGGGGCTCGCGGTGCCGGTGATCGCCAGCACGAGGCGTCCGACGGGGTTGGCGGAGAGCTCGCAGTAGGCCAGCAGCTCGCCGTAGGTGCCGTAGCGGCGGACCTTCTGGTCCTGCCGGTTGGCCTCGACGAGGCCGAGGAAGGGCTCGGGGGTGAGGCCGCAGCGCCGGACGGTGGGACGCAGGGCGCGCATCAGCGGGTGGCTCGGGCCGTCGCCGGAGCGATCGAAGACGCGGTGCAGGTCGGCCTCGAGTGCGTCGAGGAGGGCGAGCCGGTCCTCGCTCTGCCCGGGTTCGAGGCCGAGACCGCGGGCATCGCCGCCGCCGGGGGCGAGGTCGCCGTCACCGATGTCGTCGACGAGGCGCGCGAAGCCGTAGACGGCCATCAGGTCGTCACGCCACGCGCGGGGCAGGAAGAAGGGGGCCACGGGGAAGTTCTCGTCCGTGGCCTTGTCCAGCGTGCCGGTGGTGACGGCGCCGGTGCGCGCCTGCTGGACAGGGGTCACTGCGGACCACCCGACGCGGGGACGGCGAGACCACGTCGGAGCTGGAGATCTTCCATCATTGCCGTCATATCTCCCGTTCTACACTGCCGACCCAAAACATCCCTTTTCGGACACGCCGCTCGTCCTCCCGAGTGCGACATGCACGCAACGGGCGATGTGCCGGGGGGCGTATCACCCCACATTGGCGCGAATCAGCACCGGTACAGCTTACGTTGCAGGGCGCACAGGGCCGCGCCGGGGTGCGGCGCGCGACCGTACAACGCCTGAACTCTCGCCAACCTTCCCCGCGGCGGGGGCAATTGACGTCATCCGCCGGGAGGAGATCGCCCCTGGTCCACGGAGCCGCCTTCCGCCCGGAGCGGCACAGCAGGGTGGCCCCCGCCGCTGCGCTCGGGCGGGGGCCACCACGGACGTGTGCTACTTGCCGGTCTCCCGCTCGTACGCCTTCAGCACCTCTTCGGTGGGGCCGTCCATCAGGAGCTCGCCCTTCTCCAGCCACAGCACCCGGTCACAGGTGTCCCGGATCGTCTTGTTGTTGTGGCTGACCAGGAAGACGGTGCCCGCCTCCTTGCGCAGCTCGCGGATGCGCTCCTCGGAGCGGACCCGGAACTTGCGGTCACCGGTGGCCAGCGCCTCGTCGATCATCAGGACGTCGTGGTTCTTGGCGGCGGCGATCGAGAAGCGCAGCCTCGCCGCCATGCCGGACGAGTACGTCCGCATCGGCAGCGTGATGAAGTCGCCCTTCTCGTTGATGCCGGAGAAGTCGACGATGCCCTGGTAGCGGGCGCGGATCTCCTCGCGGCTCATGCCCATGGCGAGACCGCCGAGCACGACGTTGCGCTCACCGGTCAGGTCGCTCATCAGCGCGGCGTTGACACCGAGCAGCGACGGCTGGCCGTCGGTGTACACCTTGCCGTGTTCGGTCGGCAGCAGTCCGGCGATGGCCCTGAGCAGGGTGGACTTGCCCGAACCGTTGGTGCCGATGAGGCCGATGGCCTGGCCCCGGTAGGCGGTGAAGGAGACACCGCGCACCGCGTGCACCTTGCGTACGCCACGGGGCTCACCCTTGCCCCGGCGCATTATCCGGCTCAGCGCCGCGGTGGCGCTGCCCTTTCCGCCGCCCGTGCCGTTGACGCGGTACACGATGTGCACGTCGTCCGCGATCACGGTCGGGATGTGTCCCTGGGACGCTTGCTCAGCCACGGCCGTACCGTTCCTCTGCCTTCCAGAAGTACACGAAGCCCACGACGCCCACCACGAGCGACCAGGCGAGCCCGACGGCCCAGACATGGTCCGGCAGGTTCTCGGAGCCGTAGCCGTCGATCAGCGCGAAACGGACCAGGTCCATGTAGATCGCCGCCGGGTTGTACTGGAGCACGTCCGCGATCCACTGCGGCTTGTCGGCCAGCATCACGGGGATGGAGAACATGACGCCCGACGCGTACATCCAGGTGCGCATGACGAAGGGCATCAGCTGGGCGAGGTCGGGGGTCTTGCTGCCGAGGCGCGCCATGACCAGCGCGAGGCCGGTGTTGAAGAAGAACTGCATCGCCAGCGCCGGCAGGACCAGCAGCCAGGAGAGCGAGGGATAGCTCCCGAAGCCCACCGCCACGGCCAGCAGCACGATCATCGAGTACAGCAGCTGCTGGAGCTGCTGGAGCGAGAACGAGATGGGCAGGGAGGCACGGGGGAAGTGCAGGGCCCGCACCAGGCCGAGGTTGCCGGCGATGGAGCGCACCCCCGCCATGACCGAGCTCTGGGTGAAGGTGAAGACGAAGACGCCGGTCACCAGGAACGGGATGAAGACCTCCTGGGTCATCCCCTTCCGGGTTCCCAGGATCAGGCCGAAGATCAGGAAGTAGACCAGCGCGTTCAGGAGCGGCGTCGCCACCTGCCACAGCTGTCCGAGCTTGGCCTGGCTGTACTGCGCGGTCAGCTTGGCCCGCGAGAACGCCAGGATGAAATGCCGGCGGCCCCAGAGCTGTCCCAGGTACGCGAACAGCCCGGGCCGGGCACCGCTCACCGTCAGGCCGTACTTGTCGGCCAGCTGGGAGGCGCTGAGCCCTTCGTCGGCGGACGGCGGGCTGCTCAGCGCAATCCCGCCGTCGTGGGTCGTGTCACTCACAGTTAAGAACTCTCGTCTTCACAATGCGCTGCCGGTCGCGGGCGCGGCCAAGGCGGACAGGTACCCGTACGAAATGAGTACGGCTCATGGTCTCAGAGGAGAGCCTCTCAGATCACGGGCGGTCGGCCCAGTCTGGTCAGCCGCCAAACCGTACGCCACCTCATGGGGCGCCGGGGACCGCAGGGCGTCGTCCAGCCTTCGCGGAAGCCGCCGAACCAGGCCTTGAGCGCGGGCAGGGAGGGCCGGCGCACCAGGGTGAGCAGCAGCCACACGCCCACGTACACGGGGACGAGCGGGGCGGGGAGGTTCCGGCGGGCGAGCCAGACCCGGTTGCGGGCCACCATGCGGTGGTAGACCGCGTGCCGCGAGGGCGCGGTGGTGGGGTGGTTCAGCACCATGTCCGCGCGGTAGTCGATCATCCAGCCGGCGTCCAGGGCTCGCCACGCGAGGTCGGTCTCCTCGTGGGCGTAGAAGAACTCGCCGGGGAGCGGACCGGCCTCGGCGATCACCTGGCTGCGCACGGCGTTCGCGCCGCCGAGGAACGTCGTGACCCGGGACGAGCGCATCGGGTCGGAGGCGCGCAGCCGCGGCACGTGCCGTCGCTGGGTGACCCCTGTGTCCGGGTCCGCGATGCGGAAGGTGATGATGCCGAGCTTCGGGTCCGCCTCGAACGCCTGCCGGCAGAGCTCGGCGGTGTCGGTGTTCGGGAGGAACCCGTCGTCGTCGAGGAAGAGCAGCGCGTCCACATCGGCTCCGGAGGGGCCGAACGCCTCGATGCCGACGTTACGGCCGCCCGGAATGCCCAGGTTCTCGGGCAGCTCGACGGTGCGGACGCCCGGGGGGACGTCGGGAACCGGGGCTCCGTTGCCGACGACGACCACCTCGATCCGGTCGCCGTCCTGTGCGGCGACCGAGTCGAGAAGGGCGCGCAGTTCGTCGGGGCGGTTGCCCATGGTGATGATGACTGCGCCGAGTTTCATGGGAGAGCTCACTTCAGCCTGCTGGACGCCAGGATCGACACCAGGTGCAGGACGGTCTGGAGAAGGGCGATGCCGGCCATGACGGCGACCGCGAGGCGGCTGAAGAAGAGGTCGTCCCTGACCGTGTCGAGGACGGCGACCACCAGGATGACCAGGGACGCCTCGATGCCGAGGATCAGCCGGTGGAAGTTGAGCGCACCGGCGGCCCGGCGGGCGAGCGCCATGCCGGAGGAGCGCGGCTCGGACGCGGACTCCTTGACCGGCGGCAGCCCGCCCTGGTGGCGCGCGACGCCGACGAGGTCGGTCTCGGCCTTGATCAGGATGGCTCCGAGCGCGGCGAGCGTTCCCAGGAAGGCCCACAGCCAGTCGACGCGTCCGGTACCCCACAGGTCTGCGGCGCGCAGGCCGAAGCCGACCAGCACGGCCGCGTCACAGAGGTAGGCGGCCACCCGGTCCAGGTAGACGCCGGCCAGGGAGTACTGCTTCTTCCACCGGGCGACCTCGCCGTCGACGCAGTCGAACAGCAGGTAGAGCTGGACCGCGAGGACGCCGAGCAGGGCGCCCGGGATGCCCGGGACCAGCAGGGCGGGAGCCGCGAGAACCCCCGCGACGGTCATCACGTAGGTCAGCTGGTTGGGCGTGACCTTCGTGGTCACCAGGCGCCGGGTGATGCGCAGCGAGATCTCGCGCATGTAGAGCCGACCCGCCCAGTGCTCGCCACTGCGCCGGTCCTTCACGCCCGGAGGGTGCACGACCGGGCGGAGTTCAGCTATGGATGGCTTTTGCATAGTCGGCGTACGCGTCCCTGATCTGGTCGGTGGACAGGTTGAGGTGTTCCAGGATCGTGAAGCGTCCCGGGCGCGTCTGCGGTGCGTAGTCGACGGCCCGTACGAACTCTTCGGTGGTGAAGCCGATCTCGTCGGGCAGGACCGGCAGCCTGTGACGCCGCAGTACGGACACCATGTCGAGCGCGTCCGAGTGGGCGCCCCGCAGGTACATGGCGAAGCAGGCGCCGAGGCCGACCTGCTCGCCGTGGCTGGCCGCGCGCTTCGGGTAGAGCAGGTCGAAGGCGTGGTTGATCTCGTGGCAGGCGCCGGACGCGGGCCGGGAGTCACCGGCGATCGACATCGAGATGCCGGTCAGGACGAGGCCCTCGGCGAGCACCTTGAGGAAGGCGTCGTCCCCGACCTCGCCGGGGTGGCGCAGCACCGCCTCGCCTGCCTGCCGGGCCATCGCCGCCGCCAGGCCGTCGATGTCCTCACCGCGCGTCGCGTGGGCGAGCTCCCAGTCGGCCACGCACGAGATGTTGGAGACCGCGTCCCCGATGCCCGAGCGCACGTAGCGCGCGGGCGCCTCCCGGATCACGTCGAGGTCGATGACCACGGCGATCGGGGTGGGGACCCCGTAGGAGCCCCGTCCGTTGTCGTTGTCCAGGGTCGCGACCGGGGAGCAGAGTCCGTCGTGGGACAGGTTCGTCGCCACGGCGACCATGGGCATGCCCACGCGCGCCGCGGCGTACTTCGCCACGTCGATGATCTTGCCGCCGCCGAGGCCGACGACGGCGTCGTAACGGTTGCCCTTGATGCCGTCGGCGAGCCGCACCGCGGCGTCGATCGTGCCGTCGGTGACCGGGTACCAGTCGGCCCCGGGCAGCACCGGGGCGAGCCTCTCGCGCAGGGCGCGACCGGAGCCCTCGCTGATCGCGATGGCGAGCTTGCCCGAGGCTGAGATCCGCTGGTCGGCGAGGAGGCCGGCCAGATCGTCCATGGCGCCGCACCGGATGTCGACGACGACCGGGGACGGGATGAGACGGGTCAGTACCGGCACGCGATCTCCCTGCCCCTGGCGAGGTCGTCGTGGTTGTCGATCTCGACCCACGTCACCTCGCCGATGGGCGCCACGTCGACGGTGAACCCGCGGTTCACCAGTTCCTGGTAGCCGTCCTCGTAGTAGAGGTCGGGGTCGCGCTCGAAGGTGGCCTTCAGCGCGTCGGCGAGCTCCTCGGCGGCCTCGGGCTCGATCAGCGTGACGCCGATGTACTCGCCGGTCGCGGTGGCCGGGTCCATCAGCTTGGTGATCCGGCTGACGCCCTTGCCGTCCTCGGTGATGACCTTCATCTCCTCGTCGGCGAGGGTCTTCACCGTGTCGAGGGCGAGGATGATCTTCTGGCCCTTGCCGCGTGCGTCCAGGAGGGTCTTCTCGACGGAGACCGGGTGGACGGTGTCCCCGTTGGCCAGGATGACGCCCTGCTTCAGGACCTCACGGGCGCACCACAGGGAGTAGGCGTTGTTCCACTCCTCGGCCTTGTCGTTGTCGATGAGCGTCAGCTTCACGCCGTACGTCGCCTCGAACTCGGCCTTGCGGGCGTAGACCGCCTCCTTGCGGTAGCCGACGACGACCGCGACCTCGGTGAGTCCGACCTCGGCGAAGTTGGACAGCGTCAGGTCCAGGACCGTCTTCTCGCCGTCCACAGGCACCAGGGCCTTGGGCAGCGTGTCCGTGTAGGGACGCAGACGGCGTCCGGCACCGGCAGCCAGTACGAGGCCGATCATGCGAGTTCTCCTTCGTCGTGTACTGCGGGGGCCGAGGAGGACACCCAGAAGCGGATGGACTCCACGAGCACCACGAGAGCCACGGCCGCCGCCAGGACGGTGAGTGCCGTGGTGAAACCTGGACCGCCGGTCAGTACGGCGGCGAGGACGGCCACGACCAGGGCCCTGCCCTCGTGCCCGCCGATGGTGCGCACCAGCCACCGGGGCGGCGCTCCGGTGCCGCCACGGATGCGGTACACCGTGTCGTAGTGATGGTAGGCGACGGCAGAAACCAGGCCGAATGCCGCGGGAACGGCGTGCGGTACGTCGCTGCGGGCGGCCAGTACGAGCACCGTGCAGTATTCGGCGGCCCGGAAGACGGGGGGGACGAGCCAGTCGAGGGCGCCCTTGAGGGGCCGCGAGACGGCGAGGCCGGAGATGACCGCGTAGAGCGCCGCGGCCCCCACGGTCAGCCAGCCTCCGTACGGCGCGAACAGCGCCGCGGCGACGAGCACGACAGCACCGGCGAACGCGAGGAACGGGGCAGTGAAGCCGCCGCCCGGACGTCGGAGCACGGCGCCGACGGCCTCGGCGAGCGGCCCCGAGTCGGCGAGGTCGGCGAGTGCGCGGGCGGCGCGGTCGGTGCGCTGCGCCTTGCGGGTCAGCGAGCGCAGCAGCCGCCCTGCCGTGGTGTAGCAGGCGGCCAGGGCGCAGCCGACGAGCAGGGCGTAGAAGACGATCCGGGGCGTGGTCACGGCGGTCAGCACGGCGATCATGGCCCAGCGTTCACCGATGGGCAGCACTATCATCCGGCGCAGCCAGACCGTCCAGCCCACGCTGTCGAGCTTGTCGGACAGCGCGGCGGTCGGGCTCGTGTTGGACACCGCGTCGTGGTTGGCCTCGTTGAACGAGAAGTCCACCACGTGGCGGCAGGCCTGGAGCACCATCGCGCCGAGTGCCAGGACCCACACGTCGTCGCCGCCGCGGGCCGCACCGAGGGCGAGGCCGGCGTAGTACGCGTACTCCTTGGCCCGGTCGAAGGTGGCGTCCAGCCAGGCGCCCATAGTCGAGTACTGGAGCGAGTAGCGGGCGAGCTGCCCGTCGGTGCAGTCCAGGACGAAGGAGAGGAGCAGGAGCACCCCGGCCGCGATGTATCCGCCGCGGGTACCGGTCGCCGCGCTGCCCGCCGCGATCAGCGCGGTGATCAGCGAGGCGGTGGTGACCTGGTTCGGGGTGAGGCCCCGGCGGGCGCACCAGCGCGCGATGTAGCGGGAGTACGGGCTGATGAAGAAGGTGGTGAAGAAGCCGTCGTGTGCCTTCACCGCGCTGCGCAGCCGTACGGCCTCGTCGTCGACGGCGTCGACGGCGGTCCGCGCGGCCACCCGCTCCTCGGCGCCCGTGGGCACCTCGGCCGTGAGCGATCCGAGCTCGGGACGCTGTACGTGGGTGCCCTCCGCGTCGAGCGCGACGGCCAGCCGCCCGGGGACGGTCCGGTCCTCGGTGACGGGCTCGGCGCCGGGAGGCGCGACAGGGCTGCCCGCGCCGACGGCCACGACGGCACGGCGCAGGGCGCGCAGCAGCGCGGGGCGGGCCTCGGGCTGCGCGGTGAGCGCACCGGGGATCGCGGCGGCGGCGAAGCGGGGGTCGGTGAGTCCGAGCCTGAGGGCGTGGACATGGCCGACGAAACGGGGGTCCACGAGCGCGACGCGCCTGCTCGCGGGGACCGCGGCGAGCAGCTCGGCGGCCTCGGAGGCGTCGGCTGCGGCGGTCACGTCGAAGCCGAGTGACCTCAGATCGTCCTCGAGTGACGACCCGGGTACCGGCGCACCGGTGAGAATGGCGGTCGACAGACGAACTCACTCCTTGGCGCTGACGGGAACGGCGCGCGACAGTGCGGCCCGGAGGTGGGCCGGCGGCACGTCGGCTGAGGCTATCGGATGAACGGAAGACCGAGTTCACCGCCCGTTTGTGCTCCGTTCGGGCGAACCGGCCATCATGCGGCGCCGTTCGCGATCATCATCGTCGATCAACGCCTCGCCCCACAAACCGCGTCCGCGCAGCGCATAAGCTGACGTCCATGACGTGGTTGATCACAGGCGGAGCCGGCTACATCGGGGCACATGTGGCGAAGGCCATGACGGCGGCCGGGGAACGGGTCGTCGTACTCGACGACATCTCCACAGGCATCGAGGAGCGGCTGCCCGCGGAGGTCACGCTGGTGCGCGGCTCGGCGTCCGACCGGGACGTGCTCGACCGGGTCCTGACCGAGCACGCCGTCACGGGTGTGGTGCATCTCGCGGCGAAGAAGCAGGTCGGCGAGTCCGTCGCGGAGCCGCTGCTCTACTACCGGGAGAACGTGACCGGGCTCGCGGTGCTGCTGGAGGCCGTGGTCGCGGCCGGCGTGCGGCGCTTCCTCTTCTCGTCGTCCGCGGCGGTCTACGGGGTCCCGGACACCGATCTCATCACCGAGGACACTCCCTGCGCGCCGATCAACCCGTACGGCGAGACCAAGCTCGCCGGGGAGTGGCTGGTGCGAGCCGCGGGGAAGGCGTACGGCATCTCGACGGCCTGCCTGCGGTACTTCAACGTGGCGGGGGCGGCGGAGCCCGCGCTGGCCGACACAGGTGTCTTCAACGTCGTCCCCATGTTCTTCGACCGGCTGACGCGTGGGGAGGCCCCGCGCATCTTCGGTGACGACTACCCGACGCCGGACGGCACCTGTGTACGCGACTACATCCACGTCGCCGACCTGGCGGACGCGCATCTCGCCGTCGCACGAAAGCTGGACGAGGGCGCGGGTGACGGGAGCGGCGGGGACCTCACCGTCAACATCGGGCGGGGTGAGGGCGTGTCCGTACGCCGCCTCGCCGAGCTGGTGGCGGAGGTCACCGGCAGGCCCGTCGAGCCGGTGGTCGAGCCGCGCAGGCCCGGGGACGCGGCCAGGGCCGTGGCGTCCGCAGCCCGGATGACCGACGAGCTGGGCTGGACGGCACGCCGCGGGATGCGCGAGATGGTCGAGTCGGCCTGGGAGGGCTGGTGCCTGCGCCACCCGGAGGCGCGCGCCGCACGGTAGGCGACGACCTGGGCCGCATCTTCTGACCTGCGAACGTTTCCGCAGGTCAGAGCATATGACAACGGTGTTCAGTGCCGTGTTGCCCCGAAGCCCGCCCCCGTAGTTCACTGGCCGCATCGGGCGAGATGCGTCCGAGCCGTTCGAGGGTTTCGAGCCGTTCGACGGCTGCGAACCGTTCGAAGGTCACGACGCGTTCCGGAGGCGTTCTCATGGGGGCAGGCCACGATCACGGGCATGCGCACGGAGGGCCGCCCCCGTCAGGGACCGCCGCCGCCGCGTACCGGGGCAGGCTCCGGGTCGCCCTGGGCATCACGCTCGGCGTGATGGTCATGGAGATCGTCGGCGGACTCCTCGCGGACTCGCTGGCGCTCATCGCGGACGCCGCCCACATGGCGACCGACGCGCTGGGCCTCGGCATGGCGCTGCTGGCCATCCACTTCGCGAACAGGCCCGCCGGCCCCAACCGCACCTTCGGCTTCGCCCGGGCCGAGATCCTCGCCGCGCTCGCGAACTGCCTGCTGCTCCTCGGCGTCGGCGGCTATCTGGTCTTCGAGGCCGTCGACCGCTTCGTCACCCCGGCGGAGACCCGGGGCGGACTGGCCATCGCCTTCGCCGCCGTCGGCCTGGTGGCCAACGTGGTCTCGCTGTCGCTGCTGATGCGTGGGCAGCGGGACAGCCTCAACGTGCGGGGCGCCTATCTGGAGGTCGTCGCGGACACCCTCGGCTCGGTGACCGTGCTCGTGTCGGCGGGCATCATCATGGCCACCGGGTGGCAGGCCGCCGACCCGATCGCCTCGCTGCTGATCGGCCTCATGATCGTGCCGCGCACGGTGAAGCTGCTGCGGGAGACCCTCGACGTGCTGCTGGAGTCGGCCCCCAAGGGGGTGGACATGGAAGAGGTGCGTTCCCACATCACGGCGCTTCCCGGTGTGCTCGACGTACACGACCTGCACGCCTGGACGATCACCTCGGGCATGCCGGTGCTCTCCGCCCATGTCGTGGTGCACCAGGAGATGCTGGACTCGATCGGGCACGAGAAACTCCTGCACGATCTCCAGGGGTGCCTCGGCCATCACTTCGACGTCGAGCACTGCACCTTCCAGCTGGAGCCCAGCGGGCACGCGGAGCACGAGGCGCGGCTCTGTCACTGAGGCGGGCCGCGGCCCGGTGCCGGAGGCGCGCAGGAGCCGGTCCCGCCGAACCCGCGGGGCGGACATGCCCGTACCCGAAGTACGGACAGGCGGCTTTTGTACGGCAGACTTGACCGCACTCGAGGGGTCCGGCGCACGAGGCCGGGAACCAAAGCGAAGGATGGGTATGCCGACCACACCAGCCACCGCGGCGCACAGCTCGTCGAACGCCGCAGCCGACGCGATCATGCTCGAACTGGTCGACGAGAGCGGCACCACCATCGGCACCGCGGAGAAGCTCGCCGCCCACCAGGCACCGGGCCAGCTGCACCGGGCGTTCTCCGTCTTCCTCTTCGACGAGCGGGGACGGCTGCTGCTCCAGCGCCGTGCGCTCGGCAAGTACCACTCCCCCGGCGTGTGGTCGAACACCTGCTGCGGTCACCCGTATCCGGGAGAGGCGCCGTTCGCCGCCGCCGCCCGGCGCACCTACGAGGAGCTGGGGCTCTCCCCCTCGCTGCTCGCCGCGGCGGGCACGGTTCGCTACAACCACCCCGATCCGGTATCGGGCCTGGTGGAGCAGGAGTTCAACCATCTGTTCGTCGGGATGGCCCAGGAGCGGTTGCGGCCGGACCCCGAGGAAGTCGGCGAGACGGCCTTCGTGAGCGCGGCGGAGCTCGCGGAGCGGCACGCCGCCGCACCGTTCTCGGCCTGGTTCATGACCGTGCTGGACGCGGCACGGCCGGCGATCCGGGAGCTGACGGGACCGTCCGCGGGCTGGTGAGGCCCGGAGAGCACCGCGCAAGGGCGGTCAGAGCTGCGTCTTCAGGGGCAGCGCCGCCCAGATGATCTTGCCCCCGCCCGCGGTGTGCTCCACGTCGCAGGTGCCGCCCGCCTCCGCGGTGATCTCCCGCACGAGCAGCAGCCCCCGGCCGCCGGTCTGCCCGTAGTCGGTGACCAGGGCCGTGGGTCGGTAGGGGTGGTTGTCCTCGACGGAGACTCTTATCCATTCCGCCCCGATGGCCACCTCGACGGCCAGCTCGGGCGAGAGCAGCGCCGCGTGCCGGACCACGTTGGTCACCAGCTCGGACACGATCAGCAGCAGTCCCTGAAGGATGTCGTCCTCGACGGGTACGCCCTGCCTGTCGAGCAGGTCCCGTACGGCGTGCCGGGCCTGCGGCACCGAGGCGTCGACGGCGGGGGCGGTGAAGCGCCACACCCCTTCGTACGACACGGGTCGGGCCGGAACACTCCCGCGGCTCTCCATAGACCGGCACCCGCTCTCGACTCGCACATCACTGACCATCGAGTAATGAGTGTCGGGACCAGCGTGCCCTGGAGTACGGCTCTGACCACAAGTGGCCGCTTATGGAACCAATTTGACCGAGTGAGCATGTCAGCGTCGGATGTACGGACTACTTCTCGCCTTCTTCGGGCGCCATCTGGTCCGTCCAGCCAGAGGTACGCGGTGCGTGCTCGCTTCGCGGCCCCTTCTGGATCATAAGTTCGAGGGGTGCGGATAGCATCCGGCGCATGGACCTCACGGAACGGGCCGCGCCGGCGGAACCCCGGCTGGAGCACACGGTCGTGGACGGGGTCGCGACCGTCGTCATCAGCAACCCCGCCAAGCGCAATGCCATGACCTCGGACATGTGGCGGGCCCTGCCCGCGCTGATCGAAGCGCTGGCGGCCGACCCTGGGGTCCGCGTCCTCGTGCTCACCGGCGCGGGTGACACCTTCTGCGCCGGTGCGGACATCGCCTCCCTCCAGGACCCGGCCGGCCGCCCGCAGGCGCTCGCCGTCCGGGCCGAGGAGGCCCTGGCGGCCTTTCCCCGGCCGACGCTGGCCGCCGTGCGCGGCTACTGCGTGGGCGGCGGCAGCCAGCTCGCTGCCGCCTGCGATCTGCGGTTCGCCGAGGAGGGCGCGTCCTTCGGCGTCACCCCGGCCAAGCTCGGGATCGTCTACCCCTCCTCCTCGACCCGCCGGCTCGTCTCGCTGGTCGGCCCCGCCTGTGCGAAGTACCTGCTGTTCTCCGGCGAGCTGATCGGAACGGAACGGGCGCTCCGCACCGGGCTGGTGGACGAGGTCCTGCCCGCGGGCGGGCTGGAGGAACGGGTGCTCTCGTTCGCGCGGGTGCTGGCCTCGCGCTCGCAGCTGACCCAGGCGGCGGCGAAGGAGTTCGCCGACGGCCGTGAGGACCGGGACGGGTACTGGTCCCGGCAGGCGCGGGGCAGCGGCGACACCGCGGAGGGGGTCGCCGCCTTCCTGGAGCGCCGTCAGCCCCGGTTCACGTGGACCACCGCCGCCGACGGAACCTCGCCTACGTCAGGATGAACCGGCTCTTGGAGCGCCACTCCTCGACCATGGCCGCAGGGGCCTTCGCGGGTGATCCGCAGTCGTAGGGCGGCTGCGGGTCGTACTCCGTCAGCAGCTGGACGGCCCGCGCGTGGTCGTCGCCCGCGATCCTGCCGAGCAGGGTGAGGCCCATGTCGATGCCCGCGGAGACTCCGGCGGCGGTGACGTACTTGCCGTCGATGACCACCCGCTCGCCCGTGGGCCCGGCTCCGTACTTCTTCAGTTCGTCGAGGGCGAGCCAGTGCGTGGTGGCGCGCCTGCCGCTGAGCAGTCCGGCGGCGGCCAGCAGCAGCGAGCCGGTGCACACGGAAGTCGTCCAGGTGCTGGTGGTGTCGGCGGTGCGCAACCAGCCGAGCAGCTCCTCGTTCTCCATCTGACCGCTCTGTCCCGGGCCTCCGGGCACGAGCACCACCTCGGGGGCGGGCACGTCGGCGAAGGTGCGGTCGGCGACGAGGGAAAGACTGCCGGTGTCGTTGCGCACCGCTCCGGCACGCTCGGCGACGAAGACGGTCTCGGCGCCGGGGGCCCGGCTGAGCATCTCGTACGGGCCCACGGCGTCCAGCGCGGTGAAGCGGTCGAAGAGCACGATGGCGATCTGCATGGGTGGTCCTTTCACAGGTGGGGCGGTCGTGTCATGGATGTGGCGCTCGTGGTCACACGGACTGGGCACGGAAGCGGCGCCGGTATTCGGCGGGGGCCGTGCCGAGGGCTTTGACGAAGGCGCGGCGCATCGCTTCGGGGGTGCCGTAGCCGCTGGCGCGCGCGATCCCCGTGACGCCGTCCGCGGTGTCCTCCAGCAGCCGTCGCGCCTGTTCGAGGCGTACGCGCTCGACGTACTTGCCGGGGGTGGTCCCGGTCTCGGCCTGGAAGGCGCGGGCGAAGTGCCGGGGCGAGAGGCTGGCACGGGCCGCGAGTGTCTCCACCGAGAGGTCGGCGTCGGGGTGCTCGGTGACCCAGTGCTGAACCTCGCGAAGGGGCTCCCGGACGGCGGTCTGGGCGGTGAGCTGCACGCTGAACTGGGCCTGGTTGCCCGGGCGCCGCAGGAAGACCACCAGGTGGCGGGCGATGGTGAGCGCGACCTCCCGACCGTGCTCCTCCTCGACCAGGGCGAGCGCGAGGTCGATGCCGGCGGTGACGCCCGCCGAGGTGGCCAGCCGTCCGTCGCGTACGAAGATCGGGTCCGGGTCCACCTCCACGGCCGGGTAGTCCCGGGCGAGCGTCTCGCAGACGGACCAGTGGGTCGTGACCCGGTGGCCGTCGAGCAGACCCGCCGCCGCGAGGAGCAGGGCGCCGGTGCACACCGAGACCAGTTGCCGGGCCCCCGGTGCGTGGGCGCGGAGCCAGTCGATCAGCTCGGGGTCCTGGAACCTCGTGCCGGACCCGCCCGGCACGAGGAGCACATCGGGTGCCGGGGCGTCGGCGAGTGTGCCGTCGGGGACGAGGGTGAGGCCGCTGGAGCAGCGGACCGGCGCCCCGTCCAGCGAGGCGGTGCGCAGCTCGTAGGAGATGCCGGGAAAGTGGGAGGCGCCGGCGAAGACTTCCATCGGGCCGCTCACGTCGAGGCTCTGGACTCCCTCGAAGAGGACGACGAGCACGGATCGCTGCTTCATGCCCGTCATCCTGGGCGGCCGGGACCGGTGGCCGCAATGACGAGTTTCCCGCCTTTCCTGCCATGCGGCGGCCGGCGGCCACCCGGGTCTGTTCGACGTACCAACCAGTCGGTAACGTGCAGCCATGAGCACTCTTCCGCCGCGCGCCGGGCGCCGCTGCCACAACGCACTCAACCCGCTGCACTCCTGCGTCTACTTCTCACCCGACCTGGGCAAGGAGTTCGGCGAGCTCGGCGTCGAGGACGTGAACGCCGTCTACTTCGCCGCTCGCGGAGCGGCCCTGGGCGCGGCCGGGGCGGGCACGGTCACGGCCACCTTCTACAACTTCAACCACGAGCTGGTGAGCCGTCACCTGCCCGCCGTCTGGTCCCGCGTCACGCCCGGGGCCGCGCTCGACGCCCGGCTGCGGGCCGCCGACTCGACGCTGCGCCGGGTGCTCGGCGAGGAGACCCTCGCCTCGCCGGAGATGGCGGAGGCCGCGGGGCTGGCCCTGCGGGCCGCGGAGGCCTGCACCCGCCACGCCCGCCCGCTGTACGCCGCTCACGCCGATCTGCCGGTGCCCGAGGAGCCGCATCTGGCCTACTGGCACGCGGCGACCCTGCTGCGCGAGCACCGGGGCGACGGGCATCTCGCCGCGCTGCTGGCAGCGGACCTGGACCCGCTGGAAGCCCTGGTCAGCCACACCGCCACCGGCAAGGGCATGGCTCCGCGCTGGATCCTCGCCACCCGTGGCTGGCGCCGCACGGACTGGGACGCGGCGGTGGAGCGGCTGCGCGCGCGTGGGGTGCTGGACGCGGAGGGCGAGCTCACCGAAGCGGGCACCGCGCTCCGGGCCGGCCTGGAGGAGGCGACGGACCGCATGGACGCCGCGCCGTACGAACACCTCGGGGCCGACGGGGTGGCCAGGCTCACCGAGCTCGGGCGCGGCTTCCTGTTCGCGGCGGCTGCCGCGGGCGCGTTCCCTGAGGACCTGGTCGGCAAGGGCTGAGTTCCGGCAGGCTCCGTACACCCGGACGTCGGGGCCGTGATCGAGCAGGTCACGCGACACGGCCCCCGGCCACCCGGCACAATGCAGGCGAAGGGGCCCACCCGGGTGTGGACCACCCCAGTGGCACAGCCAGCACAGCCAGCATGAGAAGGCGAGTCGGGAAAACCGTGACGACGTCCATCGAAGGCAGGATCGCCGAGGAGCTCGGCGTACATGAGCGTCAGGTGAAGGCGGCGGTCGACTTGCTCGACGGCGGCTCGACCGTGCCGTTCATCGCGCGCTACCGCAAGGAAGCGACCGAGATGCTCGACGATGCGCAGCTGCGCACGCTCGAGGAACGGCTGCGGTATCTGCGGGAGCTCGAGGACCGCCGCACGGCGGTCCTCGACTCCGTGCGTGAGCAGGGCAAGCTCGACGCGGCCCTGGAGGCTCAGATCCGGGCGGCGGACACCAAGGCGCGGCTGGAGGACATCTACCTGCCGTTCAAGCCGAAGCGCCGGACCAAGGCCCAGATCGCGCGCGAGGCGGGTCTGGAACCGCTGGCCGAAGCGCTGCTCGGTGATCCCTCCGTGGACCCGCTCACCGCCGCCGCCGCGTTCGTGAACACCGAGAAGGGGGTCGCGGACGCCGCGGCGGCTCTGGACGGTGCCCGGGCGATCCTGACCGAGCGCTTCTCCGAGGACGCCGACCTCACCGGCGAGCTGCGCGAGCGCATGTGGACACGCGGCAGGCTCGTCGCGAAGGTCCGGGAGGGCAAGGAGGAGGCCGGCTCGAAGTTCGCGGACTACTTCGACTTCGCCGAGCCCTTCACCGCGCTGCCCTCGCACCGGGTCCTCGCGATGCTGCGGGGCGAGAAGGAGGACGTCCTCGATCTCGTACTGGAACCGGAGGAGCCGTCGGAGCAGCCCGGCCCCTCCTCCTACGAGAACATGATCGCCCGCCGTTTCGGTGTCGCGGACCGTGGGCGGCCCGGGGACAAGTGGCTCGGGGACACCGTGCGCTGGGCCTGGCGGACCCGGATCCTCGTGCACCTCGGGATCGACCTGCGGCTCCGGCTGCGCACGGCGGCCGAGGACGAGGCGGTACGCGTCTTCGCCTCGAACCTGCGCGACCTGCTGCTCGCAGCCCCCGCCGGGACGCGGGCGACCCTGGGTCTCGACCCCGGTTTCCGTACGGGGGTCAAGGTGGCCGTCGTGGACGCGACCGGCAAGGTCGTCGCCACGGACGTCATTCACCCGCATGTGCCCGCCAACCAGTGGGACCGTTCGCTGGCCACCCTGGAGCGCCTGGCCAGGGAGCACCACGTCGACCTGATCGCCATCGGCAACGGCACGGCGTCCCGGGAGACCGACAAGCTCGCGGGCGAACTGTGCGACCGGCACCCTGAGCTGAAGCTCACCAAGGTGATGGTCTCGGAAGCGGGTGCCTCCGTGTACTCGGCTTCGGCCTTCGCCTCGCAGGAACTCCCGGACATGGACGTGTCGTTGCGCGGCGCGGTCTCGATCGCACGCCGGCTCCAGGACCCGCTCGCCGAGCTCGTGAAGATCGACCCCAAGTCGATCGGTGTCGGGCAGTACCAGCACGACCTGTCCGAGGTGAAGCTGTCGCGCTCCCTGGACGCGGTGGTCGAGGACTGTGTGAACGGCGTCGGCGTGGACGTCAACACCGCTTCGGCCCCGCTTCTTTCGCGTGTCTCCGGCATCGGCTCGGGACTGGCCGAGAACATCGTGGCGCACCGGGACGCGAACGGCCCCTTCCGTTCCCGGCGGGCGCTCAAGGACGTGGCACGCCTCGGGCCGAAGGCGTACGAGCAGTGCGCGGGCTTCCTGCGGATCCGGGGCGGCGACGATCCGCTGGACGCGTCGAGCGTGCACCCGGAGGCCTATCCGGTGGTGCGGACGATGGTGAAGCGGACCGGCGGGGACGTCGCAGCGCTCATCGGCAACACCGACACCCTGCGTTCGCTGCGGCCCGAGGAGTTCGTCGACGAGAAGTTCGGCCTGCCGACCGTCACCGACATCATCAAGGAGCTGGAGAAGCCGGGCCGTGACCCCCGTCCGGCCTTCAGGACGGCCACCTTCAAGGAGGGCGTCGAGAAGCTCGGCGACCTGGCCGCGGGGATGGTGCTGGAGGGAGTCGTCACCAACGTGGCGGCGTTCGGCGCATTCGTGGACGTCGGCGTCCACCAGGACGGGCTCGTCCATGTGTCGGCGATGTCGCGGACGTTCGTGAAGGACCCCCGGGACGTCGTGAAGCCGGGTGACATCGTGAAGGTCAAGGTCATGGAGGTCGACATCCCGCGCAAGCGTGTCTCCCTGACCCTGCGGCTCGACGACGAGGCGACGCCGGGCCAGGGCGGCGGACAGGGTCCCAGGCGCGAGCGGGGCGGTCGGGGCGAACGCCCGCCGCGCCAGCGGCAGGGCCAGGGCGAGGCGCCGGAGGGCCAGGGCGGCCGTGACCGGCGTGGCGGCAACGCGGGAGGCTCGCGGGGCGCCAATGCCGGTGGCTCCCGCGGAGGTGCGGGCGGACCTCGTGGCGGCAACGCGGGTGGCTCGGCACGACAGGGTGCCGCGCCTGCGAACAGCGCGATGGCCGACGCCCTGCGGCGTGCGGGTCTGACGGGCCCCGAGGGCGGCGGCCGGAAGCGCTGACGCGTGCGGGTCTGACCGGCCCCGAGGGCGGCGGCCGGAAGCGCTGACGGCAGGGAGTAGGGCCGAACCATCACCCCGCAAACGCGTAGCGCCCGAAGCATTGACATGCTCAGGACGCGGCGCCACTCTGATGCCAACCGGATGCAACCGGTTGCATTCCGCCGACGGAGAGGACTTCCGATGGCCCCTGGACCCCGGCGTCCGGCCCTGCCGTTCCCGGTGCGCGCAGCCCCCTGATGTCCGATCCGCTCGGCAACCGGTTGCAGAACTCAACGACAGCCCGGTCGGCAGGGATGCGGGCGGGGCGGACAGGGTGATGCGCCCCGTGGCCATGACCATCCGTGACGTCGCCCAGGCCGCAGGGGTCCATGTCTCCACCGCGTCGCGCGCCCTGACGGCCTCCCCTCTCGTGAAGAAGGAGACCAGGGAGCGGGTTCTCGCCGCCGCCGAGGAGCTGGGCTACCGGCCCAACGAGTCCGCGCGGGCACTGACGACCGGCCGCACCCGGAACCTCGGGCTGATCGTCTCGGACATCGCCAACCCCTTCTTCCCTCCGCTCATCAAGGCGGCGCAGGCCTACGCACGGGTGCGCGGATACCAGGTCTTCGTGGCCGACACCGACGAGGACGTCCGGGTCGAGGAGGAGCTGATCCAGACGCTCGCCCGCCAGGTGGACGGGGTGATCCTGGTCAGCCCGCGGCTGTCGGACGACGTGGTGGCCCGGCTGGGCGGGGAGCTGCCCTTCGTCCTGGTCAACCGCCAGATCACAGGGCTGTCCGCCGTGCTGATGGATGTGGCCCACGGTGCCGCACTGGCGGTGGATCACCTGGCCGGGCTGGGGCACGGGCATCTGGCTCTCGTCTGCGGTCCGCGCGGCTCGTGGACCAGTGCGCAGATGCGCCGGGCCGCCGGGAAGGCGGCATCGGACGCGGGCATCCGGCTCGACGTGCTCGGCCCCAACGCGCCGACGGAACAGGGCGGCATCGCGGCGACGGCCGAGGTGCTCAGGACCGGCGCCACAGGCGTGATCGGCTACAACGACCTGGTCGCCATCGGCCTCATCGAAGGTCTGGACGACCGCGGGGTGCGGGTCCCGGGCGACATCAGCGTGATCGGCGTGGACGACACCGTGGCCGGGCGGCTGAACCGGCCACGGCTCACCACGATCGCGATGCCCACGGCTCCGGCCGGCCGCACGGCGATCGACCTGCTGATCCAGGCACTGGAGAGCGCGGAGCCCGATCCCGCCACCGCACAGAGCACGCTGGCGACCTCACTGGTCGTCAGGGACTCGACCGCGTCCCCGGATCAGTCGGCCGACTGATCCTTCGGCTCAACTTATTGACCGCTCCAAGTGCGTGTCGTACCGTCACCGCTGTTCGCATACACGAACTTGGTTCACCCTACTGAATCTTGTTCCGTGGCCGGGTACCGGCCTTCACCACCGCACCAAACCCCGACAGGTGCCTGCGGAGGACGCCGCAGGCGGTGAAAGGAATAGCCAGTGCGCACTGAGAATCAGCACGTCAGAAGGCGTGGCGGCCGTGCTGCCGCCACCCTTGTCGCCGTGGTTTCACTGCTCGCGGCGGGCCTCACGGCCCTCTTCGCGACCGGCTCGGCCTCGGCAGCGCCCGCCGCAGGCTCGTACAGACTGGCGAACGCTGCCAGCGGTCTGTGTCTGGAGGTCCCGGGCTCCGGCACCTCCGCGGGCACCCAGCTCGCCCAGAACGCCTGCACCGGAGCCGCGAACCAGACCTGGAAGCTGACCGCGTCGGGCAGCGGCTACACCCTGGCCGCCGCGCACAGCGCCAAGTGCGCGGGTGTGCGGGACGCGTCCACCAGCGCCGGCAAGGCCGTGGAGCAGCAGAACTGCGCCGGTTCGGCCACGCAGGTGTGGACCCTGACGTCGGTCAGCGGCAACACCTACCGGGTCGTCAACAGCAACGGCGGCAAGTGCCTGAACGTCAAGGACAGTTCGTCCGCCTCCGGCGCCCTGGTGCAGCAGAACTCCTGCGACTCGGTGACCAGCAAGAACTGGACCTTCAGTGCGTCGGGCACCGTCCCCACGGACCCGCCGACCGAGCCCACCGACCCGCCCACCGAGCCGACGGACCCGCCCACGGACCGGCCTTCGTGGCCGACCGCCAACGGCAGCCAGGCGGTCTCCTCGACCATCGAGGTCTCGGGCACGTACGACGGTGGCATGAAGCGCCTGTACGGCAGCGGTGACCTGGGCAGCGGTGGCCAGGACGAGGACCAGCCCCCGATCATCAAGCTGGCGGACGGCGCCACGCTGCAGAACGTCATCCTCGGGGCTCCGGCCGCCGACGGTGTGCACTGCGCGGGCACCTGCACGATCAAGAACGTCTGGTGGGAGGACGTGGGCGAGGACGCCGCGACCTTCCGCGGCGGCTCCTCCTCGACGGTCCGCACGATCGACGGCGGTGGCGCGAAGCTGGCCGACGACAAGGTGTTCCAGCACAACGGCGTCGGCACCCTGGTCGTGAAGAACTTCCAGGTCGACGACTTCGGCAAGCTGGTCCGTTCCTGCGGCAACTGCTCCACGCAGAACGCCCGTCACATCCAGCTGCAGAACATCTGGGCGACCGCCCCCGGGACCAGCCTGGTCGGCATCAACACCAACTACGGTGACACGGCCCGGATATCGGACGTCACGATCTACGAGGACGAAGACCGTGACATGAAGATCTGCACCAAGTACAAGGGCACGACGAGCGGTGAGCCGAGTGAGATCGGCTCGGGTGCGGACGGCACCAACTGCATCTACTCCGCGTCCGAGATCACCTACGTCGACTGAGGCGCCGGGGGTCCGTCCGGGCCCGTCCCTCCCTGCCGGGAGGGGCGGGCCCTTTCCCGCTCAGGCGGCCTCGGTGACCTTGCCGTCGACGACCTCGATGCGGCGTGTGGTGCGGACCGCCTCCAGCATCCGCCGGTCGTGCGTCACCAGCAGCAGCGTCCCGGTGTACGCCTCCAGCGCCGACTCCAGCTGTTCGATGGCCGGCAGGTCGAGGTGGTTGGTCGGCTCGTCCAGGACCAGCAGGTTGACTCCCCTGCCCTGGAGCAGGGCGAGCCCGGCGCGGGTGCGCTCGCCGGGCGAGAGAGTGGTCGCGGGCCGCAGCACATGAGCCGCGCGCAGCCCGAACTTGGCCAGCAGCGTGCGCACCTCGGCGGGCTCGGTGTCGGGGACTGCGGCGCAGAAGGCGTCCAGCAGGCTCTCCGTGCCGTGGAACAGCTTGCGCGCCTGGTCCACCTCACCCACCACGACGCCCGATCCGAGCGAGGCGTGGCCGGTGTCCAGCGGCAGCCTGCCGAGCAGGGCGGCGAGCAGGGTGGACTTGCCCGCACCGTTGGCGCCGGTGATGGCGACCCGGTCGGCCCAGTCGATCTGCAGGGTGGCCGGGCCGAACGAGAAGCCGCCCCGGACGACCGCGGCGTCGCGCAGGGTGGCCACCACGGAGCCGGAGCGCGGTGCGGAGGCGATCTCCATCCGCAGGTCCCACTCCTTGCGGGGTTCCTCGACGACGTCGAGGCGCTCGATCATGCGCTGCGTCTGCTTGGCCTTGGCGGCCTGCTTCTCGCTGGCCTCGCTGCGGAACTTGCGGCCGATCTTGTCGTTGTCGGTGGCCTTGCGGCGGGCGTTCTTGACGCCCTTGTCCATCCAGCCCCGCTGCATCTGGGCGCGCCCCTCCAGCGCGGAGCGCTTGTCGGCGTACTCCTCGAACTCCTCGCGGGCGTGCGTGCGCGCGCGCTCACGCTCCTCCAGGTAGGAGGCGTAGCCGCCGCCGTAGAGGTTGATCTGCTGCTGGGCGAGATCGAGCTCCAGGACCTTGGTGACCGTACGCATCAGGAACTCGCGGTCGTGGCTGACCACCACGGTGCCGGCCCGCAGCCCGGACACGAAACGCTCCAGACGCTCCAGGCCGTCGAGGTCCAGGTCGTTGGTGGGCTCGTCGAGCAGGAAGACGTCGTAGCGCGACAGCAGCAGCGAAGCCAGTCCGGCTCGCGCGGCCTGCCCGCCGGAGAGGGCGGTCATCGGGAGGTCGAGGCCGACCGTGAGTCCGAGGTCGGCCGCGATCTCCTCGGCCCGCTCGTCCAGGTCGGCGCCGCCGAGGGCGAGCCAGCGCTCCAGGGTCTCCGAGTAGGCGTCGTCGGCACCGGCTGTTCCCTCGACCAGGGCCTGGGTCGCGGCGTCCATCGCGGTCTGGGCCTCGGCGACCCCCGTGCGGCGGGCGAGGAATTCCCGTACGGACTCCCCTTCGCGGCGCTCGGGCTCCTGGGGGAGGTGGCCGACGGTGGCGGTGGGCGGGGAGAGCCGGAGCTCCCCCTCCTCGGGCCGGTCGAGTCCGGCGAGCAGGCGGAGCAGCGAGGATTTACCGGCGCCGTTGGCTCCCACGAGACCGATCACGTCTCCGGGCGCGACGACGAGGTCGAGTCCGGCGAAGAGGGTGCGGTCACCGTGTCCGGCGGCGAGTTCCTTGGCGACGAGGGTGGCAGTCATCAGGGTGCCGATCCTAACGAACGGGAGCGGCCGTCCCGCCCTCCGCACCCTGGTGCGACCATGGCCTGCCCGGCCGCCTGCGGGCACGGGGTCATGGCGGAGACAGGGGTGAGCACGGTGGCGGACGTGATCGTGGTGGGCGGTGGCATCAGCGGGCTGACCACGGCCCTGGTGCTGGCGGAGCGCGGGCTGCGGGTGCGGGTCTGGTCCCGGGACCCCGCCTCGGACACCACCTCGGCGGTGGCCGGCGCCCTGTGGTGGCCGTACCGGATCGAGCCCGAGGCCCTGGTCGGCGCGTGGTCGCTCGTATCCCTCCGGGTGTACGAGCGCATGGCCGCCGACCCTGTGCGGTCCGGCGTGCGGATGGTCGCCGGAGTGCACGGAGGTGAACGGCTGGCCGCGCTGGGGCCCTGGGCCCGGTCCCTGGAGGGGGCGACCGAGGTGGCCGAGGGGCTTCGTGTGACCCTCCCGCTGATCGACATGCCTGTCCATCTGCGCCGGCTGGAGGAGTTGCTGGCCGAGGCCGGGGGTGCGGTCGAGCGGCGTACGGTACGGAGCTTCGCCCAGGCGGCGGCCGAGGCGCCGGTGGTGGTCAACTGCACCGGTCTGGGCGCCCGCGAGCTGGTCCCGGACGCCAGGATGCGTCCGGTCAGGGGCCAGTTGGTGGTGGTGGAGAACCCGGGCATCGACGAGTGGTTCACCCAGGCTGATCCGGCGTCCAGCAGGACGACGTACTTCTTTCCGCAGCCGGGCGGGCTGGTGCTGGGCGGGACCGCCGAGGCCGGCGATCCGCGCACGGAGCCCGATCCCGGCACGGCCGAGGAGATCGTGGCGCGCTGCGCACGGGTGCGGCCGGAGATAGCCGGGGCCCGCGTCATCGGCCACCGGGTGGGGCTGCGGCCGGCCCGGGACACGGGGGTGCGCATCGAGGCGGAGGAGCTGCCGGGCGGCGCTCTGCTGGTGCACAACTACGGCCACGGAGGCGCCGGGGTGACGGTGGCCTGGGGCTGTGCGCGGGCCGCGGCCCGGCTGGTGAGCTGAACCGCGGGGTGCGAGCAGCCGGCCGCGGCCCGGCTCGTGGGCAGGGTCGCCGGCTACGGGTTGCGGGCCCGGCCCAGCTCGTGGGCCGGCCGCAGCGGCGGGCAGTCCTACGACTCGTCCTTGTGGCGCCGGTCGGTGGTGACCTCCGTCGTGCCGGGGCCGATCCGGATCTCGAAGTCCCCGTCGTACTTGGCATGCCCCTCGATGACCGCGGATTCGACGGCCTCCACACCGAACTCCCTGCGGACGATCATGGGGTCGTGCCGCAGGTCCCTCATCAGGGAGACGCACATCCCGATCATCACGATGGTGAACGGCGCGGCCACGAGGATGGTCAGGTTCTGCAGGCCCGCCAGCGCGTCGCCCTGGCCGTCGCCGACGAGCAGCATGACCGCCGCCACGGCGCCGGTGACGACACCCCAGAAGATCACGACCCACTTGGCGGGTTCGAGGACGCCCTTCTGGGAGAGCGTGCCCATCACGATCGAGGCGGCGTCGGCTCCGGAGACGAAGAAGATCCCGACCAGGACCATGACCAGGATGCTCATGACGGTGGCGATCGGAAACTCCTGCAGGACGCCGAAGAGCTGTGCCTCAGCGGTGTCCCCCACGTCCTTGAGCCGCCCCGCCTCCTCCAGCCTGATCGCCGACCCGCCGAAGACCGCGAACCAGACCAGGCTGACGGTGCTGGGGACCAGGATCACGCCACCGACGAACTGACGGATCGTGCGGCCCCGGCTGATCCGGGCGATGAACATGCCGACGAAGGGCGTCCAGGAGATCCACCACGCCCAGTAGAAGACCGTCCAGCTGGCCAGCCAGTCGGCCACTTCGCCCTTCCCTGTGGCCTCGGTGCGGCCGGCGAGCTGGGCGAGGTCACCGAAGTACGCGGCGATCGAGGTGGGCAACAGGTCGAGCACGATGATGGTGGGGCCCGCGATGAAGACGAAGACCACCAGGATCAGGGCGAGCACCATGTTGATGTTGGACAGCCACTGGATGCCCCTCTCGACGCCGGAGACGGCGGAGACGACGAAGGCGACCGTCAGCACCGCGATGATCGCGACCAGAAGGCCCGTGCCGGTCTTCTCCATCCAGTTGAGCTCCTGGAAACCGCTGCCGATCTGGAGCGCGCCGAGGCCGAGCGAGGCCGCGGAGCCGAAGAGCGTCGCGAAGATCGCGAGGATGTCGATGATCCGGCCGGGGGTTCCGTTCGCGCGCTTCTCACCGATGAGCGGGACGAAGACGGAGCTGATCGTCTGCCGCCTGCGCCGGCGATAGGCGCTGTACGCGATGGCGAGCCCGACGACGGCATAGATCGCCCAGGGGTGCAGCGTCCAGTGGAAGAGGGTGGTGGCCATCGCCGTCTGCATCGCCTCGGCCGCGTCCGCGGGCCGGGTCCCCGGCGGCGGATCGACGAAGTGGGCCAGCGGCTCACTCACGCCGTAGAACATCAGGCCGATTCCCATGCCCGCGCTGAACATCATCGCGACCCAGGAGACCGTACGGAATTCGGGTTCCTCGCCCTCCTGCCCCAGCGAGATGTTGCCGTAGCGGCTGATCGCGAGCCAGAGGGCGAAGACCACGAAGCCGGACGCCGCCAGCATGAAGGCCCAACCGCCGTTGTGGATGAGGCCGTTGAGCAGCTTGTTGGAGACGGTCTCCAGCGAACCGGTGGCCGTGGAGCCCCAGACCACGAAGGCGACGGTGAGCACCGCCGTGACGCCGAAGACCACCCGGTCGGTCGTAGGGCGCCGGCCGTGGGGCGGCTCGGCGGGTAGATCGGCCGTGACCGGGAGATAGTCCCCCCGCCCGCCCGGACCCTGCTCGTCTTGTGACACAGATGGCACCTTTCACCCTTGCGAAATTTCGCTCTCCGTAGGCAGTACCACACAGTGGGTGCATCCCCCGGGACCAACAAGCGGATGCACCTTGACCGTTTATGACCCGGTATGACACGAACCTTCGGCTGATCTCCCGGAGTGCCGCCCGGACCAGGCGGTTAGGCTGACGGCGTTCGTGCCGAACCCGCCGGTTCGTGCGTGCCGAACCCGCCAGTTCAAGCCGTTCCCCGCCGGGGCGCGCGTGTACGAGGAGCGACTCTTGCCCGACCCGACCTCCGATCCGCAGCGTGACGCCCGGCCGACCCTGGAGGCGGTGGCGGCCCGGGCCGGCGTGTCCCGGGCCACGGCGTCCCGCGTCGTCAACGGCGGGGCGGGCGTGCGCCGGCCCCTGGTGGAACGGGTGCGCGAGGCGGTGGACGAGCTCGGCTACATCCCGAACCACGCGGCGCGGACCCTGGTGACCCGGCGCAACGGCGCGGTGGCCGTGATCATCGACGAGCCGGAGTTCAGGATCTTCTCCGACCCGTTCTTTTCGCGCCAGATCCGGGGGATCAGCCGCGAGCTCAACGCGCACGACGCGCAGCTCGTCCTGCTCCTGGTCGAGGGCAGCGGTGACTTCGACCGCGTCACCCGCTATCTGGCCGGTGGCCACGTGGACGGCGTACTGGCCTTCTCACTGCACACCGACGACGAACTTCCCGCCATCATCCGGCGGTTCCGGGTGCCCACGGTGTACGGGGGCCGCCCGGAGCACACCGCGTCATCCGCCGAGGACACGCCACAGGTTCCGTACGTCGACTGCGACAACCGAGGCGGCGCCCGCGAGGCCGTGCGCCATCTCGTCTCGCTCGGCCGGCGGCGCATCGCGCACATCGCCGGCCCGCGCGACCAGACCTCGGCGCTCGACCGGATCGACGGTTATCACGACGCACTCCCGGACGCGGGGCCCGAGCTGATCGCCGACGGCGACTTCACCGCGGAGGGCGGGGCCCGGGCGATGGCGGAGCTGCTGGCCGCCCACCCCGATCTGGACGCGGTCTTCGTGTCCAACGACATGATGGCGTCAGGAGCCCTGCGAGTGCTGCGGGAGCGCGGCGTGCGGGTTCCGGAGGACGTCGCGGTGGTGGGCTTCGACGACATGGAATCCGTGGCGGAGGCCACGGAACCGCCGCTGACCACGGTCCGCCAGGACGTGGAGGGCATGGGGCGCTTGATGGTGCGGCTCCTGATGGAGCGGCTGAACAGCGACACCGGCGCCTGGCCCGAGTCGGTGATCACGCCGACGGAACTGATCCGCCGGGAGTCGGCCTGAGCCCTCGAGCACCGTTCGCGCGCCCGGCGCCCGGGTGATCACCCCGGCTGTAGGGAGCCCCGGCCCGGCCGCCCTCCCCCTGCCCGCCAGGCCGCCCGCGCCGACCGGGCCCGAGGCAGATAGCGCAGCCGCTCCGGGAGCACCGGTACGACGCGCCGCACCACTGCGCCGAAGCGCCGCAGGCGCCGCTCCTGCTCCGGGGTCCAGTCCAGCCCGATGGCCGCACGGGCGTCGGGGGGCATCAGCCCTACGGTTATGAAGCTCCGGAACCGCGCCAGCGGCGGAAGCAGGACCGGCCACAGCACCCGCAGGAGCAGTCGCAGCGGCAGCGGGCCCCGGTCGGGAGGCGGCACGGGCACGTCGGCCGCGACCAGTTCCCGTACGACGAGGGTCGCCTCCACCTCCTCGGCCAGCATCTTTCGGTAGTACGGCCAGAACTCCTCGATCGTCTGCGGCATGTCCCGGTCATTGATGCCCAGGACCCGGCCGACCTGGAGCCACTCGCGGTAGAGGGCTCGCTCCTGGCCCTCGGTGAGCGGGCGGACCAGATAGCGGGAGGCGTGCCGGTAGACAGGGAAACCGGTGGCGTGCACCCACGCGTAGTTCGCCGGGGTGAGGGCGTGGTAGCGGCGGCCACGCGTGTCGGTGCCCTGGATGGCGCGGTGCAGCTTCCTGAGCCTGCGCCCTTCCTCGGCCGCGGCCTCACCGCCGTACACCCAGAGCTGGAGCGAGCTGAGGGACCTCTCCCCGCGCCCCCACGGGTCCGTGCGGAAGACCGAGTGGTCGTCGACGCCCGCCCCGACCGCCGGATGGGCGACCTGGAGGGTGAGAGCGGCGGGCAGCATCAGCAGACCGCGGACGTCACCCGCCAGGCTCCACAGGACGCCGCCGGGCGGGGGCGGTACGGGTTCGCCTGCACTGGTCATGCGGGTGCTCCCAGGGGGCGGCGGGTGCTCGGCCCGTGCCGGGCCCGTGTGTGTTCCAGTATGCGATCGCGAGCGTGCCGGCGACGCGCGGGGGCGGCGGGCCCTCCCGTGAAGGTCACCGTGCGCGGCGACGGTCCCGCGCACCGGAGCCGGTGCCGGGGTCGGGGTCGGGCACGGAAGCCGGAGCGGTTCTCGGCACCCGTGCCCACGACGGGGTGGGCGACCCGGAGCAGCAGAAGGTCACCCTTGCGCATGTTCATGCGGGCTCCCTGCCTCGAATCTGTGCCAGCAGTGTTGACGCACCCCATGAAACAAGTCAATAGTATTTGTAACTTTGACTCTCGGAGCAAGAGGGGCCGTCACATGCCGTGTCCGACAAGCGGGTTCAACGCCGAGGGCTCCACGGCACGCCCGGACGGTCGCCGTACCGCTCGGCACCCGTGACATCGATGCCTTCGCGACCGTGCCCACGGTGTCCGTCCGGATCCCGTCACCGACGTCGACACCCCGCGCGACCACATCCAACCGAACGGCTCCGACCACCGAGGAGGTTGCACGAATGGGCCGCTACAGCCGACTGCGCGAGATCCGCCGGATGGATCCCGCTCGCGACTGCGCCGAGATTCTCCGGCTGATGTCGCAGTACGAGTTCCCGTGGGACTACCGGCAGGGCATCAGTGTCGCCTTCCTGCGCGACTACGGGGTCCCGAGGATCTCCGTACTGCTCGACCGCACCCAGGAGTTCGAGCGGAACGGCCAGAAGCGCTACGACGACACGGTCCTGTTCGGATACGAGATGGCCGCCGACGGCTTCGACTCGGAGCGTGCCAGGGCCGCGGCCCGGCATCTCAACCGCATACACGGCAAGTACCGCATCCCGAACGAGGACTACCTCTACGTGCTGGCCACCACGGTCGTCGGCCCCAAGCGGTGGATAGACCGCTTCGGCTGGCGCCCCCTGTGCCACCAGGAGACGGCGGCGCTCGCGGAGGTAGGCCGGCGGATGGCCGACATGATGGGCATCGAGGGAGCTCCCGGAACCTACGAGGACTTCGAGAAGCTGCTCGATTCCTATGAGGACCGGATGTTCGCCTACGACCCGGCCAACCGCCGTGTCGCCAACGCCACCTTCCGGGTCATGGCTTCCTGGTACCCGGCCCCGCTGCGCCCCCTGGTCGCGCGCTTCTCCCTGGCGCTGCTGGACGAGCCGCTGCTGACCGCACTCGGCTTCCCCGTCCAGCCCCGCTGGGCTCGGTCGGCTGCCGCACGGCTGTTACGCGCCCGGTCGTTCGGCGTCAGGCTGCTCCCGGCCCGGCCTCGCAGGCTGCCTTCCCGGCCTCGCCCGCGCAGTTACCCCTTCGGTTATCAGCTCGACGACCTCGGACCGCACTGGGCGCAGAGCCGCCCCCTGGAACCACTGCCCATGGAGACCTCATGACGATGCGTACGGACACCCCTGTGCACGGCCTCGACGACATCCGCGCCACGGTGGCGCGGGGCAGGGACGCGGGCAGGGTCTGGGCGGCGCTGGGGCCGCGCGAGCGGCGGGACGCGCTGCTCCTCTGGAAGCGCGCCCTGGCCCGGCGCACGGACGAGTTCGCCGAGATGATCGCGGCCGAGACCGGGAAGCCGGCGCTCGATGCCCGTTCCGAGGTGCTGCTGACGCTGGTCCACCTGGACTGGGCGGCACGCAACGCCCGCCGGGTCCTGGGCCCGCGCCGGGTGCGGGCCGGTCTGCTGTCGGTCCATCAGCAGGCCCGGCTGGCCTACCGCCCGCTCGGTGTGATCGGGGTGATCGGGCCTTGGAACTACCCGCTCTACACGCCGATGGGGTCCATCGGTTATGCCCTCGCCGCGGGTAACGCCGTGGTGTTCAAGCCGTCCGAACTCACGCCAGGGGTGGGCGCTCTGCTGGCCAGGAGCTTCGCGGAAGCCGTCCCCGGCCACGCGGACCTGCTGGCCACGGTCACCGGCCCGGGATCCACCGGGGCGGCACTGGCCGGTGCGGAGGGACCGTCGGGCGTGGACAAGATCGCCTTCACGGGTTCGCCCGGCACCGCCCGCAAGGTCGCGGCGTCCTGCGCGGCCACGCTCACTCCCCTGCTCGCCGAGTGCGGGGGCAAGGACGCGGTGCTGGTCGCGGCCGACGCCGATCTGGACGCGGCGGCCGACGCGATCGTCTGGGGCGCGATGAGCAACGCGGGACAGACCTGCGCGGGCGTGGAGCGGGTGTACGCGGTGGCCTCGGTGCACGAGGCCCTGTGCGCCAGGATCACGAGCCGCGCGCAGGCGCTGCCGCACGGCGAGGCCTACGGTCCGCTCACCCTGCCGTCCCAGCTGGACGTGGTGGAGCGGCATGTGAAGCAGGCCCTGATGGACGGCGGCCGGGCCGTGCTGGGCGGGCCCGACTCCCTGCGGGACCGCGTGCTCGGGCCGGTGGTGCTGGCGGGCGTGCCGGAGGATTCGCCGGCCGTGACCGAGGAGACCTTCGGGCCGGTCGTCGTGGTGAATCCGGTTCGGGACATGGACGAGGCCGTGGAGCGGGCCAACGCCTCCGCGTACTCGCTGGGCGCCGCGGTCTTCACCTCTTCCCGCGCGAAGGGGCTCGCTCTGGCGGAACGCCTCGACTCCGGGGCGGTTTCGGTGAACTCGGTGCTCGGCTTCGCCGCGATTCCCTCGCTGCCGTTCGGCGGCGCCGGCGAGTCCGGCTACGGGCGGATCCACGGCGAGGAGGGGCTGAGGTCCTTCGCGGCGCCCCGCTCCGTCACCGTACGGCGGTTCGCGCCGGCGGTGAACCTGACGTCGTTCTCCACACCCCGGGAGAAGGTGGCCCGGGCGGTCGAGCTCGGCCGCAGACTGCACGCCCGCTTCTGACCGGCTCCGCCCGGTGACCGCGTTCAGGCGGCGCTGAGCAGAGGCACCAGATAGCGGCGGGCGAAGGCGCGCACCTGCTCGTCGTCGTCCAGTTCGAAGCAGCTCAGCGGGTTGAGGAGGAAGGAGACCGTGATCCGCACCATCAGCTCGGCGACCGGTGTCGGATCCGTCTCGGGCCGTCCCTCCAGGCGCTGGGCGTGGCGCAGCCGGTCGGCCAGATATCCACGCATCGCGAGGAAGGCCGGCCCGCTCTCCAGGGTGAGGAAGGGGAGCATGATCTCGGGCTCCAGCCTCAGCAGCCCGCCCACCAGCGGGTGTTCGCGAATGTGCTTGAGGACGGCGGCGAAGCCGGCGACGAGCCGGTCCTCCATGGTGGGCAGCGCCGCCACCGCCTCGTCGACGTCCGCGACGAACCGGCGGTACTCCCGCAGCAGGCACGCCGAGACAAGGCTGTCCTTGTTGCCGATGCGGCGGTACACCGTGACCCTGGAGACCTTGGCGCGCTTGGCGACGTCGTCGACGGTCGAGCGGCGCAGCCCGAAGGTCATGAACTGCTCGCGCGCCGCGTCCAGGATCTGTTCGCTCAGCGCGTCGGTGGGCGGCCCCTCGACCAGCGCCCTGGCCATCAGTGAGTCGTCGCTGTTCCGTGCAGCCATGGGCCCTCCCCGTCCGCCGTGACGACGCCACCCTATCGACACCGCTACACCGTTACCTAACTCGTCTCTTTGTAACTCCTTGTCACTTTTCCCTTCCGGAGGTCATCCATGTCCGTCACCCATGCCCTTCCCCGGTCCGCGTCCGCCGAACAGCAGGCGTTCGTCACGGCGCTGCGCGACTTCGCCCGGCGCGAGTGCGGTACCCGGGAGCAGCGTGATTCCCTGGCCGCGGAGACGGGCGGGCCGCACGCCCCGTCGCTCTACGCCCGGATGGCCGAGCTCGGCTGGCTCGGGGTGTGCCTGCCCGAGGCGTACGGAGGCGCGGGCGGCGGGATGACGGATGCCTGCCTGTTCCTGCGGGAGACGGCCCGCGGCCTGGTGCCGGCGGGAGGTTTCATCACCTCCGTGATCACGGCGAAGGCCTACGAGCGCTTCGGCAGCGAGGAGCAGTGCAAGGCCGCGGTCGGTGGCGCGGTGGCCGGACAGGTGCTCTCCATCGCGATGTCGGAGCCCGGGGCGGGATCCGACGTGGCGGCGCTGCGCTGCCGGGCCGAGCGCGCGGAGGACGGCGGCTGGGTGATCGACGGGCACAAGACGTGGATCTCCAACGCGCATCTGGCGGAGCACATCCTGCTGGTGGCGAGGACCGGGTCCGGCGGTGCGAAGCATGAGGGGCTGACCATGTTCCATGTGCCGGCCGCCACGCCCGGCATCGAGATCCGGCCCATCGAGACGATGGGCGGGCGCGAGGTCAACGACGTCTTCCTCACCGATGTCCGGCTGCCGGCCGACGCCGTGGTGGGCACGGCCGACCGCGCCTGGACGCAGTTGATGGCGGGCCTGAACGCGGAGCGGCTCTTCCTGGCGGCGAACATGCTGGGGCTGGCGGAGCGGATCCTGGAGGACACCGTCGCCTATGTGCGGGGGCGTGAGCAGTTCGGCCGCCCGGTCGGGTCCTTCCAGGCGCTGCGGCACCGGCTGGCCGACCTGGCCACGGAGATCGAGTGCGCCCGCCTGCTGGTCTTCGACGTGGCGGCGGCCTGCGACGCCGAGCCGGAGAGGCTGTTCCCCCGTGAGGCGTCCATGGCCAAGCTCAAGGCCACCGAGACGGCCCGCCACGCGGCGCTGGAGGGCATGCAGATGATGGGCGGTTACGGCTACGCCACCGAGTACGACATGGAGCGCCATCTGCGGACGGCCGTCGTGTCGACGGTGTACGGCGGCACGAGCGAGATCCAGCGCGACATCATCGGCAAGAGCTACGGCCTCTGAGGAGACACCGTCCGCCGGCTTCCGGGGCCTGTCGTGGGCCGGCCCCGGAAGCGGCGGTGACACGGCCCCAGCCATGCCGGCAGGGGCGGCCCGCGCCGATACCACCCTCAGCCGTGGTCGTAGACCGTCACCTCGACACCGGCCTTCACCAGCCGCTCGGTGACGAGGGGTTCGATCCTGGACCAACTGCCGCCCGCCAGCCCGCAGCCGATCCTCGGCATGTGCGCCGAGGCACCGAGCTCGGCGGCTCGCACCGCGACCTTCCGCAGGCCCTCGTCGATCGCCTCGTAGCGCACGGGCACGCCCTTGCTGCCGGTGCGCATCCCCCGCTGGCCCACCATGTTCGCCACCTGGACGTACGGGGACACCTGGACGAACTGGACGGCCCCCAGCCCGAAGTCGTTACCGGCGCGCTCGCGGTGCCAGCGGCGGTAGGCGGCTTCGGGCTCGGGCCAGCGGCGGGACAGGGCGAGGACGAAGCCCTTGCCCCAGCCGCCCAGGTCGTTGCAGACGTGCACGATCAGCTTGACGCCCTTGCCCTGCGGCGCGGTGGCGTCCCCCCGTACATACGTGATCCCCGGCATGTCGTCACGGTACAAGGCACCACCGACAAGGGGCCGTTCGCTCAGTCCCCGCCCTCCGCGTAGAGCGCGTCGAGGACCTCGCCGTACTGGTCGCGGATCACGCGCCGGCGGAGCTTCAGGGAGGGCGTGAGCTCTCCGGTCTCCGGGCCCCACTCCCGCGTCAGCACCCGGTAACGCTTGATCTGTTCGGTGCGGTTCAGCCGGGCGTTGGCGGCCTCGACGGCGCGTGCGATCTCCTCGTGGACCTCGGGGTGGGTGGCCGGGTCGCCCTCGATGCCGCGGGCTGCCGCCCAGGCCGGTGCCATCTCCGTGTCGATCACGAGCAGGGCCACGAGGTAGGAATGTCCGTCCCCGTGGACGAGGGCCTGGCCGATCAGAGGGTGTTCCTTCAGGGTGTTCTCGACGAGCGCCGGGGAGACGTTCTTCCCCGTCGAGGTGATGATCATTTCCTTCTTGCGGTCGGTGAGCCACAGGTAGCCGTCGTCGTCGACCCTGCCGATGTCCCCGGTGGGGAACCAGCCGTCCGCGTCGAGCGCCCCGTCCACGGTCCCGTCGGCGCGCAGATAGCCCGCGAAAACGGTCTCCCCCCGGACGCAGATCTCACCGTCCTCGGCGATCTTGAGCTCCAGCCCGTCCAGCGGGCGTCCGACCGATCCGAGCCGGAAGGCCGACGGGCTGTTGGTGGTGAACACGCCGACGGTCTCGGTGAGGCCCCAGGCGTCCATGATGACGATGCCGAAGCCCGCCCAGAAGCGCACCACGTCGAGCGGCATGGGCGCGGAGGCGCTGGCCGTCCACACCAGGCGCTCGAAGCCCGCCAGGGCGAGCACGGGGTCCAGGACGGTCTCCTTGGCGCGCCGGTAGGCGGCCTCCAGCTCGGCGGGGGGCTGTTCGCCCCGCTCCCGGTAGGAGACGTGCTCACGGGCCGTCTCGCCCGCCTCCTCGATGGCGGCCCGCCGGTCCTCCGGCAGCGTCGCCAGGGCCGCCCGCACGGATGCCGCGAGCTTCTCCCACACGCGGGGCACCCCGAAGAACTGGGCGGGGTGCAGGGAGCGCGCGGTGGCGGCCACGGCCGCGGTGTCCGCGCAGAGATGGACGTGCGAGGCCCGGAACACCGGCAGGTAGATGCCCAGCATCCGCTCGGCGATATGGGCGAAGGGGAGATAGCAGATGTGCTCGACGTGGTCGGGCAGCTCCACCACCCGGTCCAGGGCGAGGGCGTTGACCACCATGCTGCGGTGAGTGATGGGGACGGCCTTCGGGTCGCCCGTGGTGCCCGAGGTGTAGACGACCGTCAGCGGGTCCTGCGCACGGGTCTCGCGCCAGGCCTTGTCGAAGGTTTCCTCGCTCCGCAGCCGCTCCCCCGTCCCGTGCAGCGAGGCGTACGACGTGTGCGGCCCGGCGTCCGCCGGCTCCACGACGACGAGCTTCTCCAGCGGCACGGTGGGGTCAGCCAGCAGGGGCTCCCAGAGCTCCCGTTCACGGGCGCCCTCGACCACGGCGACCCGGGCACGGCTGTGCCGGGCGATGTGTGCGGTCTGCCCGGGGGCCGACGTGCCGTACACGGTGACGGGCACGGCACCGAGGTGGGTGAGGGCCACGTCGCTGAGCCAGTGCTCGGGCCGGTTGCCCATCATCATGAGAACCTGCTCGCCGCGCTGCACCCCCAGGGAGCTGTAGCCGGCGGCGAGTACGGCTGCCTCGCCGCGTACCTCGCGCCAGGTGAGGGTGGTCCAGCCGGCGTCGTTCCCGCCGTCGGTCGCCGTGCGCCAGGAGAGGGCGGGAAGATCACCGTGGTCCTCGGCGTTGCGCAGCAGCAGGGCGGGGAGTGTGAGTTGCTCGGGTTCGGTGGGAAGTCGCAGGATCGTGGTCACGGCCGCCTCCTGTCCGTTCGGTCGGACCCATGCGGTCCGCACCGGGGGTAAGACTGCGCTTCGATGCTGCCGGACACTTTCACAACAGTGGTGAGACAGCAATACTGTTGCACCTGATTGGTGCACAGGGACAGACACAGGCACGAGCACCGGCACAGCGGCACGTGAGCAGTGGTGCCTTGGCAACAACGAGGAGTGGACATGGCGACCGGGACGGAAGAGCCGACGCTGACCGTCGACGAACTGGCGGCGCGCGCGGGGGTCACCGTGCGCACCGTGCGCTTCTACAGCACCAGGGGCCTGCTGCCGCCCCCGGTGATCGGGCCCCGGCGGGTGGGGCACTACGGGCACGACCACCTCTCCCGGCTGGCCCTCATCGAGGAACTCCAGCATCAGGGCATGACGCTCGCGGCGATCGAGCGCTATCTCCAGCAGCTGCCCCCCGACCTGAGCGCGAAGGACCTGGCAATCCACCGTGCCCTGGTGGCTTCCTGGGCCCCGGACTCAGCCGAGGACATGGAGCGTGCCGAGCTGGAACGGCGGGCGGGCCGGCCCCTGAGCGCGCAGGACGTGGACCGGCTCGCCGCCATGGGCGTGCTGGAGCGCCCCTCGACGCCCGAGGGGCCCTTGCGTGTGGACCCGGGGCTGCTGCGGCTCGGGGTGGAGCTCCTGGACGTGCCCATCGCGCACGAGACGATCCTGGCCGCGCGCACGGTCCTGCTGGAGCACACCCGGTCGGCGGCCCACGAACTGACCCGGCTGTTCCGGGACGAGGTGTGGCACCCCTACCGGGAGCGGGAGTCGGACCCCGAGCGCGTGGAGGCGATGAGGTCCCTCTCGGTCCATATGCAGCCGATGGTGCTCCAGGCCCTCCTGACGGCCTTCCAGCGCTCGCTGAAGGAGGAACTGCGGGCCGCGTTCACCCGCGGGGAGCGGAAGTGAACGCGGCCCGCCTTCGGCACCGTCAGTCGTGGAAGGTCTCGCCCTTCTCCGCCTTCTCCAGCAGGAGCGGGGACGGCAGGAAGCGGTCGCCGTAGCGCTCCGCGAGCTGCCGGGCGCGGGCTACGAAGCCGGGCAGGCCGCCCTCGTAACCGTTGATGTACTGGAGCACGCCGCCCGTCCAAGGCGGGAAGCCGATACCCATGATGGAGCCGATGTTGGCGTCGGCGACGGTCATGAGGACGTTCTCCTCCAGGCAGCGGACACTGTCCAGCGCCTCGGAGAAGAGCATCCGCTCCTTCATGTCCTCGAACGGGATCTCGGCGCCCGGCTTCGTGAAGTGCTCACGCAGGCCCGGCCAGAGCGCACCGCGCTTGCCGTCCTCGCCGTACTCGTAGAAGCCGGCTCCCCCGCTGCGGCCCGGCCGCCCGAACTCGTCGACCATGCGGTCGACGACCTCGTCCGCGGGGTGCGTGGCCCAGGTGCCGCCCGCCTCCTCCACGGCGCGCCTGGTCTCGATGCGGATCTTGCGCGGGAGGGTGAGCGTCAGTTCGTCCATGAGCGAGAGCACCTTGGCCGGGTAGCCGGCCTGTGCCGCCGCCTGCTCGACCGACGCGGGCTCGGCACCCTCGCCGACCATCGCGACGCCCTCGTTGATGAAGTGGCCGATGACCCGCGAGGTGAAGAATCCGCGTGAGTCGTTGACCACGATGGGGGTCTTCTTGATGCGGCGCACCAGGTCGAAGGCGCGGGCCAGGGCCTCGTCCCCGGTCTTCTCGCCCTTGATGATCTCGACGAGGGGCATCTTGTCGACGGGCGAGAAGAAGTGCAGGCCGATGAAGTCGGCGGGCCGGGTGACGCCCTCGGCGAGCACGGTGATGGGCAGCGTGGAGGTGTTGGAGCAGAGCAGGGCGTCCGGCTCGATGATGTCCTGGATCTCCTGGAACACCTTGTGCTTGAGCGCGGTGTCCTCGAAGACGGCCTCGATCACGGCGTCGCAGCCGGCGAGGTCGGCCGGGTCGCCGGTCGGGGTGATGCGGGCCAGCAGCTCGTCGCGCTTCGCCTCGGTCGTACGGCCCCGGGAGAGCGCCTTGGCGAGGAGCTTCTCGCTGTAGGCCTTGCCCTTGGCCGCCGCCTCGGTGGAGACGTCTTTGAGCACGACGTCGATGCCGGCGCGGGCACAGGAGTAGGCGATGCCCGCGCCCATCATCCCGGCCCCGAGGACGGCGACCTTGCGGACCTGGCGTTCCTCGACGCCGGCGGGGCGGCTGGCGCCGGAGTTGACGGCCTGCAGGTCGAAGAAGAACGCCTGGATCATGTTCTTCGCGACCTGGCCGGTGACCAGCTCGGTGAAGTAGCGCGCCTCGATGGTCTGCGCGGTCTCGAAGTCGACCTGCGCCCCTTCGACAGCAGCGGCCATGATGTTGCGGGGGGCCGGCATGGGGGCGCCCGCGAGCTGCTTCTTCAGGTTGGCGGGGAAGGCGGGCAGGTTGGCCGCGAACTTCGGGTTCGACGGGGTGCCGCCGGGGATCCGGTAGCCCTTGACGTCCCACGGCTGCTGCGACTCGGGGTGCTCGTCGATGAAGGCGCGGGCCTTCTCGAGCATCTCCTCGCGGGTGGCGACGACCTCGTGGACCAGACCGTTCTCCAGGGCCCGGTGCGGGGTGTACTGGGTGCCCTGGAGCAGCACCTTCAGCAGCGCGTCGGTGATGCCCATCAGCCGTACGGTGCGGGTGACGCCGCCGCCCGCGGGCAGCAGGCCGAGGGTGACCTCGGGCAGGCCGATACGCGAGCCGGGGGCGTCCAGGGCGATGCGGTGGTGGGCGGCGAGCGCGATCTCGTAACCGCCGCCGAGCGCCGCGCCGTTGATGGCGGCGACGACCGGCTTGCCGAGGGTCTCGATGACCCGCAGCGACCGCTTGATGGCGGTTCCGGCGTCGAACGCCTCCTGGGCGTTCTCCGGACCGATCTTGATCATGTCCTTGAGGTCGCCGCCCGCGAAGAAGGTCTTCTTGGCGGAGGTGTAGATGATGCCCCGGATGGAGTCCTTCTCGGCGGCCGCGCGCTCGGCGACGGCCGCGATGGAATCCTTGAAGCCCTGGTTCATCGTGTTGGCGGACTGGTCGGGGTCGTCGAGTACGAGGGTGACGACGCCGGTCTCGTCCTGTTCCCAGCGGATGGTCGTGCTCTCGGTCATTCTTGTCTTCTCCGTAAGCAGGGGTGGCCGGGGGACGGTCAGAGACGCTCGATGACGGTGGCGATGCCCATGCCGCCGCCGACGCAGAGGGTGGCGAGGCCGTAGCGCTTGTCCTGCCGCTCCAGCTCGTCGATGAGCGTGCCGAGGATCATCGCGCCGGTCGCGCCCAGCGGGTGGCCGAGTGCGATGGCGCCGCCGTTGACGTTGACCTTGTCGAGGCTCAGGCCCATGTCCTTGGCGAAGCGCAGGACGACTCCGGCGAAGGCCTCGTTGATCTCGACGAGGTCGATGTCGTCGATGGTGAGCCCCGCCTTGGCCAGCGCCTTGCGGGTGGCGGGCGCCGGGCCGGTCAGCATGATGGTCGGCTCGGAGCCGGAGACCGCCGCGGAGACGATCCGGGCGCGCGGGGTGAGCCCGTAACGCTCGCCGGTCTCCTTGGAGCCGATCGCGACGAGGGCGGCGCCGTCGACGATCCCGGAGGAGTTGCCCGCGTGGTGGACGTGGTCGATCTTCTCGATCCAGTGGTACTTCTGCAGGGCCACGGCGTCGAAGCCGCCCATCTCGCCGATCGCCGCGAAGGACGGCTTGAGGGAGGCCAGTGAGTCGGCGGTGGTGCCGGGGCGCATGTGCTCGTCGTGGTCGAGGACGAGCAGCCCGTTGCGGTCCCTGACGGGGACGACGGAGCGGGCGAAGCGCTCCTCCTTCCAGGCGATCGCGGCGCGCTCCTGGGACAGCGCGGCGTACTCGTCGACGTCACGGCGCGAGAAGCCCTCGAGGGTGGCGATGAGGTCGGCGCCGATGCCCTGCGGGGCGAAGCCGGTCTCGAAGCTGGTCATCGGGTCCATGGCCCAGGCGCCGCCGTCGGAGCCCATCGGCACCCTGGACATCGATTCGACGCCACCGGCGAGTACGAGGTCCTCCCAGCCCGAACGCACCTTGGCTGCGGCCAGGTTGACGGCCTCCAGGCCGGAGGCGCAGAAGCGGTTCTCCTGTACGCCCGCGACGGAGTCCGGGAGTCCGGCGGCGATCGCGGCGATACGGGCGATGTCGGAGCCCTGGTCGCCGAGCGGGCTGACGACTCCGAGGACGATGTCGTCGATGGCCGCCGGGTCGAGGCCGGGGAATCGGTCGCGGATCTCGTGGATGAGACCGACGACGAGGTCGATCGGCTTGGTGCCGTGCAGGGCGCCGTTGGCCTTGCCACGGCCGCGCGGGGTGCGGATCGCGTCGTAGACGAATGCTTCGGTACTCAAGGCAGCTGCCTTTCGGGTCGGTGCTGGGCGGGTGGGGTCTTCCGTCCGGATCGGGCCGGATCACGCGGGCCTGGCGCGCCCCGGACGGGAGGCCCTGGGTCAGGCGAGCAGCGAACGGCCGATGATCTCCTTCATGATCTCGGTCGTGCCGCCGTAGATGGTCTGGATACGGCCGTCGGTGAACGCCTTGGCGACCCGGTACTCCGTCATGTATCCGTATCCGCCGTGGAGCTGGAGGCAGCGGTCGGCGACACGCTTCTGGAGCTCGGTGGCCCACCACTTGGCCATCGACGCGTGCACGGCGTCGAGCGTCCCGTCGGAGTGGTCGGCGATGCACCGGTCGAGGAAGGTCCGGGTGACGGCGCACTCGGTGGCCATCTCGGCGATCTCGAAGCGGATGTGCTGGAGCTTGGAGAGCGGGCGCCCGAAGGCCTCACGCTCCTTGACGTACTGGGTGGTGATCTCCAGCAGGTGTTCGGCGGCGGCGATCCCGGCGACCGCTATGCCCATCCGCTCCTGGGCCAGATTGGTCATGAGGTGGATGAAGGCGCCGTCGAGCTCGCCGAGGAGGTTCTCCTTGGGAACGCGTACGTCGTTGAAGAACAGTTCGGCGGTGTCCTGGGACTTCTGGCCGATCTTGTCCAGGTTGCGGCCCCGCTCGAACCCCTCGGCGCCGCGCTCGACGACGAGCAGCGACAGGCCCTTCGCACCGCCCTCCGGTGAGGTCTTGGCGACGACGATGACGAGGTCGGCGAGGATGCCGTTGGAGATGAAGGTCTTCGAGCCGTTGAGGAGCCAGTGGTCGCCCTTGTCCTCGGCGGTGGTACGGATGCCCTGGAGGTCGGAGCCCGCGCCGGGTTCCGTCATGGCGATGGCGGTGATCGTCTCACCGCTGCAGAAGCCGGGCAGCCAGCGGCGCTTCTGCTCCTCGGTGGCGAGGCCGGTGAGGTAGGGACCGATGATGTCGTTGTGCAGGCCGAGTGCGAGGCCGGCCACCCCCGCCCGGGTGAACTCCTCCGCGATGACCGCGCTGTAGCGGAAGTCGGCGTTGCCTCCGCCCCCGTACTCCTCGGGGACGGCGAGGCCGAGCAGCCCCTGCCGGCCGGCCGCGAGCCAGGCCTCGCGCGAGACGATGCCGTCCTTCTCCCACTGCTCGTAGTGCGGGAGGACCTCCTTGACCAGGAACGTGCGGACGGTCTCGCGGAACGCGTCGTGCTCTTCGGTGAAGATCTTCCGCTGCACTTCAAGCCCCCTGGAGCCAGTTCTTGACGGTGGAGATCAACCGCGCCGGCTCGGGGCCGACGGGCGTGACGTTGAGCATGGTGACCCCGGCCTCGCGGAAGGCCTCGACGCGGTCGCGTACGTAGCCCTCGGGGCCGCAGAGCGTCATGAGTTCGCAGAACTCGTCGGGAACCGCCGCCTCGGCCTCCCTCTTCTTCCCTGAGAGGTAGAGATCCTGGATGGTGGCGGCCTCCTTCTCGTAGCCGTAGGCGACGGCGAGGTCGTTGTAGAAGTTCTTGCCCCGCGCGCCCATGCCGCCGACGTACAGCGCGATCTGCGGGCGGGCCAGGTCACGGACGGCCGCCGCGTCTTCGCCGATGGCCAGCAGGCCGCCCGCGACGGTCTGCAGGGGTCCCAGCGCGGGGTCGCGCTTCGCGGCGCCTTCGGCGAGCGCGGTGCCCCAGACCTGCTGGGCCTTCTCCGGGATGTAGAGCGTGGGCAGCCAGCCGTCGGCGATCTCGGCGGTCATCCTGACGTTCGCCGGGCCGAGGGAGGCCACGTAGAGCGGAATGGTGTCGCGCACCGGCTTGGTGAGGATCTTCAGCGGCTTGCCGAGCCTGCCGCCCTTCTCCTCGGGAAGCGGCATGTCGGTGATGCCGTGATGGTCGATGATCTCGCGGCGCCAGATCCGCCGGCAGAGCTCGACGGTCTCACGGGTGCGGCCGAGCGGCTTGTCGTACGGCTTGCCGTGCCAGCCCTCCACGACCTGCGGCCCCGACGCGCCCAGTCCGAGCAGCGCCCGGCCGCCGGACACGGCGTCCAGACCGGCGCCGGTCTGGGCGATGAGGGCGGGGGTGCGGGAGTAGACGTTGAGGATCGCCGCGCCGATCTTCATGCGTTCGGTGCGGGCGGCGAGGTAACCCATCAGGGTCGGCGAGTCGAAGCCGTACGCCTCGGCCACCCAGACGGCGTCGAGTCCGGCGGACTCGAGTTCCGCGACCTGGTCGCAGGCGACGCGCGGGTCACCCGCGTAGTTCAGCGGCAGGGAGAGTTCCATCAGCCGGTCGTGTCCTTCCCGGTGGTCAGCAGGCCCGGCAGGCCCCAGTCCGCGGCGACGGCCTCGGTGTCCGCTCCGGGCAGCGCCGGCGCGCTGCGCACGGAGACGGGCGTCACGGAGAAGCGGGGGGCGGGGGCGGGCTGGGTGAGTCCGCCGTGCTCCACGTAGGTGGAGCGGGCGGCGAGGTGAGGGTGGTGCGGTGCTTCACGGAGCGAGAGGACGGGCGCGACGCAGGCGTCCGTCCCCTCGAAGACCTCCGTCCACTCGGCGCGCGTGCGGGTGCTGAAACGGTCGGCGACGAGGGCCCGCAGCTCCTCCCAGCGCCCGGGGTCGTTTCGGTCCGGCGCCTCCTCCCCCAGTCCGAGGTGGTGGGCGAATTCCTCGTAGAACCGGGGTTCCAGGGGTCCGACCGCCATGTACTCGCCGTCGGAGGTCGCGTAGGAGCCGTAGAAGGGGCATCCGCCGTCGAGGAGGTTGGCGCCGCGCCGGTCCTGCCAGCTTCCGGCCGCCAGCATCCCGTGGATGATCGTGGCGAGATGGGAGGCGCCGTCGACGATGGCGGCGTCCACGACCTGCCCCGTTCCGCCGGGCGTACGCGCGTGCTGGAGGGCGGCGAGCACGCCGACGACCAGGTAGAGCGAGCCGCCGGCGAAGTCGCCGACCAGATTGGCGGGCACGGTGGGCGGCTCGCCGGACCTGCCGATCATGGAGAGGGTGCCGGTGAGAGCGATGTAGGAGATGTCGTGGCCCGCCCGGTCGGCCAGCGGTCCGTCCTGGCCCCAGCCGGTCATCCGGCCGTAGACGAGCTGCGGATTGCGCTTCAGGCACACCTCGGGGCCGACGCCGAGGCGCTCCGCGACGCCGGGCCGGTATCCCTCGATGAGTACGTCGGCACGCTCGACGAGGTCGAGGACCGTGTCGGCCCCGCCCTCGGCCTTCAGATCGACGAGGACGGAGCGCTTGTTGCGGTTGGTGAGGTCGAAGGCGGGTTCGATGCCGATGACCGAACCGCCCGGTCTGTCCACGCGCACCACGTCGGCCCCGAGATCGGCGAGGAGCATCGCGGCGAACGGCCCCGGGCCGATGCCCGCCAGTTCCACGACGCGCACCCCGGTCAACGGGCCCTGCGGCCCTTGTCCTGTCGTTGCCATCAAGCCCCCAGCGGTGTGACACAACTGATGTAACATCGATGATGCTAAGAAGGGACCGCGCTCCGCACAACCCTTTTGGCCGAGCAAGCGCTTAGTTCTTTTCAGGGGATCCTCTCGCACCGGAGCCCGCCCGGCCGCACGGCACCACGAACACCTCCGCTAACCTCTGCCTGCCACATCTGCGCCGGGCCCTGCGGAGGCACTCATGAACAGGCAGAACGGGGCAGAACGCCCCTACGACGTCGTCCTTTTCGGAGCCACCGGCTTCGTTGGGGCGCTCACCGCCGAATATCTCGCCGGCCACGCGCCGGAAGGCTGCCGCTGGGCACTGGCGGGCCGCGACCGCGGCAAGCTGGAGCAGCTGCGCGCCCTCCTCGCGGTGAACCGTCCGCACTGCGCGGACCTGCCGCTGCTCACGGCCGACGCGGACGACGCCGCGGCCCTGCGTGAACTCGCCGAGTCCACCCACGTGGTGGCGTCGACGGTCGGACCGTACATCCAGCACGGCAAGGAACTGGTGGCCGCCTGCGCGGAGGCCGGTACCGACTACGCCGACCTCACCGGGGAACCGGAGTTCGTCGACCGCATGTATCTGGAGCACGACACCCGGGCCCGCGAGACCGGCGCCCGCCTCGTGCACGCCTGCGGCTTCGACTCCGTACCGCACGACCTCGGGGTCTACTTCACCGTCCGGCAGCTCCCCGAGGGGGTCCCGCTGACGGTGGACGGCTACGTCCGCACCGACGCGGTCTTCTCGGGCGGTACGTTCGCCTCGGCGCTGACCGCGATGAGCCGCGGGCAGCAGACCCTACGGGCCGCCAGGGAACGCCGGCTGCACGAGCCGCGGCTCGTCGGGCGCCGGGCCCGCGCCCCGCAGGGCTCGCCCCACTTCAGCCCGGAGACCGGCACCTGGGCCCTGCCCCTGCCGACCCTTGACCCTCGCGTCGTCGAGCGGTCCGCGCGAGCGCTGGAGCGCTACGGTCCCGACTTCCGCTACCGGCACTTCGCCTCCGTGAAACGCCTGCCGATGGCGCTCGGCGGGACGGCCGCCGTGGCCCTGCTGGCCGGAGCCGCCCAGATCCCGGCCGCTCGGGCCTGGCTCTCGGCGCGGGTCGAACCGGGCACGGGCCCTGACGAGCAGCGCAGGCGCCGCAGCTGGTTCACCGTCCGTTTCATCGGCGAGGGCGGGGGCCGGCAGGTGTGGACGGAGGTGTCCGGGGGCGACCCCGGCTACGGCGAGACGGCGAAGATGCTCGCCGAGACGGCTCTCGCCCTCGCCTTCGACGACCTGCCCGCGACGTCGGGACAGGTCACGACCGCGGTCGTGGCGGGCGATGCGCTGCTGCACCGGCTGACGAAGGCCGGGCTGCGCTTCCGGGTCGCGACGGTGCGCTGAGCCCGGGACGGGCGGACGCGGCCGGTCAGAGCATCCAGGACGCCAGCGTGACGACCATGGACACGGTCCAGCCGGCGCCCGCCAGGACGCCGAGGGTCATGCCCACGGCGACGCCGCGCTGCGAGAGACGTACGGTTCCGGTGCTCATCTGAGGAGTGTGGTGGTCGATCATGTGTACCAGCCTGCCCCTGATGTTCGACGAGCAACATCCGTATTCGTACTCAGTCGGCAACAGTTGCCGGACCGGCTACCGGGTCAGCCGATCGCTTCCGATCGCTTCCCTGAGAACGGACCGGCACAGGGCGTCGGCCCTGCGGGTGGTCTCGGGCTGGCGGAAGTCCCGGGCCAGCGCGAGCGTATGGGCGCAGGCGTTGTCCAGTCCGGTGCGGTGGCCGACCGAGACGAAGACGGGCTTGGTCGCGTCCTGCGTGCGCAACGCCCGGCCCACTTCCTCGTCGCCGTCCATGAGCGGGGTGAAGTCGCCTCGTCGGGGGCCGGGTTGCTCGTAGCGGAAGGTGAAGGGGTTCTTGGCGACACCGATGACGGGCAGTCCGGTGAGGACACCCAGGTGACTCGCGAGCCCGAATCTGCGCGGGTGGGCCCGTCCGTAGCCGTCGCAGACGACGAGTCCCGGATCCGCCGGCAGGCCCTCCAGCGCGGCAAGGACGGTGGGGAGTTCACGGAAGGCCAGGAGCCCTGGGACGTACGGGAACGAGACGCGGCCCGTGGCGGTGGACTCGGCGATCACTCCGAGGGTTGCGGCGTCCAGGGTGACGGCCGCCGCGACGACCAGATCGCGCTCGTCGTCGTAGGCCACGTCGACACCGGTGACCCGCCCGGCGCCGGGCTCCGGCCCCGTCTCGTCCAGCACCACGCGGGTGCGCAGCGCGTCCTGGACGGCGCGGGCCTCGGCCTCGTCGGCAGGCGTCCGGAAAGTCGTCATGACGGGCCAGTCTAGGCAGCCCGGTAACCTGCCGGTCATGTTCGTACTCGAATTGACCTACACGGCACCGGTCGAGCGCGTCGACGCCCTCATGACGGAGCACGTCAGCTGGCTGGACGCGCAGTACGCGGCCGGGGTGTTCATCGCCTCCGGGCGCAAGAACCCCCGCGACGGCGGTGTGATCCTGGCCGTGGGCGACGACCGCGCCGAGATCGAGCGCATCGCGGCCTCCGACCCCTTCGCCGCACACGGGGTGTGTGCCTACCGGATCACGGAGTTCCTCGCGACGAAGACCTCGGACGCGCTCGCGCCGTACCGTCAGCAACTGCCCGGCTAGGAGCGCCCGTTCCTGGGCGGCCCGGCTCGGGTGCGCGCCGGGCCGGGCCGGCAGCCCCGCCGCCGGTGCGCCTCGTGCCGGGCCGGCAGCCCGGACCCGCAGCGCCTCATGCCGAGCCGGCGGTCCACGGGCGGTCCGCGTGGCTGCCGGCCTCGATGAGACCGACCGTCCTGAACGCGGCGTCCGTGAGTCCTCCGAAGGTGTGCCGGTGCGGTCCCGTGGGGCCGTGGGCAGGCCGGTACCCCGCCAGGTTCCAGGTGTAGACCGGGGTGTCCGCCGGCACCGGGTCCGCGAGCCCGCCGGGGCCCGGGGGCGCGTCCTGCTCGTCGGTGACGATCAGGACCCGGTCGTGGCCCCTGAAGTGGGTGCGGAGCGCCTTCGTGGTGTACGTGCCCCCGAGAGCACGGAAGCGCTCCAGTATCTCCAGCACCGGCTCCCCGGCCCGGAACGGCACCGCCGCACTGGACCAGCCGTACTGCACGAGGTCGGCGTGCTCGGCCCGTAGCGCCACCGCCGCGCCGAAGACGGCTGCCGCGTCGGCGCGGGTGAGTTCCGAGCGCTCGGAGACGGTGTCCCAGAACATGGAGTCGGACCGGTCGACGAGGACCAGCGTCCGGCCGGGCAGGGTGGAAACGGCGGCCAGCGAGTGGCCCAGCGCTCGTTCCAGCGGGTCCGCCCAGCGCGGTGAGGGCGCGTGCCGGTGGGCGGCAAGATAGCGGAAGGGGAACTGCCGGGACCGGGCGACCTCGGTGGCGTCCGAGATCCGTGCGGCGACCTGGGCCGCCACCTCGTCGGAGACTCCCGCCTCGTCGAAGTTCCGCAGATTGCGCACGAGGGCCATCGGCCCCATCGACGGGATCACGGCCTCCCACACGGCGGCGTCCATCGGCCCCTGGAGCCGGCCCGCCACGGCCTCCCAGGTCACGCCCGCCTCGGCCAGCCGCTCGGCGCCGCCCGGGCCGGTCACCACCGCGCGCCACTCGTCGGGCTGGAGCTCCGTCAGTGCCCGGTGCGCGGTCAGCAACCGGTCGGAGGGCGGCGGGACCGCCCGCTCGGGGTGGTGCCGGCGGTCCAGGGCGTACCGGAACAGTGCTCCCTGCCAGGGCTTCGCCGGGTCGGGGGACGCGTGCACCAGGTTGAGCACGTCGCCGAAGCGGAAGGCCTTGGACGCGGTGTCGTACTTCAGCAGCGACCGCGAGGAGTACAGCCGCCGCACGGCGTCGGCGATGCCCCTCTTGACGGGCTGCGGCACGTTCCGTCCGTACGCCGAGATCCAGTGGGCGAGGAGTTCCCCCGGTTCGTCGGCGCGCTGGAGCACCGAGTCGATCACGGACCGGTTGGACGGGCCCTCGGCGACCCCGGCCGCGAGCCGGGCCCGGACGTACGCGGCGGCGCCCACCAGGGGCGCGGTACGCATGTTGCCCTCGGCGCGGAGCCGGCGCAGCAGGTCGGCCGTCCACACCGGATCCTCGACGGCGAGCCGGCTCACGAGGCTGACGTAGCGGTCGTCGCGCTCCTGGCCGCTCTCGTAGAAGGTCTGCTGGGTGACGAAGTTGCCGACGGCCAGGAGGAAGAGTTCCTCCCGGGGCTCCCGGACGAAGGCCGGGCCCCCGGCGTGCGTCCTGAGCTTCTGTTCGGCCGGGCCGGGGCGGGATCCCGGCCGTGAGGAGGCGGTGCGGGCGGCCGCCGAGACGTGCGGGGCCACGAGCATCTCCGTCCAGATCTTGGAGACGCGCTGGGTGTGACGAGGCAGTGAATCCCCCCGGATTCGAGCAACGGACGGCCGCCGACAGGCATATGGGCGGGCCCGGGCGGGAACGGCCGCGCCTCCGAGATCAAGAAGAGGGCCGCGGCGTAACTTGGATGTCAGAAGGAAGTAGCCGCAGCCGGGCGCATCGGGGGCGCGGTCGCGCTGCCACCCTAGAGGGGCCGCGGGACCGCGCACCACTCATTTCTCGCGCCGTCACCGCAGCCGGGCGACGCGGCCCTTCTCGCCCGATGCCCAGCAGCCGCCGTCCGGTGCGCAGTCCACCGTGTCGTACGAGCCGGTGTCCACGGTCCGCCAGGTGCGTCCGCCGTTCCGGGTGAGGTCGGTTCCCGTCGGACCCACGGCCAGCGCCGACCGCGCGCTGTGCGGCAGCCATGCCACGCCGGAGCGGTAGGCCGGCGGCGGGGTGGCCGAGCGCTCCCAGCTCCGGCCGCCGTCCCGGGTGACGGAGGCGGCGGCCGGGGACGGCTGGTCAGCGCGGTAGTCGCCGCCCACCGCGATGCCGTGCGTACGGTCGCGGAACGCGAGGCCGAAGACACCGCGCGCCGGATCCCCCGCCGGGATCGGCGACTCGGTCTCGGTCCACGTCAGTCCACGGTCCCGGGAGTGCAGCACGCGGGCGGTCGCCGCGCCACCGGTGGCGAGCCAGACGTCCCGGGCGCCCGAGCTGACCAGGCACTGGCCGCTCGCAGCGAACCCCGCCTCGCCGGGCTGCGCGGCGGGCATCCCCGCGTCGGGCAGCACCCGCCAGTTCCGTCCGCCGTCGGAGGTGGACAGGATGCGGAACCTGCCGTCCACCGGGTCGCTCATCGCGAGCCCGTGGCGGCTGTCGAAGAAGGTCAGGCAGTCGTAGAAGGCGCGGGCGTCGGTGTTGCGGAAGGACTCGGTCCAGGTGGTTCCGCCGTCCTCGGTACGGAAGACACGCGACGCCTCTCCTTCGCCGATGGCCAGTGCCACCGCCCGTCGCCGGTCGAACGCCTCGATGTCGCGGAGTTCCAGCCCCGCCGCGCCCGGGGGCGAGACATCGCTCCAGTGCCGGCCCCCGTCGACGGTGCGCAGGACCGTGCCCCCGGAGCCCGCGACCCAGGCCGCGTCCCGGCCCACCGCGGCGAGACCGCGGAAGCGTGCGTCCGACCCCGTCGTGGAGAGCACCCATCCGGGCTCCTGGTGCTTCTCCGGGGCAGCCTGCGCCGGCGGCGCGGCCAGCGCCGCGATCACCGCCGCCCCGCAGAGTGCCGTCGCCGTCAGCTGTCGCGTCCTCCGCAAGGGCCTCATGGCGCTGGAAGCTAACGCACAGGTAGCCGGGCGTCCAGGGTGCGCCGGCCGAAACGGGGCAGGTGATCGGGGAGAGCCGGGGCGGCGGGGCGGTGACGCAGCTCACGCAACCCGCCAGTGCACGGACGGAGGCGTTCCGGCGTCTACTCCAATGCCGGGAACCGTCGTTTGAGGCGAGAGGGAGCAGGTCTTGTCCAGCGTTATCGAGCAGTCCGTGCAGGCCCGTATGGTCGCGTCCGCGCCGCGTATGGAGACTCTGCCCGCAACCCTCCAGTACGACCGCAAGGATCCCTTCGCCGTACGCATGGCGTTCCCGGCCCGCGCGACCCTCGAAGGCACCGAGGTGGCGTGGGAGTTCTCCCGCGAGTTGCTCGCCACGGGTATGGACGCGCCTGCCGGGGTCGGGGACGTCCGGGTGAGGCCGTTCGGATACGACCGCACGGTTCTGGAGTTCCACGCCGTCGAGGGCATCGCCATGGTGCACGTGCGGACGTCGGAGCTGCGCCATTTCCTCGCGCGCGCCCAGGAGCTGGTCCCGGTGGGTGACGAGTACCGCTTCATGGATCTGGACGGCGGCCTGACGGATCTGCTGGACGGTTCCTGCTGAGCTTCGGGCCGGCCCGAATTCGGTTGCGCGACGGCGAAGGCCGTCCGTAACGTCTTCGGTGTCCCTGCTGTCGTCGTATCGGAGAAGGACATTGCTCCACATCTGAGAGTTGTCCGCACACCGTGCCGCGTGCCGTCGCACGCGTGCCTCTGCGTGACCTCAGTGTGTCCGAGCCGTTCCCCGTTTTCCTCGACGCAGCCGGGAGACTCTTGTGCCTCCAGCCACCACCCACATCACCTATTCCTCCCTGTCGTTCTCGTGGCCCGACGGGAGTGAGGTCTTCAGCTCCTTCCAGCTCTCCGTCGGTCCCGGCCGGACCGGGCTCATCGGCCGTAACGGCTGTGGAAAATCGACCCTGTTGCGGCTGATCGCCGGCGAACTCGCCCCGTCCGCGGGCCGGATCACGACGGTCGGCGACATCGGATACCTCCCCCAGAATCTCGTCCTGGACACCGCGCTGCGGGTGGACGAGGTGCTGGGTGTCGCCGGGAAGCGGGCCGCGCTCGCCGCCATCGAGGCGGGCGACGTCCGGGAGGAGCACTTCACCGCGGTCGGTGACGACTGGGACGTCGAGGAACGCGCCCTGGCGCTGCTCGACGAGCTGGGCCTGGCCGGCGCGGGGCTGGACCGGACGATCGGCGAACTGTCGGGCGGGGAGTGCGTGCTGCTGCGCCTGGCCGCCCTCCTCCTGGCCCGCCCCTCGGTCCTGCTGCTGGACGAGCCGACGAACAACCTCGATCTGTACGCCCGCGGACGCCTCTACAGCGCCGTCGACGCCTGGACCGGCGTGATGGTCGTCGTCAGCCACGACCGGGAGCTGCTGGAGCGGGTCGACCGGATCGCCGATCTGCGTGACGGCGACGTCACCTGGTTCGGAGGGCCCTTGTCGGCGTACGAGCAGGCCCTGGCCGTGGAGCAGGAGGCCGCCGGACGCATGGTGCGCGTCGCGGAGGCCGACGTACGGCGGCAGCGGCGCGAGCTGGCCGAGGCGCACGTCAAGCTGGCCCGGCGCAAGCGGTACGGGCAGAAGATGTGGGACACCAAGCGCGAGCCGAAGGCTGTGATGGGCCAGCGCAAGCAGACGGCTCAGGAGTCGGCGGGCAAGCACCGCATCATGCACACGGAGCGGCTCGCGGAGGCGGAGGAGCGCCTCGACGAGGCGGTCGAGGCGGTGCGCGACGACGAGACGATCCGCATCGAGCTGCCGCACACCCGGGTACATCCGGGTCTCGGTGTGCTCCTGCTGCGCGATCTCGAACTCGCCCACGGGGCACGGGTACAGGGCGAGTGGGATCTGCGCGGGCCGGAACGGATAGCGCTCACCGGCCGCAACGGCGCGGGAAAGACGACGCTCCTGCGTACCGTCGCCGGGTCGCTCGCTCCACTGTCCGGCGAGGCGAGCGTACAGGTACCGGTGGGCTTCCTGCCGCAGCGCCTGGACGTCCTCGACGACTCCCTCTCGCTGGTGGACAACGTGGCCCGCTTCGCCCCGGGCGCCACGGACAACGCCATCCGCGCCAGGCTCGCGCACTTCCTCTTCAAGGGGGCCCGCGCGGACCGGCCGGCCGGGACCCTCTCGGGCGGGGAGCGCTTCCGGGCGACACTCGCCGCCCTGCTGCTCGCCGAGCCCGCTCCCCGCCTGCTGATGCTGGACGAGCCGACCAACAGCCTCGACCTGCCCGGAGTGCACCGCCTGACCTCGGCGCTGTCGGCGTACGAGGGGGCGCTGATCGTGGCGAGCCACGACATGCCGTTCCTCCGGTCTCTGGAGATCACCCGCTGGCTGGCCCTCGACGAGGGAGGTCTGCATGACATCGACCCCGGTCAACTCGGGTAGACGGGGATTGTGGGTGCCTGACTTGTCCCTCCACGAACGCCCCTGACCTGCATGAATGACGGTGGGTGACGAACGGCACGCGGGGCGGGGGTTGGCTGGGGCCTTACCGCCGCCTTAACCTACGGTCACGTAACCTACGAAGCCGTAGGTAATTCTCCCGTCCCCAGGAGCGACCCGTGACGATCACCTCTCCCCACCTCGGCAGCTCGAAGGCGTGGACCGACGCCCAACTGCTGTACGCACTGGAGGAGGTGGTGGAGAAGGAACTCAACCGCCATCTCAAGGTCGCCAAGGCATGGATGCCGCACGAGTACGTACCGTTCTCCGACGGCCGGAACTTCCCCGGCGTGTTCGAGGACGGCGAAGCGTGGGAGACCAGCCAGTCCAAGGTCACCGACATCGGTCGGATCGCCCTCGTCGTGAACCTGCTCACCGAGGACAACCTCCCCAGCTACCACCACGAGATCGCCTCCCTCTTCGGGCGCGACGGCGCCTGGGGCACCTGGGTGCACCGCTGGACCGCGGAGGAGGGCCGGCACGGCATCGTGATGCGCGACTACCTGCTGACCTCGCGCGCCGTGGACCCTGACAAGCTCGAAGAGTTCCGCATGGCCCACATGGCCGAGGGCTTCGAGTCCGACAACCGCCACTCCATGCTGCACTCGGTGGCGTACGTCGCGTTCCAGGAGCTCGCCACCCGCGTCTCGCACCGCAACACCGGCCACCAGTCCGGCGACCCGGTCTGCGACCGGATGCTCGCACGGATCGCGACCGACGAGAACCTGCACATGGTCTTCTACCGCAACCTGCTGGCGGCGGCCTTCGAGCTCGCCCCGGACCTCACGATGGAGGCCGTGCGGGACGTCGTCGTCAACTTCCGCATGCCCGGACACGGCATGCCCGGCTTCGAGCGCGCCGCCGCGCAGATGGCGATCGGCGAGATCTACAACATGCGCATCCACCACGACGACGTGATCCAGCCCGTGCTGCGCTACCTGAAGGTCCTCGACATCGACGGCCTCGGCCCGGAGGGACTCAAGGCGCAGGAAGAGCTGGGCCTGTACATGAGCGGCCTTGACAGCGAGGCGTCGAAGTTCGACGAGAAGCTGGCGGCCCGCAAGGCCCGTCTGGCGGCCCGCGCCGCCCAGGCCTGAAACTCCGGCTGACCCCCGGGACCGCGTCCCACGGCTCGAACCCAGGGCCGGGCTGTTCGCCCTTCGGCCTCGCATCGGGATCCGCTCCCCGGTCCGACGGCCCGGTGGCGGCGCACGCTCCCCGCGTGCGCCGCCACTTCGCGTTGCTGCCGCTCCGCCTCGAAGCCGCTCCGCCTGATGCCACCCCCGAGCTTCACGGAACGTACTCTGTGCCGGGTGAAACCAGTGACACGTCTCGTTCTTTTCGGTGCGCCGATTGTCATCGGCGTTTCGATCCTGTTCAGCGGCGGCGACTCCGAGCCGCCCAGGGTGACCGGCCGGACGGCCGGACCGACGCAGACCGGCGCGGCGAAGCCGGAAGCGGCGGAACAGGCCGAGGAGCAGACCGAGGAGATCGACGCCCTGCCGCCGGGGCTCGCCGCTCCGGAGATGAAGGAGACCGCCTCCCAGCTGGTGGCCAGCGCCGAGGCGTCCACCCTGGACTGGCGCAGCCAGTACGGAGCGATCGAGGACATCGGGGACGGTACCGGCTACACGGCCGGGATCATCGGTTTCTGTTCCGGTACGAACGACATGCTGCAACTGGTCGAGGGCTACACCGACGAGCACCCCGGCAATCCGCTCGCCCCGTTCCTCCCCGCGCTGCGCGCGGTGGACGGGACCGACTCGCACGAGGGTCTGGATCCGGGCTTCACGGACGCGTGGCGCGAGGCGGCCGAGGACCCGGCCTTCCGCGCGGCCCAGGACGAGACGCGGGACAGGCTGTACTTCGAGCCGGCGGTCCGGCTGGCGAAGCTGGACGGGCTCGGCACCCTGGGGCAGTTCATCTACTACGACGCGATGGTGCTGCACGGGCCCGGCATCGAGGCGGACGGCTTCTACGGCATCCGCGACGCCGCGATGGAGTCGGCGGACACTGCGGCCGAGGGCGGCGACGAGAAGGTGTATCTCGACGCCTTCCTGGACGAGACCAGGTCGGCGATCAGGGCCCGCAAGGTGCAGCGTGACACGTCCAGGATCGACACGGCGCAACGGGTCTTCCTGGACGAGGGCAACCTGGCCCTCGAGAAGCCCCTGGTGTGGCAGGTGTACGGCGAGACCTTCCGCATCACCTGACGGGGAAGGTCTCGCGGACGGCTGCTCAGCGCACGGCGGGGCGCGATCTGCGCAGCCGCTCGCGCTCCTTCTCGGAGAGCCCGCCCCATACGCCGAAGCGCTCGTCGTGGGCGAGTGCGTACTCCAGGCACGCCAGTCGGCCTTCGCAGGCATTGCACAGCTGCTTGGCCTCCCGGGTGGAGCTGCCCGGCGCCGGGAAGAAGAACTCCGGCCCGGCCTGCGCGCACAACGCGGTCTCCTGCCAGGTGAGCTCGTCGGTCGTGGTGTTGATCGGCATGGTGCCCACCGTGCCCCGTGGCGATAAACAAGTGATCAACGACCGTTCAACGAACGGCCGGCCGGGCGGAGGGCCGCATCCTCGGCGCGGCCGTTCCCGCAGGCCGACTACGACATCGGGACGGGCTTGATCACCGCGAAGGCCGCGCCCGCCGCGTCCGCGAAGGTCGCGATCCGGCCGACTTCCGGCACGTCCGAGGCCGCCGCGGTCACCCGGCCGCCCAGCCGCTCCGCCGCGGCCGCCGCGGCGTCGACGTCGTCCACGGCGAAGTACGGCAGCCAGTGCGGTCCCGCCTCGGCCTGGCTGGGCACCTCGTCGAGCGGGACGAGCCCGCCGAAGGAGGCTTCCTCGCTCTCGGTGCCCGCGGGCCGGACGACCGTGTAGGAGCCGTCGGGATAGGACATGTCCTGGGTCTGCCACCCGAAGACCGTGTGGAAGAAGGCCGCTGCCGCGGGTACGTCCGGGGTGTAGAGCTCGGACCAGATCAGCGAGCCGGACTCCATGATCATGCCGAGTCCGGTGTTCGTCCCGGGCTGCCAGACACCGAAGTACGCACCGGTGCTGTCCGTGAACCCGCCCATGCGTCCGTAGTCGAGCACGTCCATCGGGGCGAACGCCGCGGTGCCTCCGGCCTGCTCGACCGACCGCGCGGTGGCGTCGGCGTCAGGGGTCTGGAAGTACACCGACCAGGCGGGCTTCCCCTGTTCCGGCGGCACGGTCATGACGCCCGCGACGGTCTTTCCCCTTAGCTGGTACATGCCGTAGCCACCGGTCTCCGGTCCGCCGGGCACCAGCTCCCAGCCGAAGAGGCCGCCGTAGAAGGCCGTGGCCGCCTCGACGTCGGGGGTGCCGAGGTCGATCCAGTTGGGGGCGCCGGTGACGAAAGCTGGGTCGAGCATGATGTGCTCCTTCGGCGAGTTCCGTTGTCTCGCGCGTCCTGGCCGGGTGTCCGGCCGGTCCGGGTCGAATCTGGTCGAACATCCCGCTTGTCCTGGTCGAACAGGGATGTGCCGCTTCTGTCCGAGTCTTGCACCCGCCACCGACAACCGCAGTTCGCGTGCACGGGGCGCAGCGGGACACGTGGCACGATGGACCGGTCGTGGCAGGGGCCCCGCGCTGGCGGAGCACGGTGGCGGGGACAGAGGGACGTACATGACGCAGGCCGGACCCACGGGCCGGACACCCACGGGGAGAGCCGCTCGGGAGCTGCTCGGGAACGCCGGGGAACTCGCCGGGGCGGCCCGCACGGTGCTGGACGACCACCACCGTGCCGTCGAGTCGGCGCGCGCCGCGATCACCCCGCTGCTGGACTCCCTCGTCGGGCTGGAACTGGCCTCCATCCCCGTGGCACGGCTCGCTGACGTCACGGAGGGCAGGCTGCGCCTCGGCGCGCTGGAGCAGGCGGGATACACGAGCGTCGGACAGGTCCACGGAGCGGGGCGCTACGAGCTCCGCCAGATCCCCGGAGTCGGCGCGCACACCGCCGACCAGGCGCTGGCCGCGGCCCGGCAGATCGCGCACGCGGTCCGGGACACCGTCGCCGTACGGATGGACGTGGACACGGCGGACGCGGCCACGACCGCGCTGCTCGTCGCCCTGCACCGCCTCGTCGAGGGCGGCCCGGACGTGCGCAGGGCGGTCGACGCCGCCCGCCGTCTGACCGGGGAGCTGGAACCGCTGCTCGCCGCGGCGGCGCCGGCGCGGAGCCGGCTCCGGATGCTCTTCGCCGGCCGGGCGGGCGCCGCGCGGGCGCTGGCCGCCGTCGCCTCCGTACGGACGATGACGGAGGACGCCGCCGCGCGGGGGCTGCGGACGCTGTTCGGGCAGGTGTCCGTCGACCTGCTGCGCGGCCCCGCGTCGGAAGCGGAGGCCTGGGTCGACTTCGAGCTGCGCTCCCCCGAGTACTACAGCCTGCTGGCCGAGCTGTCGGGCAGCGAGCCCGACCGGGACGCCGCCGAGGGCTTCATCCCCGCCGGGATCGCGGAGCGGGTGCGCGGGCTGCGGCTGGACGACACGTGTCTGCGGGTCTCGCTGCGCGGTTACCAGTCCTTCGGCGCGCGCTTCGCACTGACCCAGAAGCGGGTCGTGCTCGGCGACGAGATGGGGCTCGGCAAGACCGTGCAGGCCATCGCGGCGCTGGCGCATCTCGCGGCCGGGGGCGAGAGCCACTTCCTGGTGGTGTGCCCCGCGAGCGTGCTGATCAACTGGCGGCGCGAGGTCGCCGCCCGCTCCACCCTGCGGCCCGTGCCGGTGCACGGACCCGAGCGGCAGGACGCGTTCGCCGAGTGGTGCGAGCGGGGCGGGGTCGCCGTGACGACCTTCGACGCGCTGCACACGCTGCCGGACGGCCCGCGGAGCGGGATCAGGCCGGGCATGGTGGTCGTGGACGAGGCGCACTTCGTGAAGAACCCCGAGACCCGCCGCGCCCGCGCTGTGAGCGGCTGGACGGAGCACACCGAGAGGGTGCTGTTCCTGACCGGGACCCCGATGGAGAACCGGGTCGAGGAGTTCCGGAGCCTGGTGCGCCGGCTGCGGCCCGAGCTGGCCCCGCTGGTCACCTCCACGCACGGGGTCGCCGGTTCGCACGCGTTCCGCCGGGCCGTCGCCCCCGCCTATCTGCGCCGCAACCAGGAGGACGTCCTCGCCGAACTCCCGGCGCTGGTGCGGGCGGACGAGTGGGAGGAGTTCTCGCCCGCCGACTCACAGGCGTATCGCGAGGCGGTCGGGTCGGGTCACTTCATGCGGATGCGCCGCGCCGCGTACGCCCGCCCCGAGACGTCCGCCAAGCTGAACCGGCTGCGCGAACTCGTCGCGGAGGCCGAGGCCAACGGACTGAAGGTCGTGGTGTTCTCGTACTTCCGCGAGGTGCTCAGCACGGTCCGGGAGGCTCTGGGCGACGGGGTGTTCGGCCCGGTGTCCGGCTCGGTCCCGGCCGCGCGCCGGCAGGAGCTGGTCGACTCCTTCGACGCGGCGGACGGGCACGCGGTGCTGCTGAGCCAGATACAGGCCGGCGGTGTCGGCCTGAACATCCAGGCGGCGTCGGTCGTCATCCTGTGCGAACCGCAGATCAAGCCGACGATGGAGCACCAGGCGGTGGCCAGGGCACACCGCATGGGGCAGATACGGACCGTGCGGGTGCACCGGCTCCTCGCGGCGGACAGCGTCGACCAGCGGTTGCTGGACATCCTGGCACGCAAGGACCGGCTCTTCGACGCGTACGCACGGCGCAGTGATGTCGCCGAGGCGACGCCCGACGCGGTGGACGTCTCGGACGGGAACCTCGCCCGGCGGATCGTCGAGGAGGAGCAGTCGCGGCTGGCCGCCGAGGTCTGACCGGGCTGCCGCCCCGTGCCCGCCGCTCAGGCGCGCCCTTTGCCGTGGGACGGCACCGGGGGCGCGCCCTCGGTCGCGGGCGGACCCCGGGTGCGTCCCCCGGCCGCGCACTCAGTGCTCGTGCGCGTCCCCGGCGGCACCGGCCGCGTGGTGCGGCGGGTCGTACCCCGGGACCGTGCCGTCCGCCTTGGCGACCAGCAGCAGTCCGGCCATCCCCATGTCGGAGTGGCTCTGGACGTGGCAGTGGTACATCCACGCGCCGGCCCCCACGTGCTCGCCCGCGATGATCTGGAAGCCGAAGGAGTCGGCGGGGCCGCAGATCTTCGTGTCGATCACTCGGCTGGGATCGTCGGGGCCGGTGAGCAGCCCCGTCCTGTTGTCGGCCCAGCGGTGCCCGTGGATGTGGAACGTGTGGTAGTACTCGCCGTGCGTGATCATCACGACCTCGACCCGGTCGCCCACGGTGGCCTCGAAGTTGGGGCTTTCGTGCGCCGCCTTGTTGTTGATCGTCATGTCGTTGAAGACGATCGTGATCGTCCTGTCCGGCAGGACGTCTCCCCTGCGGCGGACGACGAGCGGCCCGTACAGGCCCTTGCGGATGCCGCCCGTGCCGTGGTCCGTGCCGACGACGTGGTCGTGGTAGTGCCAGTAACCCGCGCTGCCCGCCTGCCAGGTGCCGTCCTTGCGCCGGCCCGGGGCGTGCGTGCGCCAGGTGTACGTGCGGGTGCCGCCCGGTTCGACATGGCTTCGGTTCATCCGGGTGCCGTCGCTCGCGATGTCGTAGTCGACGCCGTGCACGTGGAGGCTGGCGTCGACGTCCGTGGTGTTCTCGAACTCGATGTGCAGCGTGTCGCCCTCGGTGATCTCGATGAGGGGGCCGGGGATCGACGCCTTGCCCTTCTCCAAGCCGTATCCGAGCTGACCGTCCGCCAGTTTCTCCGCGTACAGCTTGAGATGGCGCACCGCCCCTCCCGCGGCGGCCGTCTTCGCGGGGTTCTCCGCGGAGGTGGCCTGCACCGCACCGAGTGACATCGATGTCACTCCGGTGGCGGCCGCCACCCCGCCGCCCACCAGCATCCTGCGGTTGAAGGTCCTGCGGTCCATGTCGAACTCCCCACTGCGAGAAGGAAACTGACGCGCTGCTCCCCTGGACGGCCCACACGGTAGTCGGGGCCCGATGGTTTATCCACACTCAGGACAAAGTTCGTTCGATTGCTGCCATACCTATTGGCGCGCCGCGAAAAGAGGTCTAGCTTCGTGCGCTGTCGCCTTCAGCTCAGAGGTGCGATGAGAGAGAAGTGACCGGAGAAGTGACCAAGAGGGGTGGGTGACCACATGCAGCGCACACCACATCACAGGTCCAGATCGCGCCGCGGTATCGCGGCGGCCGTGGCAGCGGGCGCCCTGACCGCGTCCCTGCTCGGCGGGAACGCGGCCACCGCAAGCCCTTATCCCGATCCAGGGCTGAAGGAGAGGATGGCGACAACGTTGTCCCTGCCTTCGCCGCCCGGCGGTGCCAACGTGCGGGTGCTGGTGTTCCACGCCTCCGCGGGCGACGAGTCGCCGACCGTGGACGCCGGCATCGCGGCCATCGAGAAGATCGGGCTCAGCGGTCCCGAAGCCGGGCGCTTCAAGACCGTCGCCACCGACGACGCCGGAGTCTTCACCAACGGCAAGCAGCTCGGCAGGTACAACGCCGTCGTGTTCCTGACCGGCGGCGGCGATGTGCTCGACCCTGAGCAGGAAGCGGGTCTGGAGGCGTACATGGAGGCCGGCGGAGGCTTCCTCGGCATCCATGACGCGGCACGCACGGAACCGTACTCCGACTGGTTCACCGGGCTGGTCGGTGCCCGCCCCGCCGCGGACAGCCCGGCGGCCGTCCAGCGCGCCACCGTGGAGATCGGCGACCGGCAGCACCCGGCGACGAAGAACCTCCCGCTGGAGTGGAAGCGCCCGGACAAGTGGCTGAACTGGAAGGACAATCCGTCCGGCGACGTGCACACCGTGGCCCGGGTCCGCGAGCTCACCTACACCCCGGGCAAGAGCGCCAACGGATGGGACCACCCGGTCTCCTGGTGCCGTGACTACGACGGCGGCCGGTCCTTCTACACCGCCATGGGCGGTACGGTCAGCAGCTTCGCCGAGACCGACTTCCGCGACCATCTGCGCGGCGCGCTCGCCTGGACGAGCCGTCTGTCGCAGGCCGACTGCAAGGCCACGATCGACTCCAACTACACGGCCGAGCGGCTCACCCAGCCCAACCAGCCGGGGCAGAACGACCAGATCGGCGAGCCCCACGGCCTGGTGACCGCGAAGGACGGCCGGGTCTTCTACATCGGCCGCGGCGGCGCGGACAGCAGTGTGCCGGTGGTCACCGACTGGAACGACCCGAACATCGGCAAGGGCGAGGGCGAGATCCATGTGTACGACCCCGCGACCGGGAAGGTCACCCTCGCCGGCAAGCTGAGCGTCTTCGGCAACAAGGGCGGCGGCGACGAGCTGGTCAAGGTCGAGGAGGGGCTGCTCGGGATCGAGCTGGACCCGGACTTCGCCACCAACGGCTGGATCTACCTGCACTACACCCCGCACGCGAAGATCGACCGCGACAAGCGGATGGCGGTGCGGCAGGTCTCGCGGTTCACCTTCGACCACGCCACGGACAAGCTGGACCTGGCGTCCGAGAAGGTGCTGCTGCACTGGCCGGTCCAGATCCACAGCTGCTGCCACGCAGGCGGCGGCATGGCCTGGGACTCGAAGGACAACCTCTACATCGCCACGGGGGACAACAACTCCTCCGGCTTCAGCGACGGTTACTCCGGCAACAACCCGCAGCCGAACTACAAGGGCGTGTCGTTCGCGGACGCCCGTCGCACCGCGGGCAACACCAACAACCTCAACGGCAAGATCCTGCGGATCCACCCCGAGGACGACGGCACCTACACCCTGCCCGAGGGCAACCTCTTCACCGGCAAGGAGCCCGACGAGGGCGGTGGCAAGACCCGGGGCGAGATCTACGTGATGGGTGTGCGCAACCCGGCACGCATCTCGATCGACAAGGCGACCGACACCCTGTACGCGGGCTGGGTCGGCCCCGACGCGGGCTCTCCCAGCACGACCTGGGGTCCCGCGAAGTACGACACGTTCGCCGCGATCACCAAGGCCGGCAACCACGGCTGGCCGTACTGCATGGGCAACAAGCAGCCCTACCGGGACCGTAATCTGCCCGATCCGTCCAAGCCTCTGGGCTGGTACGACTGCGACGCCCCGAGGAACGAGTCGCCCAACAACGACGGCCTGGTCAAACTGCCTCCCGTCACGTCGAACACCATCTGGTACTCGCCCCAGGGCGGCGGCGTGGACTACCCGCGTGACGCGAACGGCGTCCCGAGCTACAAGGTCGAGGACCAGAAGCAGCTCCTGCCCTGGCTCAAGGGCGGCGGCCAGGCCACGATGAACGGCCCGGTCTACCGCTACGACTCCGCGAGCACCAGCGAGGCCAAGTGGCCCTCGTACTGGGACGGGAAGTGGTTCGTCGGTGACTTCTACGACGACACCCAGCCGCGCCACGCCGTGCTGACCGACCCGAAGACCGTCGGCAAGGGCGGCCTGCCCACGCACGCCGAGTCCCTGAAGAAGATCATTCCGGTCGGGGCCGACGGCATCCGCAACCTCATGGACTGGAAGTTCGCCCCGGACGGCTCCCTCTACGTCCTCGACTACGGGCGCGGCTTCTTCACCTCCGACTCCAAGTCCGCGCTGTGGCGCGTGACCTACAAGGGCGGCGGTCCGACCCCGGCCGCCGCCGACCTGGCCAGGAAGGCGGCAGCGCAGTGAGACACCCCTCTCTCCTCGCTCGACGACGGCACGGGCCCGCACGCTGGTGGCTCGCCCTGCTCGGCTCGTTCGTGATGGTGCTCGGACTGGCGTCGACCGCCGCGTACGGACGGGACGACAGCAAGGCCGCCGCGGCCGACCAGGTCCTCACCTGGACCGCGGGCGACCCCATCGACCACTATCTGACGGCGCCGAAGACGGCGGTGGCCGGCGCCGCGACCATCGTCTTCGAGAACAGCACGGCGACGGGCAACACGACGGGCATGCCGCACACGCTGACGTTCAGCGTGTCGGACCCTGAGTTCAACAACGACGTCGCCGTGAACATCCTGGCCAACCCCAGCGACAGCGAGGGCGGCAGGCACAGCGTCGAGGTCACCCTCACGCCCGGCCGGTACTTCTACCACTGCACGATTCCCGGCCACGGCTCGATGCAGGGGATCCTCACGGTGACCGAGGACGGCGGCGGCGAGGACACCACGGCTCCCGAGGCCTCCGCGACGGTCGACGGTGACAAGAACGCCGACGGCGCGTACATCGGCCAGGCCACCGTCACCGTGGCCGCGACCGACGCGGGTTCGGGCGTCGGCACCGTCGAGTACGCCGTCGGGGCGGACGGCGCCTGGCAGCCGTACACGGCCCCCGTCGTGGTGAACGAGGTCGGGTCGCACACGATCCGCTACCGCGCCACCGACAAGTCCGGCAACGTCGCGCCGGAGAAGTCCGTCGACTTCACCGTCGCCGCACCCCCGACGGACGACGAGACCCCGCCGGAGACCTCGGCGACCGTCTCGGGCGAGAAGGACGACGCCGGGGCCTACCTCGGGATGGCCACGGTCACCGTGACCGCGTCCGACACCGGGTCAGGCGTCAACACCATCGAGTACGCCGTCGGGACGGACGGCGCCTGGCAGCCGTACACCGCGCCCGTGATGGTGCACGAGGTGGGGACGCACACGGTCCGCTACCGCGCCACCGACAAGTCCGGCAACGTCGCGGCGGAGAAGTCCGTCGACTTCACCGTCGCCGAGCCGCCGTCGCAGGACAAGACGCCGCCGGAGACCTCCGTGGTGGTCTCGGGCGACAAGAACTCGGACGGCGCCTTCATCACCAGCGCCACGGCCACGGTCACCGCGAAGGACACCGACTCCGGTGTGGACCGGACCGAGTACTCCCTCGACGGCGGTCCCTACCTCGCGTACACCACGCCAGTGATCGTCGACCGCGTCGGCCGCCATACGTTCGCCCACCGGGCGACGGACAAGGCCGGCAACACCTCCGAGGCGAAGCAGACCTCGTTCACCATCGCCGAGAGCGGCGGTGTCCCGGCTCCGAACTGCCCGGAGTACGACGTGCGGCTCACCGTCTTCGTCGGCACGGTCGACACCGGCGTACCCAACCGGATCACGGGCAACCGCTGCACGATCAACGAGCTCATCGAGGACGAGAAGGACTGGTCCTCGCACGCGCTCTTCCTCAAGCACGTCGACAAGGTCCTCGACAAGCTGCTCGCCGACGGGGTCGTCGACGCCCGTGAGCACAAGAAGATCTACCGGGCCGCCAAGCAGTCCGGCATCGGCAAGCCGGGCCAGGACGAGGGCTACCGCAAGCTCTTCGACGGCACCGCCGAGTCCCTCGCCAGGTGGGAGCAGGTCGGCGGCGGGAAGTTCGCGCTGAACACGGAGGACGGCTCGATCACCAGCTCCACCACCGTGGACGGCATGGGGATGCTGTGGTTCCCGGCCCGGCAGTACGGGGACTTCTCACTGAAGCTCCAGTGGCGGGACGACGCTCCCGGCACGGGCAACGCCAACGGCGGGGTCTTCGTCCGCTTCCCGGACGTCCACGACCACCCGGAGGAGTCACGTCCGGAGTGGGTCGCCATCAAGTACGGCCATGAGATCCAGGTCAACGACCGGCCCGACGGCGACATGTACAAGACCGGGTCCCTCTACGGATTCGACCGGGTCGGTCTCGGCGGCGCCGGGGTCACGCCGAAGGGCACCTGGAACGACTACGAGATCAAGGTCGTGGACCAGCACTACTCGGTATACCGCAACGGTGTGCTGATCAACGAGTTCGACAACACCGGCGGGCAGCTCTTCGAGCCCCCGCGGGGCGACGACCCGGGCACCGACGGGCGGCGCTACGCCTCCGGATACATCGGGCTCCAGGTCCACAGCACCACGGACGTGATCTCGTACCGCGACATCCGCATCAAGGAGTTGTAGGGGCGAGGCACACTCAGGTGGCCGCGGCCGCGTGCTCCGGCATGCGGTCGCGGCCACCGGGGTGCCGGTGGCGCCACACCCAGAAGACCGTGCAGGAGACGAGCGCCCAGGCACCCAGCACGAGGTACGGGAAGACGTACTGGTGGCCCTGGTAGTAGACGGCGGTGTGCTGGGCGTTGACCGAGGCGCCGGGCGGCAGCCACCGCCCGATGTGGCCGAGGAGCGAAGGCAGCAGCGGCCAGGACACCGCACCGCCGGACGAGGGGTTGCCGAGCAGGACCATGACACCCCACGTCGGGATCATCGCCCACCGTCCCATCAGGGTGTTGAACATCGTGAAGACCATGCCCGACGTGAACATCGTGAACGCCAGGATCATCCACGACTGGACGAACGGCAGATCGAGCGCACCGAGCCCCCAGTCCACGACGGCCGCGATGGTGAAGCCGCCGAGCAGTGCGTAGCCGAGCGTGAAGAGGATCCGCTCCAGCGGCAGGAGCGACCGTGCGTGCACGCTGAGCTGGATGGCCCCGACGAAGCCGATGATGACGGCGGCGAGGGAGATGTAGAAGAGGGCGAGTCCGCGCGGGTCCCCCTCCCCGAGTGGCTTGACGTCCTTGACGGTGAGCTGGACACCGATGGTGCCGGCCACCTTCACCCCCGTCTCTCCCAGCAACTGGGCGACGGAGGCCCCGGAGGCACTGGCCACCTGCATCAGCACGCCGTCGCCCCTGCTCCGCAGGATCACGAAGACCTTCTGCTCCTCCAGCGCCGCCCTGGCCGCCGCGCCGTCCGGGTACCTGTGCAGTTCGAGCGAGGCGTCGAGCGCCTTTTCCATCCCCTTGACGAACTCGGTGGCGTAAGGGCTCCTGGGCCCCTCGACGACGGCGGCCGGGATGCGGTGCGGGGTGGGGTTGGCCATCGCATACGTGTACGAACCGGCGAAGAGTCCGGCGGCTGCGGCAAGGATGAACACCAGGACGACCGCGGGGAAGTACGGCGACTGCTTGAACGCCTCCCACCGCTCCCGCCGGGTCGGCGGCCGGCCGTGCGCCCCGTGCGTCCTCTGCTCGCCACGGCCCTTCTCCTCGTGACCGTGGTTCTCGTGATCGCGGTGCTCGTGACCGTGGTCCACGTGACCGTCACCGCGATCCCCGTGCCCGTCGGCGGCTCCGGACGTCATGCTTTGTCGCCGTCGTCGCGGCGGGCGCGGCTGGGCTGCACGCGCTTGGGCTCGCCCGGCATCTTGGGGTACTCCGGCGGGTAGGGCAGGTCACCGAGTTCGTGCTCGTGCTCGTCCCTCCGCGCCAGCTCCAGGAGCTGGTCGAGCCGGAAGGCGTGGTCGTCCATGTCGGCGTGCAGGTCGCCCACGTCGGCGTACCGCCCGGGCATGGTCCGCAGGTCGAAGTCGCGGGGCTCCGCGTCGTCGATCTCGTCCCAGCGCAGCGGCGCGGACACCGGGGCGTGCGGGAACGGGCGTACGGAGTAGGCGGAGGCGATCGTGCGGTCGCGGGCCGTCTGGTTGTAGTCGACGAAGATGCGCTCGCCCCGTTCCTCCTTCCACCACGCGGTGGTCACCCGGTCCGGCATCCTGCGCTCCAGTTCCCGGCCGGCCGCGATCGCGGCGCGCCGGACCTGGGTGAACGTCCACTCCGGGACGAGGGGGACGAAGACGTGGATACCGCGTCCGCCGGAGGTCTTGGGCCAGCCGCGCAATCCGTTCTCGTCCAGGACCGCGCGCAGCTCGTGCGCCGCCCGTACCGCGTCGGAGTAGTCGGTGCCCGGCTGCGGATCGAGGTCGATGCGCAGTTCGTCGGGGTGATCGGTGTCGGACCTGCGCACCGGCCAGGGATGGAAGGTCAGGGTGCCGAGGTTGACCGCCCACAGGACCGCGCCGAGTTCCGTGGGGCACATCTCGTCGGCGTGCCGGCCGCTGGGGAACTCGATGCGGGCCGTGGGCGTCCAGTCGGGGAGGTTCTTCGGCGCGCGCTTCTGGTAGAAGAACTCGCCCTCGACACCGTCGACGAAGCGCTGGAGCGTGGTGGGCCGCTCTCTGAGGGCGCGGAGGATGCCGGGCCCGACGGCCTGGAAGTAGTCGGCCACGTCCTTCTTGGTGTAGCCCTTCTCAGGGAAGTACACCTTGTCCGGGTTGGACAGGCGGACCGCCCGTCCGTCCACGTCCAGCTCCATCGCCGCTCCAGCTCCCATGTCGGACACCGTAGGCCGGGTCCACATATGCCGCACATCGGAGGACGTGTAACGCCCTGTGGGCCAGAATCGGGCCATGGACCTGCCGGTGATGCCGCCTGTGAAACCGATGCTCGCCAAGTCCGTGTCCGCGATCCCCCCGGGTATGCAGTACGAGGCGAAGTGGGACGGCTTCCGGGCGATCGTGCACCGGGACGGGGACGAGGTGGTGATCGGGAGCCGGACGGGGAAGCCCCTGACCCGTTACTTCCCCGAGGTGGTCACGGCCGTCCTGGACAACCTGCCGCGTCGCTGCGTGATCGACGGCGAGATCGTGCTGCCGTACGAGGGACGGCTGGACTTCGACCGGCTGAGCGAGCGCATCCACCCGGCCGACTCACGGGTCCGGATGCTGGCGGAGCGGACACCGGCGAGCCTCGTGGCCTTCGACATCCTCGCCCTGGACGACACGTCCCTGCTCACCACCGTGCAGACGGAGCGCCGGGCGATCCTGGAGGAGGCCCTCGCGGACGCCTCGGCGCCGGTCCACCTCGCACCCTCCACCACGGACCAGGAGCTCGCACGGGAGTGGTTCGAGCGGTACGAGGGCGCGGGGCTCGACGGGGTGGTCGCCAAGCCGCTCGGCCTGCCCTACCGGCCGGACACGCGCGCCATGTACAAGATCAAGCACGAGCGGACCGCCGACGTCGTCGTGGCGGGCTACCGCTTCCACAAGAGCGGTCCTGTCGTCGGCTCGCTGCTGCTCGGCCTGTACGACTCCGGGGGCGCCCTCCAGCACGTCGGGGTGTGCGCGGCCTTCCCGATGAAGCGTCGGGCCGAACTGGTCGAGGAGCTGGAGCCGTTGCGCATCGAGCCCGCAGGCCACCCGTGGGCGGCCTGGGCGGACGCCGCTGCGCACGAGGGGTCCCGGCTGCCGGGGGCGCCGAGCCGGTGGTCGGGCAAGAAAGACCTGTCCTGGGTGGCGCTCGCGCCGGAACGGGTCTGCGAGGTGGCGTACGACCACATGGAGGGCGACCGCTTCCGCCACACCACCCAGTTCCGCCGGTGGCGGCCGGACCGCACCCCCTCCACCTGCACCTACGCGCAGCTGGAGGAAGTGGTGCGGTACGACCTCACCGAGGTGCTCGACGCCGGCTGACCCCTCAGGCGGTGGGGGTGGCGCAGGGTTCGCCGGTCGGTGCGTCCGTCGGGGCGGCGGGATCGGCCTCCGCGGAGGGCGTGGGGCAGCCCGGGGTGGTGGTGGGCTCCGGGTCGGGCGTGGTGGTGGGCTCGGACGTGCTCGGCTCGGGGTCGGGTGTCGTCGAGGGGTCCGGGGTCACCGTCGGCTCGGGCGAGCCGCTGTCGGTGGGTTCGGGTCCCGGGTTCGTGGGCGTCCCGGAGCCGCCCGGCTGCGGACTGCCGGAATCCGAGGGTGTGGGAGTGGGGGACGGTGACGTGGACGGGCCGGGTGTGCCGCTGGGCTGCGGGCCGACGACGATGCCGCCACCGCCGGTGCCCGGGCTGCCGGAACCTCCGACCGGGGCCTTCGGCGGGTGCGGGCTACCGGCACCCGGGCTCTGCGGGATCACGCCCTTGCCGTCGGCGACGGGGTGGGTTCCCTCGCGGTAGAAGTCCAGCCAGGAGAGCACCGTGCGCAGATAGGTGTCCGAGTGGTTGTAACTGAGGATCGCCCGGTCCAGGTCCGCCCGTGCGGACAGGTCGCGCGTCCCCGCGCAGAGGTAGTGGCCCGCGGCGAGGGCCGCGTCGGCAATGTTGCCGGGGTCCTTGCGTCCGTCGCCGTTGCCGTCCTTGCCCCAGTGCGCCCAGGTGGAGGGGATGAACTGCATCGGGCCGACCGCCCGGTCGAAACGCGTGTCCCCGTCGTACGCCCCGCCGTCCGTATCCCTGATCTCGGCGAAGCCGTCGCCGTTCAGGACGGGGCCGAGGATCGGCGTCAGAGTGGTGCCCGCGGCGTCCACCCGTCCTCCGCCGGCGTGCCCGGACTCCACCTTGCCGATGGCCGCGAGTAACTGCCAGGGCAGGTGACATCCCGGGTCGCTGCGGCCGAGTGCGCTCTGCGCCTTGCGGTAGGCGGCCAGCACGGTGGACGGAATACCGGCCTCCGCCCAGGACCGCTCGACGGCCGGCCCGGGCTTCTGTCCGGTGCTCTTGGCCGGCGGTTCGGGGGACCGCAGGGGTGGGAGCTCGGTGTGATAGCTGTCGTCGTTCGGCACCTCGGTCCAGACGACGTCGTCCGACGCCACGTTCTTCATGTCGTGGGCGCCTCCGGCGGCGAGCCCCGGGGCCTGGGACGCGGTGAGCGCCGCCATGGCGGCCACGGCGGTGGCCGTGCCCGTGAGCCCGCGTCGCACCGTTCCGTCGAACCTCATGTGTCCTCCCTCTCCTCGGTCATCGCGTGAAGGTGTCGATGGCCGCGATCCGCCAGGTGTCACCGCGGCGAACGGCGTCCACGGCGAACATGGCAGCGGCGTACGTCGTCTCCTCCTCCTTGCCGGTGCGGGTGTTGCTCTGGTCGGCGAAGACCAGCAGCCGGGCCCGGTCGCCGTCGAGGTGCTCGACCCCGCTCTGGGTGACGGTCGTGGTGAGGACGAGCTTCTGCTTCGGCGCCTGCGCCCGTACGTCCGCGAGCATCTCCTTGTGCTGCTCGACCGCGTTGCCCGTCAGGTACGTGCGCACGGCACGCTCCGCCTTCTCGGGCGAGGCGTAGTCGTACGAGAAGACCGCCCCGACGGCCTCGGTGATCTGGCCCTTGACCTCGCTGGTCCGGCTGATGTCGGTGAGAGCGGCGTTCTGCCGGCTCGGGTCGTCACGCAGCGTCCCGGCCGAGGTGAACGCCCAGACGGCGAAGGCGCCGAGGAGCAGCGTGGCGGCGCAGAGCACGCCGGGCAGCCGGATACGGAGGCGGGTCAGCCTCCCGCGCGGGGGATCTCCCCCGGCGCTCTTTCCCTCGGCCTTCTCTGTGCCGTCGGTCGCCTCGACGGTCTCGGGCGTCCCGGCGTCGACGCCGGTGGTGGCCTCCGGGCCCGGGGTGTCCGTGGTCCCGGCGGCCCCGGGGGCCCGGTCCTCCGCCGGTGCGGCGGCCGTGCGCGGCGGGGCGCCGGTGACCGCGGCGACGGTGGCGAGTCTGCGGCGGCGGTTGACGAGGTGTCGGGTCGTCGACATGGCAGCGGTCCTTTCGGGGGCGGGGCGGTGGGGCGGGGTCAGCCTGCGGTGTTGCCGACCGGCGCCTGGCCGAGGGCGCTGAGCTTCCACCCCTCGGAGGTGCGGGTGAGCTGGCCGAGCATCCGGCTCTCCTTGACCGCGGGCTCGCCCTCGGGCGCGGTCACCGTGACCCGGAGTGCCACCATCACCCCGGCCTTGCCCGCCCGGTCGTCCAGCTCCGTCACGGCTCCGGACAGGATCTTGGCCGTACTGACGGTCCTGGCCGCCTCGATCTGCTCGACGAAGCCCTTGCGCCCTTCGACGAGTTGGCTGTGCAGATCGCCGGTGGTCGAGTCCTCCCAGCTGTCGAGCCCTTCGGCGAGCTTCGCGTGGTCGAGCGTGTTGAGGTTCTGCACGGCCTGCTCCCCCGCCGCCAGCGCGTCGTCGCGGGCCTGGGCGTAGGCCGCGGAGTCGTCGTGCGCGGCGTCGTAACGCGACCAGCCGCCCCATCCCGCCGCGACCGCGGCCACGACCGTCAGCGCGACCGCCGCCGCCCGCAGCGGATTCGTCGTCCGTACCCGTGCCATTGGTGCCTCTCCCCTACCTGGAGGTGATGTCGACGATCCGCCAGTGCCCGCCGCGCAGTTCCGCGGTGACGGACAGCTGGGCCGCCGCGGTGGTGGCGGCCTTCCCCTCGCGCTCGTAGATCTGGTCGAGGAAGACCAGGAGGTGGGCGCTGCTGCCGCCCAGCCGGGTGACTCCGGCGCGTACGACCTGGCTGGTGAGCGTGAGCTTCTGGTCCGCGGCCTGCTTCTCGACCTGCCCGAACAGCGCCGCGTACTGCTGGAGCGCCCTGCCCCCGAGCAGTTGCTTCGCCGACTCCTTGGTGGCGGCCGTGGCCTGCGGGCTGTAGGAGAAGACCTTGCCGAGGGCGCTGCTCACGTCGCCCACGACCCGGGAGGTCGCCGCCGAGTCGCTCAGCGCCCGGTTGGAGGTGGCCGGGGTGTCGCGCAACTGGCGCCCCTGCACGAACAGGGCCCCGCCCGTGCCCAGCAGGGCGACGGCCAGCACGCCGGCGACGGCGCGCCGCCACCGTCCGCGCGGGGGCGTCTCGGAGGGTCGGGGCCCGGGGGCGGTCTCCGGTTCGGGGCCGGGCAGGACCGCCGTCGTCGCCGTGCTCTGCTTCATGAGCCGCTCCCGACGGGTAGCGCGTCAAGTGCCTTGATCTTCCAGCCGTCCCCGGTCCGGGCGAGGGTGGCCTCGAAGCGTTTGCGTTCCGTGCCGCCCTTGCCGGTGCGCGGAGTGACGGCGACGTCGACGGTGGCGATGAGCGCGGCCGTGCCGGCCCGGTCGTCGAGGGCGGTGAGCGCCGCGTCGGTGACCTTGCCCCGCGCGGTGGCGCCGGTCTCGGTGAGCTCGCCCGCGTCCTTCTTCCGGGAGCGCTCCAGCCTGTCGTGCAGGGGGCCGGTCGAGGAGTCGAGCCAGGCCCTCAGCCCGGAGTCGACGCTCGCGGCGTCCCCGCCGTCCATGCTGGTAAGCCGGGCGAGGTGCCGCTTGCCGTCGGCGAGCGCGGCGTCCCGGCTCTTCGCGTACGCCAGGGTGTCGTCGCCCCGCGCACCGGCGTACGACCACGCGCCCAGCGCGCAGACCAGCGCGGCGGCGAGCAGCCCGGCCCAGCCGATCCTCGTCCTCGTACGGTCGCTCATGCTCCGCCTCCCAGACCGAGCAGGCCGGCCATCCCGTCGGCCCGGGGCGTGTTCTCCCCCGCGTCCCGTGAGGCGCCGAGGGTTCCCGACAGGCCCGATGCCGGTTCGAACGGCTCGGGGACGGGCCCGCCCTTCGGGGCGTTGGCGCTGCCGCGCACGTTGATCCCGCTGCCGGGCGAGGAGGTGCAGCGGGCCCTTGTGTTGACCGCGGGGGCTGCCGAGAGGTCGGTGCCCGGCCGGTAGGTGGTGGAGCCGTATCCGGCGGTGCAGGGCAGAGGCTCGAAGAAGGTGACCGACATGCCGAACCTGGCGCCGTCGCCGTCGATCGCGCTGGCGCCGGCTGCCGCGACCGCGGGTACCTTCACCAGGAGTTCCTCCAGGCCGCGCTGACGGGTGACCGCCACCTCCGAGGTGGTCAGGAGGTTGGCCACGACCACGCCGAAGGCGGGGTCGAGGTCGCGCAGCAGCCCGCTGATCTGCTGGGTGGCTCCGGGCGCGGCGGCGATCAGCCGGCGCAGATCGGTGTCGGACGCCTTGAGCTCGGCGGCGAGCTGCTCGGCCCCCGAGGCGAAGCCCTTGAGGGCCTCGCCCTGTTCAGCCTGGGTCCGGAGCACGGTCTCCCCGTCCGCCATCAGCTTCGTGGTGGTCGGCAGGGCCTCGTCGGCGGCCTCGACGAACTCGCTTCCGGTGTCCAGCAGCACCTGGAGATCGTCTCCGCGGCCCTCGAACGCCGCACCGAATTCGTCGACCACGGTGCGCAGTGCCTCGGCGTCGACGGACTTCGTCAGGTCGTTGACGCTGGTGAGGACGTCGGTGACGGGTGCGGGGACGGTGGTGTCGGCCTGGTCGATGACCGAGCCGTTGTCCAGGAAGGGGCCGTCCGCGCGGGTCGGCCGCAGATCGATGTACTGCTCGCCCACCGCGGAGAGACTGGCGACGACGGCCCGCAGGCTGTCCGGGATGGGAGGTGCGTCGTTGTCGATGCGCAGTTCGGCCTCCACGCCGGCGTCGGTCAGTTCGATCGGGCCGACCCTGCCCACGGACACGCCCCGGTAGCTGACGTTGGAATGGGTGTAGAGGCCGCCCGTCTGCGGAAGTTGCACCGTGACGGTGTAGTAGTCCCGCAGACCGATGTAGTGGCCGAGGTCGGCGTACCGGACGCCGAGGAAGCCGAGGACGAGTACGGCGATGACGAGGAACGCCAGGTTCTTGAGCCGGGTGGCGAGGGTGATCATCAGCTGGTTCCCTCCGTTCCGGGCGTCGTGACCGAGGGAAGCGGCAGGGGCAGCGCCGAGCGGGAGTTCTGCTGGGCGCCGGAGGCCGGGGCCGGGGTGAGCGCGGGGATGATCTGGGTGCCGGGCAGGGCCGTCACATCCAGGTAGACGTTGAGGTAGTCGCCCTTGACCCCGCGGAGCACCTCGTCGGTGAACGGATAGGTGACCAGCACCTGGAGGGAGTCGGGCAGGTCGTTGCCGGAGTCCGCGAGGGCGGTCAGCGTGGGGGCGATGGCCTTGAGGTCGGCGATCATGTCGGCCTTGCTCTTGTTGATGGTGTCGACGGCGACGGTGGAGAGCGAGTCGAGCGAGCGCAGCATGGTGAGCAGCGAACCGCGCTGCTTCTCCAGGACCTTCAGTCCGGGGCTGAGGCCGGTGAGGACCGTGCCGACGTCCTGTTTGCGGGTGGCGAGGGTCGCGGCGAGCCGGTTGACGCCGTCCAGGGCCTGGGTGATGTCCTCCTTGTGACCGTCCAGGTCGGTGACGAGCGTGTCGACGCGGTTCAGCATCGAGCGGATCTGGGGTTCCTGCCCGGAGAGCGCCTTGTTGAGCTCGGTCGTGATGGTCTTGAGCTGGCTGACCCCGCCACCGTTGAGGAGCATCGACAGGGCTCCGAAGACCTCTTCGACCTCGGGGTTGCGATTGGTGCGGGAGAGCGGGATCCGGTCGCCGTCCGCGAGGCTGCCCTCGGCGGTCCCGGTGCCCGGCGGTGAGAGCTGGACGAACTTCTCGCCGAGGAGGCTGGACTGTTCGAGGTGGGCGTAGGAGTTGGCCGGCAGGTCGACCTTCCCGTTGACACGCATCGTCACCCTCGCGGTCCAGCTTCCCGGCGTGAGGGAGATCTTGGTGACCCGCCCGACGGCGACGTCGTTGACCTTGACGGAGGACTGCGGCGCGAGGCTGAGCACGTCGCCGAACTCGGCGGTGATCTCGTACGGGTGGTCTCCCAGGTCGGCTCCGCCGGGGAGCGGCACCTGGTCGAGGCCGTCGATCGAGGGCAGTCCGACCGTCGTGGCCACGAGCACGAAGCCGACGCCCGCGGCGACCAGGGCGCCGAGGCCCGTGACCGCGCGGGTTCCGGGTCTGCGCAGGGCGGGGCTCATCGGGTCGCCTCCTTCTTCTTCTCGGGCTTCCCGGTCTTCTCGGGGGTGCCGTAGACGGTGCCGACGGCGGGCAGCGGCAGGGCGGGGAGTGCCTTCTGCCGGTCACCGTCCACCGGTGCCAGCCCCGCGAGCGCGGTGGCACCCGGGTCGGCGCTCGTGAGCGGACCGCCCATCGACAGCTCGTTGAGGTTGGTCCGCCCGTTGAGGGTGCGGTTGGCCGGGTCGTAGGCGTTGAGTACGTTGCCGGCGGCGAGCGGCAGGGTGTCGAGGGACTCGGCGAGCGAGGCGCGCTGGTCGACGAGGGTCTGCGTGAGGGGTACCAGCAGGTCCACGTTCTTCTTGAGGGCGCCGCGGTTCTTCTGGATGAACCCCTTGACCTGGCCCAGAGCCTTGCCCAGTTCGGTGAGGGCGGCGCCGAGGTTCTCCTTGTCGTCGGCGAGGAAGCCCGTGACGGAGTTCAGCTGCTGCTCCGCGGCGCGCACGTTGCCGTCGTTGTCCTTCAGCATCGTGGTGAAGGTCTGGAGGTAGGACAGCGTGTCGAAGAGGTTCCCGCTGCTCCTGTCGAGGGTCTTCGTGGCCTTGCCGAACTGTTCGATGGAGTCCCCGATGGCCTCCCCGTTCCCGTCGAGGTTCTTCGCCCCGGTGTCGAGCAGTTCGGAGAGCGCCCCGTCTGCGTTGGCTCCTTCAGGGCCGAGCGCGGTGGAGAGTTCGGTGATCGACTCGTACAGCTGGTCGACCTCGACGGGGGTGGCGTTGGCCGCGGCCGGCAGGACGGCACCGTCCTGGAGCCGTGCTCCCCCACTGTAGGCCGGTGCGAGCTGTACGTACCGGTCGGCGACCAGGCTGGGGGCGACGACGACGGCGTGCGCCTTCGCGGGGACCTCGACGCCCTCGTCGAGTTTCAGGGTGACCCTGACCTCCTCGCCGTCCGGCTGCACGGACTCCACCGTGCCGACCTTCACCCCGAGGATGCGCAGGTCCGAACCGGCGTAGATGCCCGTGGCCCGGTCGAAGTAGGCGGTGACGGTGGTCCTCCCCCGCTCGTCCATGGCCATCACCCCCGAGGTGGCGGCGACCGCCACGACGGCGAGCCCGGCGCCGATGCCGATGATGCGTGTGCCTCTCATGTCAGCGCCCTCCCTGCTTCGGCGGCATGCAGTCGCCGTTCGTCGGGGGTGTACCGGCGGGCAGATAGCTCTTCGGCACGACACCGCAGACGTAGTTGTCGAACCAGCGGCCGTTGCCCAGGGTGTTGCCGACCAGGCGGTTGTAGGAGCCCGCCAGGGAGAGCACCTTGTCGAGGCTCTTGCGGTTCTTCACGAGGACCGCTGTGACCCGGCCGAGCGAGTCCAGGGTCGGCTTGAGCTGCTTGTTGTTGTCCGCCACGAGCCCGGTGAGCTGGGTCCCGAGGTCCCGGGTGCCGGTGAGCAGCAGGTGGATGGAGTCGCGCCGGGCCTGGATCTCGCCCAGCAGCAGGTTGCCGTCCTCCAGCAGGGTCTCGAAGCTGCTCTTCTTGCCCGCGAGCGTCTTGGTCAGCTGTTTGCTGCCCTTGAGGAGCGTGGCGAGCTGGGCGTCCCGCTCGGACACGGTTTTCGACAGCGCGGACAGGCCGTTCGCGGCGCTGCGTACGTCGGGCGGGGAGTCCTTGAACGTCTCGGAGATCGTCTCGAAGCTCTGGGCGAGCCGGGCCGTGTCGATCTCGCCGATCGTCTCGCCGAGTCCGTTGAAGGCCTGCGTCACGTCGTACGGAGAGGTCGTGCGACTCGCCGTGATGCGCGAGTCGGGGTCCTGCGGGCCGTTCCCCAGCGGGTCCACCGCGAGGTACTTGTCGCCCAGGAGCGTCTTGATGGCGATGCCGACCGTGGAGGAGTTGCCGATCCAGGCGTCCTCCACCTCGAAGTCCACCCTGACCTTGGCACCGTCGAGCGAGACGCCGGTGACCTCGCCGACCTTCACTCCCGCGATCCGCACCTCGTCGCCCTCGTCGAGGCCCGCCGATTCGGTGAAGTCGGCGCTGTAGGTGGTCCCGCCGCCGATGAGGGGCAGGGAGTCGGCGCGGTAGGCGGCGAGGCCGACGAGGGCCAGCACGAGCAGTCCGACGATGCTGACGGCGACCGGGTTGCGTTCGCGTACGGGCTTGATCCTCATCCCTGGCACCTCGGTCCGCCGATCGTGATGCCGGTGGGCGGGGCGCTGCCGTCCTCGGTCGTCACACCGCTGACGCGGGCTTCGCAGAGGTAGAGGTTGAGCCATGACCCGTACGAGGTGAGGCGGGTGATGGCCTCCATCTTGGCGGGGGTCTTCCGCAGGAAGCTCTCGATCGTCGGCGCGTTCTCGTCCAGCCGCTCGCTGAGCCGCCCGAGCTGGGCGATGTCGTCCTTCAGCGGCTTGCGGCCGTCCTGGAGGAGGTCCGCGGTCACGGTGGTGAGCGCGCCCATGGCGGTGACCGCCTCGCCGAGCGGTTTGCGGTCGCCGGCGAAGCCCGTGACGAGCTTCTGCAGGGTGACGACGAGGTCGTCGAATCCGGCCTCACGGTCGTTGACGGTCTTCAGGACCGTGTTGAGGTTCTTGATCACCTCGCCGATCACCTTGTCCTTGGCCGCGACGGTCCCGGTCAGCGATCCGACGTGGGAGAGGATGCTGTCGACCGTGCCGCCCTCGCCCTGGAGGACCTGGACGATCGATCCGGCGAGCTGGTTGACGTCGGGGGGCGACAGCCCCTCGAAGAGCGGCTGGAAGCCGTTGAAGAGCTGGGTGAGATCGAGCGCGGGTGTGGTGCGGGAGAGCGGGATGGTCTCTCCCGGCCCGAAGCTCTCGCCCACGGGCCCGGCGCCCTGGTCGAGGTCGACGTAACGCTGGCCGACCATGTTGAGGTACTTGATCGACGCGGTCACCGATGCGGGCAGCTCGCGGCCCTTGCGGACGGCGAAACGGACCTCGGCCACCCGTCTGTCGGCGACCTCGACGGACTCGACCTGCCCGACCTTGACGCCGGCGATCCGGACGCTGTCGCCGACGACGAGCCCGGTGGCGTCGGAGAACCTCGCCTTGTACGAGGTGGTGTCACCGACGTCCGTGTCGGCGATGGCCAGTCCGAGGACCGTGGTGGCCAGGGAGGTCACCACGACGAAGACGGCCGACTTCACGAGCGGTCCCGTGAGGGAGCGGCGCTTCACTTGAGCTTCACCTCCGCACCGCGGAAGGCCGGACCGATGAGCACGCTGCTCCAGTCGGGCAGGGTCTGGGGCTGGACTTTCAGGGAGGGGGCGACCAGCTCGTTGACGAGCCGGCTCTCCTCGGGCGAGTTGGGCATGCCGAGCGCGGTCGTGGCGGTCCCGTCCTCCCCTGCCTCCTCGCCGGGGGCGCCGGCCGTGGCGGAGGCGGTCCGTACGTCGGCGGTGGGGGACGCCTTGCCGGTGTACGGCACCGAGTAGCAGTGCGGACCGCCGGTCGCGTCGTACACCGGGGTGTCCTTCCCGGCCACGTACTTGCCCTTGGACTCGACGGGTCTGAGCGTGACGTGGAGCCCCGGCCGGTCGGTGCCCTTGCCGAGCGCCTTGTCCATGGCGGGGACGAAGCCCGCCATCGTGCGCAGGGTGCAGGGGAAGGCGTCCGCGTACTTCGCGAGGAGTTCCAGCGTCGGGCGGCCCGAGGCGGAGAGGCGGATGAGGTTGTCCTTGTTCTTGCGCAGGAAGGAGGTCACGTCCTGTGCGGAGGCGGTGGTGGAGCCGTACAGATCGGCGAGTTCGGCCTGCTGCTCGGCGATCGTCCCGCTGGTGGTGGTGAAGTCGGTGAGCGCGTCCAGGACGTCGGGGGCGGCGTCCGCGTAGAGCGTGCTGACCTTGACGAGTTCCTTGATGTCCGCGTTGAGCGTGGGGAGTTGCGGGTTGAACTCCTCCAGATGGGCGTCGAGGGTGACCAGGGTGTCGCCGAGCTTGTCGCCGCGCCCTTCGAGCGCCTGGGACACGGCGTTGAGGGTGGCGGCGAGCTTCTCCGGCTTGACGGCGGTCAGCATCGGCAGGACGTTGCCGAGCACCTCCTCCAGCTCGATGGCGTTGCTGGAGCGGTCCTGAGGGATCACCGCGCCCGCCCGCAACGTCCGCGCCGACGGGACGGCCGGCGGTACGAGTGCGACGAACCGCTCGCCGAAGAGGGTGGTGGGCAGCATCTGGGCCGTGACGTCGGCGGGTATCTGCCCGAGCCGGCCGGGCTCGATGGCGAGGGTCAGGCGCGCCCCGTCCCCGTCGGCCGCGATGTCGCGTACCTGCCCGATCACGACACCGCGCAGCTTGACGTCGGCGTTGTCGTGCATCTCGTTGCCGACGCTTCCGGTGCGTACGGTCACCGTGGCGCTGTCCGTGAAGTCCTTCTCGTACACGGAGACCGACACCCATACGAGTACGGCGGGCACGAGCACGAAGGCCACCCCCGCGAGTCTGCGGCGCACCGTCTGCGCCTTCGGAGAACGCATCAGCCGGCCACCTTCACCGTTGTCGTCGCGCCCCAGATGGCGAGCGAGAGGAAGAAGTCGGTGACGCTGATCAGCACGATGGCGTTGCGCACCGAACGGCCCACCGCCACCCCCACGCCCGCCGGTCCACCGGTGGCGTGGAAGCCGTGGTAGCAGTGCGCGAGGATCACCAGGACGCTGAAGATCAGCACCTTGAGCACCGACAGCAGCACGTCGGCCGGGGAGAGGAAGAGATCGAAGTAGTGGTCGTAGGTACCGGCGGACTGGCCGTTGAACAGGACCGTGATGGTGCGGGAGGCGAAGTAGGAGGAGAGCAGCCCGATCGCGTACAGCGGGATGATGGCGACGACGCCCGCGATGATCCGGGTGGTGACGAGATAGGGCATGGAGCGCACGCCCATCGCCTCCAGGGCGTCGACCTCCTCATTGATGCGCATCGCACCGAGCTGGGCGGTGAAGCCCGCGCCGACGGTCGCGGAGAGGGCGAGGCCGGCGACGAGCGGGGCGATCTCCCGCGTGTTGAAGTACGCGGAGATGAAGCCGGTCAGGGCCGAGGTGCCGATCTGGTCGAGGGCCGCGTATCCCTGGAGGCCGACGACCGTGCCGGTGGCGAGGGTCATCGCGATCATCACGCCGATGGTCCCGCCGATGACACCGAGGCCGCCGCTGCCGAAGGCGACCTCGGCGAGCAGCCGCTGCACTTCCTTGAGGTAGCGGCGCAGGGTCCGCGGGATCCAGACGAGGGCCCGCACGTAGAAGGTGAGTTGGTCGCCGGACCGGTCGAGCCAGCCGAGCATCGACATCGGTCAGCCCCCCTTCGGCGGGACGATCTGCAGATAGATCGCCGTGAGGATCATGTTGACGAGGAACAGGAGCAGGAAGGTGATGACGACGGACTGGTTGACCGCGTCGCCCACCCCCTTGGGGCCGCCCCTCGGGTTGAGTCCCCGGTAGGCGGCGACGATGCCCGCGATGAAGCCGAAGATGAGGGCCTTCAGCTCGCCGATGTACAGGTCGGGCAGCTGGGCCAGGGCGGAGAAGCTGGCGAGGTAGGCGCCGGGCGTGCCGTCCTGCATGATCACGTTGAAGAAGTAGCCGCCGAGCGTTCCGACGACGGAGACCAGCCCGTTGAGCAGGACGGCGACGAACATCGTGGCCAGGACGCGCGGGACGACGAGGCGCTGGATGGGCGAGACGCCCATGACCTCCATGGCGTCGAGCTCCTCGCGGATCTTGCGCGAGCCGAGGTCGGCGCAGATGGCGGAGCCGGCGGCCCCGGCGATCAACAGCGCGACGATGAGCGGGCTGGCCTGCTGGATCACCGCGAGGACGCTGGCGCCGCCGGTGAAGGACTGGGCGCCCAGCTGCTCGGTGAGGGAGCCGACCTGGAGGGCGATGACCGCACCGAACGGGATGGAGACGAGGGCGGCGGGCAGGATGGTGACGCTGGCGACGAACCAGAACTGCTCGACGAACTCCCGCACCTGGAAGGGCCGGCGGAACACGGCCCTACCGACGGCCAGGGCGAGGGCGAACAACTGGCCGGTCTGGCGCAGCGGGGCCAGCAGCCGGGAGGGCGGGTTGTCCGGCGTCGCCTCCGGCGCCTTCCCGGTGACCGGCGCGGACGGGCGTACGGGCGGGGGTGCCGTCATCTGCGCCCACCGTCCAAGGTCGGCGTGTAGCTGTTCAAGATGGCCGTACGGGCGGCCTCGGGCAGCTGGCCCATCATGGAGATGACCCGTTCGCGGCGGCGCAGGGCGGCCTGGCGTACGGGCATTCCGGGTGAGGGCTCCAGCTGCGGTACGACGGCGCGCGGGGCGTGGTAGCCGTCGCCGTTCGTCCGCTCCGCGGCGAGGGTGGCCGCGTCCTTCTCCTCCGACATGCCGATGGGGCCCTCCCGGCGTCCGGAGAGGAACTGGGAGACCACGGGCGTGTCGCTGGTGAGCAGCACCTCGCGCGGCCCGAAGGTGACGAGGTTGCGGCAGAAGAGCATGCCCATGTTGTCCGGGACGGTGGCCGCGATGTCGAGGTTGTGGGTGACGATGAGCATCGTGGCGTCGATCTGGGCGTTGAGATCGATGAGCAGCTGCGAGAGGTAGGCGGTGCGGACCGGGTCGAGCCCGGAGTCCGGCTCGTCGCAGAGGATGATCTGCGGGTCGAGGACGAGGGCGCGGGCGAGGCCGGCCCTCTTGCGCATACCGCCGGATATCTCGCCGGGCAGTTTGCCCTCGGCGCCCAGCAGGCCGACGATGTCGATCCGTTCCATGACGATGCGCCGGATCTCGGACTCCTTCTTGCGGGTGTGCTCACGCAAGGGGAAGGCGATGTTGTCGAAGAGCGACATCGAGCCGAAGAGCGCGCCGTCCTGGAACATGAGCCCGAAGAGTTTCCGGGTCTCCATGATCTCCCGCTCGGGGCTGTTCACCATGTCGACGCCGTTGATGAGGACGCGGCCCTTTTCGGGTTTCAGCAGTCCGATGATGGATTTCAGGAAGACGGTCTTCCCGGTGCCGGAAGGACCGAGCATCACACTCACCTCACCGGCCGGCAACGTGAGGCTGACGTCCTGCCAGATGTTCTGCTTGCCGAAGGACTTCGTCAGGCCTTCGACGACTACTTCGATTCCCATCGGCCCTCCCTCGAAGTGGTGGTGAACGACGTCATCTGTCAGCGCTCCGGCTCCGGTAAATGCAAGGACGGCTCGTCACACATGCACCAGGAGGCGCACGTTATGTCCGTCGAATCCGCCAGGACAAGCCGTTGAGCAGCGGAAATCGCCGGATGTTGATCTCGGCGGGGATCACTTGTCACTGATTGACAAACCCGCCGGGCGGCTTTGTCGGAATCTGCGCAAGCTCTCCGGTCGCACCGGGGTCCCCCGGCCCAGGGGGGCCGGAGCCACGAGACCCCAGCGGCCGGAAGCGCCCTCACCCCGGTGGGAGGTTCGAGGGTGCGGGAACTCCCGGTGGAATCCCGGGTCAAAGGGCTCGACCAGGACTCCACGCACTTCGGACGAGCAGGCGCGGACGCGTTTCCGATCTGCTCAAGCCGGACGCTACGGGCCGGTAACCTAAGTCCGCAATAGCGTTTCCCGAACTTTCTCCGAGGTAATTGCACAGCACCTTTTTCTTATGAAGGAGTGAGTGGTCCGGGCGCGAAACCTGTCGAAAAGTGAGGGGATCGCGAGCCGCTCGGCGGGCTCCGGAATCCGCTGCGGACACACCGAAGCCCGCCCCGACCAGGGTTCATGCGGTCGGGGCGGGCTCGGGCGGGCGGTAGGGCGGCACGCACCGAGTGACAAGGTGCGCGACGCGCCGGAACCCGGGGCTACTGCACTGCGGAGTGCCAGTTCTGGGAGAGCTCCTTGCCGGCGTTGGGCACGGAGAGCCCCGGCGCGGTGAGGCCGATCGTCGAGGTCTTGGCATCGTTCAGGACGAGGTTGTTCGACCCGGCTGCCGCGGGCAGGCCCACCTTGAGGTCGATGGCCCAGCTGAGGATGCCACCGAGACCGCAGCCGCTGGCCTTCGGCGCGGAGAACTGGCTGTCGCCCTGCCCTGCCCCCGACAGGGCGAGGTTGATGAGCGAGCCCTCATCAGGGTTGGCCGTACCGTCACCGTTGAATCTGGAGGCGACCAGGGACGGGGCACTCAGGTTTCCGGGACGCAGGAGCACCGGGTTGCTGTTGCTCCCTATGTAGCAGCTGGATCCGAGCAGGGGGTTCTCCAGACGGATCTTGACGGGCAGCTTGACGATCTGCCCGGTGGAGATCCCGGCGACCAGGCTGAACTCGGTCGGAGTTCCGGCCGACTCCACCGTGGCGGTCACCTTGTTCAGGGTGGCGTTGGTGATCTGACCGCAGACGGCCGAGATCACCGGAATGTTGCTCGGGCACATGATGCCGAGGAGCCCACCGGGGATCGTCGTCTTCCCGCTGACGATGGAGCCGGCGGGCGGCGGAACGACCGTGTAGGTCCCTTCGGCCGGATGCTGGATGACACCGAACTGCAGGTTCGTCGATCCGGTCGTCGCCGTGACGTCGCCCAGTTTGATCGTCCCGTTGGGCGAGGTGGACGTCACGCACAACGGGACCTCGGTGTCGCCGTCCGCCGCGAGCATGGCGGGGGCGTCCACGGGACACCGGTCGAACGGGGCCCATGCGCCGCCCAGCTGGGTGGCGGCCGTGGCCGCACCGGCCGGCGACGCGGTGAGCGGCATGACCAGCGCGGCGGACGCGGCAACGGCACCGGCGGCCTTGATCCAGGTCTTCGGGGCAGGTCTCATTGTTCCCTCAATTCGGTAGCAGGCGCGAGGAGGTGCTGTGCTCGGCAGGGTGCTCGGGGGCGACTGCGGGTCTGCGCGTCGCCGTTCGGCAGGGTGCTCGGGGGCGACTGCGGGTCAGCGCGTCGCCTTGGGAATTTCTCGGGGTTCGTACTCGGGCGTACAGGCGTCACCGGTCGAAGGAACACACGGCGCCCCCTGTACCTGCTTGACGAATCCGGGGGCCCCGGAGAGAGAGGCGGTGAAGAGGCTGTCCAGATCCTCGCCCACACCGCATCCCTCGAAGGGCGGGATGGTGACCGACCCGCTCAGCTCCCCTCCGGTGATCACCGTGTAGCCCTCGTTCCCCTTCTCCGGGTCCCAGGTCCCCAGGCCGGTGAGTGAGAGCCGGAACGGGCGCTCCGTCCGGCAGTTGTCCCCCACGTCCAGCGCGACGCCGTTGACCTTCACGTCGTGCAGCCGGAGGACGAAGTCCATGTCGACGCTGGTGGTGGTCTTGGTGAAGCCCCCGTTGAGGAGATCCGTGATGCCGTGGGACACCACGTTGCGGTCCTCCGGGGAGTTGGGCTCGGGAGGGATCTGTGTCATCTCGAGGGTGGCAGTCGTCGGCATGAAGCCGAACGTCAGGAACGTCCCCGTGGTGGGCGGCAGCTGAGGCTTCCCCTTGTAGTCCAGCACGATGGCCGCATTCAACACCGCGTGCACGTAGGGGAACTCGAACCAGTTCTCGCCGTCGTACGTGTGGATCCGGGCGCAGGCCGGAGGGAACTTGGTGGCGCCGTCGAGTTTGGTCACGTTCGCGTAGCCGGCTACGTAGGCGACCATGTCGCGGCCCTCCGCGTTGAGCGGGTCCCCGACGCACGGTGGTACCGCCTCGGACGCGGAATCCTTCGCCCGCTTCCCGACCTCGGGCGCGCCGGGTGGCGCCTGCTCCTCGTCACCGGGCCACTGTTCGGACGCGGACGGTCCCGGTGTGGGCGTCCGGGTGTCCCCGTCCACGCCGACCGTCGCCAGGGCCGTCTCCTGATCCGCGTCCACCACGCACTGCACGGAGAGGGCCGGGGGCTCCGCCGGGGTTCCGTCAGCTTTCTTCACGGCCAGTTCCAGCGAGAGGCCGGAGGCCTTGAACTCCAGGTCGCCAGGCGCCCCGGGGCGGACGTAGGGAACACTCCCCGCCGTTCTCAGCGTCAGCTCGCCCGCCTCGGGCAGCGGTGCCGCCTCGGCGGCCGTCCCGATCCACTCCGTCCGGGCCTGCCGGCCGTCCTGGACGACGTCGACGGAGAGCTGTGCCTCCGCGCTCACGGCCGCCGCTCCTGACTCGGCGAGGGCTGCCGACGCCGCCTCGGGCAGGGTCAGGTCCAGTGCCATCTCCTCGGGCTGGATCATCTGTCCGGCCTGAGCGGATTCGGGGACCGTCACGGCCAGCCGGACCTTCACCGGCTGGTCGCCCTCCGGGAAGTCGCACGTGTAGGCCAGCTCCGCGTCGATCTCCTGCACACCGGGGGCGGCCTGTGCGCCGGGGATCATCCCACCGAGCAGCACAGCGGTGGCCACCGCCGCACCGCGCGCGGTGCGCCTGCGCGTTCCCGCCATACGACTTCCCTTCACTGGCGATGTCCCCTTCTCGGACAACCGGACGTGCCTCGTGCGCCGGACGGACCCCGGCACATGCGTGCCGACGGGTCACGGGGAGTACACGACGGTCGGTACGGCCGTGCCCCCGGCCAGGGTGACAAGCGTGTGCCTGGCGCTGTGCCTGAGCTTCACGCCATCGGCCTGCGCACAGTTGACTCCTCCGATCCGTCGGAGCGGGGCGGGCGCATGCTGTCCGGCGCGGGGATCGCACAGCGGGCCCGCTGTGCGATCCCTCATGACCGATACCGGGTCCGGTTACCGGATCAGGGGGTGTAGACGATGCCCGGCTTGATGGTCGTACCCGTCTTGACCGCGTTGTACTTGGCGGTGTAGGTCGGGTGCTGACCCACGGCCGCGATGCCGGTGCAGCCCGGGGTGACCGTGGCGACCGTCAGCTGGTAGGTGGCGTTGTTGCCGATGGTGAGCTGGCCGCTGGTGTTGTTGTACGACGCGGTGACATCACCCGTCACCGTGAAGGTGCAGGTGAGGACAGTCACCGAGGCCTTCACACCGGTGATGTACCCGGTGGTGGTTCCCGCGCTGTAGGTGTTCGCCTTCAGCTGCCACGCAGGGGAGGTGTTGGCGGACGGCGACACGGGTCCGAACGGGCTGGTGCACCCGCTCCAGGTCAGCGGTGCGATCGTGCCGACCGTGACGTTCGAGGTGCCGGAGGCGGTCGCCAGCACGGCGCTGGCCGCCGATGACGTACACGTCATCGGGATGCCGTTGAGGGCGAGCGAGACGGTACCGGAGTTGGTGGCCGAGACTGCCACCGGCGAGGGAGCGGGGGTGACGGTCCAGGTGGGAGCGGCGACGCCGGCGGTGGCGGTGGTGGCTCCGAGGGTGACGGCAGCCGCGGCGGCACCGGCCGTGACTGCGATCTTTCTGAGGGTGTTGCGCACAGTGAGTTCCTCCGATTCGGCAGTGCGGGCGCACTGTTGCGGGGACAGCACCCGAATTCCTGCAAAGGTGCAGGGAGTGCCGCGATGAATCGTGTTGCGTGGGGGGCCGTACTGCTCTTCCAGCCACACACGTTCTGTGACAGGGCGTGACGTTACTTGCGGGAAACTTCGAGCACAATCCCGCCGGTCAAGATTGGTTCGGCGATTTTTTTTCCTCGTCAGTAGCTCACTAATTCATGCGGCGTACTTGTCACTTGGTGCGCAACATCGCCGGGAAATGCCGAGCATCAACCGGGGTACCCGCCTCCGCGTCACCCCGCCGCGACGACCGAACGCGTCAACGGGCCCCGGAACGCGCGTCGGGGCCGACGCGGATGCCGCGACCGCACATCGGCGGCCTCGACGGGGCCAGCGGCCGAAAACATTGTCCGGAAGTGAGCATTTACCGCCCCACCTGCACCGAAGCCCCACAACAGGGCCATGTTGTGTGCCCCTTGCACTTCGATCTTGTCCAGACTGTGTGCACCCCGTCCGGCTTGGTCTATCTTCGGCGCCGATGTTGGTATACACCTGCCGGTCCGCGGGAGCGCTCTCCCCCCACCTGCTCCCTCCACGCCGGGCCCGGTAAAGCAAGGGGACGGTCATGCCGAGACTCATCCAGCCGCTGGACACCGGAGACCCGCTGGGGCCACTCCCCCAGGAGTTCGCCGCGATCATGCGGCCCGAACTGCCGAGCCTGATCAAAGAGATAGGCATGGAAGTGACCCGCGCCTATCCGGAATACGCGCGTCTGCTGAACGGCCCCAACGGCAAATCCATTCGCATGGGCGTCGAGCAGAGCCTTTCCTCGTTCGTCGACCTGGTCGCCGAACCCTCGGCGCCCACCGTCCTCCGCGATGACATGTGCCGGAGATTCGGAAGGTTCGAGGCGTACGAGGGCCGCACCATGGACGCGCTGCAAGGGGCGTACCGGCTGGGCGCGCGGGTCGCGCTGCGGCGGGCCAAGAAGGTGGGGCGGAGCTACAACTTCTCGCCCGCGCTGATGCTCAGCTTCGCCGACGCGCTGTTCGCGTACGTGGACGAACTCGAGTCGCTGTCCCGCGAGGGCTATCTGGAGGTGCAGGCCCAGTCCGACCAGCAGAGCGAGGCGGTACGCCGGCGGCTGCTGCACCTGATCCTCACGGGCAGACCCGTCCCCCGCAGCGCCATCGCCGAGCTGTGCGAGCAGACCGGGTGGACACTCCCCGAGCAGGTCACGCTCGTCGCGGTACGCGCCCCGGCGGGTCTCGACCGGATCAGTGCGGACCCCGACGTCCTGATCGACCCCGGCGACCCGCAGCCGCACCTGCTGATCCCGGGGCCGATGAACGACGCGCGCAGGGAGATGCTGGACCGGACGGTCCCCGGCGGCGGTGCGGCGATCGGACTGACCGTGCCCACGGCGCTCGCCGCCGACTCGATCCGCTGGGCCCGCCGCGTGCTCGAACTGGTCGACGCCGGGGTCATCGACGACGCGCCGGTCATCCACTGCGAGGACCACCTCATCACGCTGTGGCTCCTCTCCGACCTCGCCCTCCTCGACCAGCTCGCCGAGCGCGAGCTGGCCGCCGTGGCCGGCATCAGCACCACCCGGCGTGAACGGCTGATCGAGACGCTGCGGATCTGGCTCGACACACGCGGCACGGCCGCCCAGATGGGCGAGTTGCTGGACGTGCATCCCCAGACGGTCCGCTACCGGATGCGCAGCCTGGAGGGCATCTTCGGGGAACAACTGACCGATCCGGAGAGCCGCTTCGCCACCGAAGCCGTCCTGCGAGCGCTGCAGTTACGTGCCAGGGGAGGCCAATCCCTCAACTGAGTACGCATCACACGCGCGGCGGGGAGTCAACTTACCCCCAGGTAACGCGAAATAGACGGTCAGTCCCAAACGGTTGCGACACGGAGACGTTCCGGACGAGAAACCAGGAACTGCGTCCCGTTACATAAGGAGGAGCGGTGGCCCACCGGCCGCCGCGGAGCACCACCTCCTGGCCAACCATCCGAGAGGGAACCCCCATGACCGCCTCGCACCTCCTCGTCCCCGTGCCGATCCCCGACAGGGTCGCGGCGCTGATCGGCGCCTGCACTCCTCCGCACGTCCTTCAGGCGGAGTTCGACGCCGTCTGCGCCGCCCGCGAGGTGCGCAGGTTCCGGGGACCGAGGCTCGGCATCGAGGACCAGGCCGACCGTGAGCAGGCGCTCTCCGAGCTGGCATGGGCCAACAAGGTGCTGTCCGCCCATCACCCCCGTCTCGCGGTGCGCCCGGACGGCGTCTCCTGACGCTTGCGGTGCGGCCACGGCCGCTCTACCTTACTCAGAAGTAAGTTTACTTCGGAGTAAGGATTTGGCGTGGCCGACAACAGCAGCGGGAGCCTCACCGACGAACTGTCCGGGCTCGACTTCGCCGCCGTCTCCCCGGAGGAGTTCGCACGGATCGTCAAGGGCCTGTCCGCCAAGCAGCTGGGCGAGGTCATGCGGGGTGACCTGCGCACCCGGGTGCTGAGCGAGGTCTTCGGCCGGATGCGGCAGCGGTTCCGCCCCGAAGCGGCCGGGCAGCTGAAGGCCCTGATCCGCTGGAAGATCACCGGCGAGACCGACGAGGTCTACGAGACCTCCATTGCCGACGGCGCCTGCACGGTGAGCGCGGGCCGCTCCGGTGCCGAGCCGCGTACGACGCTGGTGATGGGCGACGCCGAATTCCTCAAGCTGGTCTCCGGCAACGGCAATCCCGTGACGATGTTCATGATGCGCAAGCTCAAGGTGGCCGGTGACGTGGGCCTGGCCTCCGGGCTCACCCGCTACTTCGACATCCCGAAGGCCTGATCCCCATGAGCTACTTCTCCCTCGCCCTAACCGAGGAGCAGCAGGATCTGCGCACCTGGGTGCACGGCTTCGCCGCCCAGGTGGTGCGGCCCGCCGCCGCCGAATGGGACGCCCGGGAAGAGACCCCCTGGCCGGTCATCCAGGAGGCGGCGAAGATCGGCCTCTACGGTTTCGAGTCGCTCGCCGACATGTACGGAGACCCGAGCGGCCTCTCCCTCCAGATCGCCAACGAGGAGCTGTTCTGGGGCGACGCCGGGATCGGCATGGCCCTCTTCGGCACCTCTCTCGCGGTCGCCGGGATCTTCGCGTCCGGCACGCCCGACCAGCTCGCCGAGTGGGTCCCGCAGTGCTACGGCGACGAGGACGACCCGAAGGTGGCCGCCTTCTGCGTCTCCGAGCCCCAGGCCGGCTCCGACGTCTCCGCGATGGCCACCAGGGCCCGTTACGACGAGGCCAGGGACGAGTGGGTGCTCTCCGGCCAGAAGGCGTGGATCACCAACGGGGGCATCGCCGAGATCCATGTGGTGGTCGCATCCGTCGATCCGGCGCTCGGGGCCCGGGGGCAGGCCGCGTTCATCGTGCCGCCGGGCACGAAGGGGCTGGAGGCCGGCCGGCCGATCAAGAAGCTCGGCCTGCGGGCGTCGCACACCGCGGACGTCTTCCTCGACGACGTACGCGTGCCGGGCCACTGTCTGCTGGGCGGCAGGGAGAAGCTGGACGCCCGGCTCGCCCGTGCCCATGAGGGGGGCACGGGCAAGAGCCAGGCGGCGATGGCCACCTTCGAGGTGAGCCGTCCGACCGTGGGCGCCCAGGCTCTGGGCATCGCGAGGGCCGCGTACGAATACGCGCTGGAGTACGCGGGCGGGCGCGAGGCGTTCGGCCGGCCCATCGTCGAGAACCAGTCGATCGCCTTCGCGCTCGCCGACATCCGTACCGAGATCGAGGCCGTACGCCTGCTGATCTGGCAGGCGGCGTGGATGGCGCGCAACGACCGCACCTTCGACGCCGGCCAGGGCTCGATGTCCAAGCTCCGCGCGGGTGAGCTCGCGGTGGCCGCCACGGAGAAGGCGGTCCAGATCCTGGGCGGAGCCGGCTACAGCAGGGAGCACCCGGTGGAGCGGATGTACCGCGACGCCAAGATCTACACGATCTTCGAGGGTACGAGCGAGATCCAGCGGCTGGTCATCGCCCGCGCGATCTCGGGACGCCACATCCGCTGATGCCGTCAGGAGCCGGTGCGGCAGACCACCGCACCGGCTCCGCTCAGCCCTGTGCCGGGGTGAAACGGACCGGCAGCGAGGCCGGGCCGCGGGTGAAGACGCCCTCCTCGACCGGGCTGAAGCCGTCGGCGAGCCGCAGGTCCGGCATCGCGTCGAGCAGCTGGTTCACACCCGTCTCGACCTCGGCCCGGGCCAGGAGCGCGCCCACGCAGAAGTGCCGGCCGAGCGCGAAGGCCAGGTGGTCGGCGGCGGCCGAGAACGCCGTGGTGCTCGTCAGGTCGTCACGGAACAGGTCGAAACGGTCGGGCTCGGCGTACCGGGCGTCGTCCCTGTTGGCCGAGCCGATCAGGCACGTGACGGTGGCACCGGCCGGGACGGTGCCGCCGGAGAGCTCCACGTCCCGGGCGGTCTGGCGCATGATCATGTGGACCGGCGGGGTGTAGCGCAGCGTCTCGGCGAAGGCCCGGTCGATCAGGGACCGGTCCCGCCGCACGGCGGCGAGCTGTTCCGGGTGGGCCAGCAGGTTGGCGAAGAGCGAGGCGATCGCCTTGTCGGTCGTCTCCCCGCCGGCCGCGAGCAGCAGGCTGCAGAACGCCTTGATGTCCTCGTCGCTCATCCGTACGCCGTCGACCTCGGCGGCACAGAGCGCGGAGAGCAGTTCGTCCCCCGGGTTCTCCCTGCGCTGCTGGATGACCGGGATCATGTACTCGGCGAACTCCCGGCGGGTGCGCTCCCCGGCCGCGGTGATCTCGGGGTCACCGGCCAGGTTCCCGAGGAAGGCGATGACGTTGGTGTACCAGCCGTGGAAGCGCTGGTGGTCCTCCCGGTCCAGGCCCAGCATGTCCGCGATGACCAGCACGGGGAAGCGGGTCGCGAACGCCTCGACGAGGTCGGCCTCGCCGGTGTGCCGGAAGGCGTCGATCAGCTCGCGGGCGTTGCGCTCGATGACAGGCAGGAACTTCTCCTGGAGGTCCGCGCCGCGGAAGGCAGGGGCGACCAGGGCCCGGCGGACGGCGTGCTCCCTGCCGCTGAGCTGGAGGATCGTCCTGCCGTGGACGGGCTCCAGCTGCCAGTCGTAGTTCTCGGTCGTGAACTCCTGCGCCTTGTCCTTGAAGACGCGCTCTACGTCCTCGTACCGCGAGACCAGGTAACTCCCCGTGGCCTCGTGGTGGATCAGCGGGGCGTGCTCGCGCATCGTCCGGTACGCCCCGTAGGGGTCGGCGGCGAAGGCGGGCGAGAGAATGTCGGGAGGTGACGACGCCTGGGACACGTGTGACTCCTGTGAGGCAGAGACGGTGTGCTTCTTGGCAGTGAACGGGCAACACCAGCAAGGCTATTGACCGTCGGACCGATACCGAACCCCCTGGGAGCATTCTTGAACGCCGCATCCGGTGGCCCCCGCCCCTCCGTCCTCTTCGTCACGGATCTCGCCTACGAGGCGCGCGGCCGGCGCTACTGCGACGAGGACATCTTCCTGACGTCCCGGCTGCGCGAGGCCTTCGACGTCGCGCTCTGTCACCCCCGGGACGCCGCGGCTCTTCTGGAAGGGTTCGACGCGGTGGTCGTACGCAACAGCGGTCCGGTGCTGCACCACCAGGAGGCGTACGACGCGTTCCGGGTGCGGGCGCGGGAGGCGGGGGCCCGGGTCTACAACACGCTCGACGGCCGCGCGGACATGGCGGGCAAGCAGTACCTGGTCGATCTGAGCCGGGCCGGGTTCCCTGTGATACCCACGGTGGACCGCGCGCAGGACCTCGGGCTGCTTCCCCGGGCGGACGCCTACGTGGTCAAGCCGAAACTCGGCGCGGACTCCGTGGGCCTGCGATTCACGAAGCAGCCGGACCTCCAGGGGGCGCCGGACGGCACGCTGCTCGTCCAGCCGCGCATCGACTTCCGCTACGAGGTGTCCTTCTACTTCGTCGACCAGGACTTCCAGTACGCCCTGAACGCGCCCCACCCGGATCAGCGATGGGTCCTCGAACCGTACGCGCCGAGCACCGGGGATCTGGAGTTCGCCCGCCGCTTCGTGGGGTGGAACACCCTCTCGCACGGCATCCAGCGGGTGGACGCCTGCCGGACGCAGGAGGGCGAGCTGCTCCTCGTCGAACTGGAGGACCTCAATCCGTATCTGTCGCTGGACCGCGTCCCCGAAGAGACCCGTGACGCGTTCGTGGCCCGGATGAAGGACTCCGTGCGGGGACTCCTGGCCTGAGCGGACGGGGACCTTGTGCGGGGAGCCGCCCGCCTGACCCTTCCGGCCGCCCCCCGGATGCGTGGGACGGGGCCGGATGTGACGGTGCGAGGGTGACGACTGCCAGCGAGACCGCCCCCGCCGCGCAGAGTGCCGCAGCGCCGCCCGTCCTCGACCCCCGACGCCGGAACATCGTGTTCGTCACGATCGTGCTGGGGATCCTGCTGGCAGCACTGGACCAGACGATCGTGGGGACGGCGCTGCCCACGATCGTCTCGGACCTGGGCGGCGCGGAGCACATGTCCTGGGTCGTGACGGCCTATCTGCTGGCGGAGACCGTCGCGACGGTGCTGGTCGGCAAGTTCGGTGACCTCTTCGGCAGGAAGTTGATCTTCCAGATCTCGGCGGTCATCTTCATCACCGGCTCGTTCCTGTGCGGTCTCGCGTCGAACATGCTGCTGTTGATCATCTGGCGGGGTGTCCAGGGCATCGGCGCGGGCGGACTCATGGTCACCTCCATGGCGCTGATCGCCGACGTCATCCCCCTGCGCGACCGGGGCAAGTACCAGGGGGCGATCGGCGCGGTCTTCGGTGTCGCCACGGTCGTCGGTCCCCTGCTGGGCGGCCTGTTCACCGACCATCTGACCTGGCGCTGGGCCTTCTACGTCAACGTGCCGATCGCGATCGTCGTGGTCATCGCCGCCGCCCGCACCATCCCGTCCGTGCGGGCGGCCGGCCGGCCGGTCATCGACTACCTGGGCATCGCCCTGGTCGCGGCCGGCGCGAGCGCGCTGATCCTCGGCACGAGCTGGGGCGGCAACGAGTACGCCTGGGGCTCGCCGGTCATCCTCGGCCTCTTCGTGGGCGGCGTGATCGCCCTGGCGCTCTTCTGCCTCGTGGAGACACGGGCGAAGGAGCCGATGCTGCCGATGCGGCTGTTCCGCAATCCGGTGTTCGCTGTCTGCTCCGTCCTGAGTTTCATCGTGGGTTTCGCCATGCTCGGCGCGATGATCTACCTGCCGACCTATCTGCAGTACGTCGACGGCGACTCGGCCACCCTGTCCGGTGTACGGACCCTGCCTCTGGTCGTGGGACTGCTGGCCGCCTCCATCTTCAGCGGCAACGTCGTCAGCAAGACCGGCCACTACCGGTTCTTCCCGGTCGTCGGTTCGCTCGTGATGGCGGCCGGGCTTTTTCTCCTGTCCCGGATGGGTCCGGGCAGCGGGGTGTGGCTGGAGTCTCTGTACATGCTGGTGCTCGGCATCGGCATCGGCCTGTCCATGCAGGTGCTGACGATCGCCGTGCAGAACACGGTGGACTACGCGGACCTGGGCACCGCGACATCGGGCGTCACGTTCTTCCGTACGCTCGGCAGCTCGTTCGGCACCGCCGTGTTCGGCACGATCTACGCCAACGCGCTGCGGCCCAATCTGACGCAGGGGGTGGAGCAGGCAGCACGGGCGGGCGGCGATCCGGCGTCGCTCGCGCGGGCCGCGCAGAGTCCGCAGGCGGTGCACGCCCTGCCTCCGGAGCAGACCGCTCCGCTGGCGCAGGCCTATGCGGACACCTTGCACACCGTGTTCCTCTGGACGGTCCCGGTGGCCTTGCTGGGCTTCGTCGTCTCGCTCTTCCTGAAGCAGGTGAGACTGCGCGACAGCGCACGGGCGGGCTCCACCGACATGGGCGATGGCTTCGCCCAGCCCAGTACCGGGGACGCGACGAAGGTGCTCGAATCGTCCGTGGCGAGGATCCTCCACGAGGCCGGCCCCGATACCGCGCGGCAGATCGTGGCCAGGTCCGACACCCGCCTCGACGTGGCGGGCGCCTGGGCCGTGATGCAGGTCGACCTCTTCACACGGATGGTCGGCCACGCGGGACTCAGGCTGATCGCCGCCAGGCACCGGATCCCGCCGGAGGTGCTGGTGCCGGTGTTCGACCGGATGATCGAGGAGGGCTACCTCACCGGGGACGGCCGCCTCTTCACCCATACCCCCGCCGGCGCGCGGGAGGCGGCGACCATCTCGGCCGCGTGGGGGCGCTGGCTCAACGAACGACTGGCCGAGGACGGAGCCCGGCCCGACGACCGGCAGCTGCGGGCAGCGGTCGACGTGATCGCCAAGCGGCTGCTCGCGGAGGACCTGGCACAGCAGCTGGCCCCGCCGGAGCGTGCGGTCGCCGCGGTCTGAGGCTCCGGCCCGGAGCTCCCACGACGGGTCCAGGGCCGGAGCTCCCACGGCCGGGCGCAGGCCGGAGGCGGCACCCCGGCGGGGGTCGGTGGCGGTACCCCGGGCGCAGGCCGCAGGAGCGGCACCACCGGCCCCGGTTCAGCGCCTGCCCCACGCCAGGGCGCGGATCAGAGCTCCCACGACCGGGCGCGGGTCAGCGCCTCCCACTCGGGCCGGAGCAGGGACAGCACGGCGTTGTCGTAGCGGCGGCCCCGGTGGAGGCAGGACGAACGGCGGACGCCCTCCTGCACGAAGCCCGCTGCGGCCAGGACGGAGAGGGCCGCGACGTTGTCGGTGTGGGTGAACGCCTCGACCCGCTGCATCGGCAGCTCACCGAAGGCCAGGTCGGTGAGGGCTTCGAGGGCGGCGAGGCCGTGCCCCTGCCCTCGGTGCTCCGGTGCCAGCAGCAGATACGCCTCCGCGGTGCCCTCGGCCAGCTGCTGGTCGTGCAGGGCGATGAGGCCGATCGGCGTGCCGTCGGGCAGCAGGACCAGGAAGTCGTCGCGTGAGTTGTCGTCGAGGTCGCGCTCGACACGCTCACGCAGCTCGTACAGCGAACCGGGCCAGACGCCGGTCTCGTGTGCCGCCACGGCGTCGGAGCGCCAGCGGTGCAGGAGTCCGGCGTCCTCGATCTCCAGCGGCGTGAGGCCGATGCCGCGCCCCCGCCAGCAGCGGTTCCGTTCGGTTGCCGGCTCCGCCGTGTCCTCACTCATGCGGCGGATCGTAGGAACCGGCGGCAGGCCCGCGCAAGGGATTTCAGTCGACGAAGATCGCCGTCGCGTAGACCCAGGCTCCGTCGTGGCGGACGAACCGGCTCTTCTCGTGGAGCGCGTCGGGCCGGCCGTCGTCGCTGTAGTGCGCGCGGAAGGTGACCGTGCCGGTGGTGTGGAAGGCACTGCCCTCCGTGGCCTCCAGGATCTCCAGGCCCGTCCAGCGCATCGCGGGGTCGAAGTCGACGGACGGCGGCCGGGTCTCCGGGTGCCAGGTACGCAGCAGATAGCCGGCGTCCCGGACGACGAAGGCCGAGTACCGCGAACGCATCAGCGCCTCGCACGTCGGGGCTGCGGTGCCGGCGTGGAATCGGCCGCAGCAGTCCCCGTAGGCGGCGGGGAGCCCGCACGGACACGGGGAGGCCGGGGTGATCCGCGGGGAATTCTCCGGGACGGTGGCCGGCCTGCTCGAGCGTGAGGTACGTCGTGACATGCGTCCATTGTGACCCTCGCCCCGGACCGCTCGGCGGGCCGGGGCCGGGCGGACGCGGCTCCGCATCGCTGCGGGTGGCGCCGGGGCGGAGGTCAGCGCTTGCGGGCCACTCCCGCGTAGCCGGGGATGGGGTCGTCGCCGGATACGTCGATGACCTCGCCGAGCTCCGGACGCCAGTCCGCGGAGAGGGAGACTCCCGGCTCGACGATCTCGAGGCCGTGGAAGAACGCGGTGAGCTCGGCGCGCGAGCGAGGCCGCAGCGTCATCCCCCGCGCCTTGTACAGGGCACGGGCCTCGGCGGCACCCTCGGGGTCGAAGTCTCCCGTGGTGTGGGAGAGGACCAGATAGCTGCCGGAGGGCAGGCGCTCCACGAGCCGGTCCACGAGCTCCGCCGCGCCGTCCTCGTCGTCCACGAAGTGGAGCAGCGCGAGGAGGGACAGGGCGATGGGCCTGTCGAAGTCGAGGATCTTGCCCGCGGCCTCGAGGATGGCGTCGGGCTGCCGGGCGTCCGCCTGGATGTACTCGGTCGCGCCCTCCGGGGTGGAGCGCAGGAGGGCTGCCGCGTGCGCGAGCACGATCGGGTCGTTGTCGCAGTAGACGACGCGCGCGTCAGGAGCGGTGCGCTGGGCGATCTGGTGGAGGTTCGGCTCGGTGGGTATGCCCGATCCGATGTCGAGGAACTGGCGTACGCCGTTCTCGGCGAGCCATCGGGTGGCCCGGTGCATGAAGGCCCTGTTGACCCGGGCCATGTCCCTGCCCCTGGAGTCCAGCGCGAGCAGCTGCTCGGCCATCTGCTCGTCGACCGGGTAGTTGTCCTTGCCGCCGAGGAACCAGTCGTACATCCGGGCCGGATGCGGCTTGCTGGTGTCGATCTCGACGGCTTGGGGGTCCTGCCCGGTCATAGCGCACTCCGTTGGTCGTGGTTTCGGCGAACAGCGTGTGGAGCAGAAAGGGTGACAGTGTGTCAGGTCAGCAGGAAGTCGGCCTGGCCGGCCTTGGCGCCCTGGATGAAGGCGGCGATCTCGCCGTTGGAGTAGATGAGCGCGGGGCCGTCGGGGTCCGCGGACTGGCGTACCGCCACCCTGCCGTCCGCGAGCTTCATGGCCTCGATGCAGTTGCCCCCGTTACCACCGCTCCACGGCTTGTACCAGCCTTCGGTGCCGAGATCGGCGGCCGGCATGCCGTTGTATATGTGGTTCATCACAGCTCCTTGCGGAAGTCCCTGAGGATTTCCTTCGTGCGTTGTGCAGTGGCGGCCTGAGCCGCCATCCGGTCCATGACCTCGAGGTAGGAAGCCACCTCGGGGCGCGCGTCGAAATAGACGGCGCCCGTCAGGTACTCGCTGTAGACCATGTCCGGGAGTTCGGGGACCGCGAAGCGGAAGAGGACGAACGGGCCGTACGTGCCTGGATGGTGGCCGGTCGAGAACTCCGCGATCTGGAGGGTCACGTGGGGCATCTCGGTGGCTTCGAGCAGACGCCCGATCTGCTCCCGCATGACCTCGGTGCTGCCGACCGGACGACGCAGGACGGTCTCGTCCATCACCACCCAGAGCTTCGGCGCCTCCGCCTTGGTGAGCAGCGACTGACGCTCCATCCGCAGCGCGACGTGGCGCTCGATGTCCTCGGGTCTGGTCTGCCCGACGGCACCGGTACGCATGACGGAGCGCGCGTAGTCCTCGGTCTGCAACAGGCCCGGGACGAAGTGCGGTTCGTACATACGCAGGAGGCTCGCCGCGCCCTCCAGACTGACGTACATGCTGAACCAGTCCGGCAGCACGTCGTGGAAGCGCTGCCACCAGCCGGGCTTGTTGGCCTCCTCGGCGAGTTCGACGAAGGCGTCGGTCTCGTCGTCACTGATGCCGTAGGCCTTCAGGAGGAGCTGGACGTAGGGGATCTTCAGCCCGACCTCGGCGGTCTCCATGCGGCGTATGGTCCCGGGGGCTACACGGAGCACCTTCGCCGCCTGGTCGCGGCTCAGGCCGACGCGCTCCCGCAGATCCTGCAGGCGCTTGCCGAGAACGACCTGGCCCACGGTCGGGGCGGACCGCGGTTCGCTCACTTCAGACCTCCCGATGCGCTGTGTGCGAGCAGTGTGCCATGCGCGTGGCCCGGTGGACACAGTCACTCTGAATTTTTCAGAGTGCCTCTTGCCAAGTGTTCATGTCAGGGGGAGAGTTGGTGTCCGAACCAAGTTCGCGTGATCGCGCCCACCCGTTCCGGGGCGGTGCGAAGCGTGACACAGCCCCCACTGTGAGGAATCGGTCGTGGCACCTGGCAGTGCGCTCATCCCCCGGCTCATGGACCTCAGCCCCGGGACGGAAGCGCTCCGACACTGCTTCGCACTGCCGGCGCATCCCGAGTCGGTTGCCGGTGCCCGGCGTCTCACGCGATCGCGGCTGGCGGAGTGGCGGCTGTCCGGCGACGCACACGACGCGGCGGTTCTGATCGTCTCGGAGCTGGTCACCAACGCGGTCGTGCACACGATGAGCACCAGGGTCGTCTGCGAGCTCCGGTGCGACGAGGAGCGACTGCGCATATCCGTACAGGACCAGGGCCATCAGCCCGGCGGCCCACGGCTGTCCCTCACGGCCGACGGCGAGCACGGCCGCGGGCTGCTGCTCGTCGACTCCATGAGCACCGCCTGGGGGTCCGTCGACTCGGGGAACTCCTCGGGACGCATCGTCTGGGCGGAACTGCCGTACGGCACGGAGCGCCCGTGCTGAGGAACGCCCTGTCCCAGCTGCTCGGCGCGCGTCGTACCCGCGCCGGGGAGGAGGACGGCGCCGGAAGCCGCGTCCGGCTGTCACTGCCGCCCGCGCTGTCCGCGAGCCTGGGCTGCGACGCGGTGGGGGTACCCGCGCGCTACGGCTTCCGCCTGATGTCGCATCTGCCGCGCGCCGGATGCGTGTTCGCCGACGCGGACCGGTGGTGGTGGATCGTCCCCTCCGGTTCGGACCTCGACCTGGACTGGCCCGAGCAGGCTTCGTACGCCGCCGGTGCGTACGTCCCCGCCGGGCGTCCCCGGCTGATCCACACGCCGGACAGCCGTACTCCCTACACGCCGCCCATCCCGCTCTTCCTCATGGTGTGTCAGGTGACCGGCCACACGCCGTCCTGGGACCCGTCCGGACGCCCCAGGGCCGTCCCCGCCCCCTGACCCCTCGCGGCGGGCCCTCCGGGGGGCGTTGTCAGTGGCCGGACCTAGCCTGGGACCACTGATCCACAAACCCGCGGCGGAGCGGGGCCGTGTGAAGGGGGCAGGCCTGTGCGCCGCTGGGAGTTCGTAGAGGGCAGTGCGTCGAAGTTCTGGGAGACCGGCGCGGACGGCGCCGTGGTCACCGTGCGGTACGGGCGGTGCGGGAGCGACGGACGGACACAGACGAAGGAGTACGTGTCGGCGGAGGCCGCCGCGGCCCAGGTCCAGAAGACCATCACCGAGAAGGAGCGCAAGGGGTACCGCGAGGTGGGGGCCTCCGGACCGGCGCCTGCCGCCCTTCCGGCTCCCGCGGCCTCCTCGCCGGCTGCTCCCGGCCCTGCCCCCGCCGTCACGTCCGGCGGCGCCGCGGCGCCGGCGGACGAGGACACGTTCGTGATGCCCGTCGCCTGGCAGCGGGCGCTCCATCCCCGGCGCGGTGGCACGCCGCGCGCGCCGGGCAAGGCACGCAGGCAGGTGCTGGACGCGCTGGACAGCCGGGTCGCCGAGGAGGCGGACTGGATCCAGGAGTTCCTGGACGCGCCTGCGAGCGACGACGCGCTCGTCGCGGCGGCGCGCGCCCATCTGGACGGTGTCCCCTCGCCGCTCGGCGCGGCTGTGACGGCGTCGGTCGTGGCCACCACCCAGCCGGGATCCGGGTGGGCGGACCTGTGGACCGCGCGCCACGGGCTGCCGTTCGCCGCGCGCGCCGTGGTGGAGTTGTTCCTTATCGAGGCGCACTGGATCCAGTCGGGGCACACACGCCACGACCCCTATCTGGAAGCACTCGTCTCGCCCCGCCCCACGTACCGCTACCACGGCTCGGATCCGCGCGGTCCGGCGGCCGACCGGATCAGGGCTCTGATCGCCGCGGCGGACGAGGACACCTACCGCGCGGCGGTCGCGGCACTCGCCGAGTGCCGCAGCAACGCGCAGCGGAAGGTCGTCGTCTCGTATCTGGTGCCGAGCGAGACCGCATGGGTCGACGAACTCTGCGCGGATCCCGCTGTGGTGGGCATCAGGGATCACACCCTGAGCGTGATGCTCCTCTGCTCGCTCCACTCCCCCGGCCAGCTGGAGACGGTCACCGCCGGTCCGGCCATCCATCACAGTCTCGCGCTGATCGGGACGGTGGCGGACGGGATCGGCACGGCCGTCGCCCCGCTGCTGGCCAGAGGCCTCGGGCCCCACCAGTACGCGGACAGGGCCAAGACGGCCGCAGCAGCCCTGGCCGAGATCCCGACGGACGAGGCGATGCGACTGCTGATCGGCCACGCGGACTCCAAACACACCCGCGCCGCCCTTCTCGACGCGATGAGGCGCTATCCGGTGCGCGCGTTGCGTCTGCTCGCCGCCGAGTTGCGGGACAAGGACGGGAAGGCGGCACAGGACACGCGCCGGCTGCTGCTGGGCCACATCGGTGGTCACCGCGCCCTTGTGACGTCCTTGCTGCCGACCCTCGACGACGACGTCGTGGCGGTCGTCGATCCGCTGCTCAACCCGGTGGACCAGATGCCGGACACCGACGCGAGTGCCCTGCCGGCCGTCCTGACGGCCCCGCCGTGGAGCCGGCCGCGTACGACGGTCCCACCTGCTGTCGTGGCGGGACTGACGGCGCGGTACACGCCTTCGCTGGACTGGCTTCCCGGGGAGCGGGACGCATGGGCGGCGTGCTCCAGCTGGTACACGGGCAGTAAGGGCAGCGGCGACTGGGAGCAGGACATCGCCGGGCTGCGCAGCGGTCTGACCGGATCGTCCATCCAGTGGGCCTGGGTGTACGTCCACGCGCCGGACGAGTGGGTGGCCGAGGCGCTCGCCGCCTGGGACCCGACCGACCTGTACGACGGCCTGGACACCCTCAAGCCGATCGCCGCGCGTTTCGGCCTCGACGCCCTGCCGTTGCTGCTGCGGGCCGTGCCCCGTCAGCCGGCCTCGCTCGCGCCACTGTTCCTGCCGTTCGTCGACGTGGCCGTCGCACGGCACATGGCGAACTGGGCGGTGCGGCTGAAGTCCGCAGCGACGACCGCGCGCTCCTGGTTCCGCCGCCACGGGGAAGCTGCCGCGCCGCTCCTGGTTCCCGACGCCGTGGGCAAGGCCGGAACCGCACGCCGGGCTGCCGAGCAGGCTCTCCTCCTGATCGCGGCGCTGCACGGGGACCAGGTGGTGCGGAAGGCGGCCGAGCCCTACGGCGCGCGGGTGGTGGAGGCGATCGGTGAGCTGCTGGCCGTCGATCCGCTGGAGCGGGCCCTGCCCTCGACGATGCCGCAGCTGCCCGGATGGGCCCAGCCCACACTGCTGCCGCAGATCGCGGCACGGGCGGGCGGCGCCCTGCCTGAGGATTCGGTGCGCCATGCCGTGACGATGCTCGCGCTGTCGAAGCCGGGCGAGCCGTATCCCGGGGTCACGGCGCTCGTCGAAGCGGCGGAGGCGGACTCGCTCGCCGAGTTCGGGTGGGCTCTGTTCGAACAGTGGCGGCTGGCGGACCAGCCGGCCAGGGAGGCCTGGGCGCTGCACGCGCTGGGACTGCTCGGGAACGACGTGACGGTCCGCCGGCTCACTCCGGTGATCCGGGCCTGGCCGGGAGAGGCCGCGCACCACAGGGCCGTCGAGGGCCTTGACGTGCTGGCGGCGATCGGCACCGATGCCGCGCTCCTGCATCTGCACGGCATCGCCCAGCGGGTGAAGTTCAAGGCCTTGAAGGCGCGCGCCCAGGAGAAGATCTCCGAGGTCGCCGCCGGTCTGGGTCTCTCCGGGGAGCAGCTGTCCGACCGGCTGGTCCCGGACTTCGGTCTGGACGCGGACGGTTCGACGGTCGTCGACTACGGCACGCGCTCGTTCACGGTCGGATTCGACGAGAAGCTGCGGCCGTTCGTCCTGGACGGTGACGGCAAGCGCCGCAAGGACCTGCCGGTGCCGGGCGCCAAGGACGACGCGGAGCTGGCTCCGGCCGAGCGCAAGCGCTTCATGGCGCTGAAGAAGGACGTACGCACGATCGCGTCCGACCAGGTGCGGAGGCTGGAGGCCGCGATGGTCGCGGGGCGCTCGTGGACGGCCCAGGAGTTCCATGACCTGTTCGTGACGCATCCGCTGCTCCGGCACCTGGTGCGCCGCCTGGTCTGGCTGAGCGAGACGGACGGGGTGCGTACGGCGTTCCGGGTCGCGGAGGACCGTAGGTTCGCGGATGTGCGGGACGACCTCTTCGTCCCCTCCGGCGACGCCACCGTGTACCTGGCGCATCCGCTGCACCTGGGAGACTCGCTCGGCGGCTGGTCGGAGGTGTTCGCGGACTACGAGATCCTCCAGCCGTTCCCGCAGCTGGGCCGTGCGGTGGAGACGCTGCCGCCGGAGGAGGCCGACGGCTACCGGCTCCACCGGTTCGAGGGGCTCAAGGTCCCGACGGGCAAGGTGCTCGGGCTGCAGCGGCGGGGATGGGAGCGCGGGGCACCCCAGGACGCCGGGGTGGAGCGCTGGATCTCCAAGCGGCTCGGCGAGGCGGGATACCTGGTGATCGCGTTGAACAGCGGCATCGCCGTCGGCGTGGTGGACATGTTCCCCGAGCAGACCCTGGAAACCGTCTGGCTCGCCGGCAGTCCTGGCGATCACTGGCCGGGAAGGCACAGCTATCCCCTGCGCTTCTCCGGGCTGGATCCGGTCGTCGTGTCCGAGCTGCTCGGTGATCTGGCCGAACTCACCGAGAGCGCCGCCGCATGAGCGGGGATGCCGTCCTGGACGGCGCACTGCCCGCGGCGGGGCAGACTCCCTCCTGGTCCGTGATCCGGCGGCGCTCGTCGCGACCTGGGAGCGACTGGCCCCGTCACTGTGCGAGATAGGCGAGCCCGGGGTGGACCTCGGTGTAGCCGTCGACCAGCCGGCGGGCCACGGACACGGAGTCGACGAGCGGGTGCAGGGCGAAGGCGCGTACGGCCGCCGCTCGCGAGCCGCCCTCCGCCGCTTCGAGCACCGCCCGTTCCACGGCCTTCACCGCAGTGACGAGGCCGACCGCGTGGTACGGCAGGGGGTCAACGGTGAGGGGGTGGGCACCGCTCGCGTCCACCATGCACGGCACCTCGATGACGGCGTCGGCGTCCAGCACCGAAAGGGTGCCCCTGTTACGGACGTTGAGGATCAGCGAGGTGCGCTCGTCACGGGCGACGGCACGCATGAGGGCGAGGGCCACCTGCTCGTAGCCGCCGGAGTCCAGATCGCTCTCCTCGCGCTCGCCCGCTCCGGCCACGTCCCTGTTCTCCGCCATGTACGTGGCCTCGCGTTCGGCGCGCGTACGGTCCCAGGTGGCGAGCGGCGGCGCCTCGGGGTCCTTCATCCGGGCGTAGAAACCCTCCTGCTGCTCGCGCAGGAAGGCGCCACGGGTCTGCTCGGCGTCCTGATAGGCGCGGACGGCTTCCCGGTTGAAGTAGTAGTAGTGCAGGTACTCGTTGGGGATCGCGCCGAGCGAGCGCAGCCACTCCGGGCCGAAGAGCCTGCCCTCCTCGAAGGAGCCGAGCAGCTCGGGGTCGGCGAGGAGGCGCGGGAGTTGGTCGCGGCCCTCGACGTGCAGCCCGCGCACCCAGCCGAGGTGGTTGAGCCCGACGTAGTCGATCCACACCCGGTCAGGGTCCGCGCCGAGGACCCGGGCGATCCGGCGGCCGAGCCCCACCGGCGAGTCGCAGATGCCGATGACACGGTCGCCGAGGTACCGGGACATCGCCTCGGTGACCAGCCCCGCCGGGTTGGTGAAGTTGATGACCCAGGCGTCGGGCGCGAGCGCGGCGATGCGACGGGCGAGGTCGGTGGCGACGGGCACCGTGCGCAGCCCGTAGGCGATGCCGCCGGCACCGACCGTCTCCTGGCCCAGGACTCCTTCGTCGAGGGCGACGCGTTCGTCGGCGGCCCGGCCTTCGAGTCCTCCGACACGGATGGCGGAGAAGACGAAGTCAGCCCCCCTCAGCGCCTCGTCGAGATCGTCGGCGACGACGACGGCCGGCGCGTCGGCGATGCCCTCGGCCTGTTCGGCGAGGACCCGGGCGACGGCGGTGAGCCGGGCCGCGTCCGTGTCGTTCAGGGTCACCCGCGAGACGCGGCCCTCGGCGTGATCACCGAGGAGCGCCCCGTACACGAGAGGGACCCGGAATCCGCCACCACCAAGAATTGTCAGCTTCACGCTGCTCGATGGTACGGGGCACGCGGCCCGGTGCCCGGGACCCGAACGGCCGGGGCACCGGGCACGGCGATCGCGACGGCCGGTGTCAGTGGCCGTTCCACCAGCGCACCACGGCCTGCCACAGTTTCGGCGGCCCGCTCCGCTGCGCCGGGAGCACGGCGGGGCTGCCGGGTGCAGCGGAGGGGCCGGCTGCGGGGGCGGGTTCGGCCGGTGCCGCCGTGGAGGGCGGGGGCAGGGTGGGAGAGGGCGAGGCGACCTCCCAGTCGGCCTGTGACCGGGCCCGGGAGACCGCGGGGAGCGGTTCGGCGTCGATCTCCTGCTCCGGGCTCGGGGCGAAGCTCGCCGGCAGTTCCACCAGGTGCCGTGACACGAAGTTCCCGACCCAGCGCAAACGGCTCTCGTCCACGCTGAGTTCCAGGTCGGGCAGGCGCATCAGCAGGGCGTCGACGCCGACGTCCGCGATGGCGCGGCCGATGTCCTGGCCGGGGCACTCGTGAGGACCGCTGCTGAACGCCATGTGCGCGCGGTTGCCCTCCATGCTGGCGCTGAGGTCGGGCCGCACGACCGGGTCGGTGTTGGCCGGTGCGATGCCGACGATGAGGGCGTCACCCGCCTTGATCTGCTGTCCGCCGAGCTCGGTGTCGCCCACCGCCCAGCGGCCGAGGATCGAGGTGAACGGCGGCTCGTCCCACAGGGTCTGCTCCACCGCCTCGGGCACGGTCATGTGCCCGCCGCTGAGCCGCGCACGGAACCGGGGGTCCGTGAGCACCATGCGCAGCACGTTGGCGATCAGGTTGGTGGTGGTCTCGTAGGCGACGATCAGCACCACCCGCAGGTGCTCGCTGACCTCCTTGTCGGTGAGACCGGCGGGGTGCTCGACCAGCCAGGTCGCGAAGTCCTCACCCGGCACGGCCCGGCGCCGCTGGACCAGCCGGTCCAGCGCACCGATCACGTAGGCGTTGCTCGCGACGGCGGTCTCCGAGCCCCGTGTCATGTCGCGGGCGGCCTGCACCAGCCGGTCGTTGTACTCCTCGGGCATGCCGATGATCGCGCACATCACCATCATCGGGAGCCGCTCGGCGAACTGGCTGACCAGGTCGGCCCGGCCCTCCTGGCAGAAGTCGTTGACGAGCCGGTTGCTGTACCGGTTGATGTGGCGGCGTACGCCCCGGGTGTCGATCCGCGCCATGCTGTCGGTGACCGCGCCGCGCAGCCGTTCGTGGGTGGCGCCCTCGGCGAAGGAGCACACCGGCTGCCAGGTGAAGACCGGGGCGAGCGGGTGGTCAGGGGCCACGGTGCCCTCCTGCAGCGCACGCCAGCGGCGCGAGTCGCGGGAGAACTGCGAGGGCGTACGGGTCATGTGGAGGTTCTCGCTGTGCCCGAGCACCAGCCAGGCGGGGACGTCACCGTGCATCAGGACGGGCGCGACCGTTCCGTGTTCGGCGCGCAGCTTCTCGTACAGGCCCGCGGGGTCGGCCTCGGCCTCGGGGCCGTAGAGGCGGCGCAGGCCGCCGGGGCCCGTGCCCGTGGCGTGCGCGGGGCATTGCGGGGGCGGGACCGGACCGGTGGCCGATCCGGGTTCGTGCTGGAAAGGGGTGGTCACAATGGCTCCAGGAATATGGCGTTCCGAAATGCGGGCGGAGACGGGGCCGGTTCAGAGGGCAGCTGCGGCGCGTCGTCAGGCGAGCGGTACGGCGAGGCGGTGCAGGTAGCGCATCAGGGTCATCAGCACATCGCGGCTGGACGTCCGCAGCCGGGCGTCGCAGTCGATCATCGGGACCTCGTCCGGCAGATCCAGCGCGCTGCGCAGGGCTTCGACGGGGTGGTGCGGGGCCTCGGGGAAGGTGTTGACGGCGACGACGAACGGCACCCCGCGCTCCTCAAGTCTGCCGATCACGTCGAAGCTGACCTGGAGGCGCCGGGTGTCGATCAGGACGACAGCGCCGAGCGCTCCTTCGAACAGCCCGTTCCACAGGAACCAGAAGCGCTCCTGGCCGGGGGTGCCGAACAGATAGAGGATCAGCTCGTCGCTGAGACTGATGCGGCCGAAGTCCATGGCGACGGTGGTGGCGGTCTTGCTCTCCACCCCCGCGTTGTCGTCCACGCCGACGCCGGCCTGGGTCATGGTCTCTTCGGTCGTCAGGGGCCGGATCTCGCTCACCGAGCCGACCATGGTCGTCTTTCCGACCCCGAATCCGCCGACGATGACGACCTTCACCGCGGCCGTGGCCGTGGTGGGAAGGACGTCCTCGCTGCGGGGGCCCGTGATCGTGTCAGAGCTTCTGAAGTCCATGCATCACCGCTTCGAGGAGGGACCTGTCCGGGAGCGCGGCGCGGACGATGGGCGCGCGCGATTCGATCAGTTCGGTCGCCAGGAGTTCTGTCAGGAGCGAGGTGACGACGCTGAAGGGCAGGCTCAGGTAGGCCGAGATCTCGGCGACCGACAACGGCGCCCTGCAGAGCCGCAGAATCGCGGCCTGCTCGGGCTGCACCGTGGGCGAGGGCTCGGCCTGCGCCACCACCATCGTGACCAGGTCGAGCGCCGCTCTCTCACCGTCGGGGTCACCGGTGATCACGTAGAGCCGTTCCGGGTCGCTCAGCTCCGGGTCGGCTTTTCGGCGCTCTCGTCGGGGAGCACTCATCCGGCCTGCCCGTCGTGGCGGGGAGGACTCGTCAGGTGCGCGCCGATACGGACGACCATGTCGCGCATGCGGGCTCCGACGAGTCCGGCGTCGACCGTCTCCCCGGCCAGGACCGCCAGGTAGGCGCCGGTGCCGGCCGCCATCAGATAGAAGAACCCGCCGGTGACCTCGATGACGACGAGCTTCATCAGCCCGTCGCTGTAAGGGATTTCGGTGGCGACGGCCGCGGCGAGGCTCTGCAGTCCGGCGCAGGCGGCGGCGAGGCGGTCGGCGACGTCGGGGTCACCGCCGTGGCGGGCGATGCGCAGTCCGTCGGCGGAGAGCACGACGATCTGGTGGATGCTCGGTACGTCGTCGGCCAGTTCCTTGAGCATCCAGTCCATGTTTCCCCGCTGCTGGATCACTTCTCGTCTCCCTTGTCCCACGCGTCGTCAGAGTCTTGGCCGTTGTCCGGATCCTTGGGCACCCCGTTGACCGCCTGGGTGAAGGCTTCCAGCCAGAGGCCGGGGGGGGCCGTGTCGCCGCCGCCGTGGCCGTTGCGTGCGGGGGGAGGCTCGGCGGCCGTCGAGGACTGCTGCGGAAGGTTGTGCGAGCCGAGCGGCGCGCGGCCCCTGCTGCGGCGCTGCGGGAGTCCGCCGGCGGTCCACTCGGTCACCACGATCTCGTCGTCGGCCATGGCGGCCGCGGGAGCGGCGGGCCGGGACGCTGCCGGTGCCGGTGCGGCGGCCGGGGCCGCGACCGACGCGACGGGCCCGGTCGCGGCGGGGCGCGCCTTGTGTTTGCCGCGCGGGGGTACGACGTGCTGCATCTGCGACATGTCGAGCGAGCTCTGGGGGCGCGAGGTGGCGCCGATGCCGTGTGCGATGCCGGGGGCGGGCCCCGTGGTGATCATGTCGCGCGGCACGACGAGCACGGCGCGTACCCCGCCGTACGCGGACTGCCGCAGGGAGACCTGGAGTTGGTACATGCGGGCGAGGCGGCCGACCACAGCCATGCCAAGGCGCGGGGACTCGCCGAGGTCGTTCATGTTGATGCCGGCCTGGGCCTGGGCGAGCATGTTCTCGGCCCGCGCGCGGGCCTCCTCGCTGAGGCTGACGCCGCCGTCCTCGATCTCGATGGCGATGCCGGTCTGCACCTCGACCGCGGTCACGTGCACCCGCGTCTGGGGCGGCGAGTAGCGGGTCGCGTTGTCGAGGAGTTCCGCGCAGGCGTGGATGAGCGGTTCGACGGCCGTTCCGACGATGGCGACCTTGGCGATCGAGTGCAGGTCGACGCGCTGGTACTCGAGGATGCGGGACATCGCGCCGCGCAGCACGCTGAACAGCGGTACGGCCTTGGGCCACTGACGGCTGGGCCGCGCGCCGCCGAGTACGGCGATGGAGTCGGCGAGCCGGCCGATCAGCGCCGTGCCGTGGTCGATGCGGAGCAGGTCGTCGAAGACCTCGGGGTTGCGCCCGTGGTGGTCCTCCATCTCCCGGAGCTCGCTGGCCTGGCGGTGGACGATGGCCTGGACACGGCGGGCGACGCTGACGAAGGCGCGCTGCGCGGAGTCACGCATCGCCTCCTCGTTGTCGATGATGTCGAGGACCTGGAGGACCAGAGCGCGCTGCGCCTTGGGGAGGTTGCGGTAGGACTCGTCGGCGTCGACGACGTCGCGCATCACCTCCTGCGGGGAGTTGCTGGCCCGCAGCCGGCGGATCGCGGCGGGCAGGAGCTCCTTGGTGAGCCGTACGGTCTCCTGGTCGTGTGTCGCGATGCGGTGTTCCAGGTAGGCGATGCGCTGTTCGTACTCGGCGCGCTGGACCCGCATCGCACGGCGTCTGCGGTTGAGTACGACGGTGAGCGTCGCGACCACGGCGGTGGCGATCGCACCGCACAGGACGACTGCCACCCGCGCGTCTCCGCTGACCGGCAGGGCGCCGGCGGCGGTGGCGCCCGCCATGAGTACGACGGGCAGCAGTGCGGCGCGGATTACCGGGATGTCTCTGTTGGTCGGCGGTGATTCAACACGGACCATCTAAACCCTCTGGCGGTTGATTCGGGAGGTATCGGGAGGTAGACGCACTTGTGCCGACAGTTGCGAACAAGTGCCTGAAGTCGTATCAACTCGACTTCACTGCGCGTGAGCCTAGCCAGATCAGATCAGTGCTTCGGCATATTCGCCCAACCCCCTGCGCGAAGCCGCCGGCGGTAATACACTCGCCAGTTTTTGCACTCAGCGCCGCCGGTCGTGTGCGGGGAGTGATGACATGCGGGAATCGTCGCAAACCGGACCACTTTGTCCCGCAGGGAGGGACGTCACGCTACGGGAACCCTTGCATGGATCGGCGAACCACCTGCCAATTCACGGGAAGGGGCGACCAGGCGATCGAGTGACCGTCTCATGTGCGAGCGGAACCGTCCCTCACGGTGAGACAGGCGTACATGTGCTCGAATCGGATCGAAAGGAGCAGATCCCTGAGCGACGGACGCATGTACGGATGCGCCCGCGCGAGATCTGCGCGAGGCCGCGCCGCCCCGTCCCCCCTTGGGCCGTGGGCGGACGCGACCGTTCCGCGCCTGCGGAAACCTCACTGTGCGTGAGGTTCCTCCCCAGGCCACGCGGCTCCGCCAGGTGAGCGGCAGGCCTTCAGCGCCGGCCGCCGAGGCGGCCCTCCAGCTGCACCAGCAGCTCGCCGAGCTGCTGGCTGAGCCCGCCGCGGGTCTCCTCGTCCAGTCCGGACAGGACCGACCGCTCGTACGCGAGCTGTTCGGGAAGCAGACGGTCGACCAGCTCGCGCCCCGCGTCGGTCAGCCCGACGTGGGCGACCCTGCGGTCCCTGGCATCACTGCGGCGGCCGATCAGCCCCGCCTCCTGGAGGGCCCGCAGCCGTTTCGTGACGGCAGCGCCGGACGAGAAGGTCTCGCGGGCCAGCTCGCCGGGGGTGAGCTCGCGGTCGGTGCGCCGCATCGCGCCCAGCAGATCGAATTCGCCCCGGGTCAGCCCGGCGGCCCGCAGCGGGGCGTCCTCCGCCTGCTGGAGCAGTGCCGCGCAGCGGTTGATACGGCCGATGAGCTCCATCGGGCCGGTGTCCAGCCCCGGGTTGACGGCATGCCACTGCCGTACGACCGAGGCCACGATGTCGTCGGTCACACCGCTCCGTTCGCCGGGGGCAGGGTGATGAGCCCCTGCCGTTGTGCTGTCGCCGCGAGCGTACGGTGCCCTGCCTGCTCAGCGGCGAGCAGTTCCTCCTCGGGCAGGGCGCGCTGCCACCATTCGCCCGAAGCGACGTCACTGGCGTCGCGCAGTTCGACGAGTGCGGCGGTCAGCCGCCTGCGTGCCGTCTCGAGCACCAGGGCATCGCCCGCGGGGTCGGCGACGGCCCGCTCGGCACGCCTGCGCGCGTCCTCCGCGGCGGCGATGGCCCGTTCGACGCGGCCGGACGCCCGGCGGTTGGTGACGGCGATCGCGGCGAGGAATCCGACCACGACGCCCACCAGGGTGTCCAGGGCACGGTCGGCGATGAGCTCGCCCGCGGGCTGGAACCCCCCGAACTCCAGGATCAGCAGGGCCATCGGGGTGACCGCGATGGAACCGAGCCAGTAATTGCGGGTGATCAGGGCCTCGGCGGCGAAGTTGAAGAACAGCACGCACAGCACGAGGGCCAGCGGGCTGACCCTGGCGAGCGGGATGACCGCCGCGAAGACCAGTACTCCGAGGAGGTTGCCGACGGTCCTCTGCAGCGCCCTGCTCCAGGAGAGCGTGAGATTGGGCTGGTAGACGGAGGCCGCGGTGACGATCGCCCAGTACGGATGGCCCACCCCGAGCGCCGAGGACACATAGCCCGCCAGCGCGCAGCCGACGAGCGTGCGGAAGGCGACCGGCAGCACCGGTGAACCGGGGCCGAGTGCGCGCAGCAGTCTGCGCCTGGCCTCGCGACGCCCACGCCGCATCCGCTGCCCGGCCCGTTCGGCATCGATCCCGAAGAGCTGCTCGACGGTGCCGGGCGCGGGCGGGGGGCTGGGTACGGGGCCACGACCCCGGGTCACCTCCGCCCATCGGCGCAGCTCGCCGGGGTCGGCGCCACCCACCTGGCCGTCGTCGACCGCGGTGGTGGCGAGGGCGCGCTCGGCGTGGACGACCAGCCGCTCCAGCCCCTGGCGTACGGGAGTGGGCCGCCCGGATGCGAGCAGCGCTTGCCAGGCGGCCTGGACGGCTGCCGCCGCGGCGTGCCGGGTGCGGCGGTCCGGCTCCGCCGCGTAGGCCGCGGCGGCGTCGAGGGCGCGGGCGGTGGCGAGGCGTTCGGGGCCTTCCCTGTGCCACAGCGCAGGCCCGGCGGTGACCAGCCAGGCGAAGGCGCCCGCGGCGAGCATCAGGGCCATGTGCCCCGGCACCTGCCCGAGCTCCTGCGGGGCGAAGAGCGCGGCCGAGGTGACGAAGGCGAAGATCACGTTGCCCGGCGGGCCGATGCGGGTGGCGTCGCAGAAGGTCTTCTGCACGGCCGCCAGCAGCGCGCCGACGGCGATCAGGACCGCGGTGGAGTCGGTGAGCGACGCCGTGACCAGCGCCACGGCGAAGCCCGCGGCCATGCCGAGGACCACCCGCAGCACCGTGTGCGCCCGGCGGGCGTACGGCAGGTTGTGCCCGTAGAGCGCACAGAGCGAACCCGCCATCGTGTACATGACGAGGTCGAGCCGGCCGAGGGAGTACAGCAGCAGATTCGGGACCGCCGAGGCGACCACCACGCTCAGCGCCGGCTTGTACCAGATCTCCGCAGGACTGTTCAGCCGCAGGATGCCGGTGACCGGCAGTCTGTGGACGGATGGCTTCCGGGGTCGCATGGCTGTATCACTCACCCACTTACGTTAACAGGTGTTACACCCGTAAAGCATCTCGGCGGGCACGCCTGATCGCTCCCGGTGGCCGCCCGGTCCGCACAGCAGCGTGCTGCACAACAGCGTAGGAACGTCTCCTGTCACGCGCCTCGGGAGGAAGCGGGATGAAGCTCACGAAACCGGTGACCGGGGGCCCTTGCTGGGTCGAGCTGGGCACGCCGGACGTGCCGGGTGCCCAGGGCTTCTACGCGGCCGTCCTGGGGTGGCGGTCCGAGACCGATCCCCGGCCCGAGCCGGGCGGCTGCACGATGGCTCGCCTCGGCGAGGACGCCGTGGCCGCCCTCAGCCCCGTCCACCGCCCCGATCAGCGGCCGGCCTGGACCGTCTCCTTCGCCACCGAGGACGCGGACGCCTCGGCGGACGCCGTGCGGTCGGCGGGCGGCACCGTGCTGATGGAGCCGATGGACATCTTCGACCAGGGCAGATTCGCTGTGGCCGCCGATCCGTCCGGAGCGGTGTTCGCCCTCTGGCAGGCCCGCGCCTTCCCGGGCGCCCAGCGCTTCGGCGACCCCGGCACCCTGGGCTGGACGGAGCTGCGCACCTCCGATCCGCGGGGCGCCCTCACCTTCTACCCGGCGGTGTTCGGCTGGACGGTCGACACGTCGGAGCACTTCACGCACTGGGGCGTGGACGGTGCCGAGTTCGGCGGCCTGAAGGAACTCCCGCGTGACGACGAGCGCGGGCAGGGCGGGACGCCACCGCAGTGGCTGCCCTACTTCACGGTCACCGATGCGGAGAGCACCGCCGCGAGAGCCCTGACCACGGGCGGTGAGCAGCTCGCGCCACCGCGGCGCGTCCCCGGTGGGCCCTGCGTCGCCGTCCTCCGCGACCAGCAAGGGGCGGCGTTCGGTGTCCACGCCCCTTGAGACGGTCCCCGAATGCTCCACGGCCGCGTCGACGGCGCATCCGGACCGCGGTTCGTACCGCGTGCCCGCCTCCGGTGGTGGCATCCTGCCTTCACCAGGTCCAGGCTCGCCCACGGCTTGTGATTGCGATGCGCAGTCACATCGCTTCGACAGCAGGAGTGCGTGCAATGTCCCGCGTGAGGGTCCACAACTTCTCCATCTCCATCGACGGATTCGCCACGGGTGAAGGGCAGAGCCTCGAGACGCCGTTCGGCCACGCCGGCACGCGGCTCCACGAGTGGTTCTTCCCGACCCGGACCTTCCAGCAGATGCTGGGCAAGCCGGGCGGGAGCACCGGGGTGGATGACGCCGTCGCCGGCACCTGGAACGCCGGCATCGGAGCGGAGATCATGGGCCGCAACAAGTTCAGCCCGCACCGCGGACCGTGGGAGAACAACGACTGGAACGGCTGGTGGGGGGCCCATCCGCCCTTCCACACCCCGGTGTTCGTCCTGACCCACCACCCCCGCCCCTCGGTGGAGATGGAGGGCGGCACCACATTCCACTTCATCGACGCCACGCCGCAGGAGGCGCTCCGTCAGGCGCGCGAGGCCGCAGGCGGCTTGGACGTGAGGATCGGTGGCGGGCCGACCACGATCCGCGAGTTCCTCGTCGAAGACCTCATCGATCATCTGCACATCGCTGTCGTCCCGATCGTTCTGGGCCGCGGCGAGCGCCTGTGGGACGGACTCGAAGGACTGGAGAAGCGCTTCCAGGCCGAGTCCGTGACGACCCTCGGGGGCGTGACGCACATGACCTTCACCCGGCCCTAGAGGCCGTCCGCACAGGCAGCGGCCCGCCTCGGTCTCCCACCCCGCCGGCTCCGAAGGCAAGGGCCGACGAGTCCTCCGACCCCTCGTACGGTCCGCAGGAGTCAGCCGCACGGGAGAGGGCCGAGCGCTCCTGTCACCTCGTCTCCTCGGGCACCCTGAGTGTCTCGGCGGCCTCCGACACGCGGTGCATCAGATCGAAGAGCGTCTGCTGCTCACCGGCGGAGAGCGGGCCGAGGAAGACCTGGTTCATCCGGACCGTACGCAGGGCGAGCCGCCGATGGGTACGGACGCCCTCGTCCGTGAGGCGCAGCTGGAAGCGCCGTCCGTCGCCGGGATCGCGCACCTTGTCCAGCAGTTCGCGGCGCAGCAGCCTGCTGACGACCTCGGCGATGGTGGAGCGGTCCAGGCCGACCCGCTCCCCCACCGTCCGCTGGTCGAGACCCGGTTCGGCGGTCAGCGCGTTGAGTACGGCGAACTGGGGCGAGGTGGTCTCCTGCGAGACCATCGCGTTCCACAGCAGGTGGTGCGCCTGCTGAAGGCGCCGGGCCAGGTGCCCGGGGTGGGTGCTCAGGTCGACCGCCTGCACGGCTCCGCCTCTCTGCCGGTCACCGGCCCTCGACACCGGGGACCGAGGTCCCCGCGACCGGAGCCCTCTTCCGGCCAGGTTCCCGAAGATACACAGTGCACTGAGGGTCTTGACCGCGACTGCGCCGTCTGGGTAGCTTCAGGGCCATCGAAATTTACTCAGTGCACTGAGCATTATCAGCTTTCACGGAGCCGTGACATGACCGCACGTGACCTTCCCGCCCAGCCGTTGCCCGACGGATTGACCCAGCAGGAGATCGACGCGGAGGTGGCCAAGGCGCAGGCGGCCGCCCGGCCGGGTGCCGAGCATCCGCCGCGCGACTACCCGCCGTACCGCAGCAGCCACTTCCGCCACCCGCACCGTTCGCTGATCCCCCTGCGCGACCCGGAGGCGGTCGAGCTGTCCGGGCCCGCCTTCGGTGTCACGGACGTGACCTCGCTCGACCGGGACCTCACCGCCCAGCACACCGGCGAGCCGCTCGGCGAGCGGATCACCGTGACCGGCCGCATCCTCGACCGGGCCGGCCGACCCGTGCGGGGGCAGCTCGTCGAGGTCTGGCAGGCCAACGCCTCGGGGCGGTACGCCCACCAGCTCGACCAGCACCCCGCGCCGCTCGACCCGAACTTCACCGGTTTCGGGCGCTGCCTCACCGACGACGACGGCGGGTACTCGTTCACCACCGTCAAGCCGGGTGCCTATCCCTGGCGCAACCACACCAACGCCTGGCGCCCCGCGCACATCCACTTCTCGCTGTTCGGCACGTCGTTCAGCCAGCGGCTCGTCACCCAGATGTACTTCCCCGGGGATCCGCTCCTCCCGTACGACCCGGTGATCCGCTCCGTCACGGATCAGGCCGCGCGGGAGCGTCTGGTCTCCACGTACGACCACGATCTGTCCGTGCCCGAGTGGTCGCTCGGCTACCGCTGGGACATCGTCCTCGACGGTCCGTGCGCCACCTGGACCGAGGAAGGCGACGCCTGATGTCCCACGCCCCGACCCCCTCCCAGACCGTGGGACCGTTCTACGGCTACGCCCTGCCCTTCCCCGGCGGTGGCGAGGTCGCCCCGGCCGGTCACCCCGGCACGATCACCGTGCACGGCTTCGTGCTCGACGGTCAGGGGAACCCGGTGCCCGACGCGATCGTCGAGACCTGGCAGCCCGCGCCCGACGGATCCCGTGCCGGTCTCCCCGGCTCGCTGCGCCACGACCCCGCCACGGGGAAGGTGATCGGGCGCAACGGCGTGGACTTCACCGGTTTCGGCCGGGCACCGACGGACGCGGACGGGCGATGGACCGTGCGTACGCTGCCGCCCGGCGGCGTGCCGTACATCTGTGCCGCCGTCTTCGCGCGAGGGCTGGTCCAGCACCTCTTCACCCGCGTGTACCTCCCGGATCTGCTGGACGCGGAGGCCGGCGCGGGAGACGCGTTGCTGGAGTCGCTGGACGCCGACCGGCGCGCCACACTGATCGCGACACGCACGGACCCGCGCACCTACCGCTTCGACATCCGTCTCCAGGGCGACGGCGAGACGGTCTTCCTGGAGTTCAGCTGATGCACGAGAGCGATGCCGGCCTCCTCGCCCCCGGGCGGGCCGGCTCCCCGGCCGAGGCCGCCACCGGCGATCACGCCTTCCTCCAGGCGATGCTGGACGCCGAGGCGGCTCTCGCCCGGGCCCAGTCCTCCTGCGGGCTCGCCCCGGCCGCGGCCGGGGCGGCGGTCACCGGGGCGGCGGACGCCGACGCGTTCGACGCACGCGAGCTGGCGCTGCGGGCGCGGTCCGGGGGCAATCCCGTGATCCCCCTGGTCGCCGCCCTGTCGGCCGCGGTCGACGAGGACACCAGGCCCTTCGTCCACCGGGGCGCGACCAGCCAGGACATCCTGGACACGGCGGCGATGCTGGTGGCCTCACGCACCCTCGGGCTCGTGCTGGAGGACCTCGGGCGCACCGCCGGCGCACTGGCGCGTCTGGCGGCCGAGCACCGCGACACGCCGATGCCCGGCCGTACCCTGACCCAGCACGCGGTCCCCACCACCTTCGGCCTCAAGGCCGCCGGCTGGAGGTCTCTGGTGCTGGACGCACGGGACCGGCTGACCGCCGTACGGGACGGGCTGCCCGCTCAGCTCGGCGGCGCGGCGGGCACGCTGGCCGCCTTCACCGCCGGCGACGGCGGTGCGGGGCTGGAGCTCGTCACGGCGTACGCGCGGGAACTGGCTCTGGCCGAACCGTCGCTGCCCTGGCACACCCTGCGCACCCCGGTCGCCGACCTGGCCGGAGCCCTCGCCTTCACCGCGGGCGCGCTCGGCAAGGTGGCGGCCGATGTGCTCACCCTCTCCCGTACGGAGATCGGCGAGCTGGCGGAGGGATCCGGCGGCGGCTCCTCCGCCATGCCGCACAAGGCGAATCCGGTCCGCGCCACTCTGGTCGCCGCGGCCGCGCGCCGGGCGCCCGGGGCGGCGGCGACGCTGTACGGCTCGGTCGCCGCTGATGACGAACGGCCCGCCGGTGCCTGGCACGCCGAGTGGGAGCCGCTGCGCGACCTGCTGCGCCTCGTCGGCGGGGCGGCGCGGGACGCCGCAGAGCTGACGGAAGGGCTCAGGGTGTTCCCCGCGGCCATGCGGAACCACCTGGGGCTCACCGGGGGTCTGATCGTCTCCGAGCGGCTGGCCGCCGTCGCCGAGGGCCGGGTGGGCCGCGCCCGCGCCAAGGAGATCCTCACCGAGGCAGCCTTGCGCTCCCGGGACACGGGCAGTCCGCTGGCGGAGGTCCTCGCCGGGGAGCCCGCCTTCGACGGCCTGGACCTCACCGAACTGACCGACCCCGCCCGGTACACCGGCTGCGCCGGACCCCTCACCGACCGCGCTCTGGAGCGCCGATGACCACGACACCCGCCCGACTCCTCCACCACCGCGCCGAAGGGCCGGCGAGCGCGCCGCCGCTGCTGCTCGGCCCGTCGCTCGGCACCTCGACCGCGCTCTGGGACGGGGTCGCCCCCGAACTGTCCGCCGCCCACCGGATCGTGCGGTGGGACCTGCCGGGCCACGGGGGCTCGCCGGCCGACCTGATCGGCCCGGGGGCCTCGGTCGCCGATCTCGGGGCGCTGGTCCTGGAGCTCGCCGACCATCTCGCCCTCGAACGGTTCTCGTACGCGGGGGTCTCCCTGGGCGGCGCGGTGGGCCTCTGGCTCGCGGCCCGTCATCCGGAACGCGTCGACCGGCTGGCCGTCGTCTGTTCCTCCGCCCACTTCGGGGACCCGGGCCCCTGGCGGGAGCGGGCGGCGCTCGTGCGCGCCGAGGGTCTGGGAAAGGTCGCGGAGAGCGCCGCGGGCCGCTGGTTCACGCCCGGGTTCACCGAGCCCCGGCTGCTCGACGACCTGCTGGGCACCGACCCCTCGGCGTACGCCGCGTGCTGCGACGCGCTGGCCGACTGCGATCTGACCCAGGCGCTTTCCGGTGTACGGGCGCCGACACTGGTCATCGCGGGCCGTGAGGACCCCGCGACGCCTCCCGCGCACGCCCGGGAGATCGCCGACGGGATCCCGGACGCGGCGCTCACGGAGCTGCCGCGCGCCTCGCACCTGGCCCCGGCGGAACGCCCCGAGGCGGTGCGGGAGGCACTGCGCGCCCACTTCGCCCCACGGGAACGCGAGAGCGGTACGGCGGTGCGCCGCGAGGTTCTCGGTGACGCTCACGTGGACCGGGCACAGGCGGCGACCACGGCGTTCACGGCGCCTTTCCAGGACTTCATCTCCCGCTACGCCTGGGGCGAGATCTGGACCGACCCGACGCTGTCCCGGCGGGAGCGCAGCCTCATCACGCTGACCGCCCTGGTCGCCCACGGCCACTACGGCGAGCTGGCGATGCATGTCCGCGCCGCGGTCCGCAACGGACTCAGCCCGCGGGAGATCGGCGCGGCGCTCCTGCAGACGGGGGTCTACTGCGGGGTGCCCGCGGCGAACTCGGCGTTCGCGGTGGCCGAGCGGGTGCTGGCGGAGATGGACGCGACGGAGCCGAAGGGCACCGAGTAGTCGCGGGCGGGGCGCCCGGGTCACCGGCGGGGGCGGGCCGGGCGCCGCCGCCCCCGCCCGGCCGAGAGGCTCAGCCGAAGCCGCGGGCGTCCTGCTTGAGGGCGGTGTCCACGGTCAGGGCCGTCGCCACGACCAGGCTGAGCAGCGGCTCCGGCAGCCGGTAGTGGATCTGGAGCACGTAGTTGTCCGCCGTGGTGAACATGGTCTTCGCCAGGCCTTCCCAGGTCTTGGTGATCCGGGCGATCTCGGCGCCGTCGTGGTCCACGATGGCGAAGTTCCAGGCACGCCAGTTCTCCGCCTTGATCGCTCCGACCTGGCGTCCGTCGACCGTCATGGCGAAATTGATCTTGCCGATGGCGTTCTGCTGGACGATCTTGCCGACGGGCTGCCCGTCCGGTCGCTGCACGACGACCCTGGACTTGATGAACTTGGCGGGCCGGGTCAGGAGCAGTTGCGGCTGCCCGTGGGCGTCGCGGATCTCCAGTCGGTGGGTGAGGTACTGGTCGATGCTGGAGACGAACCTGAGCACCTTGCGCAGAGCGCTCTGGCCGACCTGCGCGACCGAACCGACGGTGTTGCCCTGCTGGTCGAAGACGCGGTACTCGTTGGTGACCTCGATCAGCTTGGCCTTCTGGTTCACCACCAGAACCTGCTGGTCGAACAGCGAACCGCCGCCGCCCGGCGTGCCCTGCTGTGGAGCGAACTGCTGAGGGGCGGCCTGCTGCATGGCGGCCTGCTGCGGAACGAACTGCTGCTGCGGGGACGCGGCCTGGGGCTGCGCCTGGGCGGGCGCCTGGGCCGGGTGGGTGTGTTCGGTCCAGCCGGTGCCGTCCCAGTAGCGCAGCAGTTGGGGCGCGCCGTGCGGGTCCGGATGCCAACCCGCAGGTATGTTCGATTGCGTCGTCACCGAGGCACACTATCCTGCCAAGCTGTGGGCCCGGACTCATTGAAGTTTCACGCACCATTACGATGGCGGCGATGACCAGAGACGGCGCGGGGACGGACCGGCGGCGGGGCATGAACAGCCTGCCCGCCGCTCTTGCCTGGGCGCTGATGCTCATGGCCGTGTTCCTCTGCTGTGCGCACACCGCCCCCGCCTCACCCCGCGCCGACGCCCCCTCCGCGGCCGCGGCCCGCGCCTTCACCCCGGTGCCCTCCGCGGCCGTGTCGGTGGTGACGGCCGACGCCCCCGCCGAGCGCGGTGTCGGCAGTTCCTGCCACGGCGCGACGGACCACTCCTCGGCCGTCGTCCTGCCGGGCCCGGCCGCTCCCGCCGCGCTGCCGTGCGGCTCGGCCGCTCCCCGGACCGCCCCGCTCTCCGGCGCCGCGGTCATCCGGGGTCCCTCGAACGACGGCGTGCACGCCGTCGATCATCTGCGTCTTCAGGTCCAGCGGATCTAGAGGCCGGACCTCCGCCGTCCCGCGCAGTGACCGCGCCGGAGGCGGATCTTCCGTACGCCCTCCCCGCGTGCCGCGCCTTCCGCGCACGCCGTCCGCCGAACCCGAGGACCGAGACATGGCTTCCGCCAAGAGCAAGAACAACCCCTCCGCCGCGCGCCGCGCAAAGCTTGAGGAGGCCCGCCGCAAGGAGCGGACCCGCGAGCGCCGCAGCCGCATCATCACCATCACCGCGGCTGTCGCCGTGCTGGCCGCTCTCGTGGCCGGCGGTGGCTACCTGGTGTCGGCCGCCGACGAGAAGGACAAGGCCGAGGAACAGGCCAAGACCTCCCCCGTCACGGGCGAGAAGTCCTGGGACAAGCTGACCCAGAACCACGTCGAGAAGGCCGTCGACTACCCGATGAACCCGCCCGTCGGCGGTGACCACAACCCGGTGTGGATGAACTGCGACGCCGACGTCTACACCGAGGCGATACCGAACGAGAACGCCGTCCACTCGCTGGAGCACGGCGCGGTCTGGGTCACGTACAACGAGAAGGCGAAGGACGCCGACGTCAAGGCGCTGGCGGAGCGCGTCGGCAAGACGCCCTACTCGCTGATGAGCCCCGTGGCCGACCAGAAGGACCCGCTGATGCTCAGCGCCTGGGGCAAGCAGCTCACGGTGAAGAGCGCCACCGACAAGCGCGTGGCGCAGTTCTTCACGAAGTACGTCCAGGGCGCGCAGACCCCCGAGCCGGGCGCCGCCTGCTCCGGCGGGGTCGCCAAGTGACCTCCTCCGCGCGCGCTTCCCGGCCCTTGGTATGGGCGGGAGCCGTGGTGTTCGTGGTGGCGGTGGGGCTCGTCCTGCTGATGGTGGTCCGGCCCTCGGCGGCATCGCCCTCCGACGCCGGCTCCGGCACGTCCTCCGCCGCTCCTGCGGAGGCCTCGGCCGACGTCGGGTTCGCCCGGGACATGTCGGTCCACCACCAGCAGGCGGTGGAGATGGCGTTCATCGTCCGGGACCGCACCGAGGACGAGGACGTACGGCGGCTCGCGTACGACATCATCAACACCCAGGCCAACCAGCGGGGCATGATGCTGGGCTGGCTGGAGTCGTGGGGCAGGCCCAAGAGCTCGGACCGGCCGCCCATGGAGTGGATGGGCCACCCGGCCGCACCGGACGACGGTTCCCTGATGCCGGGCATGGCGACCGACACCCAGCTGGACCGGCTTCGCTCGGCCGAGGGCAGGGACGCCGAGGTGCTGTTCCTGCGGCTGATGACCGTCCACCACCGCGCGGGCGCCGACATGGCGCAGGCTGCGGCCGCTTCGGCGGACACGGACGAGATCAGAGGGCTGGCGGCGGGCATGGCCCGCGCGCAGGAGTCGGAGATCTCGCTCATGGCGGACATGCTGGAGGCCAGGGGCGCGAAGCCCTGAGCCGTCGGGGGCGCGGGGTGTTCGGGTCCGGTGGCGATCGTCGCCACCGGACCCGGGCGCCACCCCCGCGTCGCAGGACCCGGCACCGCCCGGCGGCACCGGCCCGACACCAGCCGCGACACCGGGAATTCACCTGCCGCCCATGTCCCGCCCACGGGTGTGACACCGGAACACCGCCCCGCAGCCCGACACTTCCTGACGAGTCATGGACATGTCCCTCTCACGACAGGAAGCATCCGTGCGCATGCACCGCTCCCCTCGCCTGGCGGCCACCGCTCTCCTCGGCACCGCGCTGATCACCCTCGTACCGCTGTCGCCCGCCCACGCCCGGTCGTTGCCGGCCGTGGGCGCGACGGCGGAGACGGCCGCGCTGTACGACGACGAGGCGGGTGGCAACGCCAACGCCGACGACCCGGCGATCTGGCGCGACGACGCGGACCCCGGCCGCAGCCTGGTCGTCGCCACCGCGAAGGAGGGCGGGCTCCGGGTCTACGGCCTGGACGCCTCCCTGGTCCAGTCCCTCCCGGCACCCTCGTCCGGCGCGGAGGACGACGCTCCGGGCCGGTTCAACAACGTCGATCTCCTCAGTGGCCTCCGCACCCCGGCGGGCCGCACCGATGTGGCCGTGGTGAGCGACCGGGGCAACGACCGCCTCCGGATCTACCGCATCGACCCCTCGCAGCCCGGCGGCCCGCTGAAGGACGTCACCGACCCCGCCGCGGCCCCCGTCTTCTCGTCGGACCAGGCCGAGATCAACGAGCAGCGGACCGCGTACGGCCTCGCCACCTGGCAGGACCGCGCCACCGGTCGCTCGTACGCGCTCGTCAGCCGCCGCAACACCACCGACCTCGCCCTGCTGGAGCTGCGTCCGACCGCGTCGGGCACCGTGGGTTACAGCCTGGTGCGCACGCTCTCGCTGCCCTCGTCGTTCCGGCTCCCGGACGGCACCTCGTGGACGCCGTGCGGTGAGCCCGGCGAGCTTCCGCAGGTCGAGGGAATGGTCGTCGACCCGGCGAACGGCATGCTGTACGCCGGCCAGGAGGACGTCGGCATCTGGCGTCTGCCCGCCGGCCTGAACGGGCGCCCGGTCCTGGTGGACAAGGTCAGGGAGTACGGCGTCCCCGGGACGTACGACCCGGAGACCGAGGAGTGCGCACCCGGCGCGGACCCGGGCTTCGGCGGCGAGCGGCTGGCGGCGGACGTGGAGGGGCTGACCCTGCTCCAGGAGTCCGGCGGGGACGGCTACCTCTTCGCGTCGGGCCAGGGCGACAACAGCTTCGCCCTGTACGACCGTGAGGTGTCCGACGCCAACGAGTACGAGGGCGGCTTCCGCGTCACCGCCGTGTCGGCCGACCTCGACGGCAGCGAGGAGTGCGACGGGGCCGCCGTGCTCGACAAGCCTCTGGGCTCCCGCTACCCGCGCGGTCTGCTGGTGGTCCAGGACGGGCACGAGACCTCCGCGACCGGCATCGAGGAGGACCGTGAGGCGACCGGCTTCAAGTTCGTCGACCTGGGCGCGGTGAAGGACGCCGCTGACCTGTAGCGCTGCCGGCGGGCGGGGGCGGGTGTCTCACTCCTGCCCCCGCTTCGCGGCCTGGATCTGCTCGTACACGTGGGTGCGCAGCTCGGCGAAGCGGGGAAGGACCCGGGTGCGCAACTGGTCACGCTCGTCGGGCAGATCGATCGTCACCTGCTCCCGGACCACGGTCGGCGCCCCGGACAGGACCAGCACCCGCTGCCCCAGATAGACCGCCTCGTCGATGTCGTGCGTGACGAAGAGCACGGTCACCCCCAGCTCCTGCCACAGCCCGCGCACCAGGTCCTCGAGATCGGCGCGGGTCTGGGCGTCCACTGCGGCGAACGGCTCGTCCATCAGCAGGACTTCCGGCTCGTAGGCGATCGCCCGCGCGATCGCGACTCGCTGCTGCATGCCGCCGGAGAGCTGCCAGGGATAGGCTCCGCCGGCGTCCGCGAGGCCGACGGACGCGAGGGAACGCTCGACGAGTTCGTGCTTCCGCGCCTTGCTGAGCCCTTTCTTCCCGCGCAGCGGCAGGCCCACGTTGTCCCGCACCCGCATCCACGGGAACAGGCTGCGTCCGTACTCCTGGAAGACGACGGCCATCCCGGGCGGCGGGCCGGTGACGGGCCTGCCGTTCAGCCGGATCTCGCCGGTCGTGGGCGGGAGCAGCCCGGCGACGCACTTCAGCAGGGTCGTCTTGCCGCAGCCGGAGGGGCCGACCAGGCAGGCCAGTTCGCCCGGTGCGAGGGTGAAGGTCAGATCGCGCACCGCTTCGACACGGCGGTCCTGCCCCTCGTAGACCTTGTGCAGTGCCCTCACGTCGAGCATGTGCCGCGGTTCCCGCACGGCGGGGGCCTGCACGACGGGATTCTTCACACCGGGGTCCTTCACGTCGGGGTTCGCACCGGGGTCGTTCATGGCTGCCTCCGGGAGGCGCGCAGGCCGTGGTACCAGGCGAGGGCGCGACGCTCGACGAGCTGGAAGAGCACGGAGAGCAGGAAGCCGAGAAGACCGAGCAGGATGATGCCGCTCCACATCTCGGGGATGGCGAAGCTGCGCTGGAACTGCACGACGGCGAAGCCGAGACCGTTGCTCGCGGCGAACATCTCGCTGATCACCATCAGGATGATCCCGAGCGAGAGCGCCTGGCGAAGTCCCGTGAAGATCTGCGGACTTGACGAGCGCAGCAGCAGGTGGCGGAGCCGGATGCCGCCTCGCAGACCGTATGCACGGGCGGTGTCGCTCAGGACTGGGTCGACGGCCCGCACACCCTCGACGGTGTTGAGCAGGATCGGCCAGACGCAGCCGCTCGCGATGACCACGATCTTCATCGTGTCCCCGATGCCGGCGAACAGCATGATGACGGGGACGAGGACCGGCGGGGGCACGGCCCGCAGGAATTCGAGCACGGGCTCGGTCACGGCCCGCACCCGTCTGTACGAGCCGATGACGATCCCGGCGGTCACTCCGGCGACGGCCGCGACGGCGAATCCGGCGAGCAGGCGCAGGATGCTGGGCAGGACGTCGGCGGTGATCCTCTCCCAGGTCCAGACGTCACCGAAGGCGGAGAGGATGGTGCGCAGCGGCGGGGAGTAGATCTCGGTCCCGGAGTCGGAGACCACCCACCAGACGGTGAACAGGACGGCCGGCAGCCCGAGGGTGAACAGCACCTGGGCGAGGACGCGCCTCATACGGCGGCCTCGCCCCGGACCGACTGGTGCCAGGCGAGCGCACGGCGCTCCACGGCACGCGCCCCGACGTTGACGATCAGCCCGAGCAGACCGGTGACGACCACCAGGGCGTACATGTCGGGGACGGCCTGGGAGGTCTGCGCGACCGCGATCCGCGACCCCAGCCCCGGGGATCCGATGACGAGTTCGGCGGTGACGGCGAGGATCAGCGCGACGGAGGCGGCGAGCCGGATGCCCGTCATGACGTACGGCAGCGCTGTGGGCCAGACGACATGACGGATGCGGGCCCGGGCGGAGAGGCCGTAGCTGCGGGCCGTCTCGTCGGCGACCGGGTCGACGTCCTGGGCCCCGTACAGCACCTGGACGAGGATCTGCCAGAAGGCCGCGTAGACGACCAGGAGCAGGGTGGAGCGCAGATCGGTGCCGTAGAGAAGGACGGCGAGCGGGATGAGGGCCACCGAGGGGATGGGGCGCAGGAATTCGATCGTGGAGGCGGTGGCCCGTCGCAGATTGGGGACGCCGTTGATGACGGTGCCGGCGGCGACGCCCAGCACCGTGGCGATCAGCAGGCCCACGGACCAGCCGGTGAGCGTCTCGCCGAGTGCCGCCCAGAACGCGGCGTCCGCGAACTCGTCCGCGAGCGCCCCGGCGATGCGGCTGGTGGGCGGCAGGTAGTCGGACGAGACCAGGCCGGTACGCGGGACGGCTTCGACGAGGGCGAGGAAACCGGCCAGCCCGGCGAGACCGAGCAGGGCGTCGGTCACCCCGGGCCGGATGCCCCGGACGCGTGCCACAGAGGCCTTCGGTGACGTTTCGGTCGTCACGGCAGCAGCTCGTCCAGGTCCGGGGCGGCGGAGAAGAGGCCGTCCTCCCTGCCGAGCTTGCCGAGGGTCTCCAGGGATGCGCGGTTGGGCTCGACCGGCCACTTCGGCAGGGTCATCTTCTGGAGGGTCGCCTCGGGGATCTTGGTGTAGGTGGTGAGGATCTCGCGGACCTCGTCGGGGTGGCTGTCGGCGTAGGCGAGGGACTCCCGGGTCGCCTCCTGGAACTTCTTCACCAGGTCGGGATTCTGCTCGGCGTACCGCTGCGCGGTGAAGTAGAGGGCGACGGTCAGATCCGGAGCGAGGTCGACGAAGTTCGACGCGATGACGCGGCCGCCCTTGGACTTGACGGTGGCGAGCGCGGGTTCGACGACCCAGGCGGCGTCGACCTGTCCGCCGTCGAGCGCGGCGGACATCTGGTCGAAGGGGAGCTCCACGAATTCGACCTTCGAGGGGTCTCCGCCCGCCTTTCGGACCGACTCCCGCACGGACGTGTCGCCGATGTTCTTGAGGGTGTTGACGGCGACCTTCTTGCCCGCGAGGTCCTTGGCGGTCTTCAGCGGGCTGTCGCGTTTCACCACGATGCCGGCGAAGTCCGCGCCGTCCTCGCCGGTCGAGGCGACGCCGTTGGCGACGGCCTTCACGGGTACGTCCTTGTCCGCGGCGATCATCAGCGAGGTAACGTTGGAGAAGCCGAACTGGAACTGGCCGCTGACCACCCCGGGCACGATCGCCGCGCCGCCCTGGGCGCCCACCAGGGTCAGATCGATGCCTCGCTCGCTGTAGAAGCCCTTCTCCTTGCCCAGGTAGACGGGTGCGACGTCCACGATGGGAATGACGCCCACCTTGACGGCGGTCTTCCCGTCCTTCGACGAGGTGGACGGGTCCGACGATCCGCAGGCGGCCGTCGTGGAAGCCACGAGCGCGGCGGTGAATCCGACAAGCAGACGACGCATGGTGCCCCCAGGGTGACGATGGCGCCCGGCACGGTGTGCGGAGCCCGAACGGCGGTTCCCTGCGAGAACATAGGGTCGCCCACCGAGAGGGGTCAACGGTCGTACACAGAGATATCACCCTTGCTCTCAAGGGTTTCTGACTGCATGTCAGCTCCGTTGACGCCTCCATGGCAGCCGCCTACCGTGCACATGGCGCACAGCTGTGCGCGTTCTCGCACATGGGGGCGGTCGATGGGTGGACAGGCGCGGGAGCCGTACTTCGTGCGTTCCTTCGAGCGCGGCCTGTCCGTCATCCGCGCCTTCGACGTGGACCGGCCGGAGCTCAGCCTGAGCGAGGTGGCACGGGTCTGCGACCTCACACGCGCCGCCGCCCGCCGGTTCCTGCTGACGCTCGTCGACCTGGGATACGTCCACACCGACGGGCGGCTCTTCCGGCTCACCCCTCGCGTGCTCGAACTGGGCTACGCCTACGTGTCCAGCTACTCCCTGCCCCGGGTGGCGGAGCCACATCTGGAGAGGCTCGTCGCGGAGGTGCGCGAGTCGTCGTCGCTGTGCGTGCTGGACGGTGACGACATCGTGTACCTGGTGCGGGTACCGACCGCCCGGATCATGACGGCGTCCATCACGGTGGGCACCCGCTTCCCCGCCCTGGTGACGTCGGTCGGCCGGGTGCTCGTCGCGCATCTGCCGGAGGAGGAGATCGAGCCGCGGGTACGGCGCGCGCGGATCGACCCGCCCACGGACCGCACGGTGGTCGCGCCCGAGCCGCTCCTCCAGGAGCTGGCCCGGGTCCGCAGGCAGGGCCACGCCATCGTCGACCAGGAGCTTGAGGAGGGGCTGCGTTCGGTGGCGGCCCCCGTCCGCGACCGGGAGGGGACGGTGGTCGCGGCGGTGAACATCCCCGTGCACGCGAGCCGGAACTCGGTCGATTCGATCAGGCGCGACCTCCTGCCGCCGCTGCTGGCCACGGCGGCCCGGATCGAGGCGGACCTCAGGGTCGTGCCGCAGGAGGCCACTCGCACCCGGTGACAGCGGGGCACGGTGCGACGGGCGTGACCGGGGCCCCGCGTGAGGAGCCCCTTCTCGGGTCCGTACAGATGTGCGCCATCGCATAGGCTCGTCGGCGATATGAAGAGCTACCTCACGCCCCTGGGGTCCAAGGCCGACAAGGACACCGTGCGGCGCCACAACCTGAGCCTGGTGCTGCGCGCCGTACGGGACGAGGGCGAGGCCGGTGAGGCGACCCGGGCCGGAGTCTCCGCCCGGGTGGGGCTCACCCGGGCCGCCGTGTCCTCCCTGGTCGAACAGCTGCTGGACAGCGGCTTCGTCACCGAGTCGGGCAAGACGTTCAGCGGACAGGCCGGGCGCCCCGGTACGGCCCTGAAGGTGGCCCGCACCGGGCCCGCCGGACTCGGTGTGGAGGTCAACATCGATTACGTGTCGGTGTGCGTCGTGGACCTCGCGGGAACCGGCCGGGTCCGGCAGACCGAGCATCTGGACAACCGGGGAGCCCCGCCCGAAGAGGTACTGGCCAGGGCCGCGGGCATCGCGGCCCGCACCCTGGACTCGGCGCGGGAACAGGACCTCTACCCGGTGGGGACGGCGCTCGCTCTGCCGGGTCTCGTGTCGGGCGGCTCGGTTCGCCAGGCGCCGAACCTGGGCTGGAACCAGGTCGCGGCGGAGGAGCTGTTCGCCGACGCGCTCGCCGCGCAGCGCCCCGCGACGGCTCGGCTGCCGGTGCGCTCGGAGAACGAGGCGAATCTCGCGGCGCTGGCCGAGCTGTGGTTCGGCGGCCTGGACACGGTCCGCAGCTTCCTCTACCTGACCGGCGAGATCGGTGTCGGTGGCGCCCTCGTCCTCGACGGCGAGCTGCTGCGCGGAGCGCACGGCTTCGCCGGGGAGATCGGGCACGTGGTGGTGGACCCGGCGGGCCCCGAGTGCCGCTGCGGATCGCGCGGCTGCCTGGAGCAGTACGCCGGCCAGTCCGCCCTGCTGCGGGCGGCAGGCATCGACGAGGCGGGCGGCGGGGCCGCCGGGGTGATGGAGCTGGAGCGCCGGGCACAGGCGGGTGACCCTGTGGCCCTGGCCGCCGTGGCCGACGCCGGCCGGATGCTGGGGCAGGTGCTGTCCGGCGCGGTGAATCTGTTCGACCCTGACGCCGTGGTGCTCGGCGGGATATACCGGAGCCTGATGCCCTGGCTCTCGCCGCCCGCCGACGAGGAGCTGACGGGACGCGTGGTGTCCGGCCTCTGGTCCCGGGGCGGCGGCAGGCTGCGCGCGTCGTCCGTCGCGGGTGACGCGGCCCGGGGCGCGGCGGCCCTGGTGGTGCAGGACGTGCTGGCCGACCCGGTCGCGTACGCCCGGCCGGCTCCGGCCACGGACGCCTGAGACGCCTGAGGGCAGAGCTACGGACCGGGGTGTCCGGCGGTGGGCCGTCGGACACCCCGGGGGGTGGGTCAGCGGACGCCGAGGAGGTGTTCCATGGCGAGCTGGTCGAGGGCTTCGAAGGCCATGGAGCGTTCGGCTGCCGCGGTGGCGTCGAAGTCCTCGTAGGCGGACTTGTCGGCGAGGAGGGCCTTGAGGCCGTCGTCGGCGGTGGGCTGGGCGAGTTCGTCGAGGCGGGAGGCGGTCAGGGCTTCCTGGACGGCGGGGTCGGCGCGGAAGGCGAGGGCGCGTTCCTTGAGGATGAGGTAGTTGCGCATGCAGTTCTTCGCGGATTCCCAGACGCCGTCGATGCCGTCGGTGCGTACGGGCTTGAAGTCGAAGTGCAGGGAGCCTTCGTAGTCGGAGGTCTCCAGGAGGTCGACGAGCCAGAAGGCCTGGCGCAGGTCGCCGGCGCCGAAGCGGAAGTCCTGGTCGTACTTGATGCCGGACTGGCCGTTGAGGTCGATGTGGAAGAGCTTGCCGGCCCACAGGGCCTGGGCGATGCCGTGGGGGAAGTTCAGCCCGGCCATCTGCTCGTGGCCGGTCTCCGGGTTCACACCGACCATCTCGGGGCGCTCCAGGCGCTCGATGAAGGCGAGGGCGTGGCCGATGGTGGGCAGGAGGATGTCGCCGCGGGGCTCGTTGGGCTTGGGCTCGATCGCGAAGCGCAGGTCGTAGCCCTGTTCGGTGACGTAGTCGCCCAGCAGGTCGAAGGCTTCCTTCATCCGGTCCAGGGCGACCCGGACGTCCTTCGCGCCGCCGGACTCGGCTCCTTCGCGGCCGCCCCAGGCGACGTAGGTCTTCGCGCCGAGTTCGGCGGCCAGGTCGATGTTGCGGATGACCTTGCGCAGCGCGAAGCGGCGTACGTCGCGGTCGTTGGAGGTGAAGCCGCCGTCCTTGAACACCGGGTGGGTGAACAGGTTGGTGGTGGCCATCGGGACCTTCATCCCGGTGCGTTCCAGGGCGTCCTTGAACCGGCCGATCAGCCGGGCCCGCTCGGCGTCGTCGGACCCGAAGGGGATCAGGTCGTCGTCGTGGAAGGTGACACCGTGGGCGCCGAGCTCGGCGAGCCGCTCCACCGACTCGACCGGGTCCAGCGCGGGACGCGTCGCGTCACCGAACGGGTCGTTGCCACGCCAGCCCACGGTCCACAGACCGAAGGTGAACCTGTCCGCCGGGGTGGGAGTGAAGCGTTCCGTCATGGTGTCTCCGCCTTCGCCTGCCTGGGGTCCGGAGCCGTCGTCAGTACCCCGGGCCTATTTGTTCACTGACATGATTAATTATGCACACGGCACCGTCGTGGCGTAACCCCCCGGAGCACGAAACGGGGGCCGCCTCTGTTCGGGACGCCATCGATCACGTAATTTGTTTGTCGCACTCCCAAAAGCCGCACCACCGGAAACCGCACGAGAAGAGGTAGCCCATGCCGCCGCGTACCGTCGTCATCGGCGTGGACAGCTCCACCCAGTCCACCAAGGCTGCAGTCACCGACGCCGAGACGGGCGAGCTCCTCGCCGTCGGCCGCGCCCCCCACGTCGTCACGGGCGAGGGCGGGGCGCGCGAGACCGACCCCGAGGTCTGGTGGCGGGCGCTCCGCGACGCCGTCGCGGCGGGGCTCAAGGAGTCCGGGCTCTCCCCCTCCTCCGTCACGGGCATCGCCGTGGCCGGGCAGCAGCACGGCCTGGTGGTCCTCGACGCGGCCGGCCGGCCGCTGCGTCCCGCGCTCCTGTGGAACGACACGCGCTCCGCGCCGCAGGCCTCCGCGCTCGTCGCGGAGCTGGGCGGGCCCGAGGCCTGGACCGCGCGCACGGGCACGGTGCCCGTGGCCTCCATGACGGCCACGAAGTGGCGGTGGCTGCGGGAGAACGACCCGGCGAACGCCGAGGCGACGGCCTCCGTGCGGCTCCCCCACGACTTCCTCACCGAGCGGCTCGCCGGCGTCGCGGCGACCGACCCGGGCGACGCGTCGGGGACCTGCTGGTACTCGACGGAGACGGGCTCCTACGACCCCGAGCTCCTGGACCGCCTCGGCCTGGACACGTCGATGCTGCCCGAGGTCGCAGCCACCGGCGGCACCCGCATCGGCTCCCTGACCGAGTCCGCGGCCGAGGCGCTCGGCCTGCCGGCCGGGATCGCCGTCGCGGCCGGCACCGGCGACAACATGAGCGCCGCCGTCGGCCTCGGCCTGGGCGGCGCCGGGCTGCTGGACCACCCGGTCCTGAGCCTGGGCACCTCGGGCACGGTCTTCGCCGCCTCCCGGACCAGGCCCGCCTCCACGGCCCTCTCGGGTTTCGCCGCCGCCGACGGGACGTACCTCCCGCTGGCCTGCACCCTCAACTGCACCCTGGCCGTCGACAAGGTGGCCTCTCTGCTCGGCCTCCACCGCGACGACGCGACACCCGGCGGCGAGGCCGTCCTCCTGCCGTACCTGGACGGCGAGCGCACGCCGGACCTGCCCACATCGGCCGGGCTCCTCACCGGCCTGCGGCACGACACCACGCCGCAGCAGCTGCTGGGCGCGGCCTACGAGGGCGCGGCCTTCACCGTGCTGCGCGCGCTCGACGAACTGCTGCGGGCCTGCGGCCTCGACCCGGCCGACCCCGAGGTCGCCTCCCGGCCCCTGCGGCTGATCGGCGGCGGGGCCCAGGGCCGCACGTGGGTCGAGACCGTGCGACGCCTCTCCGGCCGCCCCCTGATCGTGCCCGGCAGCGGCGAGCTGGTCGCCCTCGGCGCGGCGGCGCTGGCGGCGTCGGCGGCGGGCGGGGGCGACCCGGTCGCCATCGCGACCCGCTGGAACGCGAGGGCCGACAACGCCGACGCCGACGCCACCCTCCCGCCGCTGGAGCGGGACACCGAGACCTGGGATCGCGTGGGTTCGGTGCTGGACAGGGCTGCGGAGCCGCTGCTCGGCGGATGAGCGAAGGCCCCGAAATCACGTCCCGCCGAGCGGTTTTGGGGATGATCGTGGATCTTCAATAGGATCCGGCGATGATCATAAGAAAACGGCTGACGGCCGGGGTGTGCGTCCTGCTCGCCACCCTGGCCGCCGGGTTCGGCACCGCCGTCCCGGCCGCGGCCGACGAACCCTCCACCACCCCGTCCCCCAAGGTCGAACTGGTCCTCGACGTCAGCGGTTCCATGCGCGCCCGCGACATCGACGGCCAGTCCCGGATATCCGCCGCCAAGCAGGCGTTCAACGATGTCCTGGACGCGGTGCCCGAGGAGGTCGAACTCGGGATCCGTACGCTCGGGGCCGACTATCCGGGCGACGACCGCAAGGTCGGCTGCAAGGACACCGAGCTGCTGTACCCGGTCGGCCCGCTCGACCGCACCGAGGCCAAGACCGCCGTCGCCACGCTGACGCCGACCGGCTGGACCCCGATCGGTCCCGCCCTGCTCGGTGCCGCCGACGACCTCCAGGGCGGGGACGCCACCCGGCGCATCGTCCTGATCACCGACGGCGAGGACACCTGCGGGCCGCTCGACCCGTGCGAGGTCGCGCGCGACATCGCCGCCCGGGGCATCCACCTCGTCATCGACACGCTGGGCCTGGTCCCGAACGCCAAGATCCGGCAGCAGCTGACCTGTATCGCCGAGGCCACCGGCGGAACGTACACGGCCGTCCAGCACACGGACGAACTCTCCGGCCGTGTCAAGCAGTTGGTGGACAGGGCCGCCGAGCCCGTCGTCACCCCGGTGGCGACCGAGGGTGCGGGCAGCTGCTCCGCCGCCCCGCAGCTGAAGGCCGGTCTCTACACCGACCGCCAGGAGATCGGCAAGCACCGCTGGTACCGGGTGGACGTCCTGCCCGGCCAGGAACTGCGCGCGTCGGTGAGCGTGGCGGCGGACCGTGCGGTGAACGACGACTACGGGGTCCTGCTGCGGGCCGTGACCACGCACGGCCGTGAGATCGTCCGGGGTGCGGAGTCCGGCACGGGCCGTACGGACGCCGTCTCCACCGGGCTGCGCTATCCGAAGCCCGAGCAGGAGGACGCCGACGTCTCCGGCGAGGACCTGAAGCCGGCCGCCGAGGTCGTCTGCCTCCAGCTGAGCAACTCGTTCTCGGCACCGCCGTCCGTGAAGACCACTCCGGGCATGCCCGTGGAGCTCACCATCGACCTGGTCGAAGGCCCTGACGACGCGTCCGACGTCGCCGCGTTCGGCCTGGGCCGCGGCTGGTGGCTGCTGGGCGTCATGGTGCTGACCGGGCTGATCGCCGGTCTGCTGTTCGGCTGGATCTCGCGCTGGCGCGTTGCGGTCTGGAGGACCAACTGATGCGTACCCCCCGTAGGAACCGTCTGGGCCGCGCCTGTGCGGGCGTGCTGCTCGCAGGCGTCACCCTGCTCACCTCGGCGGGCGCCGCCGTGGCCGACGACCCGTCCGCGAGTGCGAGCCCGGAGGACGGGGAGACCGCCGGGCCCACGGAGGCGGGCACCACCTTCCGTACCGCCACGGCGATCCGGCAGGAGCAGACGGCCACGGCCGACGCGTCCACGGGCGACTACCTGTACTGGGCCTTCCCCGCCGACTCGGGCCAACGGCCCACCGTCCGCGCGAAGGTGAGCCTGCCCGAGAGTGCCACCAGGCACGGAGCGTCGACCTGGCAGGTCGACGTGTACGACGGACTGCGCCGCAGGCAGGCCTGTATGTACGGCCACCAGACCAGGAAGGCCGCGCCGGACGCCGGCACCGTCGAGCTGTCCTGCGTACTGCGTACGGTGCGGGCCTGGGCCGAGCCGTGGGCCTTCGACCCCCTGCCGGGCACCTACTACGTGCGCCTGACGGTGACCGGCCTCGCCGAGGAGGACCTGGGGCTCCCGGTCCACGTCGAGACCGAGGTCACCTCCACCGCCCAGGGCGGCGCGCACGACGTCGGCGGCGCACTCGCCGAACCCCTGGTGCCGGGCGTCTCAGTCGCCTCCGCGCAGGGCGGCGGCGCCCCGGCCGCCGGCGAGCCGGAGGACGGCTGGTCCTCCGGATGGTGGACCGACCGGTGGCTGTGGACCGTGGGCGGAGGCGTACTCGCGGCGCTGGCCGCGGTGTTCGGCTACGGCCTCACCCGCGGCGCGGGCCGTCCCTCCCGGGTCCCGCCGGGAGTCTGACCGCTCCCCCGCCCCGGACCCCCGAGGGCCGTCGGCATCCGCCCGGCGGCCCTCGGGCATGCCGGGCGCGGCACGGCTGATTCTCGCTTCGAACCCACGGCCGAATGGCACTAGGCTGGCCAACTCACGTACTGGGTACGGCAGATGACGGGAGCCCTCATGTCCACGGAAACCGGTGCGACCCTCGGTGCCGAGCCACGCGGCCACCGGGTCGTCCAGGGACCGAGAGGGCTCCCCCTCCTGGGGAGCCTGCCGCAGTTCGGCAAGGATCCGCTGGCCTTCTTCGAGCGCCTGCGCGGATACGGCGACATGGTGAGCTGGCGCTTCGGCCGCAACGACTGTGTCTTCATCGCCGATCCGGAGTGCATCGGCGATCTGCTCACCGAGACGGAGCGCACCTTCGACCAGCCCTTGCTGGGCATCGCCTTCCGTACCGTCATGGGCAACGGCGTCGTCGTCGCGCGCGGCCCGGACTGGCGGCGCAAGCGCTCACTGGTGCAGCCGTCCGTGCGGCCCAAGCAGGTGAAGTCGTACGCCTCCACGATGACCGCCTGCACCGTGGAGCTGGCGGACAGCTGGTCGGACGGCGAACGGGTGGACGTCAAGCGGGTGATGGCGGCCCTGACCCAGAAGATCGCCGTCCGCACGATCTTCGGGGTGGACACGCCGGCCGACGCGGAGTCGATGGGCCGCGCGATGGACATCGCCCAGCAGGAGATCGGCAAGGAGTTCAGCGGCCTCGGCGCCGTGCTGCCCGACTGGGTGCCGACCCCGGGGCGGGCCAGGATCAAGAAGGCCGCCCGGGTGATCGACGCCGAGGTGGGGCGTGTGGTGGCCCGTCACCGCGACGGGGACGGGGAGCGCCCCGATCTGCTGAGCCGGCTGCTCACCGCGGTGGACGAGACCGGGGCGCAACTCTCCGACAAGGAGATCCGCGACGAGACGGTGACGCTCTACATCGGGGGCCACGAGACGACGAGTTCGACCCTGGTGTGGGCCTGGTATCTGCTGTCGCGCACCCCGCACGCACGGGCCGCGCTCGCCGAGGAGCTGGACCGGGTGCTCGGCGGCCGGGAACCGGGGATCGACGACTACGCCCGGCTGACCTACGCCCAGGCGGTGGTGAAGGAGACCTTGCGGCTGTATCCGACCATCTGGCTGGTCACCGGAATCGCCAAGGAGGGCGCCACGATCGGCGGCGTACCGATGCCGGAGGGCACCCGGGTGTGGAGCAGCCAGTGGGCCACGCACCGGGACGAGCGGTGGTTCCCCGAGCCCGAGGTGTTCCGCCCGGAGCGCTGGGACGCGCAGAAGGGCGACGAGATCCCCGAGTACGCCTGGTACCCCTTCGGCGGCGGCCCCCGGGTCTGCCTGGGTACGCGCTTCGCGATGGTGGAGGCGGTCCTGGTCCTCGCCGTGCTGGCCCGGCGCTTCGATCTGGAGGTCGACCCCGGCACCGTGAACCCCGTACCGACGCTCACCCTTCAGCCGGACCGGGAGGTCATGGCGACCGTACGGGCGCGCTGACCGCACACTCGGGTGAAGCGTGCGGCGATCCCTTGACCTCAAGTTTGCTTGAGGTCTTAGCGTTCCGTGCGTACCCACCGCTTCTGGAGGCATCCGCATGGACATGGAAGTCACCGCGTGGCATTCACTGCACAGCACGATGAACGCGCAGCAGGACCGCAGGCCCTTCTCCAGGGCCACACTGCGCCGCATCGCGGTGTTCGCCCGGCCGCACCGGAGCAGGATCGTCCGCTTCCTGCTGCTGAGCGTCGTCACCGCCCTGCTGGCCGTGGCGACTCCGGTACTGGCGGGCGGGGTCGTCGACGCGATCGTGGGAGGTGAGGATTCCTCCGTCGTGATCCGGCTCGCCGCGCTCATCGCGGTGATCGCGGTGGCGGAGGCGGGCCTCGGGCTCCTCACGCGGTGGCTCTCGGCCACCCTCGGCGAGGGGCTGATCCTCGATCTGCGGACCGCCGTCTTCGACCACGTCCAGCGGATGCCGGTGGCGTTCTTCACCCGCACCCGCACCGGCGCACTGGTCAGCCGGCTCAACAACGACGTCATCGGCGCCCAGCGGGCGTTCAGCAACACCCTCTCCGGTGTCGTCTCCAACCTCGTCACCCTGCTGCTGACCCTGGCCGTGATGCTCACCATCTCCTGGCAGATCACCCTGCTCGCCCTGGTCCTGCTGCCGGTGTTCGTCGTCCCCGCCCGCCGGATGGGTACCCGGATGGCGGGCCTGCAACGGGAGGCCGCCGGTCACAACGCCACCATGGGCACCCAGATGACCGAGCGCTTCTCGGCGCCGGGCGCCACGCTCGTCAAGCTTTTCGGGCGCCCTGCCGACGAATCCGCGGAGTTCGCCGCCCGGGCGGGCCGGGTGCGCGACATCGGCATCCGGACGGCGATGCTCCAGTCCACCTTCATCACCGCCCTCACCCTGGTGTCGGCGCTCGCCCTCGCCCTGGTCTACGGGCTGGGCGGCTTCTACGCGCTGCGCGGCAGCCTGGAACCGGGGGCCGTCGTCGCCCTGGCCCTTCTCCTCACCCGGCTCTACGCCCCGCTGACCGCGCTGGCTGGTGCCCGCGTGGAGGTGATGAGCGCGCTGGTCAGCTTCGAGCGGGTCTTCGAGATCCTGGATCTCGAACCGCTGATCACCGAGAAGCCCGACGCCCGCGAGGTGCCGGAGGGCCCGGTGTCCGTGGAGTTCGACGACGTGTCCTTCGGCTACCCCTCCGCCGACAAGGTCTCCCTCGCCTCACTCGAAGAGGTCGCCGCGCTCGACACGGGGGGTGGCGCCCAGGTGCTGCACAACATCTCGTTCACGGCGGAGCCGGGCCGGATGGTCGCGCTCGTGGGTTCGTCCGGAGCGGGCAAGTCGACGATCGCACAATTGCTTCCCCGGCTGTACGACGCCGACGCCGGTGCCGTGCGCCTCAACGGCGTCGACGTACGCGACCTGACGGCGGACTCGATCAGGAGGACGCTGGGCATGGTCACCCAGGACGGGCATCTCTTCCACGAGTCGGTACGCGCCAATCTCCTGCTCGCCCGGCCGGAGGCCACCGAGGAGGACATCTGGGACGCCCTGCGCCGCTCGCGCCTGGACGGCCTGGTCGCGTCGCTTCCCGAGGGCCTGGACACGGTGGTCGGCGAGCGCGGCTACCGGCTCTCCGGCGGCGAACGCCAGCGGCTCACCATCGCACGCCTGCTGCTGGCCCGTCAGCGGGTGGTGATCCTGGACGAGGCGACCGCGCACCTGGACTCGACCTCGGAGGCCGCCGTGCAGGAGGCACTGGCGGAGGCGCTGGAGGGCCGTACGGCCGTGGTCATCGCCCACCGGCTCTCGACCGTACGGGCCGCCGACCTGATCCTGGTCGTCGAGGACGGCCGGGTCGTGGAACGCGGTACGCACGATCAACTGCTGCGCCTGGGCGGACGGTACGAGGAACTGCACCGCACCCAGTTCGAGCGACCGGAGGCGGCAGAAGCCGCGGACGCCGGCGAGGACCACGCGATGCGCTGATCCCGTACCGCCCGTCCCGTGCAACCCGCCGGCCGCCCATGGACACCCGACGGTTCACACTCTGGCCCTGTCCGACACAGTGATACATACTACGGATGCTTGTTTCACATCGCTGAGGAGGGAAGCCGATGGACATCGACGAGGCACGGACCCGGTTCGCGGTCCTGCGGACCAAGGACTCCGCCGTCCCCACCGAGGAACTGGACGCCATCTGGGCCGTGTTGCCGACCGTGCGTGTCGAGGAGATCCTCGGCGAGTGGCGGGGCGGCGAGTTCGACACCGGACATCCGCTCAACGGGCGTCTGCCGAAGCTCGGCTGGTACGGCAAGACGTTCAACTCCCCGGAGGACGCCAAGCCGCTGATGATGCGCCGGGAGGACGGCACGCTGTACAGCGACACCGAACTCGGCAAGGGCGAGGCAAGCTTGTGGACGGTCGAGTTCCGGGGCGAGTCGACGGCCACCATGGTCTACGACGGCCAGCCGGTCTTCGACCACTTCAAGGCGGTCGACGACCGCACGCTCATGGGGATCATGAACGGCAAGGACATGGGCGGCCTCTTCTACTACTTCTTCCTCGAGCGGGTCTGAACCGGACCGGGGCGGCGGGCCGAGAGGGGCGGAGCTGATGGTGCGAGCGGCAGTGGTGGACGTACTGGGCGGCGGCTTCGGAGTCCAGGACATCGACCTCGCGAGGCCGGAGGGCCGTGAGGTCCTGGTGGAGGTACGGGCGTCCGGTCTCTGTCACACGGACCTCACGGTCGCCACCCACGCCTTCGGGGACTTCCCCCCGCCGGTCGTCCTGGGGCACGAAGTGGCCGGGGTCGTCGCCGGCATCGGACCGCACGTCACGGAGTTCACCACCGGGGACCATGTGGTGGGCTGCCTCGTCCAGTGGTGCGGCGGCTGCCCGGCGTGCCTGGACGGCCGGGTCCACCAGTGCGCCCGCCCCGGAGCCACGCTGCGCGATCCCCAGCGGGACGGTCCACGGCTCAGCCGTGCCGGCCTGCCGCTCGCCCAGGGGATGGGGCTGGGCGGTTTCGCCGCACGGGCGCTCGTCCACGAGAACCAGCTGACCGCCGTCCCGCGCCGGCTGCCGTTCGCCCCTGCCGCCCTGCTGGGGTGCGGGGTCCTGACCGGGGCTGGTTCCGTGCTCAACGGAGCGCGTGTCCGGCCGGGCGAGAGCGTGGCCGTGATCGGCGCCGGAGGCGTCGGGCTCAACGCGATCGCGGCGGCGCGGATCGCCGGCGCCTCGCGCGTCGTCGCGGTCGACGTGCGGGACGGCAAGCTGCGGCACGCCCGTACGTTCGGCGCGACGGACGTGGTCAACTCCGCTTCCGCCGACGCCGTCGCCGCCGTGCGGGAGCTGACCGGTGGCGGCGTCCGGCACACCTTCGACGTGGTGGGAGTGGCCGCGACGACGGAACAGGCGCTGCGCATGACGGCCCTCGGCGGAAGCGTGTACGTGGTCGGCCTGGCGGGGACGGGAGGCGAGCTCACGCTCTCCCTGCCCCGGCTTCTGTTGCAGCAGAAGGCGATCCACGGTCTCGTCATGGGCTCGGGGAACCCCCGGCGGGACATCCCGCGTTATGCGGACCTGTATCTGCAGGGCCGCATGAACCTCGACGGCCTGGTCTCCCGGGAGATCGGCCTGGACGAGATCGACGCCGGTTACGCCGCAGCCCGCGATCCCGAGGTGGCGCGGGTCGTCATCACCTCGTTCTGAGCTCTCCGGTGCGCCGGCCCCGGAGGGCGTCCCCCGGGCGCACACGGCAGGGGCCGCCCTCGCCGCGCAGGTCACGGGGCACGCCGCACCAGCATGTCCACGTTGCGCGGCTTCGCGGCGCGCTCGTAACGTGACGGGTGTCCGTCGAGCCGACCGACCCGCCGAGGGCCTGCGCGGGCGGCTTCTGCGGGCCCGGCCGCCCTCGGGTCCGGCCGTGTACAGCCCTTCCCACCGCTGAAACCGGGTACGCATGAGCAAGTCACACTCCGCCGTCGGCGCATGGCACCGGCCGATGGTCGCCCGCCTCGCCGGCGAGGAACACCGCACGGCCACCGCCCTGGAGCTGTTCTTCGACCTGTGCTTCGTGGCCGCCGTCGCCCAGACGTCGGTCGCGTTCGAGCACGAACTCGCCGAGGGGCACATCGGCCACGGGGTCCTCGGCTACGCGATGGTGTTCTTCGCCATCTGGTGGGCGTGGATGAACTTCACCTGGTTCGCGTCCGCCTACGACACCGACGACGTCCCGTACCGGCTCCTGACACTGGTGCAGATCACCGGGGCGCTCGTCGTGGCCGCCGGTGCGGCGGAAGCGCTCCAGCAGGAGGACTTCACGGTCATCACCTGGGGCTATGTCATCATGCGGCTCGCCATGGTCACCCAGTGGCTGCGCGCCGCCCGGTCCGACCCCGAACGGCGTCGCTCCTGCGTACGCTACGCGGTCGGCATCCTGATCGTGCAGGTCGGCTGGGTCGCCCGTCTGGCACTGCCGGAGGACTGGGGCCTGCCCCTGTTCGCGGTCCTGGTCGTGGCGGAACTCGCCGTTCCCGTCTGGGCCGAGACGGCGGGCACCACCAGCTGGCACCCGCACCACATCGCCGAGCGCTACGGGCTGTTCACCCTCATCGTCCTCGGCGAGACGATCACCGCGGCGACCGGGGCCGTCCGCACCGCCCTCGACGGCGAGACCGCCATCGGTGACATCGCGGGTCTGGTCGTCGGAGGCGTGCTGACCGTCTTCGCGCTGTGGTGGCTCTATTTCGCTCAGGACGCGCCGCGTCGCCTCACCGGTCTCAAAGCGGCTCTGCTGTGGGGGTACGGCCACTACGCGGTCTTCGCATCGGCCGCCGCGGTCGGCGCCGGTCTCGCGGTCAACGTCGCCCATGCCACGGGGCACGGCCACCTCTCGGACCGGGCGGCTGCCGCGGCCTTCACCGTCCCCGTGGCCGTGTTCATCACCCTGGTGTGGCTGCTGCACCACCGGGCGGCCCAGCTCCGCAACCGCAACGACCTCATCCATCCCCTGGCCGTCCTCGCCGTCCTGGCCTCGTCCTTCACCTCCGTCGCGGTGCTCGTCACCGGCCTGCTGGCCGCCGCGCTGGTCGCCGCCACGCTGGTGGTGGCGGCGCGGGCGCGTGGCGGGGCCGACCGCTCTGATGCCGCTACGTGAAACGGAGTTCGGCCGGATGCGACACCCGCCGCAGAAGCGGCAGAGATGTCGCCGCGGCCAGCAGGCAGGCCGCGTAGACCACCACGGGAACGAGGAGCGGGATCAGGGAGACGGGCCCGCCCACGAGCGTGGCGTACACGAGATACACCACCGTTCCCCCGAAGCCGGCGAGCAGAAGCGCGGGCGCCAGCGGGAGCGCGGTCTCCAGGAGCGCGGCTCGGGCCAGGACCCCGTGGGGCACACCCGCGGCGGCCTGGGCCGCCAGGCCTCTGCGACGGGTGGCCAGCGACTCGGCCGTGCCCACGGCGAGACCGCAGAGGCTGATCGTGACGGCGAGCAGGACGGCGAATCCGGCGACGTTGATTCCGGTGGTGTAGAACCCCATGTCCATCGCCAGGGCGTCCTTCGCACGCAGGTCGGCGAGCAGGACGGCACGCACGCCTACGAAGCCCACCCCGACGACGGTGACCAGCAGGAGAGCGGCGTGGGTACGCGCCGCCGCCCAGGGGTCGTGCGCAAGTCGGCCGGCGGCGATGAGCACCGCCGGACGTCGCGCACGGAGGGTGAGCCGCCGCCCCAGAAGCGCCGCCGATGCCCCGGCAGCCCAGATGGCGCACGCTCCGGTGACGAACACAAGGGCCAGCACCAGCAGCGGGAACGCCGCGGAGCGGACGCTGTTGGGGAGAGTGACGAGCATGGCGGCCGCGGAGACCAGCACAGACCCGAGCAGGAAGCCGAACAGGGCCCTGCGCCCCGGGTCCGGGACCGTGCGGCGCACCTGGTCGAGCGGCGACACCACCACGTGTCGCAGAGCGAAGACGCTGACCAGCGCCGCGGCCACCGGAACCGCGAGGACGACCGCCGCGAAGCCCGCCCAGGCCGCGGGATACGGCGCGTGCCCCGCAGAGGCGAGGACCACGGCGAAGGCGGCGACGCCGGCCACCGAGCCGGGCAGTGAAGGGAACGCGGACTCCACCGCGGCGATCCTCCGGAGCTGCGCGGGGGTCGCCCCGGTGAGCCGCATCGCGGCCATCCTCCGGTGGCGGTGCACGGCCCCGATGCGGGCGCACTGGCCGAGGAATCCCCCTACGGGCAGCAGCAGGAGGACGAGTGTGAGCACCACACCGGCGCGCTGGCCGGGCTGGTCGAGCAGGCCGTGGCCGTAGGGGATCGACACCTGCCCCGGGACTGCGGCGATCGCTACCGCCGCGAGCGCGAAACCCGTGGCTGCAAGGGCCCCGAGCGCGGTGAGCAGGATCCTCCACCACTCACGGCGTTCGGAGCCGCGGGCGAGTGCCCAGGCGATACGGATGTCAGCCTTCACGGCGAACCGCCTCCCGGGCGAGTACATCGGCCGAGGCGGAGTGGACGACCCCGTCCCGCAGCCACACCTCGCGGTCCGCGTAGGCGGCGATCTGGGCGTCGTGGGTGATCAGCAGGACCGCCGTACCCATGTCCCTCGCGGTGTGCAGCAGAGCGGTCATCACCTGCTCCCCGGCGAGAGAGTCGAGAGCCCCGGTCGGTTCGTCCGCGAAGACGGCCTTGGGCTCGGTGACCAAGGCACGTGCCAGGGCGACGCGTTGGCTCTGACCGCCACTCATCTCACCGGGACGCAGGCCGGCCTGCCCGCGGGCGCCGAAGCGTTCCAGCCACTCCCCCGCCTTCTGCTGAGCCGGGCCGCGGCGCATCCCCGCGAGCAGCAACGGCAGCGCGACGTTGTCGAGCGCGGTGAGTTCGGGGATCAGCTGCCCGAACTGGAACACCACCCCGAATGCGCCGCGCCGCAGCTCGCTGAGTCGCTGGTCGGGGAGCAGGCCTAGATCCTCCTTCCCGTACGTGACGACGCCGTCGTCGGCGCGGGTGATCCCCGAGAGACAGTGCAGCAGGGTGGACTTCCCGCTGCCGCTCGTGCCGGTGACAGCCAGGATCTCGCCCGCGTGGAGGTCGACGGAGGCGCCTCGCAGCGCCTCCGTCTTCCCGTACGACTTCCGCAGACCGCGGGCCGAGATCAGCGCGCCCACCCCCGAAGAAGACTCTTCGTCCCGTGCGTTCATGTTCCGTTGACCTCCGCGGTCAAAGTGTCGATCCGGGCTGCGGTGGTGGTCATCCACCGCACGTCGGCGTCGAGATGGACAAGGGCGTAGTCGGCCGAGAGCACGGTGCTGAGATCGGCGCCCGGCGCGGTCTTGAGTGCGGTGAGCTCGCGCATGCGCTCCATGTGAGCGGCGCGCTGGGCTCTCAGATGCGCTGCGGCGTCGGGGTTCGGTCCGTCCTGGCCCGGCTGCGCAGGGACCGCCGCGACAAGGATCGAGACCACGACCTTCGCGAAGATCTCGTTCGTCACGAAGGGCGCGGGCGCGGTGATCTCCTCGGCCCAGCGGTCCAGTTCACGTGCTCCCTCAGCGGTGGACCGGTAGAGGGTGCGCTCCGGGCCGCCGTCGGAGTCGGTGCCGTCGACCGCGGCCAGACCGTCACGTACCAGGCGTTGCAGCGTCGTGTAGACCTGCCCGTACGCGAGCGGGCGGGCCTGCGGGAAGCGTGCGTCGTACTGCCGCTTCAGGTCGTAGCCGTGGCAGGGCCCGGCCGCGAGCAGGCCCAGGAGGACATGACGGGTACTCATGTGCGCACTATATCCTCAGTACATGTACTGAGTGAATAGTAAAACCGAGGTCCCGGACGCCCGTCGGCCGCCGCGGCAGGTGCCGCGGCGGCCGGCGGGGGCGGAAGGAGTGCCCGGTTCAGGTCACCGGCCCAGCCACTTCTTCCAGGTGGCCGGGTGCTCCTCGATCCAGCGTCCTGCTGCCTCGTCGGGCGACAGCCGTTCGGAGGCGATCAGTTCGGACACCTGGTTCTGATCCTTCTCCGACCAGCTGAACTTCTTCAGGAAAGCCGCCGCTTGTCCGCCGCGCTTCGCGAAGTCCGCGTTGAGGTACTTCTGGAGCGGGGTCGTCGGATAGGCGCAGTCGATGTCCTCCGGGGCCTTCGCCGCACAGGCCTCGGAGTACTCGGGCAGCTTCACCTCGACCATCGGCACCTCGTTGAACAGCCACTGCGGCTGGTACCAGTAGCTGAGGAAGGGCTTCTTCTCCTTGGCGAACTGCTGCATCTGCGTGATCTGCGCCGCCTCGGAACCGGCGAAGACGACCTTGTAGTCCAGGCCGAGGTTCTTCACCAGGGCCTTGTCGTTGGTGACGTAGGACGGTGAACCGTCCATCAGCTGTCCCTTGTCGCCGCTCTCGGGTGTGCGCAGCTCGTCGGCGTACTTGTCGAGGTTCTTCCAGTTCGTGACGTCCGGGTGCTCGTCCGCCCAGTACTTGGGGACGTACCAGCCGATGTGGCCCGTGACTCCGAGGTCGCCCCCGGGGACGATGGTTCCCTTGTCCTGGACGTACAGCTTCTCCTGGTCGGGGTGGCCCCAGTCCTCCAGGATGGCGTCCACCCGTCCCTGGCTGAGAGCGTCCCATGCGGGCACCTCGTCGGTCTGGACGAGGTCGACGCGGTAGCCGAGCTCGTCCTCCAGGATCTTCTGCGCGACGGCGACGTTGGCCTGGGCGCCGACCCAGGACTGGACCGAGAGGGTCACGGTCCTGATGTCCGCGGGTGCCGCGAACGGGGAGGCCTGCTTGGTCATGTCCGCCGCTCCGCATCCGGTGACGGCGAGCAGCGCGCCGGCCGAGGCGACGACGGCGGATGTGCGGAGGCGGGCGCGGGTGCGGGTGCGGGTGCGAGCCATCTCAGCTCTCCTTCCGCTGGCGGCGGGCGGTGGGCTGGGTGACACGGTCCAGCATCAGCCCCAGGCAGACGATGGCGGCCCCCGCGACGAGGCCGGTGGCCAGGTCGCCCTGGGCGAGGCCGAAGACGACGTCGTAACCGAGCGCGCCGGAGCCGACGAGACCGCCGATGATCACGACCGCGAGGACCAGGACGACGCCCTGGTTGACCGCCAGCAGCAGGGCGGGCCTGGCCAGCGGGATCTGGATCTGGCGCAGTTGCTGGCCGCTGGTGGCGCCGAGCGAGCGGGCGCACTCCATCGCGGCGGGGTCGACGCCCCGCAGCCCCTGGGTGGTGATGCGGACCACGGCCGGCAGCGCGTAGACCACGGCGGCAGCGGCGGCGGGGGCGCGGCCGACGCCGAAGAGGGCGACGACCGGGATGAGGTAGACGAACTGCGGCATCGTCTGGCAGACGTCCAGGACGGGGCGCAGGAGGCGTTCGAGGCGCCGGCTGCGCGCCGCGCCGACGGCGACGGCGAAACCCAGGACGAGGGTGACCGCGACGGCGGCGAGCACCTGGCTCAGCGTGTCCATCGACAGGTCCCAGACGCCGAGGACGCCGATGGCCGCCATGGCGAGTACGGCGGTGAGCGCGGTACGCCAGGTGCCGATCGTCCAGGCCAGGGCGGCGACGACGAGCAGCACCGACCACCACGGAAGGCCCTGAAGACCGCTGCGCAGCGGGTTGAGGATCCAGTTGGTGAAGTGGGCGGCCCAGTCGGCTGTTCCGCCGATGACGGGGACGCCGGTGTAGAGGTGGTCGACCATCCAGTCCTTGGCGGTGTTGACCGGACCGGCGACGGCCACGACGGCGCCTTCGGGCCACACGCGTCCGCCGGTGAAGCGGCCCACCACGGCGACGGACGCGGCGGTCAGTGCGGCGAGTGCCCAGCCGCGCGGGCCGCGCAGGGCGGCAGGGCCGGTGGGTTCCGTGCCGGCCTTTCGGCCTGCCGCCTCGGTCGTACGGTCGAGGACGACGGCCAGCAGCACGATGGGGACGCCCGCGGCGAGCGCGGCTCCGACGTCGACGGAGGAGAGGGCCTGGTACACGCGGTCGCCGAGACCGCCCGCGCCGATGACGGACGCGATGACGGCCATGGACAGCGCCATCATGATGGTCTGGTTGACGCCGAGCAGGAGTTCCTTGCGGGCCAGCGGCAGCCGCGCGCTGAGAAGCCGCTGCCGGCCGGTCGCGCCGAGCGAGGTGACGGCCTCCATGACACCCGCGTCGGCGCCGCGCAGTCCGAGTGCGGTGAGCCGGGCCATCGGCGGAGCCGCGTAGACGACGGTCGCGAGGACGGCGCCGGGCACACCGATACCGAAGACCAGCACGACAGGCAGCAGATAGGCGAAGGCGGGGAGTACCTGCATGGTGTCCAGCACGGGGCGCAGGACACGGAACGTGCGGTCCGAGAGCCCCGCGGCGAGCCCGAGGAGCAGGCCGAGCACCACGGAGGCCAGCACCGCGACGACCATCAGGGCGAGGGTCTGCATGGTCGGCACCCACATGCCGAGCAGCCCGCAGACGAGGAAGGACACCCCGGCGGTCAGGGCCGGGCGCCACCCGGCCGTCCGCCAGGCGACGAGCGCGGCCACGGCTGTGACACCGGCCCAGCCGAGGGCGAGCAGGGCCAGATAGACCCCACGCACCGACAGGACGACGGCGTTGCTGATGTGGCCGAAGAAGTAGAGGAACAGCGGGTGGCTGTCGCGGTTCCCGATGATCCACTCGCTGACCTCGCCGAGCGGCCCGCTCAGGTCGACGGTCAGGGCGCCGGGCCACGCTCCGCCGCCCCAGCGGGCGTGCGCGAAGGGTACGGCGACGGCGGCGACGATCAGCAGCAGGAGGAGCTTGCCGAGGGCGGGCCGGCCCCGCAGCGCGGCGAGCGGACGGCCGCCCGGGGGGCCTGCGGCGGTGCGGGCGGTGGCTTGCGCGGTGGCCATCAGACGGTCACCTCACGGGCCCCGGGGTCCCCGGGCGCGCTTGCTCCCGCGACCACGTCGAGCAGGCACGCGTGGTCGACGACGCCGAGCAGCCTGCCGCTCTCCGTGACGCGGGCGACCGGGTCGCCGGAGCGTGAGACGGCCTCGATGGCCTCGGAGACGGTGGCCCCGGGGCGCAGCGCCGGGCCGCTCTCGCCCTCGCCGGGCGCCGGGGGGCGCATGGCGGTGGCGACGGTGAGCACCTGCTCGCGAGGGACGTCCCGGACGAACTCGCGTACGTAGTCGTCGGCGGGCGAGCCGACGATCTCCTCGGGCGTGCCGAGCTGCACGATGCCGCCGTCCCGCATCAGCGCGATGCGGGTGCCCAGGCGGAGTGCCTCGCCGAGGTCGTGGGTGATGAAGACCATGGTGCGGCCCTCCTCGCGGTGCAGCCGGAGGACCTCGTCCTGCATCTCGCGCCGGATCAGCGGGTCGAGTGCGCTGAACGGTTCATCGAAGAGGAGGACGGACGGGTCGACGGCGAGTGCGCGGGCCAGGCCGACACGCTGCTGCTGCCCGCCGGAGAGCTGGGCGGGGCGGCGGTCCTCGAGACCGGCGAGGCCGACCTTCTCCACCAGTTCGGCGGCCTTGGCCCGGCGGTCGGCCTTGCCGAGGCCCTGGATCTCCAGGCCGTAGGCGACGTTGTCGAGCACCGTGCGGTGCGGCAGCAGCCCGAAGTGCTGGAAGACCATCGCGGCACGGTGGCGGCGCAGTTCGCGGAGCCGGTTCCTGTCCATGGCCAGGACGTCCTCGCCGTCGATGGCGAGGGTGCCGCTGGTGGGCTCGACGAGCCGGGTCAGACACCGCACCAGGGTGGACTTGCCGGAGCCCGACAAGCCCATGACGACGAAGACCTCACCCTTGTGCACGTCGAAGGAGACGTCACGGACGGCGGCGGTGCAGCCGGTGCGCTCGCGCAGTTCGGCGGGCGGCAGGCCGGCGAGCTCGCCGCCCGGGACGCGGCCGGCCTTGGGTCCGAAGACCTTCCAGAGGTTGCGGACGCCGAACACGGGGGTTCCCTCGTTCATCGGACGTCACCTCCGGCGGCGGGGGCCGTCCGGAGAAGTTCGGCGCACTTCTCGCCCACCATCAGGACTCCGATCATGGGATTCACGGCGGGCATGGTGGGGAAGACGGAGGCGTCGGCGATCCGGATGCCCTCCAGTCCCTGGACGCGCAACTGCGGGTCGACGACGGCGGCCGGGTCGCCCACGGCCCCCATGCGGCAGGTGCCGGCCGGATGGTAGACGGTGTGCGCGACCTTGCGGGCGTACTCGCTGATGTCCTCGTCGGACGTGACCTCGGGCCCGGGACACACCTCGCGCTTGAGCCAGTGGGCCAGCGGTTCGGTCCTCGCTATCTCGCGGGCGAGCTTGATGCCGTCGACCAGGGTGCGGCCGTCGTAGTCGTCCTCGTCGGTGAAGTAGCGGAAGTCCAGGGCGGGTTTGACCTCGGGGTCGGCGCTGGTGAGGTGGAGCCGGCCGCGGCTGCGGGGCTTGGGGATGTTCGGGGTCATCGACACGCCGTGCTCGGGCTTCTCGTAGCCGAGGCGCTCCGGGTTGTCGGTGAAGGGGATCTGGTAGAAGTGGAACATCAGGTCCGGGCCTCGCGATCCGGGGTCCCTGCGCACGAAGAGTCCCGCGTCGGAGTCCATCGCCGAGTTCTCCGGGATGGGACCGTCGGTCTCCCAGACGATGACCGACTCGGGGTGGTCGAGCAGGTTCTCGCCGACGCCCGGTGCGTCGTGGACGACGGGGATGCCGAGCGCGGTCAGGTCCTTCGCCGGTCCGACGCCGGAGTGCAGCAGCAGCCGGGGGGTGTCCACGGCGCCCGCGCAGACGATCACCTCACGTGCGGCCCGCAGGAGTGTCTCCGAGCCGTCCTTGTCCCGTACGTGCACTCCGACGGCCCGGTTGCCTTCGAACTCCAGGCGGTACGCCCATGTCTCCAGCAGGATCGTGAGGTTGGGGCGGTCACCGGCCTCGATGTGGGGATGGAGATACGCGACGGACGCGGAGGAGCGCTTGTTGTTCTCCGGGTGGTAGGCCAGGTCGAAGAAGCCGGCGCCCTCGTGGAAGGGCTTCTTGTTGAAGCTGTCCACGCGCGGGACTCCGGCCGCCGCCTGGGCGGCGTCGACGAAGTCGCGGGCGATGGCGTTCCGGTCCTTCTCGTCGACGGGCACGATGTTGTTGCGCAGCCGCGCGAAGTAGGGGTCCATGGCGGCGGCGTCCCAGCCGTCGGCTCCGGCCTCGGCCCACTCGTCCCAGTCACCGGGCAGCGGCTTGAAGCTGATCAGTGTGTTGTGCGAGGAGCAGCCGCCGAGTACCCGGGCACGGCTGTGCCGGATGTGGGAATTGCCGCGGGGCTGTTCGGTGGTGGGGTAGTCGTAGTCGAGCTCGCCGCCGAGGAGGCCGAGCCACCGGCGGAGGGTGAGGACGTCCTCGCGGTCGATGTCGGTGGGGCCGCCCTCGATGACGGTGACGGTGACGTCGGGGTCCTCGGTGAGCCGGGAGGCGATGACCGAGCCGGCCGTACCTCCTCCGACGATCACGTAGTCGACGGTCTCGGGGCGCTCGGTGCCGGAGGGTTCAGGGCGTGCGGTGTGGGGGGACGGGGGCATCGGTCACTGCTCCTTCTGCAAGGTTCGTGCGTCTACGAGGTGCCGCGAACAGGTGGGGGGAGGGGCCGTTGCCGGTCAGCCCGCGAACCAGCGCTGCGGGCGCGGGTTCAGGTTCTGGTAGATGTGCTTGGACTCGCGGTACTCGGCCAGCCCGGTGGGGCCGAGCTCACGGCCGGTACCGGACTTGCCGAAGCCGCCCCACTCCGCCTGCGGGAGGTAGGGGTGGTAGTCGTTGATCCAGACGGTGCCGTGCCGCAGCCGGGCGGCGACGCGCCGGGCGCGCCCCGCGTCGGTGGTCCAGACGGCGCCCGCGAGGCCGTAGTCCGTGTCGTTGGCCAGGGTGACGGCCTCCTCCTCCGTCCGGAAGGTCTCGACGGTGAGGATCGGGCCGAAGGTCTCCTCGCGGACGACCTTCATGGCGCGGTGGCAGCCGTCCAGGACGGTCGGCCGGTAGAAGTAGCCGCTCGCGGGACGGATGTCCGAGGGTTCGGGGCGGGCTCCGCCCGAGCGGACGATCGCGCCCTCCTCGCGGGCGGATGCCACGTACGCCTCGACCTTGGCGAGCTGTTGCGCGGACACGAGCGGGCCGCACTCGACTCCGTCGACGGTGCCCCGGCCGAGCCGGATCGCGTCGGCGCGGCGGGCGAGTTCGGTGACGAAGCGGTCGCGGACGGACTCCTCGACGATGAGCCGGGCTCCGGCGGAGCAGACCTGGCCGCTGTGGAAGAAGGCGGCGTTCAGCGCCTGGTCGACAGCGGTGTCGAAGCCCTCCTCGGTGGCGCACGCGTCGGCGAACACGACGTTGGGGTTCTTGCCGCCGAGCTCCAGGGCGACCTTCTTGACGGTGGGGGCCGCGGCCTGGGCGACCTTCGTGCCGCTGGCGAGTCCGCCGGTGAACGAGACGAGGTCGACGTCCGGGTGTGCGGAGAGCCGGGCACCGACAGGGTCTCCCGCGCCGGTCACGAGATTGGCGACACCGTCGGGCAGCCCGGCCTCGGCCAGCAGGCGTATCAGGTGGACGGTGGAGAGCGGGGTGACCTCGCTGGGCTTGAGCACGAACGTGTTGCCCGCGGCGAGTGCCGGGGCGATCTTCCAGCTGGCTTGGAGCAGCGGGTAGTTCCAGGGGGCGATCAGGGCGCAGACGCCGACCGGCTCGTGCACGACGACGCTGTGCACGTCGGGGTCACCGGCGTCCACGACCCGGCCGCCGCTCTCGTTCATGACGAGATCCGCGAAGTAGCGGAAGGCGTTCGTGACGTCGTCGACGTCGACACGTCCTTCCTCCAGGGTCTTGCCGGTGTCGCGGCTCTCGGTGATCGCGATCTCCTCGCGGTCGCGCTGGAGGAGGCCGGCGACCCTGCGGAGCAGGCCGGCGCGCTCGGCGACGGGCCGGTGCGGCCACGGGCCGTCGTCGAAGGCACGGCGAGCGGCGGCCACGGCCGCGTCGGTGTCCTCCATCCCGGCCTCGGAGACGACGGCCAGGATCGCGGCGTCGGCGGGGTCGAGGATCTCGCGGGTCGCGCCGGATGCCGCCGCGCGCCAGGTGCCGTCGACGTGGAGGGTCTCCAGGGCCGCGGGATGGGCCGACGAGTGGGGAGCCGACATGTAGTGGTCTGCCTTCCGTGCCTGATTTGCTCCGCACCGGTTCGGCCGAGCACTTTCATGCCGGAGGACCGGGTTCGGCACCAGCACAGTGGTGGACCCTTTCCGTTCGGGTCAGATGTATGCCCGAACATTCACTCTGAGTGACGTGACTCACTTGCATCGCCCTGCGGGCACGAGCAGGCACCAGAGCCGGACGCGCGGTGCTCGGCGAGTCCCCCCGCTCAGGGCAGGCCGATGAGGCCGAGGGACCAGTGTCTGATCGTCGGTGCGGGAGAGAGGCCCTCAGGCAGTGGCATGCCCACGGCTTGCGGTTCCCCGGACGACCGGAGGGGGTGGGGTGACGGAGGGTAGCCGCATATCGGGTCGCGGCCCGGTGCAGATCTTCGAGAGGGCGCCGCCTGGGCGTAGGCGGCGTCCTCGACGTTCCGGGCAGGCTCACCCGAGGTTCCGCGGGGCCGGGTGCCGGGCCCGGACTGGGGTTCGGTTCGGCGAGGCGTGATCGTCGCCGGCGAGGAGGCCTCGAAGGATCCGCCCTCGGCACGGCTGCTCCCGGGAGCCCGGGGAACTGAGCGAGGGACTCGACCGTCTGAATGGTCGAACGGCTGGTTCTTGCGAGAACTCTGGGGGAGTCGTGCTCGGTCATTCCATGCTCAAGCTCTTGGCTCGTGACATGCACACCCGGCTCGGCGGCCAGGACGGCGAGGACCTTGCCGTTGTCGAGCAGAGGCTACGCCAGTTGGCGGCCCTGGCTCCCGACGCCCGACGCGACGCGGTGGCCGCGCTTCCCGCCGACGAGAGTGATCGGCTGCTCATCGGAGGGTTCGGTTACGGCGCGACCCGCGAAGACCCGTGGAACACCCACGCGGACGCACAACTGCTGGCCGCCACGCTGGAGGCGTACGCCGCCGGCATCTCGGTCGCCTCCGGGAAGGAATGGGAATCCGCCCGGCATGTGAAGGGCAGGCTCACAGCGCAGGCACAGCTGCTCCGGGCCGTCGAAGCCGATGCGGCCGGCGATCGCTCCGAGGCCAACCGGTTGTTCGACCTGGCCCGCGGGCAGGGCGAGACGGCCGGTGACTGGCTCGTCTGTGCTCTGGGCCTCCTCGGCAGAACGGCCTGCGGAAGCGAGGCGCACCTGGCCGAGCCCTCCGGGATCATGGAGCTGGCCGACCTCGTCATCGATGAGCTGGCGCAGTACGTCGAGGACGACCTCGGCCCGCTCCGGCAGGCCTTCCACCTGCGCTACGAGGCGTTCGGGGTGGTGCGGGCCGCGGTGGGGGCCGAGGACGTGGACACCCTGCTGTCCCTGGCCCGCTCGTGGCTCGAGGTGAACCCGCCGGGCGCCATGGTGGAACTGGCCCACGCCTGGAGCGGCGAGATGGGCCGTGGCGTCCATGACGGAGACCTCGACTGGGCGGTCGGCTGGGCGGCATGGGGAGATCAGCTGATCGCCCCGGGACAGCCGGGCTCCCCGCTCCGCATCCGACTCGCCGGTCACTTCCGTGCGGCGGGAGACGCGGAGCACTCCGTCCAGGTACTCGAGTGGTTACTCACCGATGAGCCCGACGACGAGGACGTTCTGGTCGCCCTCGCCGGCGCCTACCAGCGCGCGGGCCGTGGGGACGACGCGATCGCCTGTCTGCGGTCACGGCTCTCGGACCCTCCCGCTCCCGGCGAGGAGGACCTGCTCGGTCAGCTCGTCCGGGTGCTGGTCCAGGAAGGCTCCCCGGAGCTGGAGCACTGGGAGGGCGAGTTGATCCGCCTGACCGGTGCGGGCGCCTCCGACATGCTGCCCAAGGTGTTCGGCGCACCCCCCAGCCCCCAGGTCGCGATGGCCAGATTCGCGGACGGGACATTGACCGTCTCGCCGGACATCGACCACCTGAGCGACATAGGCCCCCAGATCTTCGCGGCGATGATCGAGGGAAGCCCTGACGGCGCCGACATGCTTCGTGATCTCGCGGAGCGTGATCCGGCGATGGCGGCAGGCGTGGCGAGACTGCTGGGGGTGCCCCTGGTGACCCGAGCGCACCGGGAGGCCGCGGAGCACATCGCGCGAGGAGAGCAGCACTTTCATCGACGGGAGTACGCGGAGGCGGCTGCCTGTTACCACAGGGCGCTGGAATCCGACCCCGACAGTGCGTCGGCCCTGCTCGTACTCGGCGATGTGTACTACGTGAACCAGCACCTGGGGCTGGCACGGGCGTATTTCCAGGAGTCCCTGGCCGTGGAGGAGACTCCCATGGCCTGGCGGTTCCTCGGCGACACCTACCGTGCCGAGGAGAACGGGACCGAGGAGGCGCGCAGCTGCTACGAACGGGCTGTCGCCCTCGATCCCGGCTACGGCGGGGCCAGGGAGGCACTTGAGCACCTGCCGCCGCCCGCGGTGCGCCCCGGGTGGTCACCGGTGGCGGCCACGGCCGACGCGCCCCAGCCCGCCGAAGGACGCGAGGCGGGCACGGCCGCACCGCCACCAGGCATCCCCATGTCACGCTTCGCCGCCGGCCCCGGCGTCGAGGCCGACCTCCCCGTCCGCCTGGAAGCCGCTCTACGCCGTGACCACCCGGCACTGGGGGCCCTGCTCGACTCCCTCGCGGAAGACGGGGACTTCGCCGCCTGGCTCGCGGAACACTCCCCCGCGCACTGGTCCCGCGCGCAGGACGCACTCCGAGTCCTCATCCACCAGTGGTCCGCCCGAGGCACCGACCTCGAACGCTCTCTGTTGCTCGCCGTCAGACGGGTGCAGATCGCGGAGGCGCTGGAAGGGCCCTGGCCCGACGGTGACGACGAAGACATGGGCAGGGCCCGGCTGCTCGCCGACGCCCTCGAGCAACTGGCCTCTGTGAACAAGGACCTGGGGCGCTACTCGGAGTCGTACGACCTCCTCAGGGCCGCCGAACGCTGGGCCGGCATCGACGAGGAGGAACGCGCCCGCGCGGGCAAGTCCCTGCGCGTCGGCTACGACCACTTCCACGACCGCCCGCCGCGAGCGGGGCTGTACGAGGCCCTGGCCGATGCGGCCTTGCGCACCGGGGACGAGACAGGGGCCGCACACTACGCCCGGTTGCAGCGGGATCTCGAGGAGGGGCTGCCTGCCGACGACCACGCGCGTGTCGTGGAATTCGTCACCGCGGGCCTGTCGGCCTTTCTGGAGGAAGAGGATCCGGATCTGGCCCTGCGATATCTGCGTACCGCTGAGAGGATCGCCGAGCGTGAGTCCGCCCGCACGCAGGTCAAGGTCACGCTGGCCACGGTGCAGTACGGCTACGGCCAGCTCCTCACCTGGCTCGGCCTGCCACGCCGGGCACTGCACCATCTCGGCAGGGCGCGGGAGTTGAATTCCGGCAACGCCGACCGGCTGGCACAGGACTGGATCGCCACTGCGGAGGTGCTCGACCGATGGCCCCGTTTCGGGCCCGCGATGCTCGCCTACGAGCAGGTACTGGTGCTGTCCTCGGTCCCCGGCACCATCGAGGACCGTCTCTTCTGGGCCCCGCGCAGTGAGCCCACCTCACGCACGGGGCGCCGCATCGTCGCCGTCGAGCGGGCCTGGACCGTCGTCCTGCCGATGGCTCACGCCGCGTGGGCCTACGGCGAGCTCTACACCGCGACGGACGTGCTGGAACTCGGCGCCGGCCTGGCGGACCTGGTACGGGCGGCGCAGCCCGACCCGGGCCTCCGCATGCGCGTCCAGGACGAACGGGCCGTGGTCTTCGAGCTGCTCACCCGATACCGTCTGGGGCGGGCGGAGCGCTCGGACGGAGACCGGGACGCGCATGTCGCAGCCGCCTACACCGCGTCCGAGAGGAAGCGCTCACGCGCCCTGCTCGACGCGATGAGCACAGTGCGGCTCAGAACACCCGCCGGAGTTCCGCAGCAGCTGGTCGAGCGGGAGGCCGGGCTGCTGCGTGCGCGTGCCGAGGTCGAGTCCGGCGGCGAGGTGGACTGGGCACGGCACCGCGCCCTGACCGACGAGCTCGCCGCCCTGTGGGCGCGGATGGCCGCGAGCGGTCCCGAGGCCGCCGAGTACGCCGCGATCAGGCAGTCCGACGTCCTGGCTCCCGAGGACGTACTGGCCGAACTCGCGGACGAACCGGCGGTCGTGGCGTCCTACGCCATGCTGGACGACGGGAGGATCGTCGTCTTCGTCCTCAGTGGGGACGCCGGACTCCAGGTGGCGCCCGTGGACGCCGACGGGCCCCAGCTCCTGCGTTTCATCGAGGACCACTTCGGCAGCGCCGGACAGGTCCGCGAGATGGCCGAGGACCTGCCCGGCCTCTTCCAGCACGTCCTGGGGCCACTCGTGGCTCCGCTCGCGGCGGCCACCAGGCCCGGGCAGACCGTTCTGATCTGTCCCACGGGTGCTCTCCACCACGTCCCCTTCCACGCCCTGGCCGTGGAAGGGGCGGCGACGCTCCTCGACCGCAATCCGGTCGGCTACCTGCCGACCGTGTCCCTCCTGCGCACCCTGAACCACCGCGCACCCGGTGCGGGGACCGGTGCACTCGTCCTGGGCGACCCCGGCAACGATCTTCCGTACGCCCGCGCGGAGGCGGTCACCCTGGGCAGCCGGCTGGAGACCGTCCCGCTTCTGGGCGAGGCCGCCACCCGCGAGGAAGTGCTGCGCCGCGTCCCGCACGCCTCGGTCTTCCACGCGGCCTGCCACGCCCACTTCGACGCCGAGGACCCGCTCTCATCCGGTCTCGTCCTGGCCGGAGGGGTCCTGACGGCGCGCGACATCCTGCGGCAGGACTGGCACGGGGTCCGGCTCGCCGTTCTTTCGGCCTGCGAAACCGGTCTGGGCCGTACCAGCCGCACCGACGAGACCCTCGGACTCAGCCGGTCGCTCCTGTTCGCCGGGGTCCGTTCGCTGGTGATGAGCCTGTGGCGGGTTCCTGACTCCACGACCGCGGCCATCATGGGTGACTTCCATGACCTGGCCCTTGCCGGTGAAGCTCCCGCACCGGCGTTGCGCACCGCGCTTCTCGCCGCCCGGGACCGCCCCGGCGGCGGCCGGCTGGACCGCTGGGCGGCCTTCTGCCTGCTCGGTGACTGGCGCGCCCCGGCAGGCACGGAACCCCGACATGGAGAGTGACATGCTGACCCGCCCAGAACTCCCCGAAGGCTACGAGTTGCTCGACCTGGTCGAGCCGACCGTGGTGGAGACCGAACCCGACAGGCACCTCCAGCCTCTCGACGAGGCAACGGTCAGGCTGCTGCGGCGCGAGACCCGGATCGGCCTGGCACGCGGTCCGGTCCGGCAGGTGGAGACCGAGGTGTCCGGTCATGTCGGCCACGACATCTCCCTCATCTGCGTGGTGCAGACGCACCCCGAGTCCTTCGTGCGCTGGTCCCGGCTCGTGATCGATCTGTCGGCGACCGGCGGAGCCGTCGTGGCGGACATGTCACCCTCCCTGATCGAGGGGGAGCATCCGGTCGAGGTCGAGACGACGCTGGGCGGTGGACTCACCTTCCAGGTGGCGACTGCGGCTGTCGGAGCCGAGCTCATGCCCCAGATCACCAGGCGCAGGACGCTCTACTGCCCCCGGATCACTTCGTCCGGCATCGGCTTCACCACCGCCTACTGGGACTTCAGGGCATCGGACCAGGAATTCCTGCATGTCAATGAGGAGCTGAGGCTACTCGTCGACGCCCCGGTGGGCGTCCCCGTCGATGCGAGGGTGACCATGCGCGTCAGGGTCATGCCACGGGGCATCGGCAGGCTCGTCCGGCTGACGGGCAAGCTCGGAACCAGCGAGACGTTGTGCCGTCTCGTCGGCCCGGACGTCCAAGGCGACGCACCGGGCCTGTCCGCCTGAAGGCCCGTGCGTCGCGGACCCAGGGCGGTCGCGAGGTCGTCACGCCGCCGCCCACCGGCCTGACGGGCCGAGGCCCGGTGCGTTGCGCACCGGGCCTCTTCAACGCCTGCCGGACCTCCTCGACGCCCAGGGACCGGGGGCTCAGGCGACGGCGACCGTCCCCGTCCCCTCCCCCGTCGCTCCGGTGCCCTCGAGGCTCACCCGGAACGGCCGGCCGGTACCCTCGGCCGTGACCCGCACGCCGGAGCCCTCCGCGACGACGCGGAAGCAGGCCGCGTCCGCGCCGGTCAGGTCCGGCACGGTGACGAGCCGCTCCTCGTCGGAGGCACCGAAGACCCGCAGCGTGAGGTCCTCCAGCCAGTTCCCGTCCGGGCGCTGGTCGTCGGCACCCCACGGGAGCACGGCTCCGTGCCTGACCAGCAGGGGCAGGCTGTCGAATCCGTGCGTCTCGCGCCGCCACGCGGGTCCGGTGACGCGCTCGCCAGTGAGCAGTGAGGTCCAGGTGCCCTCGGGGACGTAGTACTCGACCTCGCCGTCCTCCGTGAAGACCGGTGCGACCAGCAGGTCCGGTCCGAGCATGTACTGCCGGTCCAGGGTCCGGGTGGCGGGGTCGCCGGGGAACTCCGCCAGCATGGGCCGCATCATCGGAACGCCCGTGCGGTGCGCCTGCGCCGCCACTCCGTAGAGGTACGGCATGAGCCGGTGCTTGAGCAGGGTGAACTGCCGGGCCACGTCGACGGCTTCGTCGCCGAACTCCCACGGCACCCGGTACGAGACGTTGCCGTGCAGCCGGCTGTGCGAGGAGAGCAGGCCGAAGGCGAGCCAGCGCTTGAAGACCGCCGGGTCGGGGGTGCCCTCGAAGCCGCCGATGTCATGGCTCCAGAAGCCGAAGCCGGACAGGCTCAGCGACAGCCCGCCGCGCAGGGACTCCGCCATCGCGGTGAACGAGGCGAAGCAGTCGCCGCCCCAGTGCACCGGGTACTGCTGTCCGCCGGCCGTGGCCGAGCGGGCGAAGAGGACGGCCTCGCCCGCGCCGCGCTCCTTCTCCAGCAGCTCGAAGACGGTGCGGTTGTAGATCTGCGCGTAGTAGTTGTGCATCCGCTCCGGGTCGGAACCGTCGTGCCAGACGACGTCCGTCGGGATGCGCTCGCCGAAGTCCGTCTTGAAGCAGTCGACGCCCTGGTCCAGCAGGAGGCGCAGCTTGTCGTTGTACCAGGCGCGGGCCGCCGGATTGGTGAAGTCGACCAGCGCCATGCCCGGCTGCCACAGGTCCCACTGCCAGATGTCACCGTTGGGCCGCCGCACCAGGTAGCCGTGTTCGGCGCCCTCCGCGAACAGGGCCGACTTCTGGGCGATGTACGGATTGATCCACATGCTGATGCGCAGCCCGCGTTCCTTCAGGCGCGCCAGCATGCCCTCCGGGTCGGGGAAGACGTCCGGGTCCCAGAGGAAGTCCGACCACTGGTACTCGCGCATCCAGAAGCAGTCGAAGTGGAAGACGCTGAGCGGGATGCCCCGTTCGGCCATGCCGTCGACGAAGGAGGTGACGGTCTCCTCGTCGTAGGACGTGCAGAAGGAGGTGGTCAGCCAGAGGCCGAACGACCAGGCCGGCGGCAGGGCGGGACGCCCGGTGAGAGCCGTGTAGCGGGCCAGCACGTCCTTCGGCGTCGGACCGGCCACGATGTAGTACTCCAGCGACTGGTCCTCCACGCTGAACTGCACCTGGCCGACGGACTCCGAGCCCACCTCGAAGGAGACCTTGCCCGGGTGGTTGACGAAGACGCCGTACCCCCGCGAGGACAGGTAGAACGGGATGTTCTTGTACGCCAGTTCGCTGCTGGTGCCGCCGTCCGCCTGCCAGATGTCCACCGTCTGGCCGTTCTTGACGAACGGTGTGAAGCGCTCGCCGAGGCCGTAGACGTTCTCCCCGATGTCCAGAGCGAGTTGGGCGATCATGTGGTGGGTGCCGTCGGGCGCGGTGGCGAATGCCGTCCCCTTGGGATCCACTCCGGTCAGGCGCCGGCCTGACGCGTCGGTGAAGGTGATGCCCCAGGGTCCGTCCCCGTCCATGCGCAGCGTCAGCGGGCCGCTGGTCAGCTCCGTGACGGTGCCGTCCCTGCGGGTGCGGGCCGCGGGCCCGGAGGCGTCGCCCGGCAGGATGGTGAAGTCCGGACCCCGGAGGGCCTTACCGGCGTGGTGGGTGGTGCGCACGCCGATCACGCCCTCGGCGGGCGAGAAGCATTCGACCGTGATCAGCGGGGTGTTCAGCGTGTCGCCGCGTGCGGCGACACGCTTGACCGCCGCGTACGCGGTGAAGCGGTCCGGCTCGACGCGCACGTCCCGGATCTCGGTCGCGTAGGAGGCGCGCACGCCCTCACGCATGAGCCAGAAGCCGTCGGTGAACTTCATGCGGTCTCCTTCGCGGGGACGACGTCGATGCGGGCGAGGCGCACGGAGCCCTCGATGCGGATGCGCAGCTCCCGTACGCCTTCGAGTGCGAGAGCGGCGGCGAGCGTGCGGTAGGCGTACGGTCCGCCCTCGTCCTGGACCTGGATCTCCAGGCTCTGCCCGCCCGCCGTGACGGAGAGGGAGCCCGCGCCGGCAAGGAGGAACGCCAATCCGGCCACACCATCCCCGAAGTCGCACGCTGTATACACGAGTTCTCCTGCCTGGCCGGCGGCGGGGGTGACGGTGTCACCCTCCGTCTTCGCGCGGTCCACGATCTCCGTGCCCCGCTGCCAGTCGTAGTCGGCGGCCTCGAGCCCTCGCGTGGCCACCGGGCGGGGGCCGGACGCCTCACCTTCGACGCTCGCGGTGGCGGTGAGCCTGATGTCCGCGCTGGACGCCCCGGCGAGGATCTCGTACGTACCCGGCTCGACGGTCCAGCGGCCGTGCGCCACGTTCCAGTGCCCCAGCTCGGCTACCGGCACGTCGAATTCGACGCGTTCGCAGGCGCCTGGGGCGAGATGCAGGCGACGGTGACCGACCAGCTTGCGCCGCGGTAGGTCCACGGCATCGGCCGGTGATTCCGGCCGGCCGTGCGCGGCGGCCGCCGCACGGACGTAGAGCTGGGCCACCTCGTCCGCGGCGGTCGTCCCGGCGTTGGACACGGCCAGCGACACCCGCAGCAGTTCGCCCTCGATCCGGGCCTCCAGGCCGGAGTAGGCGAACTCGGCGTATCCCAGTCCGTGCCCGAACGGGAAGAGCGGGGTGCCCTCGAAGTAGAGGTACGTCTGCCGCGAACCGATGATGTCGTAGTCGAGCAGGTCCGGCAGATCGCCGTCGCTCGCGTACCAGGTCTGCGGGAGCCTGCCCGCGGGGGACACGTCGCCGGCGAGCACACGCGCGAGAGCGGTGCCCGCGGCCTGGCCGCCGTGCGCGGTCCAGAGCAGGGCCGGGAGCGCCTCCGTCGCGTCGGTGACCGCGTACGGGTAGGCGGAGGTCAGCACGAGGGCCGTCCGCGGGTTGGCGGCGCGGGCGGCGCGCCACAGCCGGTCCTGCTGGGCGGGGAGGGCGAGGGTCGTGCGGTCCTCGGTCTCGCGGCCGTTGATGTGGGGGTCGTTGCCCGCGACGACGATCACGGTGTCGGCCGCCGCGGCGACCCGGGCCACGGACTCCGCACCGTACTCGACGGTCTCCCGTCCGAAGACGGTCGCACCCTCCCGCGAGATCTTCTCGCCGGACACGGCAACCTTCGCGCCGTCGGCGGCGACAGACACGTATCCACCCGTCCCGATGTGCAGAAGGCGGTGTCCGCCGTCGTGTCCTTCGACCGCCTCAAAGCGGAACGTCTCCTGGACGATCCAGCCGCCCGGCTCGTCCGCGGACGCCCTGACGTATCCGTCGTCGGCCACCGAGAGGTACAGGCCTTCGTCGGTGCGCAGGGTCAGGACGCCGTCCCCCCAGTCGACGAGAGCCAGTTCGGTGGCCTCGTCGCCGCAGGTCAGCGGCGGCAGGTCGGTGCGGCCCGCGAGAAGGGCCGGGTCGAGGGCGCCTTCCGCGCCCCGGGCCTCCCCGTCCCGTACGCCCTCCGCCTGAGGCACCCGCAACCAGCCGTCGGAGCACTTCAGCCGGATCCGGTCCACGCCTTCGGTGTGCAGGACGTTCTCGGCGCCGTAACGCTCGCGGATCCCGTCGAGCGGTGTCGAGCGGTGCATGAGGGTGCCGCTGTACCAGTCGAGCTTGCAGGCGTCCGCGAGGAGCCCGACGACCGCCACGGTGCGGCCCTCCTCCGGGGCGAGGGGCAGCAGCCCGTCGTTCTTGAGCAGGACCACGGCCTGCTCGGCGGCCTCCAGCGCCAGCGCGCGGTGCTCCTCGGTGTCCAGGTCGCCGGCCTGGGCGTACGGGTCGAGCTCCGGGTCGAACTCCCCCAGCGCGAAGCGCATCGCCAGGAGCCGGCGGACGGCCGTGTCGATGTCCCTCTCGTCGATGAGCCCCTTGGCGAGCGCGTCGCGGATGCGGCCGGTCATGACCGAGGAGTCGGTGCCGTGGTCGGTGAAGCTGTCGACACCGGCCTTGAGGGCCGCGGCGGTGGCCTCCTCGTGCGTGTCGAAGTAGTGCTCGGAGTCGACCAGGTTGGAGGGCGCGCCCGCGTCCGAGCAGACGACGAGCGGCTGTTCGGTCCAGGTCCGCAGATGTTGTTCCAGGAGCGGGGACACGTGGTTGGGGCGGCCGTTGACCAGGTTGTACGCCGGCATGACCCCGGCGACTGCCCCGCCCTCGACGGCGTCGCGGAAGGCCCGCAGGTCGTACTCGTGCAGGACGCGCGGACGTACCGAGGAGGACGCGGTGTCACGGTCGGTCTCGTTGTTGTGGGCCAGCCAGTGCTTGAGGACGGGTGCGGTGCGCCAGTAGTGGGGGTCGTCACCGCGCAGGCCACGGGTATAGGCCACGGCGATGGCGGAGGTCAGGGCGGGGTCCTCGGAGTACCCCTCCTCGCCCCGGCCCCACAGCGGGTGGCGCAGCAGATTGACGGTCGGCGCCCAGACGTTGAGCCCGACGCGGTCGTCCTGGGCGCGCTTGGCCCTCACCTCGTTGCCGACGGCCTCGCCGATCCGGCGTACCAGGTCGTCGTTCCAGGTGGCACCGAGACCGACGGCCTGCGGGAAGACGGTGGCGGGCCCCATCCAGGCGACCCCGTGCAGGGCCTCCTGTCCGGTACGGAACGGGCCGAGCCCCAGCCGCTCCACAGCCGGGGCGAACTGATGCAGCATCGCGATCCGCTCGTCGAGCGTGAGCCGTCCGAGCAGATCGTCGGTGCGCCGGGCGAAGGACAGCTGCGGGTCGCGGAAGGGAAACGGATGGTCCGTCACGTGCGGGTCCCCTTGGAGAGGTGGGAGGTTTTCAGGGCGTCGGACAACGAAAGTTCCTTCGACGCGAGGAGAAGATCTTTCGAAGCGCTTCGATGCTCTGCGGCCAACCCCGCAGGTGTCAAGGGTGCGAGCGGTCCGAAAAGGCCTATCAGGGGGCATCGGCGCCACGCCACGGCGGGAAACGGTTCGGAAACAGGTCGGAGGAATCTCGAAACGAACTCTTGTGTGGCCGACACCCTTCACTTAACCTCGCTGCAACATCGAAGCGCTTCGACAGCGTGTTGGACCGCTTCACCTCGGCCGGTGACGTAGAGCCGGCCCCGGCCAGTAACGCCCCACCTCAGACACAGGAACCAACGGCGGTCGCCCGCCGCGTGTCGTCCTGGTGCGCCTCGAAGGGTTGACGCAATGACGCCGAATTCCTCCCCCTCCTCCACCGCTCCGAGCCGGAGAAAGTTCCTGGCCTCGGGCGCGTTCGCCGCGGTAGCCGTGGCGGGCGGCGCACCGCTGCTCGCCGCGTGCGGCGGCAGCGGCTCCGGGTCGGGGACCAAGGAGGGCACGACGACGGGCAAGGCGCTCAAGAAGGTGCTGCCGGCCCACGCGCCGTCGAATCTCGTCCAGCCCGACGTGGTCGGCGTCAACGGTTCCAGCCCCGGTTTCACCAAGCTTCCCGACCCGCTGGTCACCTCGGTGAAGTCGGCGCCCGGCAAGGGTTCCACCTTCCGGGTCATGACGCCGCTGTGGGGCACGGTCCCGAAGAAGAACAACCCGTACTACACCGCGGTGAACAAGGCGGTCGGAGCGACTCTCACCTTCGACCCGCAGGACGGCAACACCTACCAGGACAAGATCGGCGCGGTCCTCGCCGGTTCCGAGATCCCGGACGTCATGACCATCCCCGGGTGGAACATGCAGGGGCAGATCCGCAACGCGATCGTCTCGAAGTTCGCCGATCTGGGCCCCTACCTCGCGGGCGACGCCGTCAAGAAGTACCCCAACCTGGCCAACATCCCGACCGGCGCCTGGCAGTACTCCGTCTTCGGCGGCAAGCTGCGCGGACTGCCCATGCCCAACCCGGTCATCGGCAACGCGATCTTCTACCGCAAGGACCTGATCGGCTCGGGCGCCCTGCCCGCGAGCGCCGACGACCTGCTGGCCTTCGGCAAGGAGCACACCGCCCCGAAGAGCAAGGTGTGGGCCTTCGACGACCTGTGGACCTGCATCCAGAAGATATTCGGCCTGCTGCCCGACGCGCCGCACTACTGGAAGCTGGAGGGCGGCAAGCTCGTCCACAAGATCGAGACCCAGGAGTACCGCGAGGCGCTCGCCTTCGCCCGCAAGCTGCACGACGGCGGTTACGTCCACCCGGACGCCGAGGCCAACAAGGACGCCGACTCCAAGATCCGCTTCACCAGCGGCCACGTCCTGATGTACAACGACGGCACCGGCGGCTGGAAGGGCATGGTCACCGAGCAGGCCGTCGCCAACCCGAAGCTCGACATGCAGCCGCTGGACTTCTTCGCGGCGGACGGCGGCAAGCCGGTCCTGTGGCAGGACGACCCGGCGGGCATCTTCACCTTCATCAGCAAGAACCTCCCCAAGGAGAAGATCGAGGAGTTCCTCGGCATCGCCGATTTCGCCGCCGCGCCGTACGGCACCGAGGAGTTCATGCTGACGAACTACGGCGTGAAGGACACCCACTACAAGGTCGAGGGCGGAGTCCCGACCTTCACCCCGCAGGGCATCGAGGAGGCACAGCCCGCGACGCTCCTCTACGTCGCCTCCCCGCCCCACACCATCGCCTTCCCCGACGAGCCGCAGCTGGTGAAGGACTACGCCGGCTGGATGGCCCGCCAGGCCCCGCACGTCAAGAAGCCCCTCTTCTTCGGCATGCAGGTCGTCGAGCCCCAGCGTTACGCCTCCCTCTACACGCCGTTCGACGACCTGCAGAAGGACATCCGGCGCGGACGCAAGAAGGTCAGCGACGTCGACGCCGCCGTGACCACCTGGAAGAACAGCGGCGGCGACAAGCTCCGCGACTGGTACCAGGACCTGCTCGACAAGAACGGCTCCGGCGTCTGACGCCTGCGGCACATCCGGACGACATGCACGACAGGCCGCCGGGCACAGGGAGCCCGGCGGCCGGGGCGGAGAGCACGACATGGGGAGTACAGGGTGAAGCCTCGGGCCACGGTGGCGACCGACGCGGGCAGCGCGGAAGGGCGGGGCAGCGCCCCCGCGGGCGAGGGTGACGGCGACGACGGGAGCAGAGCCCGCGCGCACGGCCCGCTCCGGACCGACGGGTCCGAGCGGCGGGGCAGGAAGGGAAAGAAGGCGGCCGCCCCGGCCAACGGCATCACACGGAAGCTGCGCCTGCGCCGGGACCGCACGCTGATCCTGATGACGCTGCCGGCCATGGCGCTGCTGCTGCTCTTCAACTACGTCCCCCTGCTGGGCAACGTCGTGGCCTTCCAGGACTACGACGTGTACGACCTGGGCATCACCGGCAGTCCGTTCGTCGGGTTCGACAACTTCACCCGGATCTTCCAGGACTACCGCTTCTGGGAAGTCCTGCTGAACACGCTGGTCATCTTCCTGACCCAGCTGATCCTCTTCTTCCCGATCCCGATCGCCATCGCCCTCCTGCTCAACACGATCATGAGCGCCCGGGTGCGTGCCTGGGTGCAGGCGATCGTCTACCTGCCCCACTTCTTCTCGTGGGTCCTCGTCGTCACCGTCTTCCAGCAGATGTTCGGCGGGGCCGGCCTGGTCGCGCAGTGGCTGCGCGAGCACGGGCACGAGGGTTTCGACCTGATGACCAACCCGGGCTTCTTCAAGTTCCTGGTGACCTCCCAGGCGATCTGGAAGGACGCGGGCTGGGGCGTCATCGTCTTCCTGGCCGCGCTCGCCGCCGTCAACACGGACCTCTACGAGGCCGCGGCCGTCGACGGGGCGGGGCGCTGGCGCCGCATGTGGCACGTCACACTGCCCGCCCTGCGGCCCGTCATCGCCCTGCTGCTCGTCCTGCGCGTCGGGAGCGCGCTGAACCTGGACTTCGAGCAGATCCTGCTCCAGCGGGACCAGGTGGGCGCGGGCGCGTCCGAAATCCTCGACACCTACATCTGGTGGACAGGAATCAAGACCGGTGACTTCGGCTATGCCGCCGCCGCCGGAATCTTCAAGGGACTGTTCAGCGTCGCGATGGTGCTGGGAGCCAACAAGGTCGCCCACATGATGGGCGAGCAGGGGGTGTACTCCAAGAAATGACGACTCTCCTGGACACGGAAAAGGACGGGGCCCGCACGTCGGCGCCCGTCACCGAGCGGGTCGAGACCCCCCTCCAGCGCGCCCTGCGCATCGAACCACGGCCCGTATGGGAGGAGGAGCCCTCGAAGGCGGGACTCGCCTTCAAGGGCTTCGGGCTCACCGCCATCTGCGCGGTCATCCTCGTCCCCATCTGGGTCGTGGTGGTGACCAGCCTCTCCGACACCAAGGCGATCAACGAGGCCGGCGGGCTGGTGGTCTGGCCCAAGAGCATCACCTTCGTCGCGTACACGGAACTGCTCAGCGGCGGGGCCGTCACGCGGGCCGCGCTGGTCAGCATCGGTCTCACCGTCGTCGGCACGGTGTTCAGCATGGTGATCTCGGTGCTGTGCGCCTACGGGCTGAGCCGCCGGGACTCCTTCGCGCACCGGCCCCTGCTGATGACGATGATGGCCACCATGTTCTTCGGGGCCGGCCTGATCCCGACCTATCTGCTGGTCACGGGCATCGGTCTGAGCGACAGCTACTGGTCGATGATCCTGCCGAGCGCGATCAGCGTCTTCAACATCCTCGTCCTGCGCGGGTTCTTCATGGACACCGCTCCGGAACTCATCGACGCCGCCCGGATCGACGGCGCCGGGGAGTGGCGGATCCTGCTCCAGATCATCATGCCGCTGTCCCGTGCGGTGATCGCGGTGATCTCCCTGTTCTACGCGGTGGGCTACTGGAGCCAGTGGTTCAACGCCATGCTCTACATCCAGGACAGCGACAAGTACCCGCTGCAGATGATCCTGCGTCAGCTGGTCCTCCAGCACCAGGTCCCGCCCGGCGCCATGGGCGCCGCGGTGAGCAGCGGGGCGATCAACAGCCTGGCCGTGCAGATGGCGGTGATGGTCCTCGCCCTGATCCCGGTGGCCATCCTGTCGCCGTTCGTCCAGAAGCACTTCCAGAAGGGCATGCTCACCGGCGCCGTCAAGGGCTGAGCCCCGCACCTGACCGCATCCACACCCGTCACTCCCCACCGGAGGGTCTTCGTCATGCGCGCTTCGTCCGTCCCGCAGCCCGAACCCGGCCCGCGCCCCCGGCGCCGGACCGTCCTGGCCGGTGCGGCGGTGGTCGCTGCCTCGGCCGCGGTGCTGCCCGCGGCGGGAGGGGCCTCCGCCTCCCCGAAGGACCACAAGAGCCGGCCACACCGCTGGCGCACCGCGGCGATCGGCGGGACGGGCTTCGTGACGGGCCTGATGTTCCACCCCGCCGTGCGCGGTCTCGCCTACGCCCGTACGGACATCGGCGGCGCCTACCGCTGGGACGACCGCGGGTCCCGGTGGACGGCGCTCATCGACCACCTCGGCTGGGACGACTGGAACCTGATGGGGGTCGAGGCGATGGCCGTCGACCCGGCGCACCCCGACCGGCTGTACCTGGCCCTGGGCACCTACACACAGGCGTACGCCTCCCCGGGCGCGGTCCTCAGGTCCGAGGACCGGGGCGCGACCTGGAAGCGTACGGATCTCACCGTGCGTCTCGGGGCCAACGAGGACGGGCGGGGCTGCGGAGAGCGGCTCCTGGTCGATCCCCGGGACAGCGAGACGCTCTGGCTCGGGACCCGCCACGACGGGCTGCTGCGCTCCACCGACCGGGGCGCCACGTGGTCGCCGGACACCTCCTTCCCGGCGGCCGCGTCGGCGAGCGGGCAGGGCGTCACCCTGCTGGTGGCCGTGGGCCGCACGGTGTACGCGGGCTGGGGCGACGGCGGCACGAACCTCTACCGCCACGTCGCCGGCGGCTGGGAGGAGGTTCCCGGCAGGCCGTCCGCCGGCGCCTCGACGAAGGTGCCGGTCCGTGCGGCGTACGACGCGCGCGGCCGTGCGCTGTACGTGACGTACGCGGACGGGCCGGGGCCGAACAACCAGGGCGACGGCTCGGTGCACCGCCTCGACACGGTGACGGGCGCCTGGACCGACGTGACCCCGGCCGTCCCGGCTGCCGGTGACGCGTTCGGCTACGGCGGGGTGGCCGTGGACGCGTCCCGCCCCGGCACGGTCGTCGTCTCGACGAACAACCGCTGGGGGCCGGTGGACACGCTGTTCCGTTCGACGGACGGCGGGGAGACCTGGACCTCCCTCAAGGACACGGCGGTGCTCGACGTCGCCGAGACCCCCTATCTGAAGTGGGGCGGTGAGCCGAAGTTCGGCTGGTGGATCCAGGCCCTGGCCGTCGACCCGCACGACTCGCGGCACATCGTCTACGGCACCGGCGCCACCGTCTTCGGGACGCGTGACCTCGTGCACTGGGCCCCGGAGATACGGGGCCTGGAGGAGTCGTCCGTACGCCAGCTGATCGCGCCCCCGTCCGGAGCCCGGCTGCTCAGCGGCCTGGGGGACATCGGGGTCATGTACCACGACTCGCTGACCGCCTCCCCGTCGCGCGGGATGGCGTCGAACCCGGTATTCGGCACGGCCACCGGGCTCGCCCTTGCCACGCTCGAGCCGTCGTACGTCGTGCGGACCGGATGGCCCTCGGGCTCGGACTCGGCGGGAGCGTACTCGCGCGACGGCGGGGCGACCTGGCAGCCGTTCGCCTCGCAGCCGGCGATGGCGTCCTCGGCCCCCGGGCCCGTGGCGGTCTCGGCCGACGGAGCGACGCTCCTGTGGTCGTTCGTCCACTGGGACGGCACCAAGTACCCGGCGCACCGCTCCACCGACGGCGGCGCGACCTGGGCCGAGGTGACCTCCTTCCCCAAGGGTGGCACTCCGGTCGCCGACCCCCTCGATCCCGCCCGTTTCTACGTGTACGACACGGACACCGGGACGGTCTTCCGCTCCACCGACAAGGGCGCGACCTTTGTCGAGGGGGCCACCGGACTGCCGTCCGGGGACGCGCAGTTCCGCATCGCGGCGGCGCCGGGACGGACCGGGGACCTGTGGCTGTCCGCCAAGGACAACGGTCTGCTGCGCTCGAAGGACGGCGGACTCACCTTCGCACCGGTGGCCGGCTGCCAGGGTTCCTATGCCCTGGGCTTCGGGAAGGCGGCCCCGCGCAAGGGCGGGGCCGGCTATCCGGCCGTCTTCCAGACCGGGCGCGTCTCCGCGACGTACGAGGGCGTGGCGGTGCTGCGCTCCGACGACGCGGGCGCGACCTGGGTCCGCATCAACGACGACTCCCACCAGTGGGGGTGGACCGGTGAGGTCATCACCGGCGACCCCCGCGTTCACGGCCGTGTCTATCTGGGCACGAACGGCCGTGGCATCCAGTACGCAGACCCGAAGTAGAGGAACGAGACGTCCATGCCGTCCCTGCACGACGCCACCCGTGGCCGCGTCCTCTTCGGAGGCGACTACAACCCCGAGCAGTGGCCCGAGGAGGTGTGGGCCGACGACGTACGGCTGATGAAGGAGGCCGGGGTCAACTCCGTCACCCTCGGGGTCTTCTCCTGGGCGATGATCGAACCACGCCCAGGAGCACGGGAGTTCGGCTGGCTGGACCGGCTCATGGACCTGATGCACGCGGGTGGCATCGGGGTCGTCCTGGCGACCCCGACCTCCTCTCCCCCGCCGTGGATGGGCGCGCTGCACCCGGAGACGCTGCCGCGCACCGAGGAGGGTGCGGTCGTCAACTACGGCTCGCGGCAGCACTTCTGCCCGAGCTCACCGGTCTACCGCCGCTACGCCGCCGCCCTCACCGAGGACCTCGCGGCGCGGTACGCGAACCACCCGGCGCTGACCATGTGGCACATCAACAACGAGTACTGCACGCACTGCTGGTGCGACGAGACGGCGGCCCACTTCCGCCGCTGGCTGGCCGCCCGGCACGGCACGGTCGCCGCACTCAACAAGGCGTGGGGCACGGCCTTCTGGAGCCAGCGCTACGACACCTGGGCGGAGGTCCTGCCGCCGCGCCGCGTCCAGTACCTGCGCAACCCCGCGCACGAGCTGGACTTCAGGCGCTTCACCTCCGACGCCCTGCTGGAGTGCTACTCCGCCGAGCGGGACATCGTCGCCCGGCACACCCCGCACATCCCCGTGACGACCAACTTCATGCCGCTCTGGGAGGGCCAGGACGCCTGGGCCTGGGCGGAGCGCGAGGACGTCGTCTCCGTCGACATCTACCCGGACCCGAAGGACCCGCTGGGCGGCCAGTACAACGCGATGCTCGCCGACATGACCCGCTCGCAGGCGCGCGGGCCCTGGATGGTGATGGAGCAGGCCGCGGGCTCGGTCAACTGGCGTGAGGTCAACCACCCCAAGCCCGCGGGCCTGAACCGGCTCTGGTCGATCCAGGCCGTGGCCAGGGGCGCGGACGCCGTCTGCTACTTCCAGTGGCGCCAGTCCCGGCAGGGGTCGGAGAAGTTCCACTCCGCCATGCTGAGCCACGCCGGCGAACACGGCCGTACGTTCGGTGAGGTCAAGCGGATCGGCGCCGAACTGGCGCTGATCGGCGCAGAGGTGAGCGGCACCGAGGTGACCGCCGAGGTCGCCGTGCTCCACGACTGGGACGCCTGGTGGGGTTCCACCCAGCAGGACCGCCCGTCCTCGCTCGTCGCGTACACGGAACTGGTGCGGGCCTGGCACAGGGGACTGTGGGAGGGGGGCATCGCCACCGGATTCGCCCGGCCCGAGGCGGACCTGAGCGGCTACCGCATGGTGCTCGTGCCGCAGCTCTACCTCCTGAGCGACGCCGCCGTCGACAACCTCGTCGCGTACGTCCGGGACGGAGGGACCCTCGTGTGCGGGTTCTTCACCGGTGTCGCGGACATGGACGGCCGGGTGAGGCCGGGCGGCATGGACAGCCGGCTGCGGGAGCTGTTCGGCATCCGTACGGTGCACGAGTGGTGGCCCCTGGACGCGGGCGCCACGGTGGAGTGCGACGGTCTGCGCGGCACCCTGTGGTCGGAGGAGCTGGAGCCCGACGGCTCGGCCGAGACGGTGTGCGCCTACCGGGGCGGCGAGCTGGACGGGCTTCCCGCGGTGCTCCGCAAGGGCACCGCCACGTATGTGTCCACCCTCCCGGAGCCCGGCGCCCTGCGCGACCTGCTCGGCCGGGCGGCGGCGGGAGCGGGCGTGCGCCCGGTGCTGGAGGGGCTGCCCGCCGAGGTGGAGGCCGTACGGCGCGGTGGACTCCTCTTCCTCCTGAACCACGGCCGCTCCCCCGCGGAGGTGAAGCTGCCGGGGCGCCGCCTCGACCTGCTGACGGGCACGGAGACGGACGGCAGTGTGGAGCTGGGCCGCTACGGCGTGGCCGTGCTCGGAGACGTCCCGGCATGATCGACGGCACGTGGGAGCCCGGCCCCGCCACCCGCTGGGAGGACGCCTTCCTCAGTGGCAACGGCCGTCACGGGGCGATGGTGTACGGCGATCCGGGCGACGACCGGGTGATCGTCAACCACCACAGCCTGGTGCGGCCCAACGGCAGCGAGAACCTCGCGCCGCCCGCGCTGGCCGACGGGCTCGGCCGGCTCCAGGACGCGCTCCTGTCCGGCGACACGACGGCCGCCGAGAACTTCGGCGGGGGGCGCCCGCTGGTGTGGGTGCAGCCTTTCCACCCGGCGTTCCTGACCCGTGTCCGCCGTGGCCGCGGGCTGCACGAGGCGGTCGCCGGCTACCGCCGCGAGGTCGACTTCACCACGGGCGAGGTGACGGCCTCGTACGAGGCGTGGCGCAGCCACGTCTTCGTGTCGCGGGCGGATGACGTGGTGGTGCAGCATGTCACCGATCCCGGACTGACCGCCGACGTCACCCTGGACCACGCGCTTCCCGGTGCTCCGGCGCGGCTGGCGGTCGGCCGCTCCACCGTGCTGACCCCGGACGGGGCGCACCTGGCCCTGCGGGTGGGCTACCCGGGCAGCGGGCTCGGTTACACGGGCGTCACCGTGGTCCAGGTCGACGGTGGCCGGGTCTCCGTGGCGGGCGAGGGCATCCGGATCGAGGGGGCGCGCGGCCTCACCCTGACGACCCGGGTCGTCAGGGCGGCGGGCCGCCCCGAACCCGGGGAGTTGTGGGCCGCCCTGCCGCGCGAGGACTACGCCACCCTGCTGGACCGGCACCGGCCGCTGCACCGGGCGGCGTACGGGCGTGCCTCCTTCGCGTTGCGGGACGCCGCGCCGGAGCGGGAGCTTGCCGGGAGTGAGCTGCTGCGTACCCCGAAGAGCCCCGCACTGCTGGAGCGGCTCTTCGCGGCGGGCCGCTATCACCTGCTGTCCTCGTCCGGACTGCTTCCGCCCAGGCTGACGGGCCTGTGGACCGGGGACTGGGACACGGCCTGGTCCGGGGCGTTCACCACGAACGCCAACCTCAACCTCCAGATCGCCTCGGCCGCGTCTGCGGCGCTCCCGGAGGTGACCGAGGCCCATGCCGCGCTGGTGCACGGGCAACTGGCCCACTGGCGGGACAACGCCCGGGCGCTCTTCGGGGCCCGTGGTGTCGTCGCCCCGTCCCACACGGACGGCGAGTCGGGCCACACCCGGCACTTCCAGCGCGCCTATCCGCTGCACCTGTGGACGGCGGGGGCGGACTGGCTTCTTCAGCCGCTCCTCGAGCACGCCGAGGTGACGACGGGAACCCCGGACGCCGCACTGACCGGCGCGCTGGTGGAAGTGGCCCTGTTCTACGAGGACTTCCTCAGCTGCGAGGATCCGGACGGAAACCTGGCGGTCGTCCCGTCCTACTCCCCGGAGAACCGGCCGGCCAACGCGAGCTGGGTGACGGTGAACGCCACGATGGACATCGCGGCCGCGCGTCACGCCCTGACGACGGCCGCCGAGCACGCGCCCGGCCACCCGTCCGCCGCCCGCTGGAAGGCGCTGGCCGCCCGGCTTCCGGCCTATCTCGTGAACGAGGACGGGGCGCTCGCCGAGTGGGCGTGGCCGGGTCTGCGCGAGACCTACGACCACCGCCATCTCAGCCATCTCTACCCGGTGTGGCCACTGGACTCGATCAATCCGTACGACACCCCGGAGCTGTCGGCCGCCGCCCACCGCGCCCTGGAACTACGGGGCTCGGAGAACGACTCGGCCCACGGTCATCTCCACCACGCGCTGATCGCGGCCCGGCTGCGGGACCCGTCCCGGGTGGCGGCGGCGCTGGACGCGGTGCTCGGCGGCGACTTCTTCCACGACTCCCTGATGAGCGCGCACTATCCCTCACGGAACGTCTACAACGCGGACGCGGCCCACACCCTGCCCGCCGCCGTGATCGAGTCGCTCGTCCAGTCGGCACCGGGCCGCCTGGTGCTGCTGCCCGCCGTCCCGGAGGCCTGTCCGGCCGGTGAACTCCGCGGCGTACGGATGCGGTTCGGCGCGTGCCTGGACCTCAGCTGGTCCGAGGACGGCGCCACCGCCGTGCTGCGCCCCACCCGCGACGCGCGGGTCGACGTGCGTACGGGCGACGGCTTCACCCTCACCGAGACCACCGCCGGAAACCCCACGGCTCCGCTGGAGCTGACGGCCGGCGTGGACCGCGTCCTCACCCTGGGGGCGCGGTAGCAGTCCTCCATCCCCACATGGAAGGAACACCCCATGGCACGATCCACCCTGACCAGGCTGCTCCTGGCGCCGTCGGCGGCCGTGGCCGCCCTCATCGGCTTCGCGGCGGCACCGGCCCACGCCGCGATCTGGACCTCGTCCGAACAGTGGGGCAACTACACCACGTCCGACGGGTACATCCTCTACAACAACATCTGGGGCTCCGGCGCGGGCAGCCAGTCCATCTGGGCCAACTCGTCCAGCAACTGGGGCGTGACGGCGAACCACCCGAACACCGGTGGCATCAAGTCGTACCCCAACGCCAAGAAGATCGTCAACAAGCCGCTGAGCTCACTCTCGTCACTGACGAGCGGCTACAACGTGACCGTCCCGTCCTCCGGCGCCTACAACACGTCGTACGACATCTGGGACACGGACTACGACTACGAGGTCATGCTCTGGGTCAACTACAACGGCGCCGTCGGCCCGCTGGGCACCTCGCAGGGCAACGTGACCCTCGGCGGCCACACGTGGACCGTCTACAAGGGTGACAACGGGGCCAACGAGGTCTTCTCGTTCCTGCGGACCTCGGACTCCACGTCCGGGACCGTGAACATCCTCCCGATCCTGAAGTGGATCAAGGACACCAAGGGCTGGTGGGGCGACGAGACCATCGGTGACGTCCAGTTCGGCTACGAGATCACCTCGTCGTCCGGCGGCCTGAACTTCACGACCAACGGGTTCAACGTCTCGTCGAGCTGATCCGTGCGGGCCGGGGGGACGCCCCCGGCCCGTCCCGCCCGCTCAGGCCGGTGCGGGACCCGTGCTCGCACGCACCGTCAGAACCGGTTCCAGCAGGTCGACTTCGTCCGTGCCCCGGCCCGCGAGCTTCGCGACCACCTGCTCCACCGCGCGGCGCCCCATCTCCTGTGCCGGGATGGCGACGGAGGTGAGCCGAACCGATGCCTGGGTGGCCACCTGTTCGGGACAGACGGCTACGACGGACACGTCCTCCGGCACGGCGCGCCCCTGCTGCTGGAGGAGGTTGAGCAGCGGCTCGACGGCCGCCTCGTTCTGGACGATGAACCCGGTCGTGCCCGGCCGCTCGTCGAAGATCCGGGCCAGGGTGCCGGCCATGGCCGCGTACCCGCCCTCGCAGGGCCGGTGCAGGATCCGTGTCCCGGTGTCCTGGGCCTTGGCGCGTATGCCGTCCACGGTCCGCTCGGCGAAGCCGGTGTGGCGCTCGTAGACGGCGGCGGCTTCCCCGATGACGGCGACCTCGCGGTGGCCGAGGCCGGAGAGGTGCTCCACGCAGAGCGCGCCCGTGGCCTCGAAGTCGAGATCCACACAGGTGAGCCCGGAGGTGTCGGCGGGGAGCCCGATGAGGACCGCCGTCCGCCCGGAGTCACGGAGCAACGGCAGCCGCTCGTCGTGCAGTTCGACGTCCATCAGGATGATCGCGTCCGCCAGCGAGCTTCCCGCGATCCGCCGCACGGCGGCCGGGCCCTCCTCGCCGGTGAGCAGCAGGACGTCGTAGCCGTGGGTGCGGGCGCTCGTGGCGACGGCGATGGCGATCTCCATCATCACGGGCACGTACATGTCGGTGCGAAGCGGCACCATCAGCGCGATGATGTTGGTCCTGCTGCTGGCGAGGGCGCGCGCTCCGGCGTTGGGGTGGTAGCCCAGTTGCTGGATACTGAGTTCCACCCGTTCCCGGGTGGAGGCGGAGATCGACCGCTTCCCGCTGAGGACGTAGCTCACCGTGCTCGCCGAGACTCCGGCATGCTGGGCGACCTCGGCAAGCGTGACCATTCGGCTTCTCCCCTACAGATGGTGATCGCAAGGGAGAACTGGTGAAGCGCTTCGACAGCGCTCTGCTGTGCTCCCCTTCGCACTCTGACATGCACAGACACCGTGGAGCCTAGACTCGCTCACAGGGACTGTCCAGAGTGGGAGTCGAAGCGCTTCGACCGCTGCTTCTGCCTCTGCACACCGTGACTCAGGACGCCGAAGGTGTCCAGCCCGCCAGCCAGTCGGCGGTCTCCTGCTGCGCGGCCTGGGCGTCGGTGAGCTGCGGCCGGTCGCCGCTCGCCGCACCGGAGCCGGGTCCGGTGTTCCTGTACTCGGCGAAGCGGTCGTCCTTCCAGGAGAAGCCGCTCATGTCCGTCCAGGGAGCCGGCTTGACGGCCGCGCCGAGTGTGGTGTTCCGGAAGGTGGCCATCGGGTCGAGCGCGGCGTCACCTCCCGCGTGCCACGGCCGGCCGAGGTGGAAGGAGGACGCCGAGACGTCACCGTTCACGGTGGAACCGATGACGAGGAAGCCCTTGCGGTCGGCTGCCGTGCTGGGGGCCGTGATGTAGCCGGCGGAGCTGCCGTCCCACCGCTTCTTCAGCGTGATGACCGACGTGTCGATCACGGCGGTGGCGCGGCCGAAGATGAAGTCGACGTTGCCGACGATGTAGGAGTTGGTCACGTAGACCCGGCCGAGGGTTGCCTTGGACGCGGTGTCCAGCAGCAGGGTGTCCTGGTCACCGTTGACGATCACGGAGTCGAGGACGACCTTGTCCGCCGCCGTCCGCAGGGCCACCGCCTGGTGTCCGCTCAGGCTCTGGTTGGCGCCCTCGTCGAAGTCGTTGGAGATCGTGAGGTTACGGGCCTGGAAGCCGTCGGCCTCGGCCGCGACCGTCGCGCTGCCGCTCGTCCCGTACGTCCCGGAGCCGTCGGGCTTCTGGGTGCCGGCGGCGTTGCCGTACACGATGACGGTGTCCTTGCGGCTGGATCCGCTGCCCTGGAGGGTGACGTTCTTCTTGCTGGACGGGATCTTGACCAGCTCGCGGTAGGTCCCCGGCTTGATGGAGACGACGGTCCGCGTGGTGTTGCCCGCGGGGATCGCGTTCACCGCGGCCTGCACCGTGGTGTACTGCCCGCTGCCGTCCTTGGCGACGGTGAGCGTGGTGGCCGCCGCCGCTCCGGAGGCCGCCCCGAACGCCTGGAGGGTGGCGACGGCCACGACCGCCGCGACCCCGGCCGTCAGCGCCCTGCGCGGTCCGGTGCGGAGCTCTGTACGTCGTCCGTTCGCTGCCATGGCGGGATCCGTTCGGTCGGGAGGGGGGAAGAGGTGGGGGTTCCTGGCAGTAGTCGCCACGGCCGCCCGAAAGGTTGCCGGCCACGAGGGCTACGCCCGCGTACCGGGCACGACGTCTACGCCCGCCGGAATCGCGCGTCCCCTTCACCGATGTCGGCCCGTGGGCCCGCCGCGCGGAGCACCACGTCGAGGGCTCGGGCGGGGTCGCCGGCGTACACGTTGCTGAACCACGCCATGTTGCCCTCGACGACAGCCCACCGGCCCTCCCCCGGGGCGTCGCTCCCGCGCATCAGGCCGATGTCGAGCACCACCGCGCTCGGCAGGGAGTCCCCGTGCCCCTCGATCAGACGTGCGGCGAACGCGCGCACCTCGGCCTCGTCCCCGTGGCCGGCGAGGGGCGCGACGTCCAGCCGGCCGTGGACGGCGTACTGCGAGCCGGTGCGTATCTCCCCGTCCAGCAGATGGAGCCGGAATTCCCTGACCCAGGTGACCACTTCGCTGACCTGGACGAGGGGGTCGTCGAGCGGGCTCGCGGGAAGCCTCAGCCGGGTGCCGTCGGCGTACACGGCGGCCGGGAAGCTCTTGTCGGTGGGTGGCTTCACGAAGAGCGGGCCCGGTGCACGCCGGGCCTCGCTGAGCGGGACGCATCCGACGCGGCGGCCGGTGAACGCGTGCGGCAGACCGTCCAGCCAGCTGCCGTCCGGTTCGAGGAGGGCGATCCCGAGGCCGCCGAGGGCCGAGTCGGCGAAGAGCGGGCCGCCGTAGTAGTACGCCCGGGTGCCCGGCGGCGGCGCGGCCCGGGGGCCGCCGCGCGGCAGGACGGTCACGTCCATGCCGCGCTCGCGCGCCGCACCCGCGAGGAGGGTGGCCGTGGTGGAGCGGTGCGGGGCGAGGGCGAGGAGGTCTGCCATGGCGCCGCAGCTTACGGGCGCCGGGGTCCGTGAGCTCGCGGCGGCCTCCGCGGCCCGCCGAGGCCGGAGACGGCCTCGGCGGGCCGGGAAGGCCTCAGCCGACCGGTGTGAGTTTCCACTGCTGGCAGGTGTTGTTCAGCCAGGTCCACTGCCGTACGTCCGCGCCGTCGGCCCCCGAACAGTTCGCCACGTCGGCGACCTTTCCGGTGGCCTGGTTGACGATGCGCACCCAGCCGGCCTCGGTCGTGACGAAGCGGAAGCGCTGGCAGGTGTTGTCGAGCCACGACCACTGACGCAGATCGGCGCCGTCGGCCGCGGAGCAGTCCGCCGTGTCGAGCACCTTGCCCGTCGCGGCGTTCACCAGACGGCTCGTGTCGTCCCCCCTGTCCTCGATGCGCCACCGCTGCTTCGCGCTGCCGTCGCACGTCCACTGCTGCACGTTCGCCCCGTCGGAGGTCGAGGCGCCACTCACGTCCAGGCACTTCCCGGTGGCCCGGCTGACGACGGTGTACGCGGCAGGGGTCGCCGCCGTCTCGCCGGACGGCCCGGCCAGTGTCGTGCCCTGGGCGACCGGGGTGCCCAGGTTCGGAGTGCCGTCGGAGTTCCAGCCGAACTTCTGGGCCCGTGCCGTGCGTCCGTTGTCACAGCCGTCGGACGCCGAGTCGTTGGCGTGGTAGACGATCCAGCTCTCCGTGCCGTCGGGCGAGTTGAAGAAGCCGTTGTGACCGGGGCCGTAGACGCCGGCGCCGTCGTTCCGCTGGAAGACGGGGGTGGACTTCTTCGTCCAGGAGGACGCGGAGAGCGGGTTGGAGCCCGTCAGGGTGAGCCGGCCGAGCTTGTAGTCGGGCGTCCAGCAGCCGCTCGCGGAGTAGATGATGAACGTCTTCCCGCCACGCTGGAGCACCTCGGCGCCCTCGTTGACCGCGCCACCCGACTTCTCCCAGTCGTAGGTGGGCGTCGAGATGGTCGAGAAGGAGCCGCTGAGCGTGTACGGGTTCGACATCGGCGCGATCACGAGATTCTGTGTCCCGCCGCCGCTCGCGCTCCCCAGCAGATACATCGAGCCGTTGAGTGTGAGGACACTGGGGTCGAGCATCCAGGTGCTGCCGAGCTGGTTCTTGTACGTGTAGGGCCCCATCGGGTCGGACCCGGCGCTCTGCAGCACGTGGACGCGCTGTGTGGGGTTGTAGTCGGAGATGTTCTGCCCGGCCACGTAGTACAGGTACCAGCGACCGCCCGAGTAGTGCAGTTCGGGCGCCCAGATGTTGCAGCAGCGCGAGGCCGCGTCGCCCTGCCACACCTGCACGCTCGGAGCGGTGGAGAGCCCGGCCAGTGTGGGCGACTTCCGCATGGTGATGACGTCGGTCCAACTCGTCGACACCAGGTAGTAGTTGCCGTCGTGGTACGAGATCCAGGGGTCGGCGCCCTTCTGCGCCTTGACCGGGTTGGTGTAAGGACGCCCCTCGGCCGCCGACGCCGACGTCGGCTGCCCGAGGGCGAGCGCCAGCAGCAGGGCGCTCAGCAGGGTCAGTAGGCGACGGGCCATCCGCTGCTCCAGTTCAGGAGGTTGACGCCGAGCTTCGGGGTGCCGTTGTCCTGGCCGTCGTAGTAGTGGTAGACGAGCAGGTCGCCGTCGGAGTCCGCGAGGACCGACTGACCGCCGGGGCCGATGTAACGGCCGTGGGACTCCATGACGGGCGTACCGCCGTTGCTGAGCATGCTGACGCCGTTCTTGTCCTTGTAGGGACCGGTGACGCTGGTGGCCCTGCCCACCTTGATCTTGTACGTCGAACTGGTGCCGGCGCAGCAGGTGTCGTACGAGGCGAACAGGTAGTAGTAGCCGTTGCGCTTCACGATGGAGGGCGCCTCGACGGCCTTGGTGCCGGTGGGGCGTGAGGCGAGCGAGCGCCGGGCGGTGTCCCCGGAGTACTGCTTGCCGGTCGACGGGTCGATCCGGATCATCTTGATCCCGGTCCACCAGGAGCCGAAGGAGAGCCACCACTTGCCGTCGTCGTCCACGAACAGGTTGGGGTCGATGGCGTTGTAGTCGCTCGACGAGTTCGAGGTGTAGACGATCCCGTAGTCGCTCCAGCTGCCGGCCTGGCCTGTGGTGGAGGCCGCGAGACCGATGGCCGACGTGTTCGAACCGAAGGACGAGACGGCGTAGTACATCAGGTACTTGCCGTTGCGGTACGAGATGTCCGGGGCCCAGGGGTCGGACGCCGAGGAGTAGTTCTTCCACCAGCTGGGCTTGGTGGTGAAGGCGTTTCCGGAGCGGCCGAAGGCGGTGCGGTCGGTGGAGGTGCGCAGCTGGATGCCTTCGCCGGTCGAGTAGAGCAGGTACTGGCCGGACGAGCTACGGACCATGCTGGGGTCGTGGACGACGATGTCGCCGTTGACGACACCGGGGTTGGGGTAGGCCGAGGCGTTGCCCGGCACGAGGGCCATCAGGAACGCGGCGGGGAGGACCGCGAGGGTTCTCCTCAGAGTGCGGCTCACGAGGGGACCTCCTTGGGGGGTCGGGGGTGGGAGTGCATTCCGCAGTCGCCGCCGGCCGCGTATCGGTTGCCGCGCGCCGCACGGTTTCACCGAAAAATCGGACGGCGTTCGATATCCCGGACAAGGGGTCGTCCGGGGTGCGAAGGGCAACCCCGGACAGCCCTCCCGGGGGCCGTTCAGCCGTGCACGAGCCGCCCCTCGCCGACCTCGGTGGCCGTTCAGCCGTGCAGCAGCACGGGGAACGCCTCCATGTCGTTCTGCGTCATCACCGGCAGCTTGCGGATCTCGTCGTCCTCGATCGCGAGCTTCAGGTCGGGGAAGCGTCCGAACAGCGCGGGCAGCGCGATACCGGCCTCGACCCGGGACAGCGCGGCGCCGGGGCAGATGTGGGGGCCGTGGCCGAACGTCATGTGTCGGATCGGCGTCGGCCGGGTGATGTCGAAGGCGTCGGCGTCGTCCCCGTGCTGGTCGGTGTCGCGGCCGATGGCCCGGTAGGAGATCACCACGCCCTTTCCCTTGGCTATCACCTGATCGCCGACCTGGATGTCCTCGGTGGCGAACCGCATCAGCAGGTGGGTGGTGGGTGTGTCCCAGCGCAGCGTCTCCTCGATCACCGTCTCCCACGGGATCTTCCCGTCCAGCACCATCCGCAGCTGCCCGGGGTGCGCGAGCAGCGCGCGGACCGCGTTGAGGATGAGCCCGATCGTGGTCTCGTGCCCCGCCGCCACCATCGCCTTGAGGTTGCCGACCACCTCCTCCTCGGTGAGGGGCTCCCCGCCCTCCTCGGCGAGGATCAGCCCGCTGGTGAGGTCGTCGGTGGGGTGCGCGGTCTTCTCCCGCACCAGTTCCGCGTAGAAGACGTCGAGCTCCGCGAGCAGCGCCAGCCGGTCCTCCTGCGGGGTGAGCATGGAGAAGAACGCCTTGTACTGCCGGGTCAGCATGGGATGCAGCGCCTCGTCCACCCCCATGAGGAGTCCGACCACCTTCATCGGGAGGGGCTGGGCGAACACCGTCTTGAGATCGACGACCCCCTCCTTGCCCCGCTCGGCCAGCGCGTCCAGGAGCTCCTCGGTGAACTTCTCGATGTCCGGCCGGATCGCCTCCAGCCGGCGGGGGGTGAGCGCCTGGGAGGTCTTCGTCCGCAGCCGCCGGTGCTCCTCGCCGTCCACGGTGAACATGGAACGACCGGCGTCGATCATGCCGATCAGCGGCCAGGCGTGGGTGACCTCCCCGCTCTGCCAGAGTCCCCACGCGTCCAGGTCCTTCACCAGACGCGGGTCGACGAGCAGCCGGCGGGCTTCGGCGTGCCGGGTGACGGTCCAGGCGGGGACCCCGAGCAGCTCGATCCGGGCGAGCGGGACGGAGTTCCGCAGCTTCTCGGTCTCACCGTCGAGGTCCTGGACCATGGGGTCGACAACCACCGTCGCGTACGGGCACTTCACAGCGGGTCTCCTGTCGTGTGTACGGGGGCGAACCGGACGGGCAGCGCGTTCATCCCGCGCAGGAAGGCCGACGGCCGGCGTACGAGGTCCTTCGCGGGGACGGCGAGTTCGAGGTCGGGCAGCCGGTCGAGGAGCACCTCGATCCCGGTACGTGCCATGGTCTCCGCGATCTCCTGCGCCGGGAAGGGGCAGCGGTACTCGCCGTGGCTGAATGCCAGATGCGCCCCGTTGCCCGGGTGGCGCCCGGCTCGGCCGACGCCCAGCTCCTGACGCACGAGCGGGTCTGTGTTCGCTGCGCCGAGGCCGAGCAGGAGCATGTCCCCGGCGCGGATGTCCCGCCCGCCGAGCCGGGTGTCGCGGACCGCCCAGCGGCCGGCGAGGATCTGGGTCGGGCTCTCTTCCCAGAGCACCTCGTTCATCGCTTCCCCGACGCTGCGCCGCCCGCCGACGAGGGACTCGGCGAACTCATCCTCGGTCAGCATCAGCCGCAGGGAGTTGCTGATCCAGTCGGCGGTGGTGAGGTGCCCGGCGGCGGTGATCGCCATCAGGTCGAGGGCGTACTCCTCATCGGTGAAGGGCTCCGGGTCGGCGAGCATGCGGGAGGTGACGTCGTCCCCGGGCGCGGTCCGCTTCGCCGCCACCAGGTGCCGCATGTGCTCACCGAAGCGTCCGTACGCCTCCTGCGCCCCGGGGCCGCCGTCGGCCAGGTCCTTCAGAACCCGGGCGATGTCCCTGCCCTCCTCGTCGGGGAAGCCGACGAGCCGGGCGAGGACGAGCACGGGCAGCGGCTCGGCGAAGTCCGCGACGAGGTCTGCCGTGCCCCGGGCACAGACGCCGTCGACGAGCCGGTCGGCCAGCTCCTCGCAGTGGCCCCGGATCTCGTTCATGTCCACCGCCTCGAGCGCGGGCACCACGAGCGCGGAGTGCCGCCGGTGCTCGGCACCCGCGGTGAAGTAGATGGACGGCATGGGCCGCCCGACCATGGGGAGCAGCGGCCAGTCCTCGGGGATGTGCTCCCACTGGTTCCACAGCCCGACGTCCCTGGGGAAGAGCTCACCGTCGCTGGTGACCTGGTGCAGCTCGCGGTAGCCGATGACGAGCCACGCCGGGAAGCCTCCGGGGAGTTCGACCGGCACCACGGGTCCGTACGAGTGCCGCATGTCCCGGTACAGGGACTGCGGTTCGGTGTGGAAGGCGGGCCCGCTGAGCGGCACCGGGGCGGTGGCTGTGTGCGCGGGGCAGCTGCCACCGGACGCGGACGCGGCGGATAAGAAGGGGGTCGTCATCGTACGGACTCCTGGAAGACGGCTTCGCGCGTTGCGGCCATACGATCAACGCGGCCCCACTATAGGGAGGTTGAGTGAAGCTTTGGGGAGTGATCGCGAGACCGGTCGCGGGGCGGCCCATGCGGACGCGTCGGTGGGCCGTTCGGAGGTCTCCACCGAGGACGTCGACACCGTCTACCGCCTGAGCGTGTCCCCGCAGGAGCCCGAGTTCACCATGTCGGCCGTCGACGTGGCCGTCTCCGTCACTGTGAACGAGAACCGCTGCGAACAGCCGGGGGCGAAGATGTCCGCTCCTGGCGCAGCAGCGTCCGGACGGTCAGCAACAGCCCGACGTTCAGGACGACTTCCGCGGCGTTGCCCAGCACGGGTATCTGCGCGGCCGCCCCGGAGACCACCACCATCACGGCGGCGGTGACCGCCAGCCACACGAACCCTGTGGACCGCCACAGCACGATCCCCGCGAAGAGGACCACCAGCCCTGTGACGATGGCAGGCAGCGGGCCCACCGGAGATGCCGCGTCGTTCGTGTAGCGCAGGGTGTCCGCCCAGCGCTCCGTGCGCAGCGTCAGGCCGATGATGTCGTGGAGCACCCCCGCCACCACGAGGAGGACCGTGAGGCCGACAGCGGCGCCCCGCACTCCCTTGCGCCGCGCCCACGGCAGCCCGGCGCGGGCGACCGCCGACAACGACCAGAGGACGAGAAGGGGCGTCAGGAGCGCGTGTGCGACGAAGCGGGGGACGCTCAGGGCCTCCAGCAGGGGCCCGGCTCCCGCCAACTCCCCCAGGGCGATCACGCCGTTGTCCCAGACGAGCGCGGCACACACCGCCGCCGGCACGACGGCCAACAGGCCTGGCGCCGTACGCCAGTAGCGCGCGGCGGAGACCGCCAGGCACAACTGCGCGATCGCGAGCACGGCGAACACCGACGAGATCACTCTGGACTCCCTCGCACCATCCAATGTATTTCAATAATCAAGATACTTGGAGGTTCACGAGTGCCGAACGCGGGGTCAACCCTGCCGAACGGAGGCCGCCCCTGCTGAACGCCCGCGTCAACCCGTCAGGAACAGACGGCCCGCCACCGCTCCGGCCTCCGCGTCCCAGCCGGCGGGGACGACGGCGGACACCGCGGCGGGGTCGAGCGCGGCATCCGCGGCGATCAGCGCGTCGACGGACTCCTGTGCGGGTGCCGGGATACCGGCGCGCCGGGCGGTTGCCACGACGGCTTCACGGGTCCACTCGCCGCTGAGCGCCGGCAGGCGGAGAGCGTTGAACCCGTCCTCGCTCTCGTAGTCCGCACGCTGCCAGACGCTGCCGTCGTAGCCGTACACGAAGCCGAGGAAGAGCTGCTCCTCGCGCACCCGGCGCACGGGCGGCTCCCACCAGCCGGGCGCACCGGCCAGCAGGTCCGTCTCCGGCTCCTCGAAGAAGTCCGACGCCTCTGCGTAGAACGTCTGCGATTCGTTCCGGTCCTGCCCGAGGAGCACGGCGCGCCCCTCGCCCAGATGGTGCAGGTCCGCCCAGCTGCCGTGCCCGTCGTCGTAGTGCCAGAGCTGCGGGAGGGCCCGGCACCGCTCACCGTGCCCTGCGGCGGCCTGCACGGCGGCGAGTGCCGCCCAGCGTCCTCGCATGGCCGTCGGGTCGGGAAGGTCGAGCTGCACGAGGGTCACGGTCGGCTCCTCACACCGGGCGATGGGCGGTCACCCCGTCTGGTGCCCGGAAAACAACGGCGCAGCGGTGTCTCATCGCTCCCACACGGGGTACGGAGGGGGCATGGCTCTCGTGAAGCGTGTTGCTCTTGCTCCTCGTGCGGTGCGGCAGCTACGGCGCGTCCGCTCGGTGTACGTGGCGGGGATGCTGCTCTCGGCCCTAGGCCTGCTCTCCCTCGACGATTCGGCGGCAGGCGGCCGGCAGGCGGCGATCGCAGGCACCCTCCTCGCCGTGTTCGCCGCGCTCCTCACCCTGACCGCGGTGCAGTTGTGGCGCCACGGACGGACCGAGCACTGCAGCACGGCGAAGAAACTCACCCGTATCGTCTGACGTCCGCCGTACGGCCGGGCCGGGCGGCGAGGTCTCCGCGCGGAGCCGGGAAGCCCTGGAGCACGCGCAGCCGTGTCCTCCGCCGGGCCTCGGTATACGCTGCTTGATCATGCGCATATCAGCACGCAAACCGGCCGTCGGAGCCACCGTTCTCGCCACTGTCCTCCTGATCGCGGGCACCGGCTGCTCGTCCGGCTCCGAGGAGGGGGACAGCGGGTCCAAGCTGCTCACGGGGCTCGGATCCCTTGCCGACGACACCCGCGGGAAGCAGGTGTCGTTCCTCGACGCCGACGAGGTACGCAAGCTGAGCAAGGACGACCCGAAGCGGTTCGCCTCCGTCTCGCAGCCGAGCAGCCCTCTGCTGAACCCGTATCAGCCCGGCCTGCTGGGGAAGCGGTTCAAGGTCTCCCAGATCGACACCGCGGTCGACACCGACGAGGCGGGCCACTGGGAGGGTTCGTTCGACGTGCCGGCGATGACCAAGGCGCTGAAGTCGGGCGGTTACGAGCGGGGCGAGCGGGACGGCGAGGAGGTCTGGTCGCATCCCGAGGGGAGCGGGGCCTCGCTCCAGGTCTCGGAGGACGAGATCTCCTACTCGGCCCGGGACTCCGACCCCATGGCGGCCGTCGACCCGGAGGAGGGTTCCTCGCTGGCCGACGACAAGGAGTTCCGGCGCGCCGCCGAGTGCCTGGGCGACGTCTACCGCGCGGACTTCAATCCGCTCCGCTCTTCCAACCCGGTGCGCCTGGCCGCCCTGGGCCAGCGGGCCGAGTCCGCCGCCGCGAACACCGAGGTGCTGTGCTTCGTGGTCGAGGACGACGCGGCGGCCAAGAAGCTGGAGGCCGATCTGCGGAAGGTGATCAGCGACGAGTCCCCGAAGTTCGACGGGGCGAAGGTGACCGTGGAGAAGGGCGACCAGCCCGTGGTGCGGGCGGTGGTCCCGGACAGCGAAACGCAGCGGCCGGGCCGCCTGATCCTCACCGACGTGGAACTGTGGATGGCCGCCGCGCAGTAGTCATGGGCGCCCCGCGGCGTCGGGCCTCATCCGCAGCCCAGGGCATCGCTCATGACTGGCACTGCGGGTTGAGCGCCCAGACGTAGAGGGCGTTCGCTCCCTGGTTGAGGAGGAAGTGCGGCGCTCCCTCGGCCGCCTCGTCCTCGAGACCGGTGTTCCTGGTCCAGCCGTGCACCTTGCCGAGTGTGGGAGACAACTCCTCCGGTACGGACGCGCCGGAGGGCTCGGGCTCCCAGGGCCCCTCGGCGCTCAACCGCGCCGCTTCCCCGTCGACGAGCCAGATGACACCTTCCAGCTGGTGGTCGGTAGGGCCGGGCGCTCTGCCGTCGACAGTCCCCAGCGTCCGGACGCGCCAGCGGACCTTTTCCGGTCTCCCCGGCAACTCCACGCACTTGGCCAGTCGGGAGGCGTCGGTGCGCACCTCGGGCGCACCCGCCGATGCGGTCGGCTCGCCCCGCCCGCTCCCCGTGCAGCCGACCGCCGTCGCGACGAGCAGCACCGCCGCCCCCGCACCGCTCAGCTTCCGCACCACGCTCATCGACGTCCTCCCCCGCGCCCGGCGCGCTCGGCCACCGGCAGCAACGATATCGAGGGGGCTCCATGTCAGACCTTCGGCCTACAGTTCGCCCATGGACATGAACGACCCGCAACAGATAGGTATCGCCTTCGCCGAAGCCGTCTACGGCTTCACCGTGAGCGAGGGCCCGCCCGACCCCGACTCCGCGCTGGGCCGCGTGCGGGCCTTCACCGCGAAATACGGTGAAGAGGCACTCAGGCCCGAGCACTTCGCGGCCGCACGTGAGGGCCGGCCCTTGCTGCCGTGAAGGAGCGTTCCCGTATCGCACCCGTCAAGATCAGCTCTCTGCCGGGGCGGGCCGCCCCGGCACAGCCGCGGCGTGGCGGATGATCCGCCGCGAGGAGAACGTGGACGAGTAGTACCTATGCGAACGGGAGAGGCCCGCCGCAGCGCTGGTTCGGCGTCGCGGCGGGCCCTCTACGCACGTTGATCAGCCAGTAACGAGCCCCACGAACCCAGCCCAGGCCTTCGGCCCTACGGTCAGCACGGGGCCGTTGACCTGCTTCGAGTCCCGGATGTACACGTGGTTTGCTGCGGCCGCGAACTCGACACACTCGCCGCCGTTACCTGTGCTGTAACTGCTCTTGGACCACGCCAAATCGAGTGTCGCCAGCCTGGTGTGGTGGATGGTCATTTGTCTCCCAGAAGCTTCTCGATGAACTCCGAGGACTCACGAGGAGTGAGAGCCTGTGACCGGATGATGCCATAGCGGGCTTCGAGCTCGCGGACCGTTGCGCGGCCCGTGCAGAGACGGTTGTCACCCTGTACTTCGGCATAGGCGATGCGCTGCCCGTGTGCAGTGTCGATCAGCGTGAAAGGTCCGCCGAGTGCCGCGTGGTCCTCACGGTCAAGGGGCATCACCTGCACTTCGACGTTGCGCTTCTCACCGAGGCGCAGCATGTGTTCCAGCCGGCCTTGCAGCGCTGTCCGACCGCCGATCGGCCTGCGAAGTACAGCCTCATCCACAATGAAGCTCAACAGCGGTGCGGGGCGTCGATCGTAGATCTCCTGCCTGGCCAGTCGAGCTGACACTCCCTGCCCAATGACTTCATCGTCAAGCAACGGCCGTTCCTGCTGGAATCCTGCCCGCGCATAGTCCGCCGTCTGCAACAGGCCTGGCACCGCATAAAGCCCGTACACACAGAGGGCTACCGCCTTCGCCTCCAACCGCGCAGCATCCCGAAAGAACGCCGGATACTGCGACCGCGCCAGTTCCTCCTTCAGCGCCACCAGCAGTCCCCCGGCGTCCAACACACGGTCCGCCTTGTCAGTGAACTCCGGCTGAGGAATCCGCCGCCCTGCTCGAACGAGGCCACCGACTGCGCCGCGTATCCCCCTCGCTTGCCGACTCCACCCGGTCCAGCCCCGCTCTCACCCGTAGCAGCTTCAACTGCCGCCCGAACGCGACCGCGACCCCGTTCTCCGCCTTGCCCTCCGGCTGGGCGGAGGCGCCCGACGAGCGCTCCGCGCCCTCCTCTGTACCCACGCCCGCATCCATCTCGTCCTGCGTCATCCGCCACCGCCTGTCCCCGTACGCACACGCACCACGTCCCTCGCGCCCCACCGTCACACAACTCCTGTTCGCACGCCTGCACGGCGTTCGCCGGTAGCTCCCTCCAAAGAGTGGGTACAAGCAGGCCGATGATCGTCCATCCCCGCCCCCTGTAAAGCACATAGCCTCTGCAGTGGCGCACCGAGTCGACCCGCGAGAGGACACCCCTCATGGCCAAAACCACCCAGCTCCGCACCTACACCGTCCGCGAAGGCCTGCTGGACGAGTGGGCGCAGCGGTGGAAGGCCGACATCCTGCCGCTGCGTCTTGAGTTGGGGTTCGCGATCGGCGGCGCCTGGGTCGATCGGGAGCGCAACCAGTTCGTCTGGCTGATCTCTTACGAGGGTCCGGAGACGTTCGCCGAGCGCAACGCGATGTACTGGGACTCCCCCGCCCGCAAGTCGATGGACCTCGATCCGGACGACTACCTCGTCAGCACCGAGGAGCGGACGGTGGAGGAGTGGTACTGAGCCGACGCGCGCCGTCTACGCCCCCGCCAGGGGCAGCAGGTGCCGTCGCCGTTCGTCCTCGTCAAGGGTCCGGAAGACACGCCCCCTGGCGTGGGCTTCGAGCCGGTCGTAGTCGGGGTCCGCGGACCAGATGCGAGCGGTTCCGTCGAAGGAGGCGGTGAGCAGCCGGGTGCTGTCCCGGGACCAGGCGACCGACGAGACCTTGTCCTGGTGGACGCCTGCGACGGCGACCTCCTCGAAGGTGTCGGCGTTCCAGACACGGACTGTCCGGTCGTCCGAGCCGCTGGCGATGAAGCGGCCGTCGGGAGACCAGTCGACGCAACGGACGCGCCCTTCGTGGCCCTTGAGCACTTCCATGCGACGGCCTGTGGTGACATCCCACACCGCCACCGTCCAATCCCCGGAGGCCGTGGCGATCCGCTGTTCGTCCGGGGACCAGGCGATGTCGTCGACGTAATTGTCGTGGCCACGCAGGACGGTGAGCTGGCGGCTCTCCGCGACGTCCCAGAGGCGGCAGGTGCGGTCGTCCGATGCGCTGGCGAGGAGTCGCCCGCCGGGTGACCAGGCGATGCGGCCGACCCAGTCCTGGTGGCCGGCCAGAGAAATGAGCTCGGTGCCGGTGTCTGCGTCCCGCACACGCACGATACCGTCGTGTCCGCCGGTCGCGATGCGGCGGCCGTCGGGTGACCAGGTGCACGACTCGACAACCTCTCCCCGTTGCTCGACCAGCACGGCACCGGTGTCGTTCAAGATGCGGAAGAGACCGTCGTTCGTGCTGAGCGCGAGCCTGCCGTCCTGGGGCAGCGGGGACCATGCCACGCTCCAGACCCGGTCGTCGAGCCTCAGCGGCTCTCCCACGGGGGTCCCGTCGCCGGAGGCCCAGCGGCGTACGGTCGCGTCGTCGCATGCGGTGGCGATCCGCTGTTCGTCGGCGGACCAGGCTGCCTGGTTCACCGGGCCGCGGTGGCCGTCGGCCGCGACGACCTCCGCTCCCCGCGGCCTCAGGTCCCACACGATCGCCGTACCGTCGGTCGAACTCGTCGCGAGCTGGGTGCCGGAGGGCGACCAGGTCACGCCCCAGACCGTGTCGCTGTGCCCCCGCAGCACGGCCAGGACCTTCGCGTCCTGGGCGCTGACGAGGCGCACGGTGTGGTCGGAGGACGCGGAGGCGAGGGCCCTGCTGTCCGGGGACCAGGCCAGGTTCCACACGTAGTCGGTGTGGCCGCGCAGCAGCAGCCGCAGGGCACCGGTCCGGGCGTCCCAGATACGGGCGGTGTGGTCACCGCTGCCTGTGGCAATGGAGAGACCGTCCGGCGACCAGGCGACGCCTTCGACGAAGTCCGTATGGCCTTCCAGTACGACATCGGTGGCACCAGTGGCGAGGCCCCACACGCGGGCCGTCTGGTCGTGCGATGCCGAGGCGAGACGTGTGCTGTCCGGGGACCAGGCAACGCCCCACACGTCGTTCCGGTGCCCCTCCAAAGCCTGCGTGAGGCTCCCCGTCCGAGCCTCCCACACGCGTACGACGCAGTCCTTCGAACTGGCGGCGACGTACTGTCCGTCAGGTGACCAGGCCACCTGCCTCACGATGTCCGTGGCTCCGGTCAGCAGGCGGACGGACTCGCCCGAAGCGGCGTCCCAGATACGCACGACACGTTCTCGCCCCGCCGTCGCGACGTAGGCGGAGTCCGGCGACCATGCGACCGATTCGACCATCGCCCCGTCGGACGGCAGGACGAGCAGCGACTGCCCGGACCAGGCGTCCAGGATGCGGGCGCTGCCGTCACGTGATGCGGTGGCCAGCCGTCCGCCGTCCGGTGACCAGGCGATGTGCCTGACGGTGTCCGTGTGCGCATCCACGCGCGTGCGGAGGTGGCTCGCGGCGAGCGCCGCCATGAGGCCGCGGCGGGCCGAGGGAGTCGGTGTGCATTCGCCGAGCGCTGCCAGGGACAGGAGGACGGCCCGCTCCGGGTGCGTCTCCGCGCTTCCGAGAGCGTACTGGCCGATGCTGTCCGACACGCGGCGGAGGAAGGCCAGATCGCGCCGCTGCGACGAATGCACCAGCACACGGACCGGCTCGGACGCGATGCCTGACTCCTCCAGCACGGTGAGCCTGCGCTGGGCCAGGGAGAGCCGCTCCCCCGTGAGGAGGTAATCGTCATTGCGGCCGGAGCGTTCCCAGTCCTCGGCCCACCGCTCCAGCTCGGCGCGCTCGCGCAGTTGGTCCACGCGTGACTCGACCTCTTGGCGGAGCGGGGCCCACTGGCGGAACAGCGCCTCGTGCGTCACCTGTGCGTAGGGCTCCTCCTGGCCGGGGGTGCCGTCGCCGGCCGCGTCGGACATCAACAGGCGTGCGTCGATGAACGCGTCCACGACGCGCCGTTCCCGGTCGGTGAGCTCGGACAGCGGAACGCGCTTCCGAGCCACCTCCTGACCTTGAACCGTCACGAACCGAAGGAGGACCCGCAGGACGAACGCGATCCCGTCGGCATGGTCGAGCTCGGACACCGTGTGGTCCGCCTGCCGTGCGAGGGCGCCCGCCACGCCGCCCAATTCGCGGTACAGCTCCACGGTCACGGTCCCGCCCGGGCCGGAGGCGAAGTAGAGCTCCTGGAGGAGGTAGGCGAGCAGCGGCAGGGCGTCGTCCGTGCCGGCGTCGTCGACGATGGCGTCGACGACGCCCGGCGCGAAGGAGAGGTCCACCAGCGCGGCCGGGCCTTCCACGACTTGCGCGAACTGCCCCCTGCCGAGCGCGCCGACGGTGACGGGATGTTGGCAGATCTCGGCGTGGCCCGTGGTCAGGAGCCGAGCGAGGAAGTCCACCCGCAGGGTGGCGAGTACGCGAACACTCGGGTCCTGCTCCACGCACAGGCGGAGCGTGTCGAGGAACTGGGCGCGTTCCCGGTCACCGGCGAGGGTGACAACCTCTTCGAACTGGTCCACCACCAGCAGCACGCGCCGGAACCGGCCGCCGCGCAGGCGGGTCAGTTCGGTCCTCAGGGCAGTGGGTCCCTGTCGCAGACGTCGCAGGACTGCACCCGCGGTTTCCTGTCCTCCACCTGCGGCTGCGATGGCCGCGGCCATCGCGCCCAGCGGGTTCGGCCCCGGAGTGAAGGCGGGGATCAGCGTCCAACGGCGCTCTCGCAGGCGAGGCATGACACCAGCTCTGACCAGGGAAGATTTCCCGCTCCCGGATGCGCCGACGAGCACGAGGAAGCGGTCGGTCGGCCTGTCCGGGGATGTGTGCAGCCTGCGGGTCAACTCGGCGGCCAGAGCCTCCCGTCCGAAGTACACAGCCGCTTCGTCCTCCGCGAAGGCATCCAGTCCGGGGTACGGGACCCGGTCACGTGGCCAGTCGACCTGCGGTGGCGCCGGATTCTCCAGCCGGTACACCACGACCTGGCCCACAACCATCGCGACGACCAGCACACCGATCGCGGGGACGGATGCCCTCTGGATGACCTGTAACAGCCAGGGGGCTTCGTCGGCCCCGGTGGCGTAGTTGGTGACGATGCCGAACAGGCTCGCGACCAGTACCAGCATCACCTGAAGCGCGAGCTGCATCCGCTGCCTCATGGCGCACCGACGGTCGGGCCGTCTTCGCTCCGCAGCACAACGTGCCCCCGTTCCCTGTTGCCCCAGCCATCTTCAGGGCTGCACCGGGTCTATCTCAACAGCGTGTGGCAGAACAAGCCATCGTCGGGGTGAAGCGGCGAGCAGAGCGTGGGCAAGGCCCCGGGACTTGGGACTCGAGCGCCGAGCGCCGGGGCCGGGGCGTTCACTCATTGGAGGGGCTCCCTCAGGGCTCGAACCCGACACTTGAGCTTCGGGACACGAGAGCCGGGACGCGGGCTTCGGGATTCGAGCGATGTTGTCCACCCGGTAGGTGAAAGAAGGGCTTGGGGGAAACCTCCCTACCCTCCCCACTCGTCACGGCCAGCTGACATGACGGTGATCAGATTGCAGCACATCGTCACGACTGCTTACGGCGCCCCCAACGAGTCGACCCCGACGCGGTGCAGCAAACACCGGGCCGACGACTTAGCCCTGGTGCCGGAGCGCGAGCGGTACATCGCCGGATACGTCGACCGGCTCCCCGAAGGCGCGGCGATGGACATCAAGTCCTTGGCCAAACACCTGCCTCTGTACGGCCAGATGGCCGTCTCCAGCGCCCTGAAAGCCCTCGGGGTGGCGGGGCACCTGCGGCGCGTATGCTGCCTGGCTGCCGAGCGGGACCAGATTCGCTGGGTGTCTCGCACCTACTGGTCCCGGACCGCCCGCGACAACGAGTGGTGGGACACGTTCCTGACCACCGAGGGCAGCCACCCCGCACCTGAGGCGACACCCACTCCCCCGTCGGCCGGCGAAGGTGCGCAGGCCCCGGTCACTGCGTCACCCGTGAACACGACCACATCACCGGCCGCACCGCCCGAGCCCGCCCCGCCACAGACCGCGGTTGCCTCCGAGGCCGCCGCCGCGAGCATGACGCACCCCGCGCCCGCTCACCCTGCCGTGCCCGAGCAGCGCACGCACGGGGCGGCCCAGATCGCGCCCTCTCCCGCGTACCTCGCGCTGGCCCAGCTCGGCCGCTTGTACTCGCGCCTCGCCCTCTCCAGCCGACTGCCGCGTCCTTGAGCCCCTGGCCGCCGCCTGGTTCACACGCGGCGTGGATGCCGACTACCTCACCCAGGCCCTCACGGCGGGTCTCCCCGCACAGGTGGGCTCCCCCGAGGGCCTCGTACGCCGCCGACTCACCGACAAGCTGCCAACCGGCAGCACCGCTCCCGCACCGGCCGTCACCTGGGGGCGCCGCCTGCCGGCGGAGTGCACCGAGTGCGGCCGTCCTGGCACGCCCGAAGCTCTGCCAGACGGCCTGTGCCGGGGCTGTCGCACCGCCGCGTCGGACACCACTCCGACAGCGCCCGCAGGTCCGCCGGCCGAACGCGATGTCGACGCGCTGGTCAGCCGGCTCCGCGAGCTGACACGACTGCCCTGACCGCAGCGCCCATCGCCGACGGTGGACGGGGACCTCACAAGCCACCCAGCTCGGTGGCGAGATCCGGATCGCGCATGCCGGGGAAGGCGTAGCCCTCGGTCTCATCCCACGGGACGTCGAGGTCATCCATGTGCACGCGCCACTCCGCTCCCGGCAGAGCGCGGCGCAACTCGGAGACGGAACCCAGCACATGGTCGAGCACCGGCAGCACCTTGCCGGGATCGATCGGCATCTTGGTGGAACCGGCGACGACCTCTTCCGGCCGGCTGTCATCGCTGTCGTAGAGGTACAGGCTTTCCTGGTCCTCGTACGGGAAGGACGCCATGTGGGCGGCGACGATCCGCCCGACATCGGCCGTCTCGGCACCCGTCAGCGGCGTGGCCCGGCTCGCGCAGTAGTAGAGGGAGACGCTCATGGTCCGAGCCTACTGACGGGGTACGACAGTGCCGTCCAGCTCCGGGCAGCCGTCCTGTGGTGGGATGGTGCTGTGAGCCGTACCGCCGAAGAGACCAACCGCCGTATGCTCCGCGCGCGGGACGCGATGGACCGCGCGTACGCGCAGCCGCTGGACGTGCCTGCCCTCGCCCGGATCGCCCATGTCTCCCCGGCTCACTTCGCCCGCACCTTCCGCGCCACCTTCGGCGAGACCCCGCACCGCTATCTGCAGCGCCGTCGCGTCGAGCGGGCGATGTTCCTGCTGCGGGAGAGCGACCGAAGCGTCACGGACATCTGTTACGAGGTCGGCTTCGGCAGCACTGGCACGTTCAGCCGCACGTTCCGCGACATCGTCGGCCGGTCGCCGAGGACGTACCGCAAGGAGTCGGCGGCCACGGACGTGCCCACGTGCTTCACGAAGGCATGGACGCGGCCGAGCGCCTGAGCCGCCTGTCGGCACCGACCGCCGACCGCCGACCGCCGACCGCCGACCGAGCAGTTTCGGATAAGTTTTCGTCGGTTCCGCCGATTAGCGTGGTCAACATGTTCAACGCGATCACGCACTCACAGATCTACGTTCTCGACCAGGACCAGGCCCTCGACTTCTACGTCGGCAAGCTCGGCCTGGAGGTCAATGCCGATGTCGACATGGGATTCATGCGCTGGCTCACGGTCAGCGTCCCAGGGCATCCGGACCGCCAGGTCCTGCTGGAGAAGCCCGGCCCTCCGGCGATGTCCGAGGAGACGGCGGAGCAGGTCCGCGAACTGCTGACCAAGGGGGCACTGGGCAGCGCGCTCATCCTCACCACGGACGACTGCCGCGGGACGTACGAGACACTGCTGGCTCGGGGCGTGGAGTTCACCGACGAGCCGACGGAGAGGCCGTACGGAATCGACTGCGGCCTGCGCGACCCCTTCGGCAACCACCTCCGCTTCACCCAGCCGAAGCCGAAGAGCTGAGAACCGAAGGCGGCGGCGCACTGACGCTGACCGTCGCCGAGCTCAGCAGCAACGCCGTGCGCCACGGCCATGCATCCGGCCGGGACTTCCGCCTCCGTCTCACCGCCGAGGGCACAGCCATCCGCATCGAGGTCACCGACAGCAGAGGCGAGCGCCTCCCCACACCCGCCGAAACGGCCTCATCCGACGAGGACGGCGGCCGCGGCCTGCTCCTGGTCGCCGCCCTCGCCGACCGCTGGGGCTGGTACCACTGCGCGGACGGGCCGGGCAAGACGGTGTGGGCCGTTCTGGAGGTCTCCGCGTAGCCGGTGCGTGTTCTGCGGGTGTGACCGCTCTGCCGTCGCTCACGGTCCTGCACGACACGAGGAAAGCCATCTCCGTGCAGGGGCTCCGCCGGCTCGGCCGTGAGCGATCGCGTTTCGGCCCGAGTACGTTCGGCTACCGCCGGAGCTTTGCCAGGACGTCACCTTGTGAAGGTCCGACCATGAATGTTCGGGTTCCTTGATCATCTCTTGCGGGCGTCACTTACCCCAGAGTAACTAACTGTCATGAACCTCTTCAGCCGCAGCTCCTTGCTCCGACGCCCGGAGCCCCGCACCGAGGAGCCGTCCGTCGCTCCGGTGGCCGCCGGTGCCGCCGTTTCGCCGGATCCGCGACTGGCGGCTCTCACCGGAGAGTGGATGATCGACCCCGCGCACAGCAGGATCGGCTTCTCGGTGCGGCACGCGATGGTGACGACGGTTCGCGGCGCGTTTCTGGAGTACGAGAGCCGTCTCTACTTCGACGGGCGTCGTCCGGAGCGGTCCCGGGCTGAGATCTCGCTGGCCACGGCCAGTGTCGACACGGGCGTGGAACAACGTGACGCCCATGTGGTCGGCCGCGACTTCCTGGATGCCAGGAGCCACCCGCGGATCGTTTTCGTGAGCACCGACGTGCAGCTCGTCGGCAAGGACGTCTACCGCATGAACGGTGACCTCACGATCAGGGGTATCTCCCGTCCCGTGACCCTGGATCTCACCTACATCGGCTATGTGACCGACCCGTTCGGCTACGAGCGCGTCGGTTTCGACGGGACCACCACCATCAACCGTTCCGACTGGGGACTGACCTACAACGCCCGGCTGGCCGAGGGCGGCGCCATGGTGAGCGAGCGGCTCCGGCTCCAGTTCGACATCGCCGCCATCCGCACCCCCGCCGCCGCCTGACGGCCGCCGCTCAGATCCGGCGGCCCGCATGCCGGGTCAGGTCGCCGCAGCCCCTGACCCGCGGCGCCCCGCGTCGGCGGCGCCTAACCTCCGTACACCGCCTGTGACTCGGCGAGAGCCTGCGCGAAGTCGCGGGCGAGCACCGTCGCTTCGGCCGGGGTGAGAGTGGCGGTGGTGACGCGCACCCCGGGTGGGGTCGCGATGCGGAAGCGGGTCCCCGCCGCCGTCCACCAGCCCCGGGTGCGCAGCCCGTTGACGACGGCGGACTCGTCGCGGACGGGTACCCATACGTTGAGACCGCTCACCCCGCGGGCCTCGATGCCGTGCTCGGCCAGCGCCGAGCGCAGGGCCTCGCGGCGGGCGGTGTAGGTGCGGGCCGCGTCGGCCACCAGCCGGGTGACCGACCGATCGGCCAACAGGTCGGCCACGGTGGCCTGGAGGATGTGGCTCACCCATCCGGAGGTCAGCAGCAGACGTCCGTCGTGACGGGCGAGAGTGGCCGGGTCGCAGGCGAGGGCGGCCCATCGCAGGTCGATGCCGAGATGCTTGGACACCGTACGCACCTGGGCCCAGCGGGGCAGCCCTCCGGACACGAGGGTCACCGCGTCCGCGCCGGCGATCTCCGCGTTGTGGTCGTCCTCCACGACGAGGACCTCGGGGAAGTCACCCAGCACGGACAGGAGTTCGTCACGCCGGGCCGGGGTGAAGCGTCCACCGGCCGGGCTCTGGCCACGCGGGCTGCACACCAGGGCCCTGGCCCCGGCCCGCAGCGCGGCGCGGAGCGCCTCGGGCCGGATGCCCTCGTCGTCGACGGTCACCGGCAGCATCCGCAGACCGAGGGCGGGCACGAGGTCGAGAAGGTGATGGAACCCGGGGTCCTCCACGGCCACGGAGTCGCCGGGCCTGAGCTCGGTCGACAGCAGCCGGCCGATGCAGTCCAGTGCCCCGTGCGCGAAGGTCACCGAACCGGTCGGCACCCCGTCCCGGGCGAACCAGGCGCGGGCGGCGTCCTCCAGTGCCGCGAGCCTCGGGGACGCACGGTGCGACCCAGGCGCGGGGGCAACGCTCGCGGGCGGGCTCAGCACCGGGAGGCAGGCGGGGTCGGGGTGGCCTCCCGCCAGGTCCCGCAGCCCCTCGGGCACCCGGGGAGGGCGCCGCGAGGTGACGGCGGGGACCGACGCCACCACCGTGCCGCCGCGCCCCAGGGTCACCACCACGCCGCGCCCGCGCAGCTCCTTGTACGCCGACGCGACCGTGCCGGCGCTTACGCCGAGATCCTCGGCGAGCTTGCGCACCGGGGGCAGCGCGGAGCCCGGGCCGAGCGTGCCGTCGGCCACGCGGCTCTCCACGGACGCCGAAATCTCCCTGGCCGTACCACCAGCGATGCCATATTGTTCTGCCACAGAACAGAGTTTGTACCGATACAAAGATGATGTCAAGGGGGGCTGATGGAACCCACATCGAGCCGCATCCCGTTCGCCCGGCGGTTCGCCGTGCCGGGCGGCCGGGACGGCAGGCGCATGCTGGTGGTCGCCGTCATCGACAAGGTGGGCACCGGCCTGTGGAGCGGAGCCTCGACGCTCTACTTCATCTACGTCGCGCACCTGTCGGTGGCCCAGATCGGCGTCCTCTTGGGGGTGTCCGGGATCCTCGGGATCGCCGGCCCACCGCTCGCCGGGCGGCTGGCCGACCGCTTCCCCGTGACGCGCGTGCTGGTCGTCGCCCAACTGGCGCGGGGTGCGGCCCTGCTGGCCCTCCTGACCACGCACGACCCCGTGCTGCTGACGCTCTTCTCGGCGCTGGGGGCGCTGCCCGACCGTGCGTCGAGCGTGCTGACCAAACTCTTCGCCGCACGGATCGCGGGTCCGCACCGCGTCCGCTACCAGGCCATCCAGCGCACAGCGGTGAACATCGGATGGGCGGTCGGCGCGGCGGGAGCCGCCGCCGCGCTCACCGTGGGCACCACCGGGTCCTACCAGGCGCTCCTGGTGGCCAACGTCGCCTCGTATCTCGTCATCGCGCTCCTGACCCTCCGGTGCGCCGAGCCGCCCGCCCCCAGCCGCGTCGTCGCCTCGGCGGACCGGCCCGTCGCCGCCGCGGGTGCGGTGACCCCCTGGCGCGACCGTCGCTATCTCGCCTTCACCGGTACGGAGGTCTGGCTGTTCCTGGACGACAGTCTGCTCCAGGTGGGCTTCCCCCTGTGGATCGTCCACGCCACCACCGCCCCGGCCGGCCTGGCGCCCCTTGTCCTCGTCCTCAACAGCGTGCTGGTGATCGCGCTCCAGGTACCTCTCTCCCGCTTCGGGGAGACGCGAGCGGGCGCGCGCCGGCTGCTCCTGCCGATCGGCGCCGCGTTCCTGACGGGCGGGGTGGCGCTCGCGGTCTCGGCGAACGGCGGACCTTGGTTCGCCACCGGCGCGGTGCTCCTCGCAGCCGTCGCGTTCAGCATCGCCGAGATCCTGCACGCCCTCTCCTCCTGGGAGCTCTCCGTCGCTCTCGCCCCCGGTGAGGCGCAGGGCGCCTACCTCGGTGTGCACGGCCTGGCCCAGTCGGCACAGCGAAGCCTGGGCCCCGTCGTCGTCGGAGCCGCCGTGAGTGTCGGGGCGGTGGCCTGGCCGGTGCTGGGGGCCACGCTGGTGGCCGTCTGCCTGGCCCAGCACCGCATCGTCAGGCCGGCGGCCGCACCGGCCCCGCCGGGCCCGGCCCACGACGTGCCGGACACCGGGCCCATCGCGGAACCGGATCACCGAGCCGCCGCACCGCCGCTTCCCCATGCGCCCGGGACGTGAGGCGGGGCGCCGTCGCCGGGACGGGGCGTGCGCGCGCAGTCCCGGCGGACCACCGGGCTCCCGGGCGTACACGGAGCGCATCGGGCGGGCGCGGCAGGGGAGTTCGCCACGTCACCCGCCGTACCCCGTACGTTCGCCCTGGTCGGCGATCCGATGTGGATCAGCGGGGTACCGTGGCCGAACACAAGGCCGATCTGGCCGTCTTGGCCGCACGAGGTGACGAACGATGAACGATTACGCGCTGCCCACCCCCCACCCCACCAACGCCCACCCCGCCCGCGTCTACAACGTCTGGCTGGGCGGCAAGGACCACTACCCGGTGGACCAGGAGGCGGCCGAGCTCGCCGCCCGGGCGAATCCGACCATCGTGCCGTCGGTCCGGGCCAACCGGGCCTTCCTCGGCCGGGCGGTGCGTCACCTCGCCTCGGAGGGCATCCGTCAGTTCCTCGACATCGGTACGGGAATCCCCGCCGCCGAGAACACCCACGAGGTGGCCCAGCAGGCCGCACCCGAATCGCGTGTGGTGTACGTCGACAACGACCCGATCGTGCTCACCCACGCCCGGGCCCTGCTGGTCAGCGGCCCCGAAGGCCAGACCGACTACGTGCAGGCCGACGCGCGGGACGTGGACACGATCCTCGACGCGGCCTCCCGCACCCTGGACCTGAGCCGCCCGGTCGGCCTCATGCTGGTGGCGATCCTGCAGTACATCAAGGACGCCGAGGACCCGTGGGACATCACCCGCCGTCTGCTGGACCGCCTGGCGCCCGGGAGCTTCCTCGTCCTGTCGCATCCGGCCGCCGACGTCACCGCCCCCGAGGTGGCCGAGTCCATGCGGATCTACAACGAGCGCGCCGCCAGCCATGCTTCGGCGACCCCGCGCGCGCAGAAGGAGGTGGAGCGCTTCCTGGACGGTCTGGAGATCCTGGAGCCGGGCGTGGTCACCCTGACCCGCTGGCGGCCGGCCCCGGGAGACACGCCGGACGACAGCCTGCCCATGTGGTGCGCCGTGGCCCGGAAGGCGTAGCGGGAGCGGGAGGCCCGCGGCCGTACGCCCCCTCAGGTGGCGCTGCGCTCGCTCGCCTCCCGCAGGCCTCGCTCCACGGCCCGGTCGAAAGCGGGGTCGGGTGCTCCCTGCGTGGTGCCCGGGCGGCCGGCGCGGAGGAGTTCGCGCCAGCGTTCCTGACTCCAGTCGGCGGGCGCCGTGGTGCGCATGAAGTCCTCGACCAGGTCCCGGAAGCGGGTGGGATCGGTGTGGAAGGGGAAGTGCCCCGCGCCCTTGAAGATCTCCAGGCGGCTGTTGGGCATGGCGGCGTGGGCGCCGTAGGCGTGGTGGACGGGGACGACGCTGTCCCGTGAGCCCCACAGCAGGAGTGTGGGCATCCCCTGGGCCAGATAGCAGCGGTCCAGCATCGTGACGACCTGGCCGCGCCAGTCGACGACCGCGCGCAGGGTGCTGATGAAGGCACTGCGGGAGGTGGAGTCGGGCAGGGCGTCCACGAGGTCGAGCAGTTCGTCCGCGTCCTGGCCGAGGTCGGTGTCGAGCAGCTTGATCAGCCGGGTGAAGAGGCCGACCTGGTGACGCATGCCGGGCAGGCGCAGCATGGACAGCATCAGGTCGGCGCCCGGGAGGGACACCGCCCGGAGCACGGGGTTGACCTCCCGCCCGACGCCGCCCGCACTCACCAGGATCAACCGGTCGGTCCGTTCCGGGTACTGGTAGGCGAACTGCATGGCCACGCCACCGCCGAGCGAGTGCCCCACCAGGGTGGCGCGCTCGATGCCCAGGACGCCCAGCAGGTCCCGGACGCCGTTCGCGTAGGCGGCCACCGAGTAGTCGGCCCTGGGCTTGTCGGAGGAGCCGTGCCCGAGGAGGTCGGGGGCGATCACGGTGTGGTGGCGTGCCAGTTCGGGGATCACCTCCGCCCAGGTGGCGGAGGAGTCGCCGATGCCGTGGATCAGGAGGATGGCAGGCCCCTCCCCCGCCATCCGGTACGCACGGCGGTAGCCGTGGATGGTGCGGTGGGACAGCCCTGTGCCGCGTCCGGCCTGTCGTCCGCGTGCTGGTGCGCCGGCCACGGCACCGCCTCCGTCTGCTGCTCCGACGTTTTCCGAGCGAGGGTAGGAAACTCCCGCGCCGAGCGGATTACCGGCGCGTTTCAGGCGGCGCCCGGGTGGGGCGCGGAGGCGGTCGTCCGTCGGCCCGGCATTCGTAACACGCGGGCGGTGACAGGGCCCGCCGACGCGCCCTACGACCGGCCCGGACCGTCGCCGTCCCGCGCCGTTCCTGATGCCCGCCCGTTGTCGACGTGGACGGTGCGGGCATCGGGAGCGAGGCTCCTGTGGGCGTGCCGGCCGACATACGATCGGGCGGAACCACTTCGGGTGGTGCGCGACACCGCGTGCGCACCCTCTATCGTCGTGACGGCAACGCCTCACCCAGGCCCCGCGGTTGTTCGACGAAGGATGGTCACCGTGCCCCAGCAGTTTGCGTCCGCCCCACAGGAGTCCGCGGACGTCACCGGCGGCGACGCCTATCTGCGGCTCGTGTCGCTGCTCGACGAGCACGGCGCCCGGTACCGCGTCATCGACCACGCCCCCGAGGGACGCACCGAGGAGGTCAGCGCACTCCGGGGGCATCCGGTCTCCCGAGGGGCCAAGTGCCTGGTCGTCATGGTCAAGACCGGCAAGCGCACCAAGCGGTACTTCCTCGCCGTGGTCCCCGGGGACGCCCGGGTCGACCTGCCCGGCCTCAAGGCGCTGGCCGAGGGGAGCTACGTCTCGTTCGCCTCGGCGGAACGGGCGGAGGAGCTCTCGGGAAGCGTGAGCGGCACCATCCTCCCCTTCAGCTTCCACCCTGATCTCGAACTCGTCGTGGATCCGGGGGTGCTGGAGCACGAGGAGATCTTCTTCAACGCCGCACGCCTGGACCGCTCACTGGCTCTGGACACGCGGGACTACCGGGACCACCTGCTGCGCGTGGGCGCGCGCATCCACCCGGTCGCAGCCCAGCCCTCTCGCCCGGAGCCGGCGCCTGAACCGGAGTCGTGAGGCCCTCCGCCCCCGAGTGGACAGGACGAATTGATGGGCATCTTCGACAGGCTGACCGGCACGAGGCATCCCGAGAGGGGTATCACTCCGCGTTCCGAGCAGGAGGTCCGGGCCGCGCTGCTCGCGGTCAACGGGCCGGAGGTGCCGTACCGCGTGCGCGGTGCCACGCCCGAGGAGGGTGTCGGACTGGTCGCGGAGTGGCGGATCACGGAGCCCGCGATGCGGCCCTTCTTCGTGCGGACGCGGCTGGACCGGACGCTGAAGACCCGGATGCGTCTGGTCCCTGAGAAACGCGAGGTCCGCACCTTCGACGAGCAATGGGAGGTGACCTGGGCCGGCGACACCCCTCGGCTCAGGATGTCGGGTGAGTACGCGCGGGGACAGGTGACCGCGGTCTCCCGGCAGTGGACCCTCGGGCGGGGTACCGACGGCCGTCTGCGGACGACCGAGGTGTTCCGCTTCGACCCCGCCGAGATGAAGGACCCCCTGCGGGAGGCGGTGCTCGGCGCGGGATGGACATGGCGGGGCGTACTGACCAAGCTCTGACCCCGCTCCCGGCACGGTGGCGGCGACCGACGGAATGAACAAACCGCCCGTAAGCCATCTTCCGGGCTACGGTGGGCTGATGTGCCACTACTGCGGCTGCCGCGAGATCCCTCTGATCAAGGAGTTCATCGCGGAGCACGAGTCCGTCACCGACACTGCGGGCGACGCCCTGCGCGCCCTGGACCAGGGCGACAGCACCCTGGCCGGGGAACTGGTCGCCCGCATGGAGCGGGAGTTGCGTGCCCACTGGCAGGGTGAGGAGCAGGGGCTCTTCGCGGTGATGAGCGGCGATCCGGAGTACTCCGGATACATCGACGCTCTCGTACGGGAACACCGCGAACTCGCCGTGTTCCTCGGCCGTGTCGATCTGGCACGCGCCGACGACGTCGTACAACTGCGTGCGGCTGTGGACGAGCTGCACCACCACATCGCCAAGGAGGAGGACGGTCTCTTCCCGGCCTCACTGACCGCGCTGTCCGGGGACGAGTGGGACCTCTCGATGGCAGCGTGGCGGAGGGCGCACCCCGGCGCTCCCGGAGGCCTCGGACGGCCGTGACCTCGACCCGCCGTTCGCTCCCCCACCGCTCGGCGCGGCAGGAGAACACGGTCCGGTCAGCCGGAGCGTCCGGTCGCCGTCGCGGTGAGGTGCGCGCCGGACGCCGGCAGCAGATACCCCTGGAGAGCCCTGGCGCCTCTGCCGGAAGGCAGGGGTACGGTCCGCGTCCCGTGGGCGAAGGCGGGCGGATCGTTCCCTTCCTGGACCAGGACGGCTGTCGGCAGGTGACGTGCGGTTGCCCGCAGGGCTTCTGTGGTGACGCTCGTGTCGTGGCCGGCGGTCTGGCGCGAGGCGCAACCCGCGTAGTACGCGACCGGCACGGCCTGGTCCCCGCTGACCACGCACGGAGGGCGCACCCCCGCACGGTTCAGCGCACGGGCCACCGCGGCGAAGTCCGAGGTGGTGGCGTGGCTGATGCGGACCACGTGGCTCAGGACGAGGAACTGCACGGTGAGATGCGCAGCCAGGGCAAGGGCGAGCAGGGCGGCACCGGTTGGCCTGCGGGCGCGCAGCGTCCGGGTGAAGAGGTGCGCGACGCATTCGGCCGCCGGGACGGACAGCAGCGCGTAGGCGGGGAGCAGGAAGCGGGGCGCGGCGTATCCGACCAGGAAGAGGTACGGCAGCGCCATCGCGGCCCCGCTGACCGCCGCCACCAGCGCGGCGGCACCCCGGCCCGCCCTGCGTGCCGCGAGGACCCCGCCGAGGGTGAGCACCGGCAGCGCCACCCACCAGACCGCGGTGGCCGGGCTCTCCCAGCCGATGTCGCAGGGGCGGCACAGGGTGCGGCCGGCGAGGGCGCGCAGATGGTCGTCGACGGCGATGTTCCAGCCCAGCCCGCCCTGGATCTCACCGGCCCGGTGCAGCCGGGCGGCGATACCCCCGTGGTGGGCGTACGCCTCGGCGGCCCAGGGGGCGCAGCCCGCCGCCAGTCCGGCGAGAAGCGCGGCGCACATGCCCGGCAGCCGCCGGCCCGGCAGCAGGACGGCCATGACGGCCGTCGGCAGCGCGAGCCAGAATCCGTCGGCGGGGCGCATCAGCGCGACCAGTGCCACCGCCGCTCCGGCCCCGATCACCTCCGCTCTGCCGGTCCCTCCGCGCAGGGCCCTGACGACCCAGCCGGTCGCGGCCAGGGCTCCCAGCGCGCACCACAGGTTGGGCATCGCCGCCGGGCCGTAGAACAGCGTCGGCCACAGCCCGGCGAACAGCACCCCGGCGCCCGCCAGTACGGGTACGGGCAGGACCTTGCGCCAGATCCCGAGAGCGACGAGCAGCCCGGCGGCCGACAGGAGGGCCAGGTAGATCCGCAGCGTCGTGGTCGAGGCGGTGAGCGCGGCCGCGGGAGCCACCAGATAGGTGATGCCGCGGGCGCGCGGGGCGCTGAAGAAGGCGGGCGGGACGTTGCCTCCGACCTGGCTGACGTAGACCGTCTCGTCCCACGACAGCCCTGATCCTGGTACGACGAAGGCGAGTTGGACCGCCGCGAAGGCCATGGCGACCACCGTCAGCCACAGCAGCGAGCCCCTGCCCCGTCCGGCCGGCGGGAGAGAGGTGGTCGGCCCGGCGGCGCGCGAGCGGGCGGGAGCCGGGGCAGCGGGTTCCGGACCGGAGGGCGCCGGGCGCACCGGCTGGGGTACGTGCATGACCGCTCCTCACCTGCGCCGGACGACGGACGGCGGCGGCCTTGGTCAACGAGAGAAGGGGCGTGGGGTCACGCGGCCCGGCCTTCTCCCTGACCTTGAGGCAGGGCTGTCCCCCAGGGCGCACCGGGGGGCTACCCCCACATAAGTAGGGGGTCTGGATGGATCGTTCGGTGGACGCGAAAGACCCAGACTGTGAGGTGGAATCAGAACACCGTTCCGCACTCCGACCGGAGGCTCTTCCCGTGACCGCCCCAGCGCACCGCCCCGTGCCGCGCACCGCCCACCCGCTCGTCGCGGCCTTCGTACGCTTCGTCGTCTGCGGAGGCGGCGTGGGCCTGGCCTCCAGTGGTGCACTGGTGCTGCTCGCCGTTCATCTGCCGCTGGTCGTCGCCAACGCGGTGATCACCGTCGTCTCCACGGTGATCGCCACGGAACTGCACAGCCGCGTCTCCTTCAGGAGCGAGCGCAGGGGGTGGCGGGTCCACCTGCAGTCCGGGCTCACGGTGGCCGTCAGCTACGTGTTCACCACGGCGGCCCTGCTCGTGCTGCACGCCGTGCAGGACTCCCCCTCGGCGCTGGTCGAGCAGACCGTGTATCTGTCGGCCTCCGCCGTGGCCGGGGTGGGGCGTTTCGCGTTGCTGCGCATCGTGGTCTTCGCCCCGGCCGCGATTCCGGTGGGCGCCCCCGCCCCCGCCCTCGTCAAGCCGGCTCTCGCCGTGGCTGCCTGACGGACTTCTTGGGGCCCCACGGGACCACGACCGGCGCGTCTACGCCGAGCCGTGCAGGTGAAGCGCCCAGAGCAGGGCACCGAGGGACGCGGTGTGGAGGACGGCCCGCACGGTGTTCCATCCGGCCCACCGGTCCTCGAACGCCGCACGCGCCTCCCTGAGCCGGTCAGGGGCGGCGTCCGACGGGACCTTGTCGAGCGCGTCGTTGAGCGGGACGTTCCGTGTGCCGGTGACCAGGAACGCCGCCGCGTACGCAGCCAGGGCCGCGACGATCCACGGCAGGGCACCCGGGCTGTGCCCCATCGCCGCCAGGACCGTCGCCAGCACGAGCAGCGGCAGGGGCAGCAGGAAGGGCACCAGGAACCAGCCGTTGAGGATGGCCCGGTTGATGTGCTGCATGCTCCGTACGAAGGCGTGGTCGTCGGTGCGGGACAGGCCCGGCATGACGGCGTAGGCGAACGCGCAGAACAGCCCGGCCATCAGGGCGGCTCCCAGGGCCGACGCGAGGAGCGCCGCGGTCTGAAGGGTTCTCATGTCCGGCTCCTCACACGTGTCCCGCACCCAGGGCGGCTTCGGCGCCCCGGCCGGCCCTCGATGTCGGAGACGGGCACCGGCGTCCTCGTCGGCTGTCCCTCCCCTGCGGCGTGCTCCGGCCCGACGCCGCAGCGAGCATACGCGCGCGCCTCGCCGAGCGCCTGTCAGGAGAATGGCGTAACGCGCCCAGTGGGAGGACGGGGCCCGAGGCCCCTCGACTCCTCCTGCACCGAACGGCGACGCGAAACACACATGCGGAACACCCTCCCCTCAGGGAGGCCGCCACGAACCACGCGCCCCCGACGCTGTCACTCACCCCAAGGATGTCAGTCATTGACTGAGTTCACAAGAATTTTTCACGCCGGGCCTCTTCCGTCTTCTGGCTGGTCAGCGCCGGTGCCGCGCAAGTGAGGCGGCTCCCCGCACTGACCTCCGGACATGACCTGAACACAGCAATGTCGCATCCATGCCATACGATGCGCACACCTGTTCACAGATTTTCCGTTGTTTGAGGATGCCCCAGCCATGTTTCTCGGTGTCACGTCTCGCTCCGCACGCGGCATATCCGCCGCCGTAGCCCTGCTCGCCATCGGTGCGGTGGGCTGCTCCGACGCCATCGACAGCGCCACCGCCGGCGCCAAGAAGGTCGTCCGTCAGCGCTCGGTCTTCTCGCTCACGCCCGGCGACTGCTACAACCCGAACAGCGGGGCGACCGAGAGCGAGGAGTTCAGCGTCGAGATCGTCCCCTGCGAGGAAGCGCACGAGGGCCAGGTCGTCGGCGAGTTCTCGATCGAGGGCGAGTCGAAGTACCCCGGCGACGAGGGCGCGTCGAAGATCGCCGACGAGCAGTGCCCTGCCGAGTCGCTGAAGTTCATCTCCGACACCTGGGCGGTTCCGGAGGGTGTCGAGCTCTTCTACTACTACCCGACGGCCGAGAGCTGGGCGACCGGCGACCGGTCCGTGAGCTGCACGTACGCGAAGGAGACGGGCACGTTCACCGACTCCCTGAAGAACGAGTCCCTGAACGCCGACCAGCTCGCGTACCTGAAGGGCGCGAACGCCGTCTACGAAGCGCTGTGGGCGAACCAGCCGAAGGCGGAGCAGATCGAGGACGACCTGGACGGGTACAAGAAGCAGGCCAAGGCCGTCTCCACTGCGCTGGACGCCCACCTCGCGAACCTGAAGGGCATCGTCAAGCCGGAGACCGTCAAGCTCACCGAGCAGCTGGAGAAGGCCGCCGGTTCGTGGAAGGACGCCGCATCGGCCGCTGACACGGACGCCTTCTACATCGCGTACGACGTGGCGTTCACCGGCATCGACCCGAACAAGACGGTCGGTGCGCGCAAGGAGCTCAAGCTCGCCACCACCGTCCCGGCCGACGACGCCGAGGTCTGGGCGGGCTGATCCACCCTGCCCGCGCGGGCCGGCAGGTCGGAGACGACCCGTCGGCCCGCGCGGGCGTTCACCCCGCTTTTCCCTTCCCCCGCGCCACCTGCCGTCGCCCGCCGCGCACGAGTGGTGGGCGTCAGCTCAGCCGCACCTCCGCCCAGACGGTCTTCGTCCAGGCGTCGGGAGCGGAGCAGCCCCAGCGGTCCGCATACGCCTCGACGAGCAGCAGCCCTCGTCCCGAATCGGCCTCGGAGCACCGTGGTTCGGCCGGTGCGATGGGTGGAAGGCGCTCGGGACGCGTGTCCGTGACCTCGATCCGGACGCCTCGCGCGATGAGCCGCAGCGTCAACCGGAAGTCGCGCCCCGGCAGGCGGCCGTGCGTGATCGCGTTGGTGGCGAGCTCCGCCGTGACGAGGGCGACCGCCCGGACCGCGTCCGTGTCGTAGGCCCCGCCGCACCACTCGGCCAGCTGCTGCACGGCCAGTGTGCGCGCGAGCCGCGCACCTCGTGGTGTGCTGCTGAGCCGGAGGCTGAACAAGGCGTCGGGCAATGAGCTCTCGCGTCTGTCTTCCTGTTGCTTCACGGTGCCATGGTGGGAGGCGGAAACCGCCCCTGCCAGGCACGTCGTCCGTACGACGAGGCGCGGTACGGCTGGTGCCCTCCGCGCTCCGACCGCTTTGTACGGGCCTTGTACGGGTGCTGTACGAGCGGCAGCCGTGTCCCGGGAAACGACCCTCCCGTTGAACCTCACCCCGAAGAGGCGAATCGGGGATCGGTGCGGGGCGTGCGGAGGAGGAGCGGTGGCGGAGAGGGGCGTGGCGGCGATGCGGGACCCCGGGAACGGGCGCGCGACGAAGGCGAGGGCCAAGGAGGACGGCGATCTGCCCGGCGTGTGGGTGGCGTACGGCAAGCTCCTCCAGCACCTGCGCCGGCGGGCCGGGTTGAACCAGCAGAGTCTCGGGCAGGCCATCGGCTATTCGCTGGAACAGGTCGCCTCGGTCGAGCAGGGCCGACGCCCCGCGAAGGAGGCGTTCACCGAGGCGGCCGACCGGGTGCTGGACGCGGCAGGGGTCCTGGCAGTGCTCCAGGACGACGTGGACCGGGCGAAACTTCCCCAGTTCTTCCGCAACTTCGCGCTCATCGAGGCCGAGGTGGTGAGCCGGTTCTCCTACGATCCCCTGCTGGTGCCAGGGCTGTTGCAGACGGAGGCGTACGCACGGGCGGTGTTCGCGGGCCGCTGCCCACCGCTGAGCGAGGAGACCGTCGACCAGCACACGGAGGCACGGCTGAGCAGGCAGAAACTGCTGACGCGGGTGCCGTTGGCGGAGCTGTCGTTCATCGTGAGCGAGGAGGCGTTGCGCAACCCGGTGGGCGAGGCGGAGGTCATGCGCGGACAGTGGCGCCGCCTGCTGGAGGTGGGCCTGATGCGCAACGTGGAAGTGCAGGTCATGCCTGCCGCGTCCGGCTTCCACGCGGGCTTGAACGGGCCGTTCGTGGTACTGGAGACGGATGAGCACCGGCACCTCGGATACATCGAGTCGCAGGAAGTCGGTTGCGTCGTCCGGGAACCGGCTCAGGTCAGCGCGTTCGGCATGCGTTATGGCAAGCTGCGATCGCAGGCGCTGAACGGCGTGGAGTCTGCGCGGCTCATCGAACGGCTGGTGGGAGAGACATGAACGTGGAGCGGGTACCCCGGAACGCGGACGAACCGGCCTGGTTCAAGAGCAGTTACAGCGGATCCGGAGGTGGCGACTGCGTGGAGGTCGCGGCCGGTTCCGGCGCGGTGTTCGTGCGGGACTCGAAGGCCGGCGGCGACGGTCCGGTGCTGCGCGTCGGGCACTGTGGGTGGGCCGCGTTCGTGGCGTCGGCCGTCCGCTAGGACGAGGCCTCCACAGCACGGCAGAACTGCCGCCCGGGGAAGAGCCGGAGGGCGCCCGGAGGCACTCCGGCACACCTCGATCTGCCGCGCACGCCCACATCGCACTGTGAACCAAGTCAACGGCGTAGTAGCGTGCCACCCAGAGTGGCTTCCCTTGTCATGCCTTCCAGCACCGTGGAGATTCCGATGACGCCCCCCGACGCCGTGCCGGTCAGTCTGGCCGAGATCGCACGGATCGCCGGAGTCGGCCGGGCGGCGGTGAGCAACTGGCGGCGGCGTCACGACTCCTTCCCCGCCCGGGTGGGCGGCAGCGACGTCAAACCGCAGTTCGCCCTGACCGAGGTGGAGCAGTGGCTCAGGGACAACGGCAAGCTGAAGGTGGCCGGGGGGCGCGAGCTGCTGTGGCCACGGTTCGAGACGCTGGCCGGCCGGGACGAGTCGGGCCTGGCCATCGCCGAGGCGGCGCACCGTATGCGCGGTGCGGCTCAGCGGCCCGGCGCCCCGCTCCTGTCCGCGCAGGCCCGTGCCCTGGTGGCCGAGACGGCGGAGATCGGCAGACGCGAAGGGGCCTTCGAGACCTTCGACTTCCTGCTGCAGCGCTGGCTCGACGCCCATGTGCGCCAGATCAGTGCGACTCCGACCCGGCTCGCCTCGCTGATGGCGCGTATCGCGATGCGAGCCCGGTCGGCGACGGAACGGGACGGCGCCCTCACGGTGTTCGACCCCGCGTGCGGCTCGGCGCGTCTTCTCTCGGCAGCCGCGTCGGTGGGGAACGGCGGGCGGTATGAGCTTCTGGGCTGCGAGGCCGACGCGACGCTGGCGGCGTTGGGCGGGGCACGCCTGGAGTTCACCGGGGACGACCGGGACGTCCGGGCGGGGATCGCGACCGGCGACTCGCTGCGCGCCGACCCGTACCCGGACCTGAGAGCCGACATCGCTCTGTGCAATCCCCCGTTCAACGAGCGCGACTGGGGTTACGAGGAGCTGGCCACCGACCCCCGGTGGGTGCACGGGCTCCCGCCCCGGACGGAACCCGAACTCGCCTGGGTGCAGCACCTGCTGGCCCGCCTGCGGCCGGGCGGCGCCGCCGTCGTGGTGCTTCCGCCCGCCGTGGCCTCGCGCCGAGCGGGCCGCCGCATCCGTGGTTCCCTGCTCCGCAACGGCCTGCTGCGCGCCGTGGTTGCTCTGCCGCAGGGCTGCGCGCAGCCCCACAGCGTGTCGCTCCAGCTCTGGGTTCTGCGTGCGCCGGAGGCCGGCAAGGGCCGTGGCGCCGCCGACGTCCTGCTGGTCGACGGTTCGCGGCACGCGCGGCCCGGGAGCCGGGGGCCGGACTGGAAGGCGACCGAGGACCTGACGCTGTCCGCGCTGGAGGGCCTGGACCGGCCGGGAGCCGCTCTCCCGCACGGAGCGGTCCGTGTCCCGCTGCTGGATCTCCTGGACGACGACGTCGATGTGACGCCCGGCCGCCACGTGGCCGCGAGACCCGATGTCCTCGGGAGGGAGTCGGTCGCGCGCTGGAACGAACTGGACGCCGTCTTCTCGTCACTGCGTGAACTGGGCGCGGCGCTCGCACCGCTGGACGCCGCGAGTCCCGCCCAGGGACGCCGCCCCTCCACGGTGACGGTCGGCGAGCTGGTCAGGGCGGGCGCCGTCACGTTGCGACCGGGTGCGCATCCCACGGAGTCGGAGGAGGTCTTCCGGGACCCCCGGGAGGAGTCGGTGCCGCTCCTCACCGTGCCCGACCTCCTGCTGGACGGTTCGCCCAGTGCCTGGCTGTCCCCCGACGCCCATCCGGCGATCGCCGAGGAAGGCGACGTGATCGTGGCGGGTGTGGTCAGGGCGTTCGACGCCTGGGTGCACCAGGGGCCACCGGTCGCCCTGGGGGCCCAGCTCTTCGCCCTGCGCGTGGAGCCCGGAAAGCTGGACGCCCATTTCCTGGCCGGCTGCCTCCGGGCTCCGGCGAACGGCCGCCATGCCGGGACCCACGCGTCGAGTTCCGCCCGTGTGGACGTGCGGCGTCTTTCCGTCCTCCAGCTCCCGCTGGAGGACCAGGTGCCGTACAGCGAAACGTTCCGCCGGATCACTTCGTTCGAGCGTCATCTGTCCAGGGCCCGGTCTCTCGGCTCCTCCCTGGCCCATGACCTCAACGACCGGCTCGCCTCGGGCGGCCCGGGCGCGGTCGGCTGAGCGTGGCAGGCGAGCACGAGATCTCCTTCCGCCCCGGCGCACGTACGAGGACCGCCCCGTGAGACCTGATTCCCTCCTTTTCCAGCCCCGCCCGTTCCAGCTGGTGCCCGGCGCCGCCGAGTCGCCGGTGCTGCTGCATGTTCCCCACTCCTCCCGGGTCGTCCCGGCGCAGGTGCGCGACACCCTCGTGCTCGATGACGCCGCGCTCGCGACCGAGCTCGACCACATCACCGACGCGCACACCGCCGAACTGGCCGCGAGGGCCTGTGAGGCGGCGACGGTGGCTCCATGGCGGTTCGTCAACGGACTGTCGCGGCTGGTCGTCGATCCCGAACGGTTTCCCGACGACCGGGAGGAGATGCTGGCCGTGGGGATGGGCGCGGTCTACACCCGCACCACCCACCGCGAGCCGCTCCGCGCACCCGGGGAGGACCCCGGGCCGCTGCTCGACCGCTACTTCCACCCGTACGCGCGGGCGATGACCACGGCGGTCGACGAACGGCTGGCCGCCACGGGGCGGGCGGTCGTCATCGACGTCCACTCGTATCCGACCGCCGCGCTCCCCTACGAACTGCACGGCACCGGACCTCGTCCGCCGGTCTGCCTCGGCACCGACGGCTTCCACACCCCGCCCGGGCTCCTGGCCCGGGCGGAGGCGGCGTTCGCCGGATTCGGTGGCACGGGACTGAACAGCCCGTTCCCCGGTACGTACGTGCCGTTGAAGCACTACGGGAAGGACAGGCGGGTCAGCGCCCTGATGATCGAGATCCGGCGCGACCTCTACATGACCGAGCCCGGCGGCCCGGCGGGGCCGGGGCTCGACGCGCTCGCCTCGGCGCTGGCCGCGCTGGCGGACGGCCTCGCGGAGGAGTTGCCCTCTCAGGACTGAGGGGAGCCGCTCAGCGAGGCCGGGCGTACGGCCTCGTCATGATCTCCATGTTGTGACCGTCCGGGTCCTTGAAGTAGGCCCCCCGGCCCCGAAGAGCCGGTTGATCTGCCCAGGTTCGCCGTGCCGGGGGTCCGCGTAATAGGTGACCCCCAGAGCGGCCAGCCTGGCGATCATGGTGTCGAACTGCGCGTCGGGGACGAGGAAGGCGTAGTGCTGCGGCTGCACGGGCTCGTCCCGCAGCTCGTAGTAGTCCAGGGTCACACCGTTCCCGAGGTCGACCGGCAGGAACGGCCCGAACGGCCGGCCCACCTCCAGGCCCAGGACGGTGGCGATGAACTCCGCGGACAGGCTGCGGTCCCTGGCGTAGACGGCGTGGTGGTCCAGTTGGACGGCGTCGACCCCTTGCCGGGTCTCCTGCACGTCCGGGTGCTGTGTGTGCGGCATGACTGACGTATCTCCGTGTCGTGGGTTCCGCTGGGACGGGGCGCCGTACGGGGCGCCTGCGGGAGGTGCACGACAGGGCGGGCGGGGCTCTGGCCCGCCACGCGCTCATGCGTCAGCCGGGCGCCTCACTCGTACGTGGCCCATGGCCGACCCGGCAGTCACCTTCGGAGCGTAGCAGTGCACACCGAGCGAAGGGGCGCGTTCGGGGCGCACGTGAGGCGCGCAGGGGGCGCCTCAAGCGACAGGGCCACGCCGGCGCGCCGGAGCGAATAACGTTCTGTGACACGTGAGTTCGAGAGTTTCAGAACGGGGAATCGTTCAGTCGGCGGGGGGAGCTGGATGGCCGACGACAGAGCCGGAAGATCAGAACGGGACATCGCCGTGCGCCGTCGCGTGGCCGAGATCCTCAGCAGACAGCAGGGCCCGTTGCGCCCCCTGCCCACGCTGATGCTGCTCGGGCCTCGGGGCAGCGGCAAGACCGCGCTCACCGGGCATCTGCGGCGGTGGGCCCAGCGGGTGCCGCTGGCGAGCATCGACCTGGAGCCGGTCGGCGAGCGGGGCGGGACGCCCATCGACGTGCTGATCGAGTTGGCGTTCCAGCTCGGCGCGCGGCACGACGGCATCCCCCAACTGGGCTTCCCCGCCCTGGGCTCGCTGATCGCCGCAGTCGGCACAGCGGTGGACGCGCGCAGCCGGGAGCAGGCCGTCCGCGAAATGGCGGAAGCGCTGCGGGCGGGGCGTGCGCGGGAGCATTCGTACGAGGAACTGCAGGGCATCGTGGACGGGGTCGCCCAGCTTGCCGGGATCGGGCTGCCCGGCTGGAGTTCGGTCGTGATGCCACTCGTCCAGGGCGGGATACGCATGCGACTGGGGGTGCGGCTGCGCCGGCGTCTGGCCGACACGTCCGCTTCGGGGCCGGGGCGCGGGGCGACGGCGGACTTCCTCGTCGGTGTGAACCGGCTGTACCACGGCTACCCCGCCCAGCGGGCCGAGGCCGAACGGGTACTGCTCGACTCCTTCCTGGCCGACCTGCGCGGCGCGTACGCCTCGGGCCGCGCCGACCGGCTGCGGACCACGCACTGCCTCGCCCTGCTGGACAACGTCGACTCGGCGGCCGGCGAGGCCTTCCTGACGCTGCTGCTGGAGTCGCGGGAGCGTTCCGGGCGCCCGGATCCGCTCCTCGTCGTGACGACGGCACGCAGGCGCCCCGAGACGCTCGTCCGCGCGGAGACCGGCAGCGGGCGCCGCCCCGACTACCGGGAGAGCTGGCCGCAGCCGGCCCATTTCCGGCCGCTGTCCGCCGGACCGCTGGTCTCCGCGGGGCAGTTGCGCGATCTCAGCCGCCGCGAGGTCGAGGCGCACGCCGCGGCCGTGCTGGACACGCTCCCGGCCGGCTCCGTGCTGCCGCGTACCGACAACGCGGTGCAGTGGCTCGGCTGGATCGTGTACGAGATCACCCGGGGCCATCCCGCGGGCACAGCCGCCGTACTCGACAACCTCCGGCGCATGCCCGCCGGCCTGCCCTGGGACGACCGCGTGCGCCGCTGCCTCGCTCCGGCCGACGGCAGTGTCCTGCCCGTGCCCTCCCTGTCGGCGGCGCCGGAACTGCTCGACCTGCTGCTGAAGGACTGCTCCTCGCAGCTGGCCCGGCTGATGCCCAGGGCCGCCGCCGGCGTCACCCTGGGCCGGGCGGAGACGTGCGAGTCGCTCTGGGAGGGGCAGGAGCCGGTGCTGCGCGAGTTCGTCGGCTACTGCGCGGACGACCTGCGTACCGTGCCGGAGCCGGACGGCGGGCTCCCCGCCCTGCACCGGCTCACGCGCTTCCTGCTGCTGCGGCGCCTCGACGGAGCCCCGGACGACGGCGGCCCCGGCTCCTGGGGCGGGGCGCACCGGGCACTGCGCGCGGCGGCCGTGGGCCGGGGCGACCTGCGGTCGGTGGCGTACCACGATCTGGCCCTGGACGACCTGGATTCCGCCGTCGACTATCTGCGGGACCGCTTCGACGAGGCGGGTGCGGACGAGTGGTGCGCGGACCTGGCGTGGCTCCAGCGGGCGCCGTGCCGCTGGTACGGTGCGCTGCCGGAAGCGGCCCGTGACCGGTACGAACGCCTGGTCGGCGTCGCCGGGGGCGACGCCACCCGTCGGGCCATCACCCGGCTGCTGGCGGCCGGGTGGATCACCCCGCATCCCCGGCCCGAGGGGGCCGCGCAGCCCTACGGCGACCCGCTGGGTGATCCGTACGCGGAGCTGTATCCCGACATCGTCGAGGAGTTCCTGACGCTCCGCAGGCCCATCGGCGACGAACACGACCGCCATGTGCTGCTGCGTATGGCCCAGCGCTACGAGAGGAAGCCGTGGTGGTAGCCCTCGACGACGACGAGACGTTCGTCCCTCCGCGTCCGCCCCGGCCGAAGGCGCCGTGGGTCGTCGCCGGCGTGGTCGTGCTGGCCGCCGCGGTGTGGGGCGGCGTGGAGGCGTATCAGGCCTGGCAGCACAACAAGGTGGAGTGTGCTCCGGGCATCCTCAAGAAGGGCGTCCGCGAGGAGTGCATCGGCGTCAGTGACGGCTCGTTCGCCTTCGACTCGTCCCTGACCGAGGTCATGGACAAGATCAAGGAGGAGAACGAACGTGTCGAGAAGTCCGGCAGCGCGTACGTCTCCGTCGCGTACGTGGAACCGCTGACCACGGTCAAGGGCGAGGAGGAGGCCAAGTACGGGCTGCGCGGCGAGCTGATCGGCGCCTACCTCGCGCAGCGGGAGCTCAACGACCCCGATCTGGGGGCCGGGCGTGGCGACCTTCCGCAGATCCGCCTGCTCGTCGGCAATCTCGGGCTGCGCTCCGAGCAGTGGCGGACGCTCACCGACGACCTCGTCGCCCTGTCGAAGGACGACAACCGCCTGGTCGCCGTCGCCGGCTTCGGCCAGAGCCGGGGCGGCACGAGGAACGCGGTGGACGCCCTGCGTGACGCGGGCATCCCCATGATGGGGGCGACGGTGACCGCGGACGGCCTCTCCGACGCGGCCCGTCCCGGCTTCTTCCGCACCTCGGCGCCCAACCGCGACCAGGCCAGGGCCGCCGTCAACTACCTCAGGAAGCGACAGCAGGAGGACCCCGGCTTCAAGGTCGCGGTCATCCGCGACCGCAACGAGGACGACATCTACAACACCTCGATGTCGACGGCCTTCGCTTCGGCGGCGGCCGAGCGGGGGCTGAGGACCGAGGGCACCCCGCTGGAGTTCCTCTCCGGGGTGGACGGCGTGTCCAACGCCTTCTCGTCCGTCGCCGACAAGGTGTGTGATCTGCGGCCGGACGCGGTGTTCTTCGCCGGGCGCGGCGTCAACATCCGCAACTTCATCTACTCCATGTCCGCCCCCGACCGCCGGTGCCCGGTCACTCTGGTCACCGGGGACGACGCGGTCGGCACGTACTACGGATCGCTGGAGAGCGAGGCCAGGCGCGAGAAGTTCCGTACGGAGTGGACGGACAGCAGGGTGACCGTCCTCTACACCTCGCTCGGGCACCCCGCCCTCGCGGGCAAGGTCTACGCCGCGCCGAACAACCCGCTGCCGGACTTCCTCTCCCTGTACAGGACGGAGTTCGGCGGGGCCTCCGACACCACGATGCAGGTGCTCCAGGACGGCCAGGTCATCCTGGGCCACGACGCGCTGTGGACCCTCGGGGTGGCCGTACGCAACGCGGCGGGCCCGGACGGCAAGGGACAGGTCAACACGGGCGCCACGTTGCAGATGCTGCTCCAGCTCAGCGGGCGGGAGGCCGTGTCGGGCCTGAGCGGTCCCATCTCCTTCGCGTCCGACGGCAATCCGGACAGGAAGCCGATGGCGCTGGTACGGATGGAGCCGTCGGGCGTGTACACCTTCCGGGAGGTGCTGAAGCCGTAGGACAGGACCGTCTCCGGGCTCACGCGAAAGCGGCCGCGTTGCGCCGCGCCCACGTCGCGAACGTACGGGCAGGGCGGCCGAGGAGCTTTTCGGCGTCGGCGGCCGGACGCTGCTCCTCGGGCAGCGGAGTGCCCAGGATGTCGAGGGTGCTCTCCACGACCTGTTCGGGCATGAAGCGCAGCATCTGGGCCCGCGCCTCCGCCCGGCTCTGCTCGACGAACCGGACCTCCTCGCCGAGCGCCTCTCCGATGGCCGCCGTCTGCTGCCGCGGCGTCACGGGTTCCGGTCCGGTGAGTACGTACGACCTGCCCTCGTGCCCCGCTTCCAGGAGGGTGAGGGCGGCCACCTCCGCGATGTCGGCGGGGTCGACGACCGGCAGCGCGACATCGCCGAAGGGTGCCACGACAGCCCGACGTTCGCGGATGTCCGCGGCCCACCGGAAGGTGTTGGAGCTGAAACCGCCCGGTCGCAGCATCGTCCACTCCAGCCCCGACCGCTTGATGGCGTCCTCCAGCGCGGGCGGGTGCCGGTGCGTGGCCACCCCTTGGGAGGACAGGTGGACGATCCGCCGGATACCGGCGGACCGCGCCGCGCCGAGTATCGCCCCGGGGCCGCCGGACGTTGCCATCCAGTCCCCGGTCACCAGAAGGAACAGCGCCTGGGCTCCCTCGAAGGCGGTTGCGAGGCTCGCCGGGTCGGTGAGGTCCGCCGGCCGGTGCCGTACGCCGGCCGGGAAGGCCCCGGCCGCTGCCGGCACGCTCCGGGAGAGGGCCGTCACCTGCTCGCCGGCGGCGGCGAGTGCCTGGACAAGTGGCTTCCCGACATTGCCCGTTGCTCCGGTCACCACGATCATATTTCGCTCCCCTTGTTCTCGTTCGCTGTGGACGAGTGAGAAGCTACCGCCGCCGGGATAGTAGGTACCTAGAGGAAAGTAACGGGGAAAGAGGCCGATTGTGACCGACGCCACACTGCGGATGCGTCCGGAGCCGGCGCCCGAACTGGCCTGCCCGATCGCGCCGGTGGTCGACATCGTGTTCAGCCGGTGGACCACGCCGATCCTGTGGGCGCTGCACGAACACGGCCGGCAGCGGTTCGTCGAGCTCGAACGCCGTCTCGCCACCATCACCCCCAAGGTGCTGACGCAGCGGCTGCGTCAGCTGGAGCGCGACGGGCTCGTCCTGCGCACGTACCACGCCGAGGTCCCGCCTCGGGTGGAGTACGAGATCACCGAACTGGGCGGCAGCCTGGCGCCGTTGTTCGCGACGCTCGCCGGGTGGGCCGCCGAGCGGCTGCCCGAGGTCGACCGGGCGAGGACGGACTACGACGCGAGGGAGCCGGGTCCCGGCCGCCGAGGGTGACGGCGGCGGGAACGGCCTCGAGTGACGGCGGCCGGGCGCGGTCAGAAGAACACGCCGCACCTGAGCAGCACGTTCGCATGAGGGCGCGCCTCTCCCGTCCGCACCACCAGGCGGGCGGACGCGGTGAGTTCCTTCAGCCGCTCGTGGGGCACGAGCGTCAGGTCCGGGAAGTGGGAGGCCAGGAGGCCGGCGGCTTCCGGGTTGGTCCGCCGTGTCTCCTCGGCCGCGGTCGCCCCCTCCACGACCAGTTCGGCCAGCAGTCCCTCCAGGACCTCGGCGAACGACGGGACGCCCGCGCGGAACGCCAGGTCGACGACGCGCGGCCCCGGCGGGATCGGCATGCCGGCGTCGCAGACCAGCACACCGTCGCCGTGGCCCAGCTCAGCGATTGCTCCGGCGAGATGCCGGTTGAGGATGCCTGCCTTCTTCACAGCGCCGCGACCTCTTCCGCGCTCGGGAAGGACGCCTGCGCACCCTCCTTGGTGACGGCTGCCGCGCCCACGCGCACGGCGAAGGCCGCCGCCTCGGCGAGGTCCTCACCGAGGCCGAGCCGCCAGGCGAGCGCCGCGGTGAACGCGTCGCCGGCGCCCGTCGTGTCCACGGCGTCGACCCGGGGGCTCGGCACGCGTACGGCGCCGGCGCCCCGGGTGTCGGACACCAGCGCCCCTTCGGCGCCCAGCGTGATCACGACCGAACGGGGTCCGAGGGCGGTGAGCCCTCGCGCCCAGGCCTCCGGGGTGCTGCCCGCGCTCTCCCCGAGGATGGAGCGAGCCTCGTGCTCGTTGACGACCAGCGGATCGCAGGCGGCCAGTACCTCGTCGGGAAGCGGTGCGGGCGGTGAGGGGTTGAGGACCAGCCGGGCGCCCGGGCGCAGGGCGCGGGCCGTCGCCGCGACGGTCTCCAGCGGGATCTCCAGCTGTACGGAGACGACGCGTGCCGCCGCGAGGAGTGCCCCCGCCGCCTCGATGTCCTCGGGGGTCAGCCGGGCGTTGGCGCCCGGCGAGACGACGATGCTGTTGTCGCCCGAGGGGTCGACGGTGATGAGCGCGACGCCGGTGGGCGCCCCGCCCACGAGGACTCCGCCGGTGTCGACGCCCGCCTCCTGCTGCGAGTCGCGCAGCAGCCGCCCGTGGGCGTCGTCGCCGACCCGGGCCAGCAGCGCTGTTCGAGCGCCGAGGCGGGCGGCGGCGACCGCCTGGTTGGCGCCCTTGCCGCCGGGGTGGACGACGAGGTCGGAGCCGAGCACCGTCTCCCCCGGCCCGGGGCGGCGGTCGACGCCGATGACCAGGTCGGCGTTGGCCGAGCCGACGACCAGGAGGTCGTAGCGGGGAGGCACGGAGTCCTCGTGTTCGTACATGGTGGGGGTGCCTTCCGTGATCAGGAGAAGTCGGCGACGTTCTGCCGGGTGACGACCTTGACCGGCACCTTCACCATGCTGCCGATCTTCTTGCCCTCCGCGGCGCGGACCGCGTTCTGCACGGCGATCCTGCCCAGTTCGTCGGGCTGCTGGGCCACGGAGGCGTACAGCGTGCCCGCTTCGACGGCCGTCAGACCGTCCGGGGTCCCGTCGAAGCCGACGACCGCGACGGACTTCCCGGCCTTGCTGCCGAGTGCCTTCACGGCGCCGAGCGCCATCTCGTCGTTCTCGGCGAAGACACCGGTGATCCCCGGGTGGGACTGGAGGACGTTCGTCATGACGTCCAGGCCCTTGGTGCGGTCGAAGTCGGCCGGCTGGGTGGCGACGACCTTGATGCCCGGGTAGGCCTTGATGCCTTCGGCGAAGCCCGCGCCGCGCTCCCGGCTGGCGGAGGTGCCGGCGGTTCCCTGGAGGACGACGATGCTGCCCTTGCCGCCGAGCCGGTCGGCGAGTGTCTTGGCCGCGAGCTTGCCGCCCGCCACGTTGTCGGAGGCCACGAGCGTCGCGGTCTCGGCCTTGTTGACGCCGCGGTCGGCGGCGACGACCGGGATGCCCGCCTTGTTGGCGCCCCGGACGCCGGGGCCGACCGCGTCGGAGTCCACCGGGTTGACGATGACGGAGTCCACCCCGGAACTGGTGAAGTTCTCCAGCTGGTTGGCCTGCTGCGAGGCGTCGTTCTGGGCGTCGGTGACGGTGAGGTCGATCCCGGCCTTCTCGGCCTCCTCCTGCGCGCCCTCCTTCATCTGGACGAAGAAGGGGTTGTTCAGGGTGGAGAGCGACATGCCCACCTTGGTGGTGGTGCCGGAGGAACCGGACTTGAAGAAGGTCACGGCGGCGATGACGGCGGCCAGGCAGACCACCGCGATGCCGATCTGCATCGCTCCCTTTCGGCCCTTGCCGGGTGCACCGGGGGCGGCGGACGAGCCGCCTGCGGACGCGGCGCCTGATCCGGCCTTGCGGCGCAGGGTGTCGAGCAGCACCGCGAGGGCGATCACGACACCGATGACGACCTGCTGCCAGAAGGCGGACACGGAGAGGAGGTTGAGGCCGTTGCGCAGCACCGCGAGAATGAGCGCGCCGATCAGCGTGCCCGACGCCTTGCCGACACCGCCCGCGAGGCTGGCGCCGCCGATGACGACCGCGGCGATCGCGTCGAGCTCGTACCCCTGTGCGGCCTGCGGCTGCGCGGAGACCAGACGGGAGGCGAGGACGATACCGGCGACGGCGGCGAAGAGACCGGACAGCGCGTAGATGGCCAGCTTCTGCTTCTTGACCCGCAGCCCGGAGAGACGGGCCGCCTCCTCGTTGCCGCCGATCGCGTACATGGAGCGGCCGATGTAGGTACGGGCCAGGATGAGGGCCGCTATCAGGCCCATCGCGATCATCACGAGGACCGGGACGGGCAGCCAGCCGCCGAGGGTGTCGCCGAGTACGGAGACGGAGTCGGGGAAGGGGATCGGCCGGCCCTGGGAGATGACGAGTGACAGCCCGCGGGCCACCGAGAGCATGGCCAGGGTCGCGATGAACGAGGGCAGTTTCCCGTAGGCGACGAGGGCGCCGCTGACGAAACCGCAGGCGATGCCGGTGAGGACGGCCAGGATGACCGCCAGCCAGACGGGAACGCCGGCGGACGTCGCCGACCAGGCGAGCACGGTGGCGGAGAGCGCGGCGACCGAGCCGACCGACAGGTCGATGCCCGCCGAGACGATGACGAAGGTGACACCGAACGCGAGGATCGCGGTGACCGCGGCCTGGACGCCGACGTTCAGGAGGTTCTGGGTGGTGAGGAAGTCGCCGGACAGCAGCGACATCGCCACCAGGAGGACGACCAGGGCGCTGAGTGCGCCGTTGTCGAGCAGGAGGCGGCGAAGGGTGTGTCCGGCGCCGCCCGCGCCCGCCTTGCTCGGATGCGTGTCAGTGGCCACGGGGGCCCTCCTCTGCCTTCTCGGTGGGTGTGATGACGGGTGCGGAGCTGACGGCGAGTGCCATCACGGCGTCCTGGGTGGCTTCGTGTGCGGCGAGTTCCCCGGCGATGCGGCCCTGGGCCATGACCAGGACGCGGTCGCTCATGCCGAGGACCTCGGGCAGGTCGCTGGAGATCATCAGGACGGCGTGCCCGGAGGCCGTGAGCTCGTTGATGAGCTGGTAGATCTCGACCTTGGCGCCGACGTCGATGCCGCGCGTCGGCTCGTCGAGGATCAGCACCCTGGTGTCGGCCAGGAGCCACTTGCCGATGACGACCTTCTGCTGGTTCCCGCCGGACAGCGTGCGGACGTGCTGGCCGAGGCCGGCCATCCGTACGCCGAGCTGTTCGGCGATGCGCGCGGCAGCGGTGCGCTGCCCCTTGACGTCGACGATTCCGCTGCGGGTCGCCGAGCGGAGGGTGACGAGGCCGAGATTCTCCTGCACGGAGGCGTCGAGCACGAGGCCCTGGCCCTTGCGGTCCTCGGGGACGAGCCCGATTCCGGCACCCATGGCGGCGGTCACGTCGTGTTTGCCCAGCCGCTCGCCGTTCACGTCGACGGTGCCGGTGTCGTAGGGGTCGGCACCGAAGACGGCGCGGGCGACCTCGGTGCGCCCCGCTCCGACGAGTCCGGCGAGGCCGACGACCTCACCCGCCTTCACGTCGAAGCTGATGTCGTGGAAGATCCCGTCGCGGGTGAGTCCACGGACGGAGAGCAACGGGGCGCCGGCCTCGGGGCGTTCGCGCGGGTACTGCTGCTCGATGCTGCGCCCCACCATGAGCTGGACGAGTTCCGCCTCGGGGGTCGAGGCGGGCACCTGGTCGATGCTCCGGCCGTCACGCAGGACGGTGACGCGGTCGCCGAGGGCGGCGATCTCGTCGAGGTGGTGGGTGATGAAGACGATCCCGACGCCGTCCGCGCGGAGTTGGCGCACGATCCCGAAGAGCTTGTCGACCTCCTCGGAGGTGAGGACGGCAGTCGGTTCGTCCATGATCAGGACTCGTGCGTCGAGGCTGAGCGCCTTCGCAATCTCGACCATCTGGAGCCGGGCGATGCCCAGTTCGCGGACCCTGGCCCTGGGCGAGACATGCAGGCCCACGCGGCGCAGGAGCACCTCGGCGTCGGCCTCCATGGTCCGCCGGTCGATCATTCCGAAGCGGCGGGGCTGGCGGCCGAGGAAGATGTTCTCGGCGACCGTCAGATCGGGCACCAGGTTGAACTCCTGGTAGATCGTGGCGATCCCGAGCTTCTCGGCGTCCTGTGCGCCGTGGATGCGCACCTCCTGGCCGCCGGCGAAGATCCGGCCGGCGTCCGGCCGGTAGGCACCGGAGAGCATCTTGATGAGGGTGCTCTTGCCGGCACCGTTCTCACCGAGCAGGACGTGCACTTCGCCGCTTCGCAGATCGAAGTCGACGCTGTCCAGGGCGACGACACCGGGGAAGGTCTTGCGTACGCCTTCGATGCGCAGCAACTCGACCGATTCACTCACTCGTTGCTCCCGGGGTGGAGGTGCGCTCGCCGCAGGAGCTGCGTACGACGAGGGCGGCGGGCAGGGTGACGGACTGCGGGGGGCGGCCCTCGACGATGTCGACCAGGGCGCGCACGGCGGCACGGCCGAGGTCGCCCGTCGGCTGGGCGATGGCGGTGATCGGCGGGCCGGTGTGCACGAACCACGGGATGTCGTCGAAGGCCGCGATCCCGATGTCCTCGGGGACGCGCAGGCCGCGTGCGCGGATGGCGTCCAGGGCGCCGAGCGCCATGAGGTTGTCGGCGGCGAACACGATCTCGGGCGGCTCGGGGAGCGACAGGAAGTGCTCGGTGACGCGCCGGCCGCTGTCGGCCTGGAAGTCGCCCTGCCCGATGTAGGCGGCGGGGAGCGCGAGCCCGTGGGCGCGCATCGCCTCGCGGAACGCCTCGACGCGCTCGTTGCCCGTGGTCGTGGCGGCGGGGCCGGCGATGATGGCGAGCCTGCGGTGGCCGAGGGCGTACAGGTGGGCGACCAGCTCCTGGATGGCCCGGTGTCCGTCCGCGCGTACGACGGGGACGTCCAGTCCGGGGATCCAGCGGTCCACGAAGACCATCGGGGTGCCGGTGCGGGCCACGTCCAGCAGCAGCGGGGACCCGCCGTCGGCCGGCGAGACCAGGAGCCCGTCGATCCTGCGGTCCAGGAGCGTACGGACGTGATGGTCCTGCTGGTCAGGCTTCTCGTCGGCGTTGCCGATGATCACGCTGTAGCCGAGCGCACGGGCCTCCTCCTCCACGGAGCGGGCCAGCGCGGTGAAGTACGGGTTGAGCACGTCGCTGATGACGAGGCCGAGCGTGCGGGTCTGGTCGGTGCGCAGCGAACGGGCCACGGCGTTGGGCCGGTAGCCGAGGGCTTCGACGGCGGCGAGGACGCGGGCGCGTGCGTCCGGGCTGACGGAGGGATGGCTGTTGAGTACGCGGGAGACCGTGGCGACAGAGACTCCTGCCTGGGCCGCGACATCCTTGATGCTCGCCATGTCCGGGACCACCTCCTTGTGGTTTCCGTAGCCTCGAAACCAGCTGGAAGGGCGTGGAATCGATTACATGGGAGATTGGAATCGATTACACGAAGGAAAACAAGTACCCGACGGCGGGACGAGACCGGATCGTGATGTCGGAGGGTGAGACGGCAGGCGCGGCGGCCGGCGCTCCCGGGGAACGCAAAAAGACCCCAGATGAACTGGGGTCCTCGCTGGTGTCCGAGGGGGGACTTGAACCCCCACGCCCGATAAAGGGCACTAGCACCTCAAGCTAGCGCGTCTGCCATTCCGCCACCCGGACAAGGTGTCTGTCGTCCCGGGGTGTTCCCCGCGGCGACAAAGAAAACAATACCAGGGGTTTGGGGTGCCTCTCACCTGCGTTTTCCGTGGTCAGTGCGGTGCGGGCACCTCCGGACAGCCCCGACGCCGACATGTGCACGCACCGTGGCGTGCTGTGCACGCACAGTCGCGCCGGGCTACCTTCGCGGGCATGAGTGGCAAGAGTGTCCCGAGCGGCGGGAGTGAGCACGCCCACCGGCCGTCCCCCGCACCGAGCTCGCCGTCATCGGCGTCATCGGCGTCCTTGTTCCGGGAGCGGCTGCGGGACACCTTCTGGTTCGCGCCGGTGGCGGGACTGCTGGCCGTGTTCGTCCTCTGGTGGGGCCTCTCCGAACTGGACACGAGGATCGTCACGTATCTGCGGGAGGAGGAGGCGTACCGGGAGCTCCAGGACCTGCTGGACTTCGCCGGGGACGCGCGGACGATCGTCACCACGGTGAGTGCGGCGATGATGACCTTCATCGGCGTCGTGTTCAGCATCTCGCTGGTGGCCGTGCAGATGGCGAGCGGGCAGCTCACCCCGCGCGTGGTCCGGATCTTCGTGCGGAGCAGGATCAGCAAACTCACCCTGACGGTGTTCCTGGCGACCTTCGCCTTCTCCCTGCTCGTGCTGACCTCGTACGAGGGCGGAGCCGATCCGGACCCCCGGCGGGTGACATCGGTGCCGCTGCTGCAGAGCCTGCTCACGCTGGGCCTGGTGGGCCTGAGTCTGCTGCTGTTCGTCGCCTACGTCTCGTCCACCCTGCGGCTCATGCAGGTCGGTCCCGTCCTCGACCACATCACCCGCGAATCGCTCGACGCCCTGAAGCGTCAGCCCCTGGTGCCGGACCTGGCTCCGGAGCTCGGTCCGGAGACGGCACGGGCGGCGCACCGGGGGCGGGCCGGCGTGCTGCGGAGCGTGCGGGTGCCACGGCTGGTGCGAGCCGCGCGACGGCACGGGGTGGTGCTGCGGCTGGTACCTCTTGCCGGGGACTTCCTGGTGCCCGGTACCCCCGTACTGGCCGTGCACGGCGGCACCCTCCCGCCGCCGGGCGCGCTGCGGCGTACGGTCCTGGCCGGGGTCGAGCGCAGCCTGCACCAGGACCCGGCGTTCGGGTTGCGGCAGCTGTCGGACATCGCACTGCGTGCCCTCTCGTCCTCGGTGAACGACCCGACCACGGCGGTGCAGTGCCTGGACCGCATCGTGCAGTTCCTCTCCGTCGCGGTGCGTCTTCCGCTCGGTCCGTTGCACCACCGGGACCGACGGGGCGAGGTGCGGCTCGTCCAGGAGGTGCCGGGGTGGACGGAACTCGTCGATCTCGCGTTCGAGGAGATCCGGGGGTGCGCGGCGTCCAGCCCGCAGGTGACGCGACGGTTCCTGGCGGGGCTGGACGACCTCTTGCTGCTGGCCTCCGAGGAGCGCGGCAAGCCGCTGCTCAGGCACCGTGCGCTCCTGGTCGAGGCGGTGGAGCGCACGGTGCCCGAGGCGGCAGGGCGGGCGTTCGCGCTGCGCCCGGACCGGCAGGGAATCGCCTGACGGCCGTCGTTACGGCATGAGGTGGTGGTCCGGGAAGTTGCCCGGCAGCCTCTCCTCCCCGGGGCCGTCGGTCACGGCCCGTACGAGCAGTTCGCCGCCCACGAACGCACCGCGCCAGGACCCCCCGAAGCCTCCGAAGAGCTCTTCGCGGTCACCCCGCGAACGGGGCTTGCCGTGACCGGTCTTGAAGGCGCGGATCTGCGGGGCGAGCCGCTCGTAGGTCGCCGGGTCGTCGGTGGACAGGGTGGCGACGAGGGCTCCGTTGGACGCGTTCATGGCGGCGAGGAGTTCGGCCTCGGTGTCGACCAGGACGATCGTGTCGACCGGGCCGAAGGGTTCCGCGTGGTGGAGCGGCGAGGAGGGCGGTGGGTTCAGGAGCGTGACCGGGTGGAGATAGGCGCTGGTGTCCTGACCGGGGAGGAAGCGGGCGTCCGCCGCGGATCCCTGATGGAGCGGTACGGCCCCGCGGTCGATCGCCTCGGTGACCTGGTCGTGCAGTTCCTTGGCCTTGGTGGCGTTGATCAGCGGTCCGAAGTCCAGGGCTGGGAGCGGGTCGGAGGGGTGCTCCACAGCGAGGGGGTGACCGATGCGCAGGGAGCGCACGGCGGGGAGGTAGGCCGCGAGGAAGTCCGCGAAGAGGGTGCGCTGGACGACGAAGCGGGGGTAGGCGGTGCAGCGTTGCTTGCCGTAGTCGAAGAGCTTGGGGACCACGTCGGAGAAGGACTGCCAGTCCGTGTGGTTCCAGAAGCCCCAGGTGTTGAGTCCCTCCTGTTCCAGGATGTGCCGCTTGCCGAGGTCGGCGACGGCGGTCGCGATGCGCGCGCCGGTGTCCCTCCCGCCGACGAACGAGACACAGCCGATCTCGGCCGACCGGACCAGCGGCTCGGACAGTTCGCTCCCGCTGCCGCTGAGGAGGGTGAGCGGCAGGCCCTCGCGGGCGGCGAGCGCACAGGCCAGGGTGAGGCAGGCCACCCCGCCGTCGGTGGGCGTCTTGGCGATCACTGCGTTGCCGGCGAGGGCCTGTACGAGCATCGCGTGGACCAGCACGGACATGGGGTAGTTCCAGCTGGCGATGTTGGAGACGGGGCCGGCGAGCGGTGTGCGGCCGGCCAGCAGGCGGTCGCTGTGGTCGACGTACCAGCGGGCGCCGTCGATCGCCCGGTCCACATCGGCCTGGGCGAGGCGCCAGGGCTTGCCGATCTCCCAGACCAGGAGCAGGGCGAGGAGCTCGCGGTGCTCGGCGAGGGCGTCGAGCGCCGCGGCCACCCGGGCGCGGCGTTCGGGCAGCGGGACGTGGCGCCAGGCCCGGTGGGCGTCGAGGGAGGCACGCACCGCCTGCCGGGCGGCGGCGGCGTCGAGCCGGGGCGGCCCGCTGACGGGGGTGCCGTCGACGGGGCTGGTCGCGGGGAGGCTACGGCCGTCGGAGTGCCAGGCGCCGGCCCAGAGGTTGCGTACGCGGTCCTCCTGGAAGGCCTCGGGCGCGGTGGCGAGACAGCGGCGCCAGGCGTCCTGCCAGGCGGTTCCCGGCTTGAGGACGAGGGGGCCGGGGGTGTGTGGCGGGGTGGTGGATGTCGATGTGGGTTCCGTGGTCATGGGGTCTCCGCTCTGGAGGTGCGGGATGACTGGGGTACGGGGAGGCAGAGGGGTGCGGGGACGTACTGGACGGCGGTGGGGCGGGGCGGGGATCGCGGGTGCGCGGCGCCTGCGGCTCTGCTCCCACGACGGGCCCACCTCGCCGGACCGGCTGATGCCGCGCGGTCAGGCGACGGCCTCCGGGAGGCGGGCTCCGTTCAGCCGCGCAGCCGGTTCTCCGCCAGGCGTGCCGTCTCCGTCGGGGTGGCGCCCACGGCGACACCGGCCGCCTCCAGCGCCGTCTTCTTCGCCTCGGCCGTGCCCGACGAGCCCGAGACGATCGCCCCCGCGTGGCCCATGGTCTTGCCCTCGGGCGCCGTGAATCCCGCGATGTAGCCGACCACGGGTTTCGTGACGTGCTGGGCTATGTGGGCGGCCGCGCGCTCCTCCGCGTCGCCGCCGATCTCGCCGATCAGGACGATGAGTTCGGTGTCGGGATCGTTCTCGAAGGCCGTCAGGCAGTCGATGTGCGTCGTGCCGATCACGGGGTCCCCGCCGATGCCCACGGCCGTCGAGAAGCCCGTGTCGCGCAGTTCGTGCATGAGCTGGTAGGTGAGTGTGCCCGACTTGGACACCAGGCCGATCCGGCCGGGCTTCGCCGCGATGTCGGCCGGGATGATGCCCGCGTTGGACTGCCCGGGGCTGATCACCCCGGGGCAGTTGGGCCCGAGGATGCGGGTACCGCGCGCCTTGCCGTGGGCGTGGAAGGCCACCGCGTCGTGGACGGGGATGCCCTCCGTGATGACCACGGCCAGGCCGATGCCCGCGTCCACCGCCTCCACGACGGCCGCCCTGGCGAACGGCGGCGGGACGAAGACGACCGTGACGTCGGCGCCGGTGGCGTCCATGCCGTCCTGGACGGAGCCGAAGACCGGGACGGTGCGGTCGGCGAGGTCCACGGTGCGCCCCGCCTTGCGCGGGTTGACGCCGCCGACGATCTGGGTGCCCGCGGCGAGCATGCGCCGGGTGTGCTTCATGCCCTCGGCGCCGGTCATGCCCTGGACGAGTACCTTGCTCTCCTTGCTCAGGAAGATCGCCATGATCAGTGCCCTCCCAGGGCCAGTTGGGCTGCCCGGCCGGCTGCGCCGTCCATCGTCGTGACCTGCTGGACCATCGGGTGCGCACGTGCGTCGAGGATCGCGCGGCCCCGCGCCGCGCTGTTGCCGTCGAGCCGGACCACCAGGGGTCTGGTGAGGTGGACGGAGTCCAGCGCCTGCACGATCCCGTCGGCGACCGCGTCGCACGCCGTGATCCCGCCGAAGACGTTGACGAAGACGGACTTCACCGAGGGGTCCGAGAGGATGACGGTGAGACCGTCGGCCATGACACGTGCGGAGGCTCCGCCCCCGATGTCGAGGAAGTTGGCGGGGCGGGCCCCGCAGCCGGCGACCACGTCGAGGGTCGACATGACGAGCCCCGCGCCGTTGCCGATGATGCCGACCTCGCCGTCGAGCTTGACGTAGTTCAGCCCCTTGGCGGCAGCCGCCGCCTCCAGCGGGTCACCGTGCGGATCCGCGGAGTCGGTGCCCCGACGTGGCTGTCTGAAGGCCGCGTTGTCGTCAAGGGTGACCTTGCCGTCGAGCGCGAGTATCCGGCCGTCCACCGTACGCACCAGCGGGTTGACCTCGACCAGCAGGGCGTCCTCCTGGGTGAGGACCCGCCACAGAGCCTGGAGCACGGGCGCGGTCTCGGCGGGGAGTGCGGCCGCCTCGGCGATCCGGGCCGCCGTGGCGGCGGTGACCCCCTCGGCCGGGTCGACGTGGATGCGTGCCACCGCCTCCGGGCGGGTGGCCGCCACCTCCTCGATGTCCATGCCGCCCTCGGCGGAGGCGATGGCGAGGAAGGTGCCGGCGGCCCGGTCCAGTACGTAGCTGACGTAGAACTCGTCCTGGATGTCCACGGGTTGGGCGAGCATCACGGAGCGGACCGTGTGGCCCTTGATGTCCGCGCCGAGAATCCCGCGTGCGGTGACCACGGCGGCGGCCGGGTCCGCCGCCGTCTTCACCCCGCCCGCCTTGCCCCGGCCACCGACCTTGACCTGCGCCTTGACGACGACGCGGCCGCCGAGCCGTTCGGCCGCGGCATGGACGGCGGACGGATGGTCCACGACCTCGGCTTCCGGTACGGCGATGCCGTGATCCGCGAAGAGTTGCCTTGCCTGGTGCTCGTACAGATCCATAGCCACTCCCGATCGTGCCGATTGTGAAAGTGCCGCACGCCCCCTGGACACCACCCACCGGATGCGGGATAACAAGCTTCATACAGTATTCGTCGACTGTATGCAATGTACCGCGAGAGCGGCGGAGCGGCTCCCGCACTCCCCTACGAAGGGACAGGACATCGCCATGCCCGAGGACAGCCAGGACAGCCAGAACCTCATCTCCGGTGGGCACTTGGTCGCCAAGGCACTCAAGGCGGAGGGGGTCGAACGCATCTACACCCTCTGTGGCGGCCACATCATCGACATCTACGACGGCTGCGTCGACGAGGGCATCGAGGTCGTCGACGTACGCCACGAGCAGGTCGCCGCGCACGCCGCCGACGGCTACGCCCGGATCACCGGTAAGCCGGGGTGCGCCGTCGTCACCGCCGGGCCGGGAACCACCGACGCGGTCACCGGTGTCGCCAACGCCTTCCGCGCCGAGTCACCGATGCTCCTGATCGGGGGTCAGGGGGCGCACACCCAGCACAAGATGGGCTCGCTCCAGGACCTGCCGCACGTCGACATGATGACGCCCATCACCAAGTTCGCGGCCACCGTGCCGGACACCGCGCGGGCGGCGGACATGGTGTCGATGGCGTTCCGGGAGTGCTACCACGGGGCGCCTGGCCCCTCCTTCCTGGAGATCCCGCGCGATGTGCTCGACGCGAAGGTCCCGGCGGCCAGGGCACGGGTCCCCGAGGCCGGCCTGTACCGTGCGTCCACCCGGGCGGCCGGTGACCCGGCCGACATCGAGAAGCTCGCCGATCTCCTGGTCCACGCCGAGAAGCCCGCGATCCTGCTGGGCAGCCAGGTCTGGACGACCCGGGCCACGGACGCCGCCACCGAGCTCGTACGCACCCTCAACATCCCCGCCTACATGAACGGCGCGGGCCGCGGCACCCTCCCGCCGGGCGATCCGCACCACTTCCAGCTCTCCCGGCGCTACGCGTTCTCCAACGCCGACCTCATCGTGATCGTGGGGACGCCCTTCGACTTCCGCATGGGCTACGGCAAGCGGCTCTCGCCGGACGCGACCGTGGTGCAGGTCGACCTCGACTACCGCACCGTGGGCAAGAACCGCGACATCGACCTGGGGATCGTCGGGGACGCGTCCGTCGTACTGAAGGCGGTGACCGAGGCCGCGAGCGGGCGCCTCAACGGCGGCTCGGCCCTGCGCAAGGCCTGGCTGGACGAGCTGCGCGCCGCCGAGCAGACCGCGATCGAGAAGCGGCTGCCGCAGCTGAGGTCGGACGCCTCGCCCATCCACCCGTACCGGCTGGTGAGCGAGATCAACGACTTCCTGACGGAGGACTCCGTCTACATAGGCGACGGCGGCGACATCGTCACCTTCTCCGGCCAGGTCGTCCAGCCCCGCACCCCCGGCCACTGGATGGACCCGGGCCCGCTCGGCACGCTCGGCGTCGGGGTCCCCTTCGTACTGGCGGCGAAGCAGGCCCGGCCGGACAAGGAGGTCGTGGCGCTGTTCGGCGACGGGGCGTTCTCCCTGACCGGGTGGGACTTCGAGACGCTGGTCCGCTACAACCTGCCCTTCGTCGGGATCGTCGGCAACAACTCCTCGATGAACCAGATCCGTTACGGCCAGAAGGCCAAGTACGGCGACGAGCGCGAGCGGATCGGCAACACCCTCGGCGATGTCCACTACGACAAGTTCGCCCAGATGCTGGGCGGTTACGGCGAAGAGGTGCGCGACCCCGCCGACATCGCGCCCGCGCTGCGCAGGGCCCGGGAGTCCGGTTTGCCCTCGCTGATCAACGTCTGGGTCGACCCGGACGCGTACGCCCCCGGAACGATGAACCAGACCATGTACAAGTAGCAGAGGAGCCGTTGGCATGACCAAAGCTCTTGAGGGCGTGCGCGTCCTCGACATGACGCACGTACAGTCCGGTCCCTCCGCCACCCAGCTGCTCGGCTGGCTCGGGGCGGACGTGGTCAAGCTGGAGGCGCCGAGCGGGGACATCACCCGCAAGCAGTTGCGCGATCTGCCCGACGTCGACTCCCTCTACTTCACGATGCTCAACTGCAACAAGCGGAGCATCACGCTCAACACCAAGAGCGAGCGCGGCAAGGAGATCCTGACCGAGCTCATCCGCCGCAGCGACGTGATGGTGGAGAACTTCGGCCCGGGCGCCGTGGACCGTATGGGGTTCACCTGGGAACGGATCCAGGAGATCAACCCACGGATCGTCTACGCCTCCATCAAGGGTTTCGGCGAGGGCCCGTACACCAACTTCAAGGCCTACGAGGTCGTCGCGCAGGCCATGGGCGGCTCGATGGCCACCACGGGCTTCGCGGACGGGCCGCCGCTCGCGACCGGTGCCCAGATCGGCGACTCGGGGACCGGCATCCACGCGGTGGCCGGCATCCTCGCCGCCCTGTTCCAGCGCGAGAACACCGGGCGCGGGCAGCGGGTCAACGTGGCGATGCAGCACGCCGTGCTCAACCTCTGCCGGGTCAAGCTGCGCGACCAGCAGCGGCTGGAGCACGGGCCGCTCGCCGAGTACCCGAACGCGCGGGACACGGCGGACGCCGACGAGGTGCCGCGCAGCGGCAACGCCAGCGGCGGCGGCCAGCCGGGGTGGGCGGTGAAGTGCGCACCGGGCGGTCCCAACGACTACGTGTACGTCATCGTGCAGCCGGTGGGCTGGCAGCCCCTGTCGGCGCTGATCGGCCGCCCCGAACTCGCGGACGACCCCGAGTGGGCGACCCCGGAGGCCCGGCTGCCGAAGCTCGACAAGATGTTCCAGCTGATCGAGGAGTGGTCGGCGACGCTCCCCAAGTGGGAGGTCCTGGAGCAGCTCAACGCGCACAACATCCCGTGCGGCCCGATCCTCTCCACCCGGGAGATCGTCGAGGACGAGTCACTCGTCGCCAACGAGATGGTGGTCCGCGTCGAGCACCCCGAGCGTGGCTCCTTCACCACGGTCGGCAGCCCGCTGAAGCTGTCCGACTCTCCCGTCGACATCGTCACCTCCCCGCTGCTCGGTGAGCACAACGCGGAGGTGTACGTCGGCGAACTGGGCCTGGGCGACGAGGAACTGCGGCTGCTGAAGACGAACGGAGTCATCTGAGCATGGCCACAACAGTCGAGACACAGGAGCGGGAACGCGTCAGGGTGCTGCTCGACCGCGTCCGGAGCGAGGGGCGCAGCGCACTCACCGCGCCGGAGGGGAAGATCGTCGCCGACGCGTACGGGATCACTGTGCCGGGCGAGGGCCTGGCCCGTGACGTCGACGAGGCGGTGGCACTGGCCGACCGGCTCGGCGGGTCCGTCGTCCTCAAGATCGTCTCTCCCGACATCCTGCACAAGACGGACGCGGGCGGCGTCGTGGTCGGCGTGTCGGGCGCGCAGGAGGTGCGCGCGGCCTTCTGCGGCATCGTGAAGAACGCGAAGGCCTACGCGCCGGACGCACGGATCGAGGGAGTGCAGGTCCAGCAGCTCGTGCCGCCGGGCCAGGAGGTCATCGTCGGGGCGGTCACCGACCCGACGTTCGGGAAGGTGGTGGCGTTCGGTCTCGGCGGTGTCCTGGTCGAGGTCCTGAAGGACATCACCTTCCGGCTGGCGCCGGTGACCGCGGACGAGGCGCAGTCGATGCTCGACTCGATCGGCGCCGCGGAGATCCTGAAGGGGGTGCGGGGGGCACCGGCCGTGGACCGGTGGGCGCTCGCCGAGCAGATCCGGCGGGTTTCCCAACTGGTCACGGACTTCCCGGAGATCGCGGAGGTGGACCTCAACCCGGTCATCGCCTCGCCGGACGGTGCCGTGGCCGCGGACATCCGGATCCTGCTGACGACCGTGGAGGTCAAGGCGCGGCGCCGCTACAGCCGGGAGGAGATCCTCGTATCGATGCGCCGGCTGATGGAGCCGCGCTCGATCGCGGTCATCGGTGCCTCCAACGAGCAGGGAAAGATCGGCAATTCGGTGATGCGCAACCTCATCGACGGCGGTTTCGCGGGCGAGATCCATCCGGTGAACCCCAAGGCCGATGACATTCTCGGCCGTAAGGCGTACAAGAGTGTCACCGACGTTCCCGGTGAGGTGGATGTGGCGGTCTTCGCGATCCCCGCCAAATTCGTCGCTTCGGCGCTCAAGGAGGTGGGCCGCAAGGGGATCCCGAACGCCGTGCTCATTCCGTCCGGCTTCGCCGAGACGGGTGAACACGCCCTCCAGGACGAGATCGTGGCGGTCGGCGAGCAGTACGGCGTGCGGCTGCTGGGACCGAACATCTACGGCTACTACTCGACGTGGCAGGACCTCTGCGCCACGTTCTGCACCCCGTACGACGTCAAGGGCCCGGTGGCGCTGACCTCGCAGTCGGGGGGCATCGGGATGGCGATCCTGGGCTTCGCGCGCTCGACGAGGACGGGGGTCTCGGCGATCGTCGGGCTCGGCAACAAGTCCGACATCGACGAGGACGACCTGCTGACCTGGTTCGGGGAGGACCCGAACACCGAGTGCATCGCGATGCACCTGGAGGACCTCAAGGACGGACGCGCCTTCGTGGAGGCGGCGCGGGCGACCGTGCCCAGGAAGCCGGTCGTGGTCCTCAAGGCGGGTCGTACGAGCGCGGGTGCCAGGGCGGCGGGCTCCCACACGGGCGCGCTGGCCGGGGACGACGCGGTGTACGACGACATCCTGCGTCAGGCGGGGGTCATCCGCGCGCCGGGACTGAACGACATGCTGGAGTACGCGCGGGCGTTGCCCGTCCTGCCGGCGCCCCGGGGCGACAACGTCGTGATCATCACGGGGGCGGGCGGCTCGGGGGTGCTCCTGTCCGACGCGATCGTGGACAACGGGCTCTCGCTGATGGAGATCCCGCCCGATCTGGACACGGCGTTCAAGGCGTTCATCCCGCCGTTCGGCGCGGCCGGCAATCCGATCGACATCACGGGCGGGGAACCGCCGTCGACCTACGAGGCGACGATCCGGCTGGGGATGGAGGATCCGCGGATCCACGCCCTGGTCCTGGGTTACTGGCACACGATCGTCACCCCTCCGATGGTCTTCGCCGAGCTCACGGCCCGGGTGGTGGAGGAGTTCCGGGCACGCGGGATCGAGAAGCCGGTGGTGGCGTCGCTCGCCGGGGACATCGAGGTGGAGGAGGCGTGCGCGTACCTGTTCGAGCGGGGCGTCGTCGCCTATCCGTACACCACGGAGCGGCCCGTCGCCGTGCTCGGCGCGAAGTACCGCTGGGCCAGGGCGGCCGGGCTGTTGGGCGGTGGCCGATGACCTGATGACGACGGCTCGAACCACGGGGTCCGCGGCGTGCCGCGCGAGGCCGCGGACCCCCGCGCGAAGTGAGAACGGGCAGGGGGCGCTGGCCAGACTTCTTCCACGCAAGGGGTTCGATCGACAATGACGACTGCAGACCTCACCACATCCGTCCCCTTCAGGGAGGTGACGGACGCCAACGGCCGCACGTACCGGCTGGGCGAGAGCGACATCGACATCATGGGCCGCAAGCGCAAGTGGATGGTCATCCTGCCGTGGGTCGGCATGATGGGCATCAGCTCGGCCGAGTACGCCTTCGCGTCGGCGGAGGACACACTGCACCACGCGCACAACTGGAACAGCGGTCACATCTACTGGATGATGACCGTCTGGGTGTTCTTCCAGGCCGCGGTCGCGATGCCCGCCGGCAGGCTCCGGGAGACCGGCCGGCTCCCGGCCCGCTGGGCGATGATGCTCGGCGCGACGGGCACGCTCCTCGGCTATCTGTCGCTGGCGTACGCGCCGCACGTGATCTTCGCGTACATCGGCTTCAGTGTGTTCTCCGGCATGGGCGCGGGCATGGTGTACGCCACCTGCGTCAACATGGTCGGCAAGTGGTACCCGGAACGCAGGGGCGGGAAGACGGGCTTCGTCAACGGGGGGTTCGCCTACGGTTCGGTGCCGTTCGTCTTCCTCTTCACCGGGTACATGGACATCACCAACTTCCGGTGGGTCCTGGTCTCGGTGGGCGTCTTCCTCGCGGCGCTCGTGGCCTGTGCCGGCTTCTTCTTCCGGGACCCGCCGAAGAACTGGTGGCCCGCCGGGATCGACCCGCTCAACCCGCCCGAGGACCCACGGGCCCGCCGCGCACTGGAGAAGAACCCTCCGGCCGTCAAGCAGTACTCCCCCGGCGAGGCCTGGAGGACCGGCCGGGTGGCGCTGATGTGGTGCTGCCTCGCCTGTACCTCCGGTGTGAACATCTTCGGTATCGCCTTCCAGGTCGACATCGGCCAGGACGCCGGATTCGCCGCCGGCATCGTGGCCACGGCGATGTCGCTCAAGGCAATCGTCAACGGCACGGGACGCGGCGTCATCGGCTGGCTCTCCGACCTCTACGGCCGCAAGAAGTGCCTGCTCCACGTCTGCGTCATCCTGGGGCTGGCCCAGTTCGGCATCATCTGGTCGGCCGAGATGAAGAGCCTGCCGCTCTTCCTGCTCTTCTCCGCGATCTCGGGCTTCGGCGGCGGGGCCATCTTCCCCATGTTCGCGGCGATGACCGCGGACTACTTCGGCGAGAACAACAACGCCACCAACTACGGCATGGTCTACAGCTCCAAACTCGTCTCCGGGCTGGGAGCGGGTATGGGCTTCCTGGTCGTGGACGCCTGGGGGCTCTACGGCGCCTTCATCCTGGCGGGCAGCATCTCGTTCTTCGCGGGATTCCTCGCCCTGTTCCTCGCGGCACCCGGCCGCGACCGGAAGGGCAACCCGCTGGTGAAGGCCTCTCCCGCCCCGATACGGGAGACCGACTGACCGCACCTCCGCATCACACGCATGGGGCCCGGTTCCAGCTGGAACCGGGCCCCATGCGTGTGTGCCGTCAGGTGTCAGTCCCCGCAGCGGCCCGTGCGCAGCGAGTGCAGGTGCTCGCTGGACTTGCGGGCGAAGGCGAAGGACTCGACCGGGTTGTCGTGCTCGGTCTGCCAGTGGTGGTAGGTGCGGCCGTGGCGGGTGCGTGTGGTGACCCGGCTCAGGAAGTTCTTGTAGTCGATGTCCCCGTCGCCGACGTCCGTCATGCGGTAGCCGTCACGGGCGGTGTCGTCCTTGGTGCCGTCCTTGACGTGGAAGAGGGGGTAGCGCTCGGGCTGTTCGAGTACGTAGTCGATGGGGTTGAAGGGCGCCGGCGTGCCGTCGGCGCGCTTGCCGAAGCGGAACTGCGCGGCGAAGGCCCAGTAGATGTCCATCTCCAGGTAGACCAGGTCGGGGTCGGTCTCGGCGAGCAGGACGTCGTAGAGGCGGACGTCCGGCTTGTCGGTGGCGAAGCTGAACTCCTCCGCGTGGTTGTGCTGGTAGAACTTCATGCCGCGCCTGCGGGCTGCCGCGCCGTAGGTGTTGAAGTCGTCGGCGGCGCGCTTCCAGCCGTCCACCGTGGACCCGTAGCGGAAGGGCCCGGAGGCGGTGCCGATGTGCTTCAGGCCGAGGGCCTCGGCCTCGTCCAGGACCTTGGTGAGGTTCTGGGCGAAGGTGTAGGCGCCCGGGTTGTTGTCGTCGTAGTAGCCGACGTGGCTGCCGATGGGGTTCAGCCCGTGGTCCCGGGCCAGCTTCTTGAGCTGGGCGAGGGAGATGGCGCCCGCCGAGCCCTGGGTGTACCCGGCGAACTCGATCTCGTCGTAGCCGTACCTCTCCAGTTCGGCGAAGACGGGGGCGAAGCCGAGGGTGGAGACCTTGTCGCGCAGGCTGTACAGCTGGATCCCGAGGCGGCCCGGGGGCAGGACGGGGCGTCCCTTGCCCTTGCCCTTGCTCTGGAGGCCCTGGACGCCCTGAGGGCTCGACGCCTGGGCGGTGGCCCCGCCCAGCAGCGTGGCGGCCGTGGCTCCGGCGGCGACGCCCAGGACGTTGCGGCGGCTGAGTCTGCGCGCGAGCTCGGGGTCCTTCGGGGTGCGGCTCATGTTCACGAATCTCCCTGTCGTGTGCGGGCGGGGCGGATTGTCAGTGCAGTCCGGCAAGCTGGAGGAGCAGGGACTTCACTTGGGTGGCCTGGACTCGGCCGGTGAACGCGTGGGGGGTGGAGCAGAGGATGAGCGGACCTTCGTCGTCGCTCGTGGGGAGGCGGCCGTGGCTGCCGCGGACAGGTGAGGGGTCCAGGGGGACGACCGCCATGCGGTAGCGCATGCCGAGCTTCTTCCGGGCGACCGCCGAGGCGGCCTTGACCCGGACATAGGGGTCCTGGGGGTCCATGAAGAGCTCCACCGGGTCGTAGCCCGGTTTGCGATGGATCTCGACGAGCTGCGCGAAGTCGGGCGCGAGGGCGTCGTCGAGCCAGTAGTAGTACGTGAACCAGGCGTCCTTCTCGGCGACGGCGACGAGCTCGCCGGAGCGGGGGTGGTCCAGCTGGTGTGCCTTCTTGCCCTCGTCGTCGAGGAGTTCCGCGATGCCGGGGAGATCCGCGAGTGCCTCCCTGGTCGCTTCCAGGTCCTCCGGACGGCGTACGTAGACGTGGGCGAGCTGGTGGTCGGCGACGGCGAACGCGCGGGAAGTCATGGGGTCGAGGTACTCCATGCCGTCCTGCGTGTGGACCTCCAGCAGGCCGGCGCGGCGCAGGGCGCGGTTGATGTCGACGGGCCGGTCGACCCGGGTGATGCCGTACTCGGAGAGCGCGACGACGGTGCGGCCCTCCGCCCGGGCGTCGTCGAGCAGGGGGGCCACGGCCCGGTCGAGGTCGGCCGCGGCCTGGTGGGCGCGGGGATCGTCGGGGCCGTAGCGCTGGAGGTCGTAGTCGAGGTGCGGGAGGTAGCAGAGGGCCAGGTCGGGGGTGCGGGTGGCCAGGATGTGACGGGTGGCGTCGATGATCCATCGGGAGGAGACGAGGTCGGCGCCGGGCCCCCAGAAGTGGAAGAGGGGGAAGGTGCCCAGCTTCTCGGTGAGCTCGTCGTGCAGCGCGGGGGGCCGGGTGTAGCAGTCGGGTTCCTTGCGCCCGTCGGCGTAGTACACGGGGCGGGGGGTGACGGTCCAGTCGGTGTCGGCTCCCATCGCGTACCACCAGCAGATGTTGGCGACCGTGTAGCCGGGGTGGGCGCGCCGGGCGGCGTCCCAGAGCTTGTCGCCCTCGACGAGCCCGTTGTGCTGGCGCCACAGGAGTACGTCGCCGAGCTCACGGAAGTACCAGCCGTTGGCGACGATGCCGTGCTCCGCGGGGGTGGTGCCGGTGAGGAAGGTGGACTGGGCGGCGCAGGTGACGGCGGGCAGGACGGTGGAGAGCGGTGCCTTCGATCCGGCCATGGCCCGGAGGTTGGGCATGTGCTGGAGCAGTTGCGGGGTGAGGCCGACGACGTCGAGGACGAGGAGCGGGGTGGGGTGTGCGGCGGGTCCGGGAGCGGTCACGGGAGCTCCTTCAGTCCGAGGTCGACGAGGAGGTCGCGGGCGAGGGTGAGTTCGGCGGCGATGCCGTCGGCGAGCTGGGTCCGGGTGCGGGGCCGCAGTTCGGCGGGGAGCGCCTGCCAGGTGTACGTCTCGACCTCCAGGTGCCGGGTGACGGGCTCCGGTCCGCCGACGAGCCGGGTCAGCACGGACTGGAGGACGGGGAGCGTGGAGGTGAGCGGAGGCGCGGGCGGAGCGTGGAGGGGGACGTGGAAGTGGGATCGCCACGGGGTGCCGTCGGGGAGCGCCCCGCCGGTGACGGCCTCGTCGAGGTCGTCGGTCCCGCGCAGGCCCGAGGCGGTGAGCGTGCGTGTCTGGTGGAGGAAGCGGGGTTCGGCGAAGGCCCCCAGGGCGGCGCGCACCTCGGGCAGGTGCGGCTGTTCGGCGTGCAGGGCCGCGGAGAGCTGGGCCTTGGCGACGGGTACGCCTGCGGCGCCGAGGGCGTCCAGTGCGGTGTCCGGGTCCTCGAAGGAGGTGGCGAGGTGGCAGGTGTCGACACAGATGCCGATGCGGTCGTGACCGATCGCGGTGAGGGGGCCGATGGCGTCTGCGGTGGTCTCCACGGTGCAGCCGGGCTCGGGTTCGAGCCCGATCCTGATGGACTTTCCGGTCAGTTCCGCGAGGGCGTCGAGCCGCTGCGCGAGCACGGTGAGCGCCTTGTGCGCCGTGCCGGCGGCCGTGGGGTCGTCGTCGAACGGGGTGCGCCAGGCGATGGGCAGTGTGGAGATGGTGCCCTCGTCGACGTCGTCCGGGAGCAGGGCGGCGAGGAGCCGGGCGAGGTCGGTGGTGTGGGCGAGCCGCTCGGGGTCCGTCCAGTCCGGGGTGTAGACCCGGTATTTGACCTCCTGGGCCCCGAATCCCTCGTAGGGGAACCCGTTGAGGGTGACGACTTCGAGGCCGCGGTGATCGAGTTCCGCGCGCAGCGAGCGCAGCGCGGCGGGGTCGTTGATCAGGGCGCGGGCCGCGTCCTTGGCGAGCCAGAGGCCGATGCCGATGCGGTCCCGGCCGAGCCGCTTGCGGACGGGCTCGCAGTGGTCGCGCAGCTGGGCGCGGACTCCGTCGAGGTTCTCGGCAGGGTGCACGTTGGTGCAGTAGGCGAGGTGGACTGTGGAGCCGTCGGGGTGGCGGAAACGCATGGCTCACTCCCCGCCGCGGAGGATGGAGTTGCCCTCGTGGAGCGGTCCGGGGGCGGCGGTGTCGAGCTGGAGTCTTCCGCTCTGTCCGTAGAAGTCGGCGGGGTTGCGCCACAGAACCTTGTCGACGTCGTCCTCGTCGAATCCGGCCTTCAGCATGAAGTCGGCGACCTTGCGGGTCTTCAGCGGGTCGCTCTTTCCCCAGTCGGCGGCCGAGTTCACGAGGATCCTGTCGGTCCCGTAGGTCCGCAGGACCGTGATCATGCGGTCCTCGTCCATCTTGGTGTCCGGGTAGATGGAGAAGCCGGCCCAGCATCCGCTGTCGAGGGCGTCCCGCACGGTCGTCTCGTTGAGGTGGTCGAGCAGGACCAGCTCCGGGGACAGCTCCGATTCGCGGACGACGTCGATGGTGCGGTGGAGTCCGGCGAGCTTGTCACGGTGCGGGGTGTGGACGAGCGCGGGGAGGCCGTGGTCCGCTGCGAGCTGGAGCTGGGTGGCGAGCGCCGTGTCCTCGGCGGGGGTCATGGAGTCGTAACCGATCTCGCCCACGGCGACGACCGAGTCCTTGACGAGGTAGCGGGGCAGGGCGTCCAGGACAGGTGTGCAGCGCGGGTCGTTCGCCTCCTTGGGGTTGAGGGCGAGTGTGCAGTGGTGGGCGATGCCGTACTGGGAGGCGCGGAAGGGCTCCCAGCCGAGCAGGGCGTCGAAGTAGTCGAAGAAACTGGCGGGCGAGGTGCGGGGCTGGCCGAGCCAGAAGGAGGGTTCGACGAGGGCGCGCACCCCCGCGTCGTGCATCGCCTGGTAGTCGTCCGTGGTGCGGGAGGTCATGTGGATGTGGGGGTCGAAGATGCGCATCAGGACTCCTCCGTGGGGGCGGGGGCGGGCGCCGGGCCGGTGAGGTCGAGGACCGTCCGCAGCCCGGCGGGGACGGCACGTCCGGCCGCGGTGCGTTCGGTGGCGAAGTCACCGAGCATGCGCGCGAGTTCGGCGTCACCGCGGGCCCGCTCGCCGAGCCGGTCGAGGGCCTCGACGGGGACCTCGGTGAAGAGGCACTTGAGGACGGCGTGCCGCCAGCCGTGGGCGTCGAGGTGGTCGGCGCCGTACGGGCCGACGGCGGCGGCGACCAGCCGCGTGTCGTTGGTGCGCAGGGCGTCCTCGACGAGAGGGAGCGCGGTGGCACCGAGGTCCAGCAGGTGCAGGGTCAGGAGCACGGCGCGGCGTTCGGCGGCGGTCCCCTGCTCGTAGAGCCTGGTGACGGCGGGCAGACCGGCGCGCGCCTCGACGAGCAGCAGTGCGCGTACGGAGTCGGCGTTCTCGAGGCCGCAGTGCCGTCCCGCCGACGCGAACCGCAGCTCCCACGGAGGGTTGCCGCTGTCCTGGCCGGGGTGGTTCGCGGCGTGGGCGGCCTCGGCGAGGGCTTCGTCGAGCCAGGCCCGTTCGGCCCCTCCGAGACGGTCGTCGAGTTCCTTGCGGCTGATCAGCACGGTACGGCTCCGTCCGTCGTGCGGGTGGCCCGGCGCAGGAAGTCGATCGAGCTGCGGGCGAGTTCCGGACCCGCGTGGGAGTGCCGGGGCAGTTCGACGACGGTGAGGCCGGAGTAACCGGTGGCGGCGAGGGCTTCGAGCACCGGCGGGAAGTCGATCTCGCCGTCACCGAAGGGCAGGTGTTCGTGGACTCCTCGCCGCATGTCCTCGATCTGCACATGGCGCAGCCAGGGGGCCGCTTCCTTGACGCAGTCGGCGGGCGGTGCGGGCTCCAGGCACTGACAGTGGCCGATGTCGAGGGTGAGCCCGAGTGGTTCCGGGTCGCCGAGGAGGGTGCGCAGGTGATGGAAGCCGGCGAGCGTGCCGAGGAGGTGGCCGGGTTCCGGTTCGATGGCCAGGGGGACGCCCTCGCGGGCGGCGGCGTCCAGGACCGGGGCCAGGGCGCCCGTCAGCCGCTGCCACGCGGTGTCCGTGCCGGTGTCCGGCGGGGTGATGCCGCTGAAGCAGTGCACGGCGTGGGCGCCGAGGCCGGCGGCCACCTCGACGGCGCGCACGAGCAGTCCGGTGCGCGCGGCGCGTGCCTCGGGGTCCGGGTCGAGGAGGGAGGGACCGTGCTTGCGCCGTGGGTCGAGGACGTAACGCGCCCCGGTCTCGACGGTGACGCCGAGGCCGAGCGCGTTCAGCCGGCGTGCCACCCTTCGGGTGCGCTCGGTGAGGTCCGGGGCGAGCGGGTCGAGGTGCATGTGGTCGAGCGTGAGCCCGACCCCGTCGTAGCCGAGGTCGGCGAGGAGGCCGAGGGCATCGTCCAGCCTGAGGTCGGTGAGGCCGTTGGTGCCGTAGCCGAACCGGAGGGTCATGTGGGGCTCACCTTCCGTGCGAGCGCGCGGGCGAGGGGGACGAGCCCCATGACGGCGAGGCCGCCGAGCGGCGACCCGGCCCGCGCGGCCAGGGCGGCCTGCAGCGGGATCATGGCCCGGATCCCTCCGCCGACCGCGCGCTGGGTGAGGGGTGGGGAGGGATTGAGGGCGGCGTGGAGGAGGGGGACCCCGGAGGTGCGGAGGTAGGCACCGGTGAACGCGGTGAGCAGGAGCCGCTCGGTGGCGGGCGCGGGCGACGTGGTTCGGCCGGGCCACGTGACGGATGCGGGCCACATGACGGATGCGGGCCACATGACCGACGCGGGCGCCGCGGCGGATGTGGGTGATGGGGCCGACGCGGGCGCCGCGGCCGTCACTGGTCGTCCGCGCAGAACGGCGGCCCCCAGGGCGGCCGTTCCCGCGAGCGCGGCCAGCGGCACCTTCGTGGACCCGCCCCGCGCCTCGTGCCGGGAGACGGCGGTCACGGCGTAGGTGTGGGCCCCGAGGGCGAGGGCGGCAGGGAGCGCGGCACGTGACCCGAGCGCGGCACGGGCGGTGCGGGCCCCGCGTGCCTGGACGGCTGTGGCCACTCGCCCGCGCCCGGCAGCCGTGCGGGTGACCGGGGCGGCGGTCGTGGCCACAGCACCCAGGAGCAGGTCCAGGGCCCGGGCCGTCCCCATCGCCGCCGGTCCCAGCCGCGTGTGTTTCAGGTGCAGGTCGTAGGCCCAGACCGTGGCACCGAGGCCGGTCGCCACAGCCAGTGCGGGCCGGCCGGCCCGGGCCGCGAGGGTCAGGCCCGCCGCCGTCAGGGCGCCTGCCGCGGCCAGGGCCGCGCCCGGTGCGATGCGGCCCGAGGGGATGGGCCGGTGCGGCCGGTCGACTGCGTCCTCCTCGCGGTCGGCCCAGTCGTTCAGGGCCATGCCCGCTTCGTAGAGGCACAGTGACGCGCCGACCGCGAGCGCCGTGCCCCGGCCGGGGCGCAGGCCCACGGCGGCGGCACCGGCGAGCGCGTCGCCCGGCACACTGAACAACGCTGACACCCGGAGCAGTTCCGCCCAGGCCCGCAGCCGCGCGCGGGGGCGAGGCCTGTCCGGTGCGGGCGCAGTCCCGCCCGCACCGGACAGGCCGACCGAGGGGGCGGTGGCCGGGGGCCGCGTCGCGAGCAGCCGGGGGGAGCCGCTCACCACCGCGAGCAGCCGCAGCGGCCTCACTGGGCGGCCCGCAGGCGTCCGGCGAAGGCGAGCAGGGCCGCGTACTGGTCGGAGAGCGCGGACGGTCCGCCGTCCGGGTCCTTGAAGTAGAAGCCCAGTTCGGGCCTCGGGCCGCTGAGCCCCGTCTCGTGGGAGCGGGCCAGCAGCCGGGCCAGGTCCAGGACCAGGGGGGCGGCCAAGGCGGAGTCGCAGCCCTGCCAGATCGTCTGGAGGATCATCCGGGAACCTAGGAAGCCGTCGAAGGCGATGTGGTCCCACGCCGTCTTCCAGTCGCCCATCGCCGGGACGTCGTCGATGTGCACCTCGCCCTCCGGAGCGGCCCCGAGCGTGTCGGTGAGTACGCGTTCCTTGCCCGCGTTCTTGGCGGCTGCCGCCGCGGGGTCGGCCAGTGCGGCTCCGTCCCCTCCTCCCAGGAGGTTCGTGCCCGACCACGCCCGCACCGGAAGCGCACGCTGGACGAACATCGGTGCGAGTACGGACCGCAGCAGCGTCTGGCCCGTCTTGCCGTCCCGTCCGGCGTGGGGAAGTCCCGAGGAGTCGACGGCGTCCCGCAGCCGCGGGCTGCGCAGCCCGGTGGACGGGGTGAAGTTGACGTAGGGGCAGCCGGCGCGGAGCGCTGCCGCCGCGTAGAGGGAGCTGGCGGGCAGCCGCGGGTCGCCCTCGCCGGGGGCGGCCTCGGTCGAGGCGACGTTGATGACGACGGTGCGGGCGAGTTCGTTGCGCCGGGCGAAGTCGGTGAGATCAGCGGTGAAGGCGGCGATGAGCTCCTCGTCGGTGCGGGTGTCGCCGCGGAGCGGGCCGCCGGGCCGGATCTCCGCGTCGGCGGCGCCGAGCTCCGCCCGGACGGCCGACGGCAGCCCGTGCGGGAGCACTCCCCCGGCCGCGAGGGCCTCGGCCCGCTTGGGCAGAGGGCAGTCCAGGGTGTCGTGTCCCCCGAAGACGAGGGAGGTCAGTGGTGGCAGTGCGCTGTCGGTGAAGGGTGGTGTCTCGGTGACCATGCCGGTCGGGGGATGGAGCCCTGCCGCTATGGCCGCGCACCCCGCGGTGGCGGTGGTGGCGACGGAGCCGCGTGCTCCGATGAACCAGACTCCGGTACGAACGGCGTGTGCGGTCACGGGCTGCCTCCCTGGGGGGATGAAGAGGGGTGGTGGTCGGCGGGCGGGGAAGGCATGTGCGTTCCCCGCCCACCGCCGGCGCAGGAGGTACCGCCCTACGTCGAGGGCAGCTCCTTCAGCTGGATGTCCCGGAAGGACACCTGGTCGTCGGCTCCGTGGTTCTGGAGGCCGATGTAGCCGTTCTTCAGGCTTCTGGCCGGGTCGGTGTTGGTGAAGTCGTTGATCTTGACTCCGTTGAGGAAGACCTGGAGCCGCTCGCCCTGGACCTTGATCTCGTAGCTGTTCCACTGGCCGGGCGGCCGGAGGACCTGGTCACGGGCCTTGATGTTGGCGGACTTGAAGGTGTAGACGGCCCCGGTCGTGCGGTCGGCGGCGTCCGTGGCGTCGATCTGGACCTCGTAGCCGTTGTTCACGGCGGACCACGGGTCGTCCGACTCGGGGAAGCCCACGAAGACGCCGGAGTTGTCGTCGCCCGCCATCTTCCAGTCGAGCTTCAGCGAGTACGACTTCAGCTCCTTGGCCTGGTAGGTCAGCAGCCCCATGCCGCCCTGGGAGCGCAGCTCACCGTCGACGACCTCGAACGTGCCCGGGCCGGCCTGCTTCCAGCCTTCGAGCGTCTTGCCGTTGAAGATCGACCGGTAGCCGGTGTCCGGCTTGCAGTTGGCCTTCACCTGTCCGGCCGCGTAGCGCAGTCCGCCCAGCAGGTGCTGACGGAAGGCGGGTTCGGCGTAGGACTCCTTGGTGTGGCCGAGGCCGGTGTAGAAGGAGCGCCCGCCCTGGTACGCCTGGCACCAGGAGATCGGGTGGTCGCCCTTCATGTTGCCGCCGGTGTAGGTGGTCTCGTCCAGCGTGGCGAGGACCTGGGCCTTGTCCCGGGGGTTGGTGCGGTAGTTGTACCACTCGTCGGTACGGTCCCAGGCCTCGTCCAGGTGCGCGGTCGCCGGGTGGTCGTGGTTCTCCACGCGGACGGTGGCGGGCTGGATCTGCGGGTGCGAGTGGAAATAGGCCCCGACGAGTCCGCCGTAGAACTCCCAGTCGTACTCCGTGTCGGCCGCGGCGTGGACGCCCATGTAACCGCCGCCGGTGGAGACGAAGTTCTCGAACGCCTTCTTCTGGTCGGCGTTCAGGACGTCACCGGTCGTCGACAGGAAGACGACGGCGTCGTAGCGCGCCAGGTTGCTGGTCGTGAACTGGGCGGCCTCCTCCGTGGAGTCGACGGTGATGTTGGTGTCCTTGCCCAGTTCCTTGAGCGCGGCGATGCCGGCGGGGATCGAGTCGTGCCGGAAGCCACCCGTCTTGGAGAAGACCAGGACGCGCTTGGCGGTCCTGTCCACCGGGGAGTCGGAGAGCTCGAAGTCGTCCACGTCGTACAGCGCTCCCGCTCCGCCCTTGAAGACCAGGAAGAGTTCCGTGACCTTCTTCGGTGCGCCGCGCAGCGGCACGTCGATGTCCTGGAACGAGTCCCAGCTGCCGGTCACCGGGACCGGTGCCGAACCGAGGATCTTGCCGGTCGGTGAACCGGCCCGCACCTCCAGGAAGCCTCCCGCGCCCGCCGATGACGTCCGGGCGGTGAGCTTGGTGGCGCCGTCGAGGATGTACGGCTCGAAGGAGATCCAGTCGTTGTTGTCGATGTCCCCGACGGTCCTGCCGCCGTGGGCGCTCGTCTTGCTCGGCGTGGTGATGCCCGAGGAGGCGCTGAAGTGCTCGGCCTGCCGGTGGCGCGGCTGGAGCTGCGCCTGGTCACGGCCGGTCAGTGCGGCCTGGCCGCCGCCTCCGCCGTCGGTGTAGGAGGCCGAGATGCCGCCGTAGATGTTGGCGTTGGGGTCGTGGCCGCCCTCCATGGCCGTCTTGATGGTGCCTTCGCAGCCGTGCTCGGTGGTGATGTCGTGCCCGTGGCTGTCGTGGCCCAGGGTGAACTTGACCTCGACCTTGGTGCAGTCGATGGTGCCGTCCTCCGGGTCGGTCACGCTCACCTTGAACGGCACCTCGTCGCCGAACTCGAACAGCTGGCCGTCCAGCGGGGTCTGCAGGACGACGGTGGGCGCGGTGTTGCCGACAGTCACGTGCACGCTCGCCGAACCGGTGCGCCCCGAGGGGTCCTTGGCGGTGACCGTGGCGGTGTAGGTGCCGTTCTTCTTGTACGTGTGGGTCGGGTCGGCGGCCGTGGACGTGCCGCCGTCGCCGAAGTCCCAGGCGTACGTCAGGGCGTCGCCGTCACCGTCGGTGGTTCCGGCCGAGGAGAACTTCACCTTGAGCGGTGCGACGCCCGAGGTCTTGTTCGAGGACGCCTCCGCGATGGGTGAGCGTCCGCCGGTGGCGTTCTCGATGCGGTACAGCGCGGAGTGCTCGTCGCCGCCGAACCAGGAGAGGCCGTAGTCCAGGACGTACAGCGCGCCGTCGGGGCCGAAGGCCATGTCCATCACCTGCGTCCCGGTCCACGGGATGTCGTTGACGGACTGGACGCCGCCGTCGGCGTCCTGCTCGATGCGCTTGATCCACTGGCGGCCGAACTCTCCGGCGAAGAAGTCCCCGTCGTATTCCTCGGGGAACTTCACCGGCGAGTCGAGGTCCGCGTCGTAGCGGTACACGGGCCCGCCCATCGGGGACTCCGAACCGGTGCCGAACTCGGGCACGGACCCGCCGTCGTACGGGATCCAGGCGGCCTGCGCCGGGGGAAGGTCGACCAGGCCGGTGTTGTACCGCGACTCGTTCTTCGGCGCGGCGCAGTCGAAGGCGGGGCCGGAGGTGCCCGTCGCGAAGTCGTAGTCCCTGAAGGCGTCGTTGTCGCCGGTGCAGAACGGCCAGCCGAAGTTGCCGGGCTCGGTCACCCGGGCGAACTCGACCTGCCCGGCCGGCCCGCGGTTCGGGTCGGCGGCTCCCGCGTCGGGGCCGTAGTCACCGACGTACAGGATGCCCGTGGCCTTGTCCACGCTGAAGCGGAAGGGGTTGCGGAAGCCCATCGCGTAGATCTCGGGGCGCGTCTTGTCCGTACCCGGGGCGAAGAGGTTGCCCTCGGGGACGGTGTACGACCCGTCGTCGGCGACCTTGATGCGCAGGATCTTGCCCCGGAGGTCGTTGGTGTTGCCCGAGGTGCGGCGGGCGTCGAACGCGGGGTTGCGGCCTTCGCGGTCGTCCAGCGGTGAGAAGCCGTCGGAGGAGAAGGGGTTGGAGTCGTCGCCGGTCGAGAGGTAGAGGTTGCCCTGCGCGTCGAAGTCGATGTCACCGCCGACGTGGCAGCACATGCCACGGGTGGCCGGGATGTCGAGGACCTTCTTCTCGCTGGCGTTGTCGAGGGTGCCGTCCTCGTTGAGGACGAAGCGCGAGAGCCGGTTGACGCCGTCGAACTTGGCGAAGTCGGCCGCGGTGCCGTTCTCCGGGGCGTCGCCGGCGGGGGTGTCCAGCGGGGGCGCGTAGTAGAGGTAGATGGCGCGGTTCTCGGCGAAGTCGGGGTCGACGCCGATGCCCTGGAGCCCTTCCTCGTCGTGCGAGTAGACCGGGATGGTGCCGGAGATCCGGGTGTTGCCCGCGCTGTCCGTGATCCGCAGCTCGCCGCCGCGGGAGGTGTGCAGCACGCTGCGGTCGGGGAGCACCGCCAGCGAGATGGGTTCGCCGGTCTCGGCCGCGCCCTTGGCGAGCGTGACCTGCTGGAAGTCCTCCGCCGCGTCCTGCGCGGCCGTCGCCTGTGCGGCATCCGCGGTGGCGGCGGGCGAGGAGCCCAGGGTGAGTGTCGCGGCGGCGAGGAGTCCGCCGGTGAAGAGGGCGAGGGATTTTCGGGCGCGGAGCCGTCTGCTGTTTCTGTGCACGTGCGTCCTCCGGAGTGTGCCGGTTGTTCGGGCGGGTGCGTTCTGCCGTTCCGCGCGGGGACTGCCGCGCTCGACTCCGGGGCTGTCGGGGCCCCGGTGACGCGAGTCATGTCGTGTACACGTTGGGGACGGTAGCCGTGTTCGTCCCTGGCGGAAAGCCCTTGCGCAGGAGCCGAGTTGAACTTTTACCCGCATCAGGACAAAGGAGGTTCGGGGCAGGCCGAACCGACCCCTGGCCCTTGCGGGCGGGGTCCACCGCCGCCCCGGCCGCCGAGCGGCCTGTCCCGGCGGAAGCGTGGGCAGGACCGGGCCCGGCAGGTCCGGGCCCGGCCATCGGGACACGGCTTCGGGGCGGCGCGGGCTCGGGGCTGGGGCAGGAGTCCGAGGAGAAGGGCCGGGCAGGCGGCGCGGGCCGAAGAGGGCTTCGACGCCGCGCACGGGCCCGGATTCAGGCGCGGCGCGCCCGGAGGACCCGGTCCTCTACTCCCCGCCGCCGAACGCCGCGTCGAACGACGCGCTCGGCGGGTCGAAATCGAAGCGCTTCAGCGACGCCAGCGCCTCCGGCGCCCCCGTCAGCCGGTCCATGCCGGCGTCCTCCCACTCCACGGAGACCGGGCCCTGGTAGCCGATGGACCGCAGCATCCGGAACACGTCCTCCCAGGGCACGTCACCGTGCCCGGCCGAGACGAAGTCCCATCCGCGCCGGGGGTCTCCCCAGGGCAGGTGGGAGCCGAGGCGGCCGTTGCGGCCGTCGAGGCGTTTGCGGGCCTCCTTGCAGTCCACGTGGTAGATCCGGTCGCGGAAGTCGTAGAGGAAGCCCACCGGGTCGAGGTCCTGCCACACGAAGTGGCTCGGGTCGAAGTTCAGCCCGAAGGCCGGTCGGTGGTCCACCGCTTCCAGGGCGCGGTGCGTGGTCCAGTAGTCGTACGCGATCTCGCTCGGGTGCACCTCGTGGGCGAAGCGCACCCCCTCGGCGTCGAAGACGTCCAGGATCGGGTTCCACCGCTCCGCGAAGTCCTCGTAGCCGCGTTCGATCATGTGCGGTGGCACCGGGGGGAACATGGCGACCAGGTGCCAGATGGAGGAACCGGTGAAGCCGATCACCGTCTCGACGCCGAATGCGGCAGCCGCGCGCGCGGTGTTCTTGATCTCCTCGGCGGCTCGCCGGCGCACGCCCTCGGCGTCCCCGTCCCCCCAGATGCGGCCGGGCAGGATTCCCTGATGGCGCTCGTCGATCGGGCTGTCACAGACCGCCTGGCCGACCAGATGGTTGGAGATCGCCCAGCAGGTGAGGCCGTACTTGTCGAGCAGCTCCCGCCGCCCGTCGAGGTAACCGGGGTCCGACAAGGCCTTGTCGACCTCGAAGTGATCTCCCCAGCAGGCGAGTTCGAGTCCGTCGTAACCGAAGTCCCGGGCGAGCCGGCAGACCTCCTCCAAGGGGAGGTCGGCCCACTGACCGGTGAAGAGGGTGAAGGGACGGGGCATGTGGACGACCTCCTAGAAGGGGACCGGGGTGTACGTGGAGTTCTTGGCGGCGCTCTCCTCGACGGCGGCGAGCACCCGCTGGACCTGGAGCCCGTCGGCGAACGACGGTACGGCGGCGCGCCCTTCGGTGATCGCGCGCACCACGTCACGTGCCTGGTGGACGAAGGTGTGCTCGTATCCCAGTCCGTGGCCCGGCGGCCACCACGCCTCCAGGTAGGGGTGCTCGGGCTCCGTGACCAGGATCCGGCGGAAGCCCGCGGACACGGCGGGCTCGGTGTGGTCGTGGAAGGAGAGCTCGTTGAGCCGTTCCAGGTCGAAGGCGATCGACCCCAGCTCGCCGTTGATCTCCAGGCGCAGGGCGTTCTTGCGGCCCGCCGCCATCCGGGTCGCCTCGAAGGAGGCGAGGGCGCCGGATGCCAAGCGCCCGGTGAACAGCGCGGCGTCGTCGACGGTGACCGCCCCCCGTGCGGTCCCGTCCGGCGCGCCCGAGAGCCCGGCGGCCGGACCGGCGAGCACGGGCCGCTCGCGCACGAAGGTCTCGCTGATCGCCGAGACCCCGGCCAGCGGCTCCCCCGCCAGGTACTGGGCGAGGTCCACGATGTGCGCCCCGAGGTCCCCCAGCGCGCCGGAGCCGGCGTGTTCGCGTTCGAGTCGCCAGGTCAGCGGCGATTCGGGGTCGACCAGCCAGTCCTGGAGGTAGGTGGCCCGCACGTGCCGGAGGGTGCCCAGCCGGCCCTCCTCGATCAGCGCGCGGGCGTAGGTGAGGGCGGGCACCTTGCGGTAGTTGAATCCCACGATCGCGACCTGGCCCCGGGCCGCGGCCCGCTCCGCGGCCTCCGCCATGGCCTCCGCCTCCGCGACCGTGTTGGCGAGCGGCTTCTCGCACAGCACGTGCTTGCCCGCCTCCAGTGCCGCGATGGCGATCTCCGCATGGCTGTCGCCCGGTGTGCAGATGTCGACCAGCTGCACGTCGTCGCGGGCGATCAGGGCGCGCCAGTCCGTCTCCGCCGCAGCCCAGCCGTGCCGGGCGGCGGCGGCCTCGACGGCCGTACGGTCGCGTCCGCAGATCGCGGCGAGAACGGGTCTCACCGGCAGGTCGAACACGTGGCCCGCGGTGCGCCACCCCTGCGAGTGGGCGGCGCCCATGAAGGCGTATCCGACCATGCCGACGCCGAGCGTCGCCGTCGGTGGCGGTGCTTCGGTCTCCTGCGCCGTCTCTTCCCTACGGGCCATGCGGGCTTCCTCCTCGTCGGTGGTTCGGTGGCGGCGGCGGTGCGGGCTCAGCTGAAGCCGGTCGGCAGGTACTGGTCGATGTTCTCCTTGGTGACCACGGCCGAGTACAGGGTCAGCGAGGTCGGGATCTCCATCTCGGAGAGGCCCGCGACGCCCTTGTTCTGGCCGAGCGCGCGCGCCAGGTCGATGGCGGACGCCGCCATCGTGGGCGGGTAGAGCACGGTGGCCTTCAGCACGCTGTTGTCTGCCTTGATGGCGTCCATGGCGGACTTCGCGCCGGCGCCGCCGACCATGATGAACTCGTCGCGGCCGGCCTGCTGGATGGCCCGCAGCGCGCCCACACCCTGGTCGTCGTCGTGGTTCCACAGCGCGTCGAATTGCTTCTGCGCCTGGAGGAGCTGCGCCATCTTGGCCTGGCCCGACTCCACGGTGAAGTCTGCGGCCTGACGGGCGACCAGCTTGATGTTGGAGTAGTTCTTCAGCGCGTCTGCGAAGCCCTGGCTGCGCTGCTTGGTGAGTTCCAGGTTGTCGATGCCCGCCAGCTCGACGACCTTCGCGCTCGCCTTGTCCTTGAGCTGCTCGCCGATGTAGTGCCCGGCGTTGAGGCCCATGCCGTAGTTGTCCCCGCCGACCCAGCAGCGGTAGGCCTGCGGTGAGGCGAAGATGCGGTCCAGGTTGACGACGGGGATGCCGGCCTTCATGGCTTCCAGGCCGACCTGGGTGAGCGCCTTGCCGTCCGCGGGGAGGATGACGAGGACGTCGACCTTCTTGTTGATCAGGGTCTTGACCTGGCCGATCTGAGCGGCCGTGTCGTTGGAGCCCTCGGTGATCTCCAGGGTCACCTCGGAGTACTTCTCGGCCCGCGACTTGGCTTGCACGTTGATGGCGTTGAGCCATCCGTGGTCGGCCTGGGGTCCGGCGAAGCCGATGGTGACGGGTGTGCCCGGCTTGTCGTCGGCTGCGGGCTGGTTGCTCTGGGCGACCGCCTTTTCCTTGGGCTCGTTGCTTGTGCAGGCGGTGAGGAAGGCTCCCGCGGAGACGGCCGCGGTGCCGAAGAGCAGTCCTCTGCGGCTGGTTTCTGGCATGGCTGTCAAACCCTTCATCCGGTGCGGTGCGTACGGAACAGCGGGTGGGTGATCAGTGCTCTGTCACGGAAGCGGTGCTCAGGTCTCGCCGCCCCGCAGTGTGCGGCGCTGGACGAGGACGGCGGCCACGATGATGGCGCCCTTGGCGATCTGCTGGACATCGCTCTGCAGGTTGTTCAGAGCGAAGATGTTGGTGATCGTCGTGAAGACGAGCACGCCGAGCACGGAACCGACGATCGTTCCCCGGCCGCCGCTCAGGAGGGTGCCGCCGATGATCGCCGCGGCGATGGCGTCGAGTTCGTACAGGTTGCCGTTGGTGTTCTGGCCCGATCCGGACAGGATGACGAGCATGAAGGCGGCGATGCCGCAGCACAGGCCCGACAGGAGGTAGAGGTAGAGCCGCTGGCGGCGGACGTCGATCCCGGCGAGCCTGGCCGCCTCCGCGTTGCCGCCGATGGCGACCGTACGGCGCCCGAAGGTCGTCCGGTTCAGGATCAGCCAGCCCGCCACGGTGACCGCGGCGAAGACCAGCACCAGCGGCGGGATGCCCAGCACGTAGCTGTCGGGCAGTCCGAGGTCCAGGACGGACTGCACGGTCACGATCTGTGTCTTGCCGTCGGTGATCTGCAGGGCGAGACCACGGGCCGAGGCGAGCATGGCCAGGGTGGCGATGAACGGGACCATGCGCCCGTAGGCGATGAGGACCCCGTTGACGAGCCCGGCGCCCAGACCGACGATCACGGCGGTGAAGAGGATGCCCGCGAAGCCGAAGTCCTGGGTGGCGAGGGTCGTCGCCCAGACCGACGCGAGCGCGACCATCGCGCCGACCGACAGGTCGATGCCGCCTCCGATGATGACCAGGGTCATGCCGACGGTGACGACCCCGATGACGGAGGACTGCGTCAGGATCAGCTGGAGGTTCCCGGTGTCCAGGAACGCGTCGGGTTCGGTGAGGCCGCCGACTGCCACCAGCACGGCGAGGACACCGAGGAGGGACAGGTTGCGGACGTCGGCGCGCAGGCCGAGCGCACGCAGGCCGCCCCCCTGCTTCGAGGGCGGCGCGGCGGCGGGGCCGGGCACGGTCCCCTTCTGCGGCCCGTGGTGCTGCGCCGACGGTGCGGGCTGTGTCATGACGCCGGGCTCCCTTCCATGACGAGGTCGAGGACACGGTGCTCGTCGAGCTCCCTGGCGTCGGCCGTGTGCACGACACGGCCTTCACGGAGCACCAGCACCCGGTCGGCGAGGCCCAGCACTTCGGGCACTTCGCTGGAGACGAGCAGGACGGCGAGGCCTTCGTCGGCCAGCCGGCGGATCACGGCGTAGAGCTCGGCGCGGGCGCCGACGTCGACACCGCGGGTGGGTTCGTCGAGCAGCAGCACCCGGCAGCCGCGCAGCAGCCAGCGGGCCAGGACCGCCTTCTGCTGGTTGCCCCCCGAGAGGGTGCGGACGGCGGCGTCCGGGTTGTCGGGCCGCAGGGACAGTTCGCGGGTGGCCGCCCTGGCCGCCTTGCGTTCGGCACCCCGGTCGAGCCACCCCGCGCGGGCGAAGCGGGACAGGGAGGAGACCGAGACGTTACGGGTGACGGATTCCGTCAGCAGGAGTGCCTGCGCCTTGCGCTCCTCGGGTGCCAGGCCGATTCCGGCGGCCACGGCGGCCCGGACGCTGCCGGGGCGCAGCGGCGCGCCTGCGACGAGGACCCGCCCGGCGGTCGCCTTGCGGGCACCGAAGACGGTCTCCAGGATCTCGGACCGCCCGGAGCCGACGAGTCCTGCCAGACCGACGATCTCGCCCGGCCGCAGCTCCAGGTCCACGGGCTCGAACTCGCCCTCACGGCACAGCCCTTCGACCACGAGCACGGGGTCGGCCGCGTCCCTGGCGCCGGGCGCGGGCCGTTCGGGGAAGACGTACTCGACGTTGCGTCCGGTCATCAGCGCGACGACGTCGCGGGTGGGGGTGGACTTGGCGGGGAGCCCGACGGCGACGGCACGCCCGTCCTTGAGGACGGTGACCCGGTCGCCGATGCGGCGGATCTCCTCCAGCCGGTGCGAGATGTAGACGACTGCCACGCCGTCGGCGGTGAGACCGTCGACGATGCGGAAGAGGTTGTCCACCTCGTCCGGGTCCAGAGCCGCGGACGGCTCGTCCATCACGATGAGCCGTACGTCGTGGGAGAGCGCGCGGGCCATGGACACGATCTGCTGATGCGCGGCGGAGAGGTCGCCGACCGCGCGGGCCGGGTCGATCTCCGGGTGCCCGAGGCGCTCCAGGAGCGCGGCCGCCCCGGCGCGCGCCTCACGGGTCCGGACGACGAAGCCCGCACTGGTGGGTTCGTGGCCCAGGAAGATGTTCTCGGCGACCGACAGGCCTTCCACCAGGTCGAGTTCCTGGTAGATGGTGGCGATACCCAGTCGCATGGCGGTGATCGGCGAGGAGAGCTGGACGGGCTCACCCTGCCAGGTGATGGCCCCGTCGTCGGGCTGGTGCGCTCCGGCCAGCACCTTGATCAGGGTGGACTTGCCGGCGCCGTTCTGGCCGAGGAGGCAGTGGACTTCGCCGGCCTGCACCTCCAGGTCCACGCCGTCGAGGGCGCGTACTCCGGGGAAGGACTTGGTGATGCCGGACATGGTGAGCAGGGGCGGTTCTGGTGCCATGACGAATCCCCTCGGCGAGTGGGGTCTCCCGTGCTCGGGCGATGCCGGGAGCGTGGGAAAGCCGGTGAGCGGGCAGGGGGCAGTGCCGGCGGTGCCGTACTGCTGACGGAGCTGCTGGGTGGTACTGCTGTGCTCTTGCGGGCGGTCCTGCCGTACTGCGGGGTCCGCGCCGTGATCGCGGTGCGGTCCTGCCGTACTGCTGGTCCGCGCCGTGGTCGCGGTGCGGTCGCGCTGTGCTGTCGCGGGGCGGTCCTGCGGGGCGGGTCTCGGTAAAGGTGTTTCTACGGTGGTGGCTGCGGAACACTCGCCGGACGGCGCACCGGCCCGTACATCAGGCCGGCGAGAAGAGGTGGTCGCTGATGAGCCTGGCCGCGCCGGTCACCCCGGCGACAGGCCCCAGCTCACCGAGGACGATGGGGAGGTTGCCCGTGGCCAGCGGCAGGGACTGCCGGTAGACCTGGGTGCGGACGCTGGCCAGCAGGTTGTGGCCGAGCCCGGTCACGCCGCCGCCGATCACGACGAGTCCGGGGTTGAAGAAACTGACGAGTCCGGCGATGACCTGGCCGACCCTGTTTCCGCCTTCGCGGATCAGGTCCAGCGCGGTGGGATCACCGGCCGCCGCCGCGGCGGCCACATCGACGGCGGTGAGCTTCCCGGTCGTGTCCAGCCGGGCCGCCAGCTCCGCCGAACGGCCGGCGCGGGCCGCGTCCTCGGCGTCACGGGCCAGGGCCGCCCCGCTGAAGTGTGCTTCCAGGCAGCCCTTGTTGCCGCAGGCGCAGGCGCGGCCGTCCGGCTCCACCTGGATGTGGCCGATGTCCCCGGCGCTGCCCGTCGTGCCGCGGTAGACCTCACCGCCGACGACGATGCCGCAGCCGATACCCGTACCGATCTTCACGCAGAGGAAGTCGCCCACGGAGCGGGCGACGCCCGCGTGCTGCTCCCCCAGCGCCATCAGGTTCACGTCGTTGTCCACCATGACGGGGCAGCCCAGTTCCTGGCTGAGTGCCTCGCGGACGGGGAAGCCGTCCCAGCCCGGCATGATCGGCGGTGCGACCGGCACGCCTTCGGGGAAGCGGACGGGCCCCGGTACGCCGATGCCGGCGCCGTCGAAGCCCTCGGCGAGCCCCGAGGCGCGCAGCTTGGCCGCCATCGCCAGCACCTGCTCGAAGACGGCGACGGGGCCTTCCCGTACGTCCATGGGGTGATTGAGGTGGCCGAGGACCTCCAACTCGGCGTTGGTCACCGCGACATCGATGGAGGTGGCGCCGATGTCCACGCCCAGGAAGCGGAGTTCGGGAGCGAGCCGGATGTTGTGCGAGCGGCGTCCGCCTCGCGAGGCGGCGAGTCCGTCGGCCACGACGAGCCCGGTCTCCAGGAGCCGGTCCACCTCGACGGCGAGCTTGGAACGCGAGAGCTCGACCTGATCACCCAGCTGTGCGCGGGAGTTGGGACCGCCGTCACGCAGCAGCCGCAGCAGTCGCGCCTGGTGCGTGTTCGCGGGTCGTGCCGTCATGCGTCTCACGCGTCCCTCCCCGCCACATCGGCCAGTCCGTCGGGCTTTGGAGGGGAACGTAGCAGCGGTTTACCGGAGTGGGAAGAAGTTGCGCAGGAATCCGATCCAACTTTCTCCACACTCAGGACAAAGATGGGCCCCGTGGGCCCCCACGGACTAAGCCGTTGATCCCTCGCAGGGCTCGCGCAGGGCCGCTCCTCGCCTGCCCGGAACCGCCGGGGCACGAAAAAGGCCGGGGTGGTCGGCCCCGGCCTCTCCGGTACGCGATCAGCCCTCTTCGCGCTGGTGGTACGTCTGGCGCGTGTGCTCGGTGTGCGCGCGCATGATCTCCGTCGCCCGCTGCTCGTCCCGCGCGGCGATGGCCGCGATCAGCGCGCGGTGCTCGATCCAGGACTGGGTGCCGCGCTGCCGTGCCACCGGCGTGTAGTACCAGCGGACCCTGCGGTCCACCTGCCCGGCGAGCTCGGACAGGACGACATTGCCCGCCAGTTCCATCACCTTGGCGTGGAACGCGGCGTTCGTGGCGACGGCGAGGTCCACGTCATCGGCGGCGACGGCCCGCTCCCCCTGGGAGCAGAGCTCCTCCAGCGCCTCGATGCCCGGCCGCCCGGAGTGGGCCGCGGCGAGCCGGGCGGCCTCGGCCTCCAGAAGGGTGCGTACCGACAGCAGCTGGTCCGCCTCCTCCTCCGTCGGTTCGTGGACGAACGCTCCCTGCGCGGGGCGCAGGTCGACCCAGCCCTCGGTGTTCAGCCGCTGGAGCGCCTCACGGACCGGCTGCCGCGAAACCCCCAGGTGACCCGCGAGTTCGCTTTCGACGAGGTGCTGACCGGGGCTGAGCGCGCGTGTGGTGATCAGCTCGAGCAACGCCTCGTACACACGCTCGCGCAACGGTCCCGGCCGCTCCAGTTTCGGCACCGTTCCTTGCGGCAGTCCTGCGGACAACATCGCGGTCCCCCTCCTTGGCGCCCGGGCAATTGCTTATCGTCTACAGTCTACCGAGCACAATGCCACCACGGGGCTCTTCGGGCACAGCGGATCAGCTTGCCCGCCCGGTCCGGTACGGCCGGCGGGGCCGTCGCCGCGCCTTGGGAGGCGGCGCGATTCCACTTCGCCTGCCTCTCACGGGCAGCGGATCACCTGGCCCGCGTACGAGAGATTCCCCCCGAAGCCGAAGAGCAGGGCCGGCGCTCCGCTCTCGACCTCCCCCCGCTCCACCAGCTTGGACAGGGCCATCGGGATCGACGCGGCGGAGGTGTTGCCGGAATCCACGACGTCCCGGGCGATGACCGCGTTGACCGCCCCGATCTTCCGGGCCACGGGTTCGATGATCCGCAGGTTGGCCTGGTGCAGCACCACGGCCGCGAGGTCCTCCGGAGTGACACCGGCCCTTTCACAGACCTTGCGTGCGATCGGCGGCAGCTGCGTGGTGGCCCAGCGGTAGACCGACTGGCCTTCCTGCGCGAAGCGCGGGGGCGTGCCCTCGATGCGCACGGCGTTGCCCATCCCGGGCACCGACCCCCACAGCACGGGGCCGATGCCGGGGGCACCACCGCCGTCCGGTTCGGCGGTGACGACGGCGGCACCCGCCCCGTCGCCCATGAGGACGCAGGTGGAGCGGTCGGTCCAGTCGACGATGTCGCCCATCTTGTCGGCACCGATGACGAGGGCGCGGGCGGCGGCCCCGGCCCTGATCGCGTGGTCGGCGGTCGCCAGCGCGTGGGTGAAGCCGGAGCAGACCACGTTGATGTCCATCACCGCGGGCGAGCCCATCCCCAGCCGGGCGGCGACCCGGGCGGACATGCTCGGCGAGCGGTCGATCGCCGTGGAGGTGGCGACGAGCACCAGGTCGATGTCGGCGGGCTGGAGGCCCGCCGTCGCCAGCGCCTTGGCCGCGGCGTGCGCGGCGAGCTCGTCCACGGGTTCGTCAGGGCCGCCCACGTGCCGGGTCCTGATGCCGACCCGACTGGTGATCCACTCGTCGCTGGTGTCGACCATGGCCGCCAGGTCGTCGTTGGTGAGGACCTTGGCAGGCTGGTAGTGGCCGAGCGCCACGACTCGTGAGCCGGTCATGTACGGGTTCCCCTCGCTACGTTTGGCAGGAACTCACCAGTCTTGGTTGCTACCGATCGGTACAAGGGCACGTAACCCCACAGGAATCCGGCCCCGAGCTTGGAGCGTCTCGAACAGCTCCCGGGGAACTCACGCGGACACTCCGGCGTCTCCCGAAGGATTCGGCGAGGGACGAGGCACCCACTGTCACGAGTATTGACCCCTCACGAAGGCATACTGTAGACAATATTCTGTCGACTTGACACCCTCGCTCGGTCCTCTCACCGAACGGAGAGCCCCGTGAAAGTCGCAGTTGTCGGCGCCGGAGCCATCGGCGCCTATGTCGGGGCCGCGCTGCACCGCGCGGGCGCCGAGGTCCATCTCATCGCCCGGGGCCCGCATCTGGCGGCCATGCGCCGCGACGGTGTGCGTGTGCTCAGCCCGCGCGGTGACTTCACCGCTCGGCCCGCCGCCACCGACGACCCGTCGGACGTCGGGCCCGTCGACTACGTGTTCCTCGGCCTGAAGGCCAACTCGTACGCGCTGTCCGGACCGCTGGTCCACCCGCTGATGCACGAGGACACCGCCGTGATCGCCGCGCAGAACGGGATCCCCTGGTGGTACTTCCACGGCCTGGCAGGGCCGTACACCGGCCGCCGCCTCGACAGCGTCGACCCCGCGGGCTCGGTGAGCGCCACCCTGCCGCCCGAACGCGCCATCGGCTGCGTGGTGTACGCGGCCACCGAGATCGAGGCACCCGGTGTCGTCCGTCATCTCGAAGGCACCCGCTTCTCCATCGGCGAGCCGGACAGCTCGGTGTCGCGGCGCTGCCTGGACTTCAGCGAGGCCATGATCGCGGGCGGGCTCAAGTGCCCCGTGGAGTCCGATCTGCGCAAGGACATCTGGATCAAGCTGCTCGGCAACATCTCCTTCAACCCGATCAGCGCGCTGGCCCGCGCCACCATGGGTCAGATCTGCCGCCATCCGGACACCCGCGCACTCGTGGAGTCGATGATGCGCGAGACCCTCGACGTCGCGGCGGCCGTGGGCTGCCGCCCCGAGATCTCCGTGGAGCGGCGCATCGCGGGCGCTGAGCGCGTCGGCGACCACAAGACGTCCACCCTCCAGGACCTGGAGAAGGGCAAACCCCTCGAACTCGACGTGCTGCTCGCGGCCGTCGTCGAGCTGGCCGAGCTGGCCGGAACGCCCGTACCGACGCTGCGCGCCGTGCACGCGCTCGCGGATCTCCTGGCCACCACCTCCTCGGCCCCAGCAGGGAGCGCACCATGAAGAGCAGCGACCGCACCGGCGGCAGGAACCGCAGGGGCCGGCAGCCCAAGACGTACGAACGCCTCACCCACCCGCTCGTCCGCTCGCAGGACGGCGTGCTGCGCCGGGCGAGCTGGGACGAGGCGCTGACCCGGGCCGCTGCCGGATTCCGGCAGACCCGGGAAGCCTACGGCCCGGACGCCTTCGCGATGCTCTCCTGCGCCCGCGCCACCAACGAGATGAACTACGTGGCGCAGAAGTTCACCCGCGTGGTGATGGGCACCAACAACGTCGACTCGTGCAACCGCACCTGCCACGCGCCGAGCGTCGCCGGGCTCTCGGCCGCCTTCGGCTCCGGCGGCGGCACCTCCTCGTACGAGGAGGTGGAGCACACCGACCTGATCGTGATGTGGGGCTCCAACGCCCGTTTCGCTCACCCGATCTTCTTCCAGCACGTGCTGAAGGGCATCCGCAACGGGGCCCGGATGCACGCAGTCGACCCGCGCCGCACGTCCACCGCCGAATGGGCGGAGAGCTGGCTCGGCCTCGACGTCGGCACCGACATCCCGCTCGCCCACGCCATCGGCCGGGAGATCATCCACGCGGGTCTGGTCAACCGGGCCTTCGTGGACCGGGCGACCAGCGGATACGAGGAGTACGCGGCGCTCGTCGAACCCTGGACCCTGACCGCCGCGGAGAAGGTGACCGGGGTGCCCGCCGAAGCGATCCGGGACCTCGCCCACGCCTACGCCACGGCCGAACGCGCCCAGCTCTGCTGGACCCTGGGCATCACCGAGCACCACAACGGCACGGACAACGTGCGCGCGCTGATCAACCTCTGCCTGCTCACCGGTCATGTCGGACGGTACGGCTCCGGCGTCCAGCCCCTGCGCGGACAGAACAACGTGCAGGGCGGCGGCGACATGGGCGCCATCCCCAACAAGCTGCCCGGCTTCCAGGACATCCTCGACCCGCCCGTCCGGCAGAAGTTCGAGCGGTCCTGGGACACCGTCATCCAGCCGCGCCACGGCAAGACGCTCACCCAGATGTTCGAGGCGATGGAGACAGGCGAGCTGCGCGCGGTGTACTGCATCGGGGAGAACCCGGCGCAGTCGGAGGCCGACAGCGAGCAGGCGGTGCGCCGGCTGAAGTCCCTCGACCACCTCGTGGTGCAGGACATCTTCCTGACGAGGACCGCCGAACTGGCCGATGTCGTCCTGCCCGCGACGGCCGCCTGGGCGGAGACCGACGGCACGACGACCAACAGCGAGCGGCGGGTGCAGCGGGTCCGTGCCGCGCTCACCCCGCCGGGCGAAGCCCGGGAGGACATCGACATCATCTGCGCGATGGCCGGACTGCTGGGCCACGACTGGAAGTTCGACGACGCCGAGACCGTCTGGAACGAGCTGCGCTCCCTGTCGCCCGACCACTTCGGGATGACGTACGAACGACTCGCGCAGCACCAGGGGCTGCAGTGGCCCTGCCCCGACACGGACAAGCTGCCCGCCAGCTTCCTGCACGCCCGGCTCTGGGAGACCGATCCCGTACGACGCGGACCGGCGGCGCCGTTCGGCCTGGTGCAGCACGATCCGCCGGTCGATCTCACCGACGAGTCCTACCCCCTGCGCCTCACGACAGGGCGACGGCTGGACTCGTACAACACCGGTGTGCAGAGCGGGAGTTACGCCTCCCCCTTGCGCCGGGGCGAATACATCGAGCTCTGCCCGGAGGACGCGGAGTCGTACGGCGTCGCCGTGGGCGAGGAGGTGCGCGTCTCCTCCCGGCGCGGCAGTGTCACCGCTCCCGTCTGGATCGATCCTGGGCTGCGGCCGGGCCTCGCCTTCATGACGATGCACTTTCCTGACGAGGTCGACACCAACCAGCTGACCATCGAGGCGAACTGCCCGATCGCGGGCACCGCCGAGTTCAAGGCCTCCGCCGTACGGATAGAGAAGCTGGTGCACGCATGGACCTGAAGTACACGGGCGCCGCCCCTTCCGACGCCGAACGGGACGCCGTGGACGCCCTGCTGGGCCCGCCCCCGTCCGGCTGGGACGGCGCCGGCGAGCGTACGGCCGGGGACCTGCGCTGGGCGAAGGGCGGCGCCTCGGCCGCCAAGGACCGCCGCGACCAGCTGCTGCCCGCGCTGCACGCGGTGAACGACCGCGTGGGCTGGATCAGCGAGGGGGCCCTGGACTACATCTGCCGGCGTCTCACGGTGGCCCCGGCGGAGGCGTACGGCGTCGCGACGTTCTACGCCATGTTCTCGGTGCGGCCCCGGCCCGCGAAGGTGCTCCTCGTCTGCACGGACCTGGCCTGCGCCGCCCGTGGCTCGGCGTCCGTGTGCGCGGACCTCACCGAGCGTATGGGGCCTCCTGGTACCCCGGCCGAGGACGCTGTCTGGCAGGAGAGCCCCTGCCTCGGCCTGTGCGAACGGGCCCCGGCGGCGCTGCTGCTCCAGGCGGGGGCGGATCCGGCCCTCCGGAGCTCCAGGCGGATCCGGCCCCTTGGGGGTCCCCCCGGACGGAGTCCGGGGGAGTTCGAGGAGCGGGGGTCCGGGGGCGGAGCCCCCGGTAACGGGAAGGGGCGGGCAGAGGGAGAGCCCGCCGCGGGCAGCACCCGCTGCTCCGCCGTGCTCGCCCCCACCACCGCACCCGCCCTCGTCGCGGCGGCCCGTGCCCCCGAGAAGGCCCCCGCCGAGCCCCCGGCCTCCGCGGCCGTCCCGCAGGCAGGCGACCCCGGCCTCGTACTCCTCAAGCGGATCGGCACCGTGGACCCCGCCTCGCTGGACGACTACCGCTCCACCGGCGGCTACGCGGCGCTGCGCCGCGCCTTCACGCTCGGCCCCGCCGGAGTGGTCCGCGAGGTCCTGGAGGCCGGGCTCGTCGGCCGGGGCGGCGCGGCCTTCCCCACGGGCCGCAAGTGGCAGGCCACCGCCCAGCAGGCCGACGGTCCGCACTACCTGGTCTGCAACGCGGACGAGAGCGAGCCCGGCACCTTCAAGGACCGGGTGCTGATGGAGGGCGACCCGTACGCCCTGATCGAGGCGATGACCATCGCCGGGTACGCCATCGGTGCCCACCAGGGCTACATCTACCTGCGGGGCGAATACCCCCGGGCGCACGAACGGCTCGGCCACGCGCTGACGAGCGCCCGCACACGGGGGCTGCTCGGCCCCGACGTCCTGGGACAGGGTTACGCCTTCGACATCGAGATCCGGCGCGGTGCGGGTGCGTACATCTGCGGCGAGGAGACCGCGATCTTCAACTCGATCGAGGGGCAGCGCGGCGAGCCCCGCTCCAAACCGCCCTTCCCGGTGGAGAAGGGCCTGTTCGGGAAACCGACCGCCGTCAACAACGTCGAGACGCTGGTGAACGTGCTGCCGATCCTGGAGCACGGCGCCGCCGCGTATGCCGCGACGGGCACCACGGCCTCCACCGGCACCAAACTCTTCTGCGTCTCCGGCCAGGTGACCCGCCCCGGCATCTACGAGCTGCCCTTCGGCGCGAGTCTCCGGGAGCTGCTCGACCTCGCGGGACCGCCCGAGCGGCTGCGGGCCGTGCTCCTGGGGGGCGCGGCAGGCGGCTTCGTACGCCCTGACGAGCTGGACGTCCCGCTCACCTTCGAGGGCACCCGCGCCGCCGGGACGACGCTCGGTTCCGGCGTGGTCCTCGTCCTGGACGACTCCGTGGAGCTCCCCCGCGTGCTGCTGCGCATCGCGGAGTTCTTCCGCGACGAGTCGTGCGGTCAGTGCGTGCCCTGCCGGGTGGGCACGGTCCGCCAGGAGGAGGCGCTGCACCGCATCGTCGACCGCACGGGCGCCGGGGCGGCAGAGGACATCGCGCTCATGAGGGAGGTCGGGCAGGCCATGCGGGACGCCTCGATCTGCGGCCTGGGCCAGACCGCGTGGAATGCCGTCGAGTCCGCCATCGACCGTCTGGGGGTCTACAAGTGACCGCAGTACCGCTGCAGCCGCCGCGCCGGCTCGTCTCGTTCACGCTGGACGGCGAGGAGACCCGGGTGCCGGAGGGCTCGACGATCCTGGACGCCTGCCGGTCCGCGGGCAAGGACATCCCGACCCTGTGCCAAGGGGACACGCTCACCCCGAAGAACGCCTGCCGGGTGTGCGTGGTCGAGGTCGAGGGCTCCCGCACGCTGGCGCCGGCGTGCTCCCGGCGCGCCGAGCCGGACATGACCGTCGTCACGGACAGCGAGCGCGCCCGGCACAGCCGCAAGGTCGTCCTGGAACTGCTGGCCTCGTCCACGGACCTGTCGACGACGCCCCGGGCCGAGGAGTGGATCAAGGAGTACGAGGCGAAGCCGCAGCGCTTCGGTGCGGACGCAGCCCGGGCCGACGAACAGCCGAAGATCGACAACGAGCTGTACGTCCGCGACTACGACAAGTGCATCCTCTGCTACAAGTGCGTGGACGCCTGCGGTGAGCAGTGGCAGAACACCTTCGCGATCGCCGTCTCGGGACGCGGTTTCGACGCCCGCATCTCCACCGAGCACGATGCCCCGCTCCCCGACTCGGCCTGCGTCTTCTGCGGGAACTGCATCGAGGTGTGCCCCACGGGTGCGCTCTCGTTCAGCACGGAGTTCGGCATGCGGGCGGCGGGGACCTGGGACGAGGAGGCGCAGACGCAGACCACGACGGTCTGCGCCTACTGCGGTGTGGGGTGCAACGTGACCCTTCACGTGCAGGAGAACGAGATCGTCAAGGTCACCTCGCCGCACGACAACCCGGTGACCCATGGCAACCTCTGTATCAAGGGCCGTTTCGGCTTCCAACACGTACAGAATCGGGATTGACGGCTATGGGACGGGTCACCGAGCGTCGCCGCACCATCCGCATCCGGGACGGGGCGGTCACGACCCGCCCCGACACCCTCGTCGCCGAGGAGCCCCTGGAGATCCGGCTGAACGGCAAGCCGCTCGCCATCACCATGCGCACCCCGGGGGACGACTTCGCGCTCGCGGCGGGCTTCCTGGTGAGCGAAGGCGTGATCGGTGAGGGCTCCGATGTGCAGTCGATCGTCTACTGCGCCGGGGCGACGGCCGACGGTGTGAACACGTACAACGTGGTGGACGTGAAGCTCGCCCCGGGCGTCGTCGTTCCCGACATCACGCTGGAGCGCAACGTCTACACCACCTCGTCCTGCGGACTGTGCGGCAAGGCGAGCCTCGACGCCGTCCGCACCACGACGCGTCACGCGATCACCGACGCTCCCCCGGTCCGGGTGACACCCGCGCTGCTCGCCGCCCTCCCCGACCGGCTGCGCGACGCGCAGCGGGTGTTCGACCGGACCGGGGGCCTGCACGCGGCGGCGCTGTTCTCGCCGGAGGGCGAGCTGCTCGACATCCGGGAGGACGTGGGCCGCCACAACGCGGTCGACAAGCTCGTCGGGCGGGCCCTGACGGACGACCGGCTGCCCCTCTCTCAGTCGATCCTGCTGGTGTCGGGGCGCGCCTCCTTCGAATTGGCGCAGAAGGCGGTGATGGCGGGGATCCCGATGCTGGCGGCGGTCTCGGCGCCCTCGTCGCTGGCCGTGGATCTCGCGGCCGAGAGCGGACTGACCCTCGTCGGCTTCCTGCGGGGGCAGTCCATGAACGTGTACGCGGGTGACCACCGCATCGCCCTTGAGGCGGCGGTGGGCCAGGGCTGAGCCGGCCCCGCCCGCGGCACGGGGCAAGGGCCCGACCGGCGGGGAGCGCCCCCTGCGCCGGCCGGGCCCTCTCCGGCGTGGCGGCCCACGCCCCACCGGCGGCAAGCGGAACAGGCACTATCCCTTGTGATGGTCGGAACTCGCGGGGAGTACCGGCACAGGGTGGGGGTACACCCAGGCGACCGATGGACCGTGACACGGCAGGCACCTGACCGGTGATCCTGCCCGCTTCCGAAGGGACACCGATGCCAAGACGACTGCCCCGCGCCCGCAGGCTGCTGACGCTGGCGGCCTTGCTGGGGTTATCGCTCGGCGCCGCGCCCGCGACGCAGGCCGCGCCGGCGGACGAGGGCACCGCGCTGCCCATCGCGTACCACTGCGATCTCGCGGTGGATGCGCTCCACGAGCGAGTGTTCATCTCGGACTACACCACGGGCAGTGTCTTGGTGGCCGACTACCAGGGCCGTCTCGTCCGGACGATCCGAGACCTGCCGGGTGTGTGCGACCTGGAGCTGTCCGCCGACTCCCGCACGCTGTACGCGCCCCTCGCCCTGGGTGACGCCATCAGTGTCATCGACACCGGTACCGGCCGGCAGCGAGCCCGCCACGCCACCGGCGCCGGCACCGCCCCGTTCCACGTGGCGCTGAGCGGCCGGACCCTGTTCTTCGGTTACGGGGAGCAGTGGGAGGCGAGCATCGGCTCGCTCACCGTCGGCACCTCCGCTCCGAGGGTGCGCCTGGGGCTCATTCCCGAGGGGGCCTTCAGCGGTGCGCCGCTCCTGGCCACCTCGCCCGCGGCACCGGGAACTCTGGTCGCCGGAGACCAGAACACCTCTCCGGGCACCCTCTCCGTGTACGACGTCTCCGGGACGCGCCCCGTGCTCCGCACGACGGTGCGCGACCCCGGCGGCGCTTCCAACTTCAGCGATCTGACCATCACGCCGGACGGGAAGACGCTGCTGACTGCGTCCGGGGCGCCTTACCACCACCCCTCGTTCCGGCTGCCGGACCTGACCGAGGGCCACACGTATGCGAGCACGTCGTATCCCAACGCCGTCGCCGTCTCCCCGCGCGGCGACGTCGCCGCCGGGGTGAACAGCATCGAGCCCGACCCGGACGTGTACCTGTACCGGACCGGAGCCGACTCCCCGTATCGCACGGTGTCCCTTGCTCCCGCAACCGGTTACAACGCCGGCTACCTGCGTCCCCGTGGCCTCGCCTGGGCGCCGGACGGAACCCGCCTCTTCGCGATCAGCGGCCACAACGACGAGGAGTTCCTGCGTCTCGTGGTCATACCGTCAGCACATCAGGAAACGGTGGGCTAGGACTTCACGGTGGCCCTGCCGACGTCCCCGCGGCGGCGGCAGGGCCACACCCCCGATGGCCGACCCGGCCTGGGCTGCCATCACACGTGCACGGGGAGCGCCGGGCTGCCCCGCGTCAGCTCACCGGAACGGGCTGCTCCGACGCCGTCGCACCCTCCGGCAACGGGTCGCGCGAGCGGCGCTTGGCGAGCACCGCGCAGACCATCAGCTGCATCTGGTGGAAGAGCATCAGCGGCAGCACCGCGAGGCTGGCGTGCGCGCCGAACAGGACGCTGGCCATCGGCAGACCGGCCGCCAGGCTCTTCTTCGAGCCGGCGAACTGGATGGCGATGCGGTCCTCTCGGCCGAAGCCCAGCCGCTTGGCCCCGTACCAGCTGAGGGTGAGCATCAGGGCGAGCAGCACCGCCTCGGCGCCGAGCAGCCCCACGAGCCGGAGTGGGGTGACCTGGTGCCAGATCCCGGACACCATGCCCTCGCTGAAGGCCGTGTAGACGACGAGCAGGATCGAGCCCCGGTCGACGTACCCCAGCACCCTGCGGTGGCGCCCGACGAAGCCTCCCACCCAGCGCCGGAGCAGCTGCCCCGCGAGGAAGGGGACCAGCAGCTGGAGGACGATCTTCAGCAGCGAGTCCGCCGAGAACCCGCCCCCGGTCCCGCCGAGCAGTGCGGCCGCCAGCAGCGGTGTCAGCAGGATTCCGGCGATGCTGGAGAAGGAGCCCGCGCAGATCGCGGCCGGCACGTTGCCACGGGCCATCGAGGTGAAGGCGATCGAGGACTGGATGGTCGAGGGCACCAGGCACAGGAAGAGGAAGCCGTCCTGGAGCTGAGGGGCCAGTACGTAGGGCACCAGGCCCTGGCCGGCGAGCCCGAGCAGCGGGAACACCAAAAAGGTGCAGGCCAGAACGGTGAGATGGAGCCGCCAGTGCTTCAGACCGTCGAGCGCCTCGGCCGTCGACAGCCGCGCCCCGTAGAGGAAGAAGAGCAGGGCCACCGCCCCGGTCGATGCGCCGCCGGCCACCTCGGCGCCGGTCCCGGACACGGGCAGCAGCGCCGCGAGTGCCACCGTGCCGATCAGCGCCAGGATGTACGGGTCGACCGGCAGCCATGAGGGCAGCGCGGGGGTACGGCGGCTGGTGCGGCGGCTCATGTGCTCCGTGCTCTCTGGGTGTGATCGTGGCCTCCCCATCCTGCTCCTGATCGCCGCGATCGGGAATCCGGTACACCGCACTGACTGTCATCATGATTCGCGATAACCTCGGCCCGTGTACGACCCCGTCCAGCTCCGCACGTTTCTCGCCGTCGCGCAGACCCTGAGCTTCACCCAGGCGGCGCGCAGGCTCGGTGTGCGCCAGTCCACGGTCAGCCAGCACGTACGCCGGCTTGAGGCCCAGGCCGGCCGGCAGCTGTTCAGCCGCGACACGCACCGGGTCGACCTCACCGAGGACGGCGAGGCGATGCTCGGCTTCGCTCGGACGATCCTGCAGGCCAACGAGCGGGCGGCGGCATTCTTCACGGGCACCAGGCTGCGCGGCCGGCTGCGCTTCGGGGCGTCGGAGGATTTCGTCCTGACACGGCTGCCGGAGATCCTGGAGTCGTTCCGGCGTGAGCATCCCGAGGTCGAGCTGGAGCTGTCGGTGGAACTGTCCGGCGCGCTGCACCAGCAGCTCGCCGCGGGCCGGCTCGATCTGGTGCTGGCCAAGCGCCGTACGGGGGACACGCACGGCGAGCTGGTCTGGCAGGACACCCTCACCTGGATCGGCGCCCCGCAGCTGCGGATCGACCCCGAGCGCCCTCTGCCGCTGATCGTCTATCCACCTCCCGGCCTCACCCGCGCCCGCGCCCTGGACGTGCTGGAGGAGCACGGCAGGTCATGGCGGTTCGCGTGCACGAGCGGGAGCCTCAGCGCGCTCGTCGCGGCTGCACGGGCGGGCCTGGGGGTGATGGCGCATTCCCGCGGGCTCATCCCGCCAGGACTCGTCCCGGTGCCGTCGAGAGCAGGACTGCCGGAGCTCGGGGACGTGGATTTCGTGCTGCTGCACGGGCGGCGGAGGGACACCGCCCAGGAGGCGGCGGACGCCCTCGCGGCGGCGATCCTGGCGGGCGGCGACCGGCTGCACCGGGGCCCGGTGGTGCCCTCGCACCCTGGGCCTGCGTGAATCCCGCGTGACGACGTACACACATTCCGCGTACCGGCCTGCCCGCGCGGGTCCCGCGAACCGACGCACACAGGCTCCGCGGACCGGCCTGCGTAAGTGCCGCGTACAGATTCGGTGGAGATTCCCTCCCGAGCTACTTACTCCTCGGTCAGAAGTGCGCCCGAGCCTTGCCCATCTGGCCCGATTTCTACGGTTGGCCTGGCCGGATGCCGCATTCTCCCGGGTGCGCGAAGCCTCCCGCGGGCTCGCCCGGTGAGGTAGCGTCGCGGCGCCGTGCGGAGCGCCACAAGGAGCAGTCATTGCGCGAGTTCACTGTCCCAGCCATGGCCGCTGCCCCTCAAGTCGGCGGACTTGCCGATACCGTCTTCGACTTCGCCGAGGAAGACCCCCACCGGACCGCCCTCGGCCGCAAGGACCCGCAGGGGCAGTGGCTCGACGTGTCCGCGGCCGCCTTCCGCGACGAGGTGCTCGCCCTCGCCAAGGGCCTGATCGCGCAGGGCGTCCGGTTCGGCGACCGGGTCGCCCTGATGTCCCGCACGCGCTACGAGTGGACCCTCTTCGACTTCGCCCTCTGGGCGGTGGGCGCCCAGTCCGTGCCGATCTATCCGACGTCGTCCGCCGAACAGGTCCTGTGGATGCTGCACGACGCGGAGGTCGCCGCCGTCATGGTCGAGCACGAGGACCACGCCATGACGATCGGCTCGGTGATCGACCGGCTGCCGAACCTGCGCCGGCTGTGGCAGCTGGACGCCGACGCGGTGCCCGAGCTCATGGCCGCGGGCGCTCCGGTCGACGACGAGGTCGTCCACCGGCACAGACGGGCCGTGACCCCCGACTCGGTGGCCACCGTCATCTATACCTCCGGTACGACCGGACGCCCCAAGGGCTGTGTGATCACCCACGCGAGCTTCATGTTCGAGGCCGACACGATGGTGAGCCGGTGGCACCCCGTGTTCCTCTCCAAGCCCGGCGAGGAGGCGGCGACGCTGCTCTTCCTCCCGCTCGCCCACGTCTTCGGCCGCATGGTGGAGATCGCGGCCCTGCGCGGCCGGGTGAAGCTCGGGCACCAGCCGGAGCTGTCCGCGAAGGCGCTGATGCCGGACCTGGTGTCCTTCCGGCCCACCTTCATCCTGGCGGTGCCGTACATCTTCGAGAAGGTCTTCAACGGCGCGCGCCGCAAGGCGGAGTCCGAGGGCCGCGTCGGGGCGTTCGACAAGGCCGTCGAGATCGCGGTGAAGTACGCGGAGGCGATGGAGGAACGGGCCTTCGGTACGGGCCCCGGGCCGTCCGCCGGGCTGCGGATGCAGCACCAGTTCTTCGACAAGGTCGTCTACCGCAAGGTCCGCGAGGCGATGGGCGGCCGGGTGCGGCACGCCATGTCGGGCGGCTCCGGCATGGACCGGCAGCTGGGTCTGTTCTTCGCGGGCGCGGGAGTCACCGTCTACGAGGGCTACGGCCTGACCGAGACGACGGCGGCGGCCACGGCCAACCCGCCCGAGCGCACACGCTACGGCACCGTCGGCCAGCCGATCCCCGGCTCCTCCGTGCACATCGCGCGCGACGGCGAGGTGTGGGTGCACGGGGCCAACGTGTTCTCCGGATATCTGGGTGACCCCAAGGCCACCGATGCCGTGCTGCACGACGGGTGGCTGGCCACCGGCGACCTGGGCGCGCTCGACGAGGACGGCTATCTGACCATCACCGGGCGCAAGAAGGAGATCCTGGTGACCTCCGGCGGCAAGAGCGTGGCGCCCGCCGGCCTGGAGGAGCGGGTGCGCGCGCACCCTCTGGTGGCGCAGTGCATCGTCGTCGGGAACGACAGGCCCTACATCGCGGCGCTGGTCACCGTGGACCACGAGTCGGTGGAGCACTGGCTCGCCATGCAGGGCCGTACGCCGATGCGCCCCGCGGATCTCGTACGCGACCCCGATCTGGAGATGGAGGTGCGCCGCGCGGTGGTCGCCGCGAACACCGCCGTGTCGCAGGCCGAGTCGATCCGTACGTTCCGCATTCTGGCCCACCAGTTCACCGAGGAGCAGGGTCTGCTGACCCCCTCGCTGAAGCTGAAGCGCAAGGCCATCGAGACGGCGTACGCGGCCGAGATCGACGCCCTCTACCGGTGACCCGGCCGCTCCGGCGGCGGGCACGTCACCCCTCGGCTGACGCTCCGTCAGGGGTACTCTCCTTCCGCCACGCCTGATCCGGGCGGCCGGGAATCTCTGGGCCCTCCTGATCGTTCTCACTGGGACGTACCGACCGACGACCAACGTAAGGATCGACTGCTCGTGAGCCAGGTCCCCACCATCACCCTCAACAACGGCCTCGAGATGCCGCAGCTCGGCTTCGGCGTCTGGCAGGTGCCGGACGACGAGGCCACGGCGGCCGTGACCACGGCCCTGGAGGCCGGGTACCGGAGCATCGACACCGCCGCCATCTACGGGAACGAGGCGGGCACGGGGAAGGCCCTCGCGGCCTCCGGTGTGGCCCGTGAGGAACTGTTCGTCACCACCAAGCTCTGGAACACCGAGCAGGGATACGACTCGACGCTGCGCGCGTTCGACACCTCCCTGGACAAGCTCGGCCTGGAGTACGTCGACCTCTACCTGATCCACTGGCCGGTGCCGGCCAAGGACGCCTACGTCGACACGTACAAGGCGTTCGAGCGGATCCTCGCCGACGGCCGTGCGAAGGCCATCGGGGTGTCCAACTTCCACCCGGAGCACCTGGAACGCCTCCTGGGCGAGACGTCCGTCGTCCCGGCGCTCAACCAGATCGAGCTGCACCCGCAGCTCCAGCAGGCCGAGTCCCGCGCCTTCCACGCCCGGCACGGCATCGCGACCGAGGCCTGGTCGCCGCTGGGCTCGGGCAAGGGCCTCCTTGAGGTGCCGACCGTCGTCGCCGTCGCGCACAAGCACGGCCGCACCCCGGCCCAGGCGGTGCTCCGCTGGCATCTCCAGACGGGCAACGTGGTGATCCCCAAGAGCGTGACACCGTCGCGGATCGCGGAGAACATCGACGTCTTCGGCTTCGAACTGGACGCCGACGACCTGGCAGCCTTCGCGGCGCTCGACGAGGGCAAGCGCCTCGGCCCCGACCCCGCCGAGTTCAACCTCGGCGCCTGAGCCCGGCCCGACAGGCGGCGCCCCCACCGCTGTACGCACGGTGGGCGGCGCCGCCGCGGTCGGCCCGGGAGCCCGGGGCTCAGGGCGCGAGGGTTTTCTCCGGGCCGGCACTCCCTCTGCGGTACGCCTGCGGGCTGACGCCGCGCACGCGTTTGAAGGCCGCGCTGAACGCGAACGTCCCTCCGTAGCCGACCTGGCGGGCGACCGCCTCCACGGTGGCATCCGTGTCCCGGAGCAGGTCGGCGGCCAGCGCCAGACGCCAGCCCGACAAGTGGGCCATGGGTGGTTCACCCACCAGCTCGGTGAACCGGCGGGCGAGCGCCGCCCGCGAGACCCCGGTCTCCGCGGCCAGCGACGCGACCGTCCAGGGCCGGGCCGGGGCCTGTTGCAGAAGACGCAACGCCCGCCCGACGACCGGGTCCGCCATGGCCCGGTACCACGCGGGAGGCTCGGCGTCCGGCCTGGCGAACCAGGCGCGGAGCACCGCGATGAGCAGCAGGTCGAGCAGCCGGTCGAGGACGACGTCCTGGGCGGGTTCGTCCTGCGAGATCTCGGCGTCGAGCAGCGCCAGCAGCGGCCCGCTCCGCGTGTCCGAGGGAAGCACGAGCCGCGGCGGCAGCGCGTCCAGCAGACGCCTGCTGACCTCCCCGTCGAGGAGATAGGTCCCGACCAGCACGGCCGTGGATCCGTCGGCCGCGTTGGCCCCAGGTGCGTACGCCCAGCCGCATCGAGTCGGCGAGGGGAGCGCCGCGCAGCGTGGTACAGGCCCCTCCTGGCCCGACGCGCGCGTGCGGGACCGTGCCGGGGGCGCCGGCGACGGTGTAGGGGGCGGGACCACGGACGACGGCGACGTCTCCGCTACGCAGGCGGAGAGGCCCGTCCCCTTCATCGGGCAGGAGCCACGCCTCCCCGTGCCGCACGGTCATCAGACACAGCGGGGCCCGGTCCTCGATCCGGACCGACCACGGCGGTTCCATCACCATCCGCAGCAGGAAGGCGCCCCTGGCCCGCGGTCCGTCCAGCAGTCCGGCCAGTGCGTCCATGCCCAGCAGCCTATGGTCATCAGCCGCCGGGGAAGGACACCTTCGTGAGCTCTTCGGAGAACCGCCAGACGCGCCGGGCCTCCTCCGTGCCGCGAAGGCGCGAGTAGAGCCCCTGCTGTCCGGGAGGTCCGCCCATGTGCCTGAACCCGCGCGGCCCGTAGAAGCCTCCGGGTCCGGCATCGGGGGAGGTCGCGGCGTAGAGGGCGGGGAGTTGGGCGGTGCGCACTGTCCCGACGAGGATGCCCCGGGCGGACAGCGCCCGGATCACGCGCACGCCCAAGGTGTCCTCCGCGCGTCCGACCTCGGGGCGGGCGGCGAGGAGGTTCGTCGGAGCGATCCCGGGGTGGGAGAGGTTACTCGTGATACCCCAGCCGCCGGCCCGGCTGCGCCGGTCGAGCTCGAGGCCGAAGAGCCCGAACGCGATCTTCGACTGGCTGTAGGCCTTCATGCCGTCGTAGGAACGTTCCCAGTTCAGGTCGCCCCAGTTGATGGCACCCTGATTCGCCGCGACGCTGACCTGTGAGGTCACACGTGCGTGGCCGGCGCGCAGCAGGGGCAGCAGATGTGCCACCAGGGCGAAATGGCCGAGGTGGTTGGTGCCGAACTGGAGCTCGAACCCGTCGGCGGTCGTCTGCCTGTCCGGCGGAGTCATGACGCCCGCGTTGTTGATGAGGATGTGGATCGGCCGTCCCTCCTCCCGCAGGGTCTCGCCGAGGGCTGCGACGGAGGCGAGCGAGGACAGGTCGAGCTCGCGGAGGGAGACCTTCGCCCAGGGGGCCGTCCGGCTGATCGTGCTGAGCGCGGCCTCGCCCTTGCGCCGGTTGCGTACGGGCAGGATGACCTCGGCACCGGCCTCGGCGAGCCGCGCGGCGAGACCGAGCCCGATGCCGTCGCTCGCTCCGGTGACGACGGCGCGTCGGCCGGACAGGTCGGGAACGGCGACGTCGATGGGTTTGCGTGGCATGTGCCCGCTCCTGGGTTGTGTCGTCAGCCCACCGCCGTGCAGGACGGTGGTGCTGTTCGGGCTGCTCGCGCCCGCCGGGCCGGCCCGGCGGATCGCCCGCCCGCCTCCGGGCGAGTCGGTGGTGCCGTCGCCCCTTCCACCAGCGGGCACGTCACCAGCCTCGAACGGCGTGGCGGGGGCCCGCAACCCGCGAAGGGGGGATCGATGATCCGTGGATCCCGGAACACACGGCCGGTAGAAATGACGCGGACAGAGCCACGCAGGGTGACGGAGGCGCGCACGGTGATCGATCGGACCGGACTTGCGGAGTTCCTCCGGCGCCGGCGGGAGGCTCTGCAACCCGAGGACGTGGGCCTGCCGCGCGGACGTCGCCGCAGGACGAGTGGCCTGCGGCGGGAAGAAGTGGCGGCGCTCTGCCACATGTCGACCGACTACTACGCGCGGCTCGAACGGCAGCGCGGACCCCATCCGTCGGAGCAGATGACCGCCTCCATCGCGCAGGGACTCCGCCTCTCCCTGGACGAGCGCGACCACCTGTTCCGGCTCGCCGGACACACCCCGCCGGCGCGGGGCGCGGACAGCGAGCATGTCGGTCCCGGCCTGCTGCGCATCCTCGACCGGCTGCACGACACCCCCGCGGAGATCGTCACCGAGCTCGGCGAGACGCTGCGCCAGACACCGCTCGGCATCGCGCTCACCGGTGACCTGACGCTCTACAGCGGCCCGGCGCGCAGCATCGGCTACCGATGGTTCACCGAGCCCGACACGCGAAAGCTCTACGCCGCCGAGGACCACGCCTTCCTCACCCGCATGTTCGTCTCGGGCCTGCGCGGGGTGGCCACGCTGCGGGGGCCCGGTTCCCGCGCGGCCCACTACGCCGACCTGCTGCTCACCCGGAGCGCGGAGTTCCGCCGCGTGTGGAACGACCACGAGATCGGCATCCGGCCCCGTGAGGTGAAGCATTTCGTCCACCCCGAGCTGGGCGCGCTGGAGTTGACCTGCCAGACGCTGCTCGACCCGGCCCAGTCCCATCTTCTGCTCGTCTACACCGCCGCTCCTGGCAGTGAGAGCTATGAGAAGTTGCGGTCGCTGTCCGTCGTCGGGGCGCGGGCGCTGCGCTGAGCGAACCGGGCGCGGTCGCTCGGCATGCGGAGTGCCGCCGTGGACGCAGACGTATGGAGTTGAGCGTGTGGAGGATGTTCCCGGCCGGGCGCCCACGGGAGCCTTGAGGCATGACGACGAACACGGGCCAGGCGAACACGGGCCGGACGAACACGACACAGGCGAACTCCGTACCGGCGAACACAGAACCGGCCGTAACGGAACAGAAGCGCACGAACCGGCCGGAGCACCGCACCGTGCTGGTGACGAGCGGTACGGGCAAGACCGGCCGCCGCGTGGTGGAGCGGCTCCTCGCACGGGGCGCGGAGGTCCGGTCGGGCTCGCGGACCGGCGACGTCCCCTTCGACTGGCAGGACGAGTCGGGCTGGGAACCCGCCCTGCGGGGCGCCGACGCGGCCTATGTCGCGTACTACCCGGATCTCGCCGCCCCCGGCGCGCCGGAGGCGATGGCCGCGTTCGGACGGATGGCGGCCGACAGCGGAGTACGCGCCCTGGTGCTGCTCTCCGGGCGCGGCGAACCGCAGGCAGTGGTGGCGGAGGAGGCCCTGCGGGGCGCGGCGGCGGGGGTCGAACTCACGGTCCTCAGATCGGCCTTCTTCGCGCAGAACTTCAGCGAGGGCGCGCTGCTCGACGGTGTGCTCGACGGGGAGCTGGTCTTCCCCGCGGGCTCCACCGCCGAGCCCTTCGTCGACGCGGACGACCTGGCCGACGTGGCCGTGGCCGCGCTCACCGGGGAGATCCCGGGGGGATCGGTGCACGAGCTGACGGGCCCACGACTGCTGACCTTCGACGAGGTCGCCGCGGAGCTTGGCCGTGCGACGGGGACGGAGATCCGCTACGAACCGGTGACCGGACCCCAGTACGCGGCGGCGCTGGGGACCTACGGCGTGCCGTCCGCCGAAGCGGGCTTCCTGGCGGACCTGTTCGTCATGCTGCTGGACGGGCGCAACGCCATGACGACGGACGGGGTGAAGCGCGCGCTCGGGCGGGATGCGCGTGACTTCACCGCCTTCGCGAGGAGTGCCGTACGGGACGGCGTCTGGTCCCGCTGACCCGTCGGCCGGCCGCACGGGCGGTCCGGTGCGGGCCCCGTGCGAGGCCCGCGCCGAGACCAAGCGGGGCCCGCACGTCGCGAACGTACGGAAGCCGTTCAGCCGCGTAGCCGGTAGGCCGGATCGGCGCGCGGCCGGTCCGGGTCGGGCAGCGCCTCGAGCTTCGCGGCCGTCCGCTCCGCCGTCCGGCCGGGCCGCGCCGGGCGTCACTCCGCGCCGTGTCCTGCGGCGACCGCCTCGACGCGTGCGGCCAGCTCGAGGTCCTTCCGCGTCACGGCGCCTCCGGCGTCGTGCGAATTCACCGCGAGCGACACGGTGTTGTAGCCCAGCGTCAGGTCCGAGTGGTGGTTCAGCTCGTCCTGGATGCGGGCCACGTGGACGGTCAGCCCGGTCGCGGCGAAGTGGGAGGGCAGCCGGTAGGTACGGGTGATGCGGTCCCCGTCCAGCCGCCAGCCGGGGAGTTCGCGGAGCGCTTCCTCGATGGCGTTCGCGGACAGCGGTTCAGCGGGCATGGGGCGGCTCCTCGTGGTCCGGTGCGGTCGGTCCCCGCGACGTTACGGCCCGGGTGCGGTCGCTGTCGCCCCCGACGCGGCTGCCCACCGACGGGGCATGGCGGACTCAGAGGGTGACGCGCGGCCTGGTCCACGGGGTGTCCCCGCGGCCCAGCAGACCAGTGACGGCGACGGCGACGGCTGCGAGCAGGATCGTCAGGGCGAGCAGCAGCGGCAGTTCGTGCACGTCACCGAGGACGGCGAGCCCGCCGGCCACCGCTCCGTTCATGTCGGGTACGAGCGTGGCCCAGGCGTCACGCAGTACGGGCCGCCGGTACGCGCCGGGCGGGGCCTGGTGGGTCCCGCCCGGCACGTGCTCGTTCATGAGCCCTATACGCGCGCCCCGTTGTCGGACGGGTCGCGGCGGCGTGTGCGGCCGGCCTCCGCCCCCCGTTTCGGTGCGCGCTTCCTGGCCGGCGGCGGGGCCTTGCTGCTCCGCTCCAGGAGCAGCGCCCCCGGAACGGCCGTCATGACCGAGGAGTACGTCCCCACGCAGATGCCGATGAGGAGGGCGAGTGCGAAGTCCGCGAGAGAGTCCCCGCCCAGCACCGCCAGGGCGACCAGGATGAACATGGCGCCCATCCCTGTGTTGACGGTGCGTGGCACGGTCTGCAGAACCGCACGGTTGGCCACGTCGGCGATCGGTGTGCGACGGTTCCTCGCCCAGAGTTCCCGCACCCGGTCGAAGACCACGACCGAGTCGTTGACGGAGTAGCCGATCACGGTGAGCAGGGCGGCGAGGAAGATGCCGTCGACGGGCCGGGCGAGCCAGGCGAAGGCGCCGACCAGGATGATGACGTCGTGCACAAGCGCCCCCACGGAGGCGACGGCGAACGTCCACCGGAAACGGGCCGCGAGATAGGCGAGTTGCACGAACACGGCGACGCCCAGCGCGATCAGAGCGTTGCGCCGCAGTTCGTCGCCGAGACTGGGCCCGATCAGCTCGTCACGCACCTTGGTGGTCTCGCCGCCCACCTCCGCCAAGGCTGTGCGCAGGGCGTGTTCCCCCGCGTTGTCGAGCTTGCCGGTGCGTACGGAGAGGTCGTGGTCGTCCGCCGTGGTGACTTCGGCGCCGTCGAACCCGGCGGCGGCGATCGTGTCACGGGCGGTCTCGACGTCGACGGGGCGGCTGGTGGAGTACTCGACGAGCCGCCCGCCGGTGAACTCGACGCCCAGGTCCACACCGCGCACGAGGATGCCCGTGACGGCGACGAGCACAAGGGCGGCCGACACCCCGAGCCAGCGGCGCGGAGCCCGGAACAGCTGGGGGTCCCGCGCGTTCAGCCAGGTGCGGACCCGGCCGGGCCGTGCGATGCCGTTGACGCCGCGGTAGTCGTTGACGAACCGTGAGCCCGCCGCGAACTCCGTGAGCGCCCGGGCGATGACGAGGGCCGAGAACATCGAGGCCAGCACGCCGATGGCGAGCGTGACACCGAAGCCCTTGACCGGGCCGGAGCCCAGGAGGAAGAGCAGGGCCGCGGCGATGAGAGTGGTGACGTTGGAGTCGGCGACGGCACTCCACGCGTTACGGAATCCGGCGGTGAGCGAGGAGCGCAGCGAGCGGCTCCGCCGGTCCGCGTACTCCTCCCGGGCGCGTTCGAAGACCAGGACGTTGGCGTCGACCGCCATGCCGATGGCGAGGACGAACCCGGCGAGCCCCGGCAGGGTCAGCGTGACACCGAGGGCGACCAGCGCGGCGTAGGAGATCACGCCGTACGCCGCAAGAGCGAGGGCGGCGAGTGCGCCGAAGAGGCGGTACATGAAGGTGATGAAGAGCGCGGTCGCTGCCGCGCCGATGAGAGCGGCGCGGGCGCTCGCGTCGATGGCCGCGGCGCCCAGGGTCGGGCCCACGGTCCGCTGTTCGACGATCTCCACGGGCACGGGGAGTGCGCCGCCCTTGATGAGCAGGGCGAGATCGCGTGCCTCGTCGGCGCTGAAGGAGCCGGTGATCTGGGTGGAGCCGGAGGGCAGCCCTACCTCGCAGCCGACCGAGGGATCGACCTGCGGCGAGGAGATGACCTTCCCGTCGAGGACGATCGCGACGCGTCGCTTCTGGTCCCCGGCGGGATGGCACGCGGCGTCTCCGGTGAGGCGCTGCCACTCCTTGCCCGCGTCGCCGTGGAAGTCGAGGGCGACGGACCAGCCCGCGCCCTGCTGGGCGTCGAACTGGGCGGTGGCGTCCTTGACACCCGCGCCGGAGAGACGCTCCGGACCGAGGGCGAGAGGAGTGCCCTGTTCGTCGGGGAGCGTCCGGTCGCCGCTGGTTTCGCCCCCGGGCTCCTGGACCGCGTGGAAACCGAGCTGCGCGGTCTTGCCGATGACCTCGGCCGCCTGGCGCGGGTCCTGGACGTCGGGTAGTTCGACGATGATCCGGTCTTCGCCGGAGCGGGTCAGGGCCGGTTCGGCGACCCCGAGCGAATCGATGCGCTGGCGCAGCACCTCCATGGTGCGATCGGTGCTCTCCCGGTCCGCCTTCGCGGTGGCGGAGTCCTTGGCCTGGAGCACCATGCGGGTGCCGCCCTGGAGGTCCAGGCCGAGTCTGGGTGACATGGTCAGGGTGATGAACACGGAGACGAGCAGGACGGCGGCAGCCAGAACCGCTCGCACCGTGGTGGCGCGAGTCATGGGATCCCCTTGAGTGGGCGTCGTCCGCCCCGGCCTCGACCGCGGAATCAGTCCTCGACCGCGGAAACAGTCCTCGACCGCGAAGGCGCGCACCGCCACGGAGGCAGGGCTCAACTCACGGAGGCAGGCCCGGCGCAGGGCGTCCGGCCCGAGGTCATCCGGTACGAGCCGGGCTCAGCAAGGACGGCCCGAGTTCAGCACGGACACCTGGAGCTCAGCGGGGACGGTCTGGGTCGGTTGCGGCCGGGGAGGGGGACGACAGGTCTGTGGAACAGGACCGGTGACAGGCCGACCGGCCTGTCACCACCCCAGGAGGACCTCGCACGCCGGGCAGAGTCGCCTTGGTCAGACCGGACACGCAGGGGCCGGCTCCCGCCGCTCCCGATGCGAGGCCGCGAGGGACGGGGAGGCCCGGCAGGCGCGGAGGCAGTGCGCCATGGCCGGGCGGCGGGCCATGATGCGGGGCGTGCGGACGGTCGACGCCCGCACGCGGCCCCGGAAGAGGCGCGGCCTCCGCCCACCGGCCGGGCTCGGGACGGGCAGCGGCGTGCGGCCCGTCGAGATGTGCGGTCCGGTCGGCCCCGTGCGTACCGACGGACGGAACGGGCGGGGGGAGCGCGACTGCGGGAGCCGCACCACCGAAAAGGGTGAGCAGCGCGAACAGGAGCGCCGCGAACACGGGCGGCAGCCTGTCCGCCCGCCCGCGCGGGACGTAAGGCGTGTCCGGCCGCCCGCGCGGGGCGGCCGGGCGGCTCAGCCGCCCGACTCGCGGAGAACGCATCGCTCCTCGCCCTCCGGCCCGCTGCTACGGCCGTTCATCACGCATCAACAGGCCGACCCCCCGATAGAGAGGCGTGACCGAACCCTCACTATGCAATACGAGGCCTGGAAACGCCACTGTCGCCACGATCCCAAGGGCGGGCCCCTCCTCCGCCTTTCACTCCTCAGGGAGCCAGATAGGCCTTCACCAGCTCTGCGAACTCCTCGGGTGCGGCGATCCTGATCTCCAGCTCCTCCGCCTTGGTGCGTTTGGAGCCCGCCTTCTCCCCCGCGACGAGCAGACTGGTGCGCTTGGAGACGCTGGAGGAGGACTTGCCACCGGCCCGCTCGATCAGCTCGTTCATCTGATTCCGGGAGAGCTTCTCCAGCGCACCGGTCATGGCGCCGGTGACGACGACGGTCATCCCGCCGAGAGGCAGCCCTTCCGCCTCCCCGCCCTCGGGGAGCGCCTCCGGTTCGGAGCCCGGCTCCGGCGGCGGGGTGGCGCCGGGCTCGGTCATGTTGACCCCGGCGGCGACGAGCTTGCCGATCAGCGGCGCCAGCTCCTCCAGTTCCTTGACCACGGCCGCGGCCTTCTCCGTGCCGATGCCGTCGACCCGCTGGAGGCTCTCGGCGTCGGCGGCGACGACGCGGTCCATCGAGGCGAAGTAGCGGGCGATCCGCCGGGACATCGAGCGTCCCGTGCCCCGCACCCCGAGGGCGCAGAAGACGCGGGACAGCGGGCGGGTCCTGGCCGTCTCGATGGCCGCCAGCAGGTTGTCGGTGGACGTCTCCCCCATCCGCTCCAGGGAGAGCAGCTGATCCCGCTCCAGCGTGAAGAGGTCGGCGAAGTCCTGGACGAGGCCGGCGTCGACGAGCTGGACGACCCTGGTCGCGCCGAGCCCTTCGATGTCGAGCTGATCGCGACCGGCGGCGTACGAGACGGAGGCCACGACCCGGCAGGCACGGCCCTGCGTGCAGCGCCAGCGCTGCTCGCTCGTGTCGATCTCCGAGCCGCACCGGGGGCAGGTCTCGGGAAACTCGATCGGCTTCTCGTCCCCGGTGCGCAGATGTGCGACCGGCGCCTCGATGCGGGGGATGATGTCACCCGCCTTGTAGACCATCACATGGTCCCCCAGGCGCAGGTCACGGCGGGTGATGTCGGCCGGGTTGTGGAGCGTGGCGTAGCTGACCGTGGATCCGTCGATCTCGACGGGCTCCAGGACGGCGCGCGGCGCGATGATGCCGGTCCTGCCGACATTCCACTCGACGCCCAGCAGCCGGGTGACCTTCTCCACCGCCGGGAGCTTGTAGGCGATGGCCCAGCGCGGTGCGCGCGTCCCGGAGCCGGCGTCGCGCTGGTCGGCGGCCAGGTCGGCCTTGATCACGATGCCGTCTATGCCGAAGGGCAGTGAGGCGCGACGGGCCGCGATCTCCTCCACACCGGCCTGCACCTCCTCCGCGGTGGTGACCACGCGCGGGGCGACCGCCGAGTCCGCGGCGGTGTGCACACCGAGCCCCGCGACGAGTTCCAGGACCTCGCTGTGCGGGAGCTCGGCCAGCGTCCCGGTCAGCTCACCGGAATCCGGCAGCGCGAGAGCGCCGTAGGCGAAGAAGGTCATCTCCACGCGGTACGGCCGGTCCTTGGCCCGCAAGGTGCCCGCCGCCCCGTTCCGGGGGTTGGCGAAGGGTGCGGCACCGTGTTCGGTGCGCACGGTGTTGGCCTGCTCGAACTGCTCGTCCGTCATGAGGATCTCGCCGCGCACCTCCAGGGTCTCGGGCGCGCCGAGCCGGTCCGGCAGGCCGAGGACCGTGCCGATGGCGTGCGAGACGTCCTCCCCGGCCGTCCCGTCGCCTCGGGTGATCAACTGCTCCAGCCGGCCCTGGCGGTAGCGCGCCGCGACTGCGAGGCCGTCGAGCTTGGGCTCGACACTCCAGGCGGCGACCGGTCTGCCTATGCGGCGCTCCACGGAGGCGGTCCAGGTGACGAACTGCTCGGCGGAGAAGACGTTGTCCAGCGAGAGCATCGGGACGGTGTGCGGCACGTCCCCCGTCGCCGCCCCTCCGGCGACCTTCCCGGTCGGCGAGGCGTCCAGCACCTCCTGCGGATGCTGCTCCTCGTAGGCCGCGATACCGCGCACCAGGCGATCGTAGGCATCGTCGTCGAGCGTGCTCTCACCCGCGGTGTAGTAGGCGGCGGCAGCACGCTTCGCCTCTTCCACGGCAGCCGCGTAGGCGGCGGTGTCGGCGAGCGGCCCAACTGAGTTCGTCGTCATGACCACCATCCTGCCGCCCACCACTGACAACGCCCCCCGACCCTCGATCGGAGAGGTTTTGAGAGATCGCTCTCCGACCCCGCCGCACGACAACTCCGTTCAGCTAGCAGGTAATTGACGGGCCCGTGCACAGTCTTGACATGCTTACGTCACACTTCTACGTTCCTGAAGAGAGCGCTCTCTCGCCCAGGCCGGACACTCGGCCGAAGGAACCCCACTTCCTCAGAACAGGAGTGCCGTGCTCTTCCTCAGACGACGCACGTCCGACCACGGCAGGCGCGGATCCCTGCCGCCGTGGCGCTACCGCATCGCCGGGCTCGCCGCCGCCGCACTCGCCCTGTCCCTCGTCCAGGCCTCCGCGGGCAACGCGGCGGGCGACCGCGCCGCGACGGGCTCCACCGGGTCCGCCGACGTGGTCCGGGTCGCCGAGTTCCTCGCCGAATGCCCCTACACACACCGCGCACCCGACGATCCGATCGTTCTGCCCCGTCTGCCCGGCGCCTCGCACATGCACAGCTTCTTCGGGAACGACTCGACCGACGCGCACTCGGATCTCGCGTCCCTGGAGAGAGCCGGCACCAGCTGCGCTCCCAGGACCGACCTCTCCGCCTACTGGGTGCCGACCCTGTACGACGGCGACAAGGAGGTGGAGCCGACCGGCACCACGTTCTACTACCTCGGCGAGGGCGTGCGGGACGACATCATCCGTACGATCAAGCCCTTCCCCCGCGGGCTGCGGATCGTCGCGGGCAACGCGAAGGCCACCGGCCCCGACGACAACACCATCTCCCGCTGGTCGTGTCTCCACCACGGCGAGGTCGATCCGTCCCACGACTTCGTCAACTGCCCGGCGGGCTCGATGATGGAGAGCTACCTGGACTTCCCGCAGTGCTGGAACGGGAAGGACCTGGACTCGGCCGACCACAAGAGCCACATGGCCTATCCGGTGGGCGGCGCCTGCCCGTCGACCCACCCGGTCCCGGTGCCCAAGCTGCGCCAGGTCCTCCGCTATCCGGTGAACGGCGACCCCGCACGCTTCCGGCTCGCCTCGGGACGCGGCTACACGATGCACGGCGACTTCTTCAACGTGTGGCCAGAGGCGGAGATGGCCCAGCGGGTCCGTGACTGCATCAACGCCATCATCAAGTGCGGCGCCGACGGCACCCCCTGACGTTTCGTCACATCCCCGTCCACCGGCGTCCGTCCAGGCCCGCTCCCGGGCCTGGACGGACGCCCCGGCCGCAAGGAACCGCCGCCGATGGCACCTCGCCGACTCACCACGACGCTGCTCCTGCTCACTCTGCTGACCCTGCTGACCGGTTGCGCCGGAGAAGGAGGTCGAAAAGCCGATCCCTCGCCCGGACCCGCACAGACCGGTACGACGACGCCCCGCTCCCCCTCGGCGAACCCGACCGACGCCGCCTGGGTCCAGTTGATGATCCCCATGGACGCACAGGCCGTGCTCCTGCTGGATCTCGCCGCTCGCAAGACCTCCGGGCCCCGCCTGCGTTCCTGGGCGGCTCGGCTGCGGTCCGCGCAGGTCGCCGAACTGACCGCGCTGCGCGGGCTCCGGGACCGGATGGGACTGCCCGGCACCGATGTGCACGAGGGGCACGACATGCCCGGCATGGTGACGGCCGAGGATCTCGGGGACGCCCGCGTGGCGGAGGGGGCGGCCTTCGACCGCCTGCTCGTGAGGCTGCTCCACGAGCATCTGCACCAGTCGAAGCAGGTCTCGCGCTCCGAGAGCTCGGCGGGCGGCAGCGCCGAGGCCAGGGACCGGGCACGGGCGCTCGTGACAGCGCGCGGGGAACAGCTGGCCGAACTGACCGCCCTGCGCGAGCGGGGCCACTGAGTGCCGCGACCGGCGAGGGCCACCGAGGTGTGAGCGGCGGCCGGGGCCGCTGACGTGCCGGAACCCTCGGCACGCTCGTCGGATCACCCGGTATAAAGACTGCATGACTGCCGACGTGTCGCCGCCCGCACGCCCCACCACCCTGGAGGACGTGGCCGCGGTGGCCGGTGTCTCCCGGGCCACGGTGTCCCGTGTGATCAACGGTGCGACCACGGTGGACCCCGCGCTACGGCGCATCGTCGAGGAGGCGGTGGCCACCACGGGCTACGTTCCCAACCGTGCGGCACGTTCGCTGGTGACCCGCCGGACCGATTCGATCGCACTGGTGGTGTCCGAGCGTGAACGCCGTCCCGTCTCCGAGCCGTTCATAGGCCGGATGTTCTCCGACCCGCACTTCGGGCGCGTGGTCGCCGGCCTCATGGAGGTGCTGCGCCCCGCCGGGATCCAGATGGTGCTGATGCTGGCCGACGACGAGGCCTCGCGTGACCAGCTGATGTCGTATCTGCGCCAGGGACACGTGGACGGAGTGGTGCTGATCTCCTCGCACGCCGACGATCCGCTGCCGGAGCTGCTGCACGGCACCCGGCTCCCGGCCGTGCTGGCCGGACGGCCGCGCCGCCCCTCACCGCTGACCTACGTCGAGGCGGACCAGCGGGCCGGGGCGCAGATGGCCGCCGACCATCTGGCGGCCATGGGCCGACGGCGCGTCGGGACCATCGCGGGCCCGCAGGACATGCCCGCGGGGCAGGTGCGGCTGACCGGCTTCTTGGACGCGTTGGAGCAGCACGGGATCGGGGACGTGGTGACCGCCGAGGGGGGCTTCACCCACGCCGGAGGCGCCTCGGCGATGCGTCGGCTGCTGAGCGAACAGCCCGACCTGGACGCGGTGTTCATCGCCTCGGACCTGATGGCGCTGGGCGCACTGCCGGTGCTGCTGCGGGCGGGCAGGGACGTCCCCGGGGATGTCGCGGTCGTGGGCTTCGACGACAGCAACGCCGCGGTGGCCTGCGATCCTCCCCTCACGACCGTGCGCCAGCCGGTGGAGGAGATGGCTGCCGAGATGGCCCGGCTCCTGCTGAAGCAGATCGGCCGTCCGGGCGAGCCCGCGCCGTCGGTGGTCTTCCATCCGACGCTGGTACGGCGCGCGTCCGCCTGATCCGTCAGCCGCGCGCGCCGGGGACCGCGTCGCCCGCGTCCGGAGCGGGCTCCTCCAGGACGGGCCGGTCCAGGACCGGCTCGTTCACCGCCGGAGCCCCTTCCTTAACGGACACGCCCTCCGTGACCAGCACCTCCGGGAAGGGTTCGTCCGCGCGCGCCGCCCCCGCGAAGCCCTCCTGCCGCAGCGGCACCTGGGGCCCCGAGAGCTCCCGGAGCCAGCGCGCCAGCACCCGGTGCACGGTCTCCGCTCCCACCAGCCCTGCCACGGCCTTCCCGCCGGGCGGGTCCGCCGCCACGGCGTCCAGCGGGTCCGCCAGCGTGCGCGGCCAGAGCAGGAAGGGCCGGGACTGCTGCCCCCCGAGCCCTCCGTGCGAACCGATCTGCTCCTCGAAGGCGTGCACGCGGCCGGATTCCGGGTCGTACATGGAGTTGACCATGACGTCGGCCACGTGCGGGAAGGTGTCGGTGCGCCGCACCGCCTCCGCCGCGCCGGCGCCGTACGCGGCGATCGGGCCCTCCCCGTCCCTGAGCTCCGCTACGGGAACCTCCGCACCGTCACGGCCCAGCACCACGGATCCGTGCTTCTGGCTGCGCACGAGCAGGAAGCCGATCCCTGGATGGGCGGCGAGTGTGCCGAGCAGTGCGGGGTGGCGGCGGTCCAGTTGCTCGCGCGAGGCCCGGCCGTCGATGTCGGGGAAGGAGAGCAGCCCGAGGTTTCCCGAGGCCAGCACGACCGGGTCGGACGGCCTGGCGGGGTGCTCCGCCTCCTGTTCCCCGTCGACGGGCCTGTGCAGCGCGATGCGCACGGCGTCGCGGGCCTCCGACGCGCTGCGGGTGCGCTGCGCCCTGCGGGGTACGGGCAGCCCGCAGCCGGCCCGTACGAGGTCCTTGAGCGTGAGGCCGTAGCGTCCCGCGAAGGTCTCCCCCGGGCTCTGACCGTGGTCGGACAGCAGCACGACCCGGTAGTCGCGCGGGGTGTGTTCCGCGATCTTCATGATGAGGCCCAGCGACCGGTCGAGCCTGGTGAGGACCTTCTCCGCGTCCTTGCTGTGCGGCCCGGAGTGGTGGGCGACCTCGTCGTAGGCGACGAGGTCGGCGTAGACCGCGGTGCGTCCCGCGAACATGTCCCCGATCACTGCGGCCACCACGACGTCGCGTTCCACCACGGTCGCGAACGCGCGGATGAAGGGGTACAGCCCGCCGCGCTTGACCCGGGGGGACTCCTTGCGCAGCCGGGCCCGGGTGGACTGGCCGATCTCGCGGACCACCTCGGCGACGAAGGAGAGGGCGGTACGCACGGCGTTGGCCGGGTCGGAGAAGTAGGCGAAGTAGCCGGCGCGCGAACGACGGCCCTTGCCGCGCCTGGCTGCCATCGACAGGACCAGGGCGAGCTGGTCCGCGCCGCCGCTGAAGAGGTTGCCCCGGCTCGCGCCGTCGACGGTGAGCAGTCCGCCGTCATGGGTGCGGGCGATGGCCCTGCGCTGCAGTTCGAGGGCGCTCGCCGGTCTGCTGGAGACCATGACGGTGCCGGTCTCCTTCTCGTACCAGCGGAAGGCCGGCACGTCGTAGTTGCTGCCGTGCAGGATGCCGAGCTGACTGGCGCCCGTCTGGCTGGACCAGTCGGTGGTCCACGGGGTGAGCCGGTGCCCGGCCTCGTCGGCGAGCAGCCCGGCCACGGTCGGCATGATCCCGTCGGCCGCCGCCTCGGCGAGTACGTCGTGGCCCACGCCGTCGAGCTGGACGAACACGATGCCGGGCGCTCCGCCCCGTCCGCCGTCCGGGCCCCCGGGCGTGCCGCCGCGTCTGCGGCGGCGGTCGGCCAGGCGGGAGAGTCTTCGCCGGTAGGCGTCGTCGTCGCGGACCGCGAGGGCGGTGGAGACCGCGGAGGCCACGGCCGACATGACGGCCGCCACGACCACGGCGGTCTCCGGGTTGGCGTCCCCGCGCCCGTCCGGGATGAGCCGCAGGGCTATGAGCAGGAGGGAGCCGTTGAGGAAGAAGACCAGAGCGCCCAGGACCAGCGCGGGCACGATGAGCAGCGCCCTGACGAGCACGGGCCACACCAGCGCGGAGAGCAGGCCGAAGGCGCCCGCGCCCCAGGCCGCGGTGAAGGCGGTCCTCGTGACGGTGTCGCCGTCGTCGGACTGGAGCTGGAAGTCGGGCAGGATGCCCGCGAGAGCCAGCATGGTGAGCGTGGAGACGGCCCATACCGAGGCCACGCGTACCAGCGTTCCGCCCGCCGTACGCCATCGCCCGTCATTCACGCCGTTCCACCTCACGTCCGGGCCCGTCGTTCGTCGTGGACCCGCGTCAAGCCTGTCACAGCCCTCTCGGCGACTTTCACGGCCCCGGCTGCCGGCCCGGCGTCAGCAGCCGTCGTAGCCGGCGGTCGGCATCGAGAGCCTGCGGTGGACACTCGCCTTGGCGCGGGCGGTGTAGAGGGGCTCGTCGAGGCCGGCGTACTCCAGCCGTACGCCGCGCCTCTCGCACTCCGCGGCGAAGTCCGGCACGGAGACGAGGGCCCGCGCGAGGACCCGGTCGTTGGGCACCACGAACAGCTCGACCTGCCCTCCCTCGGTGCCGGCCCACAGGGCGTGGTGGTCGGGTCGCAGCCCGCAGACGCGCAGCTGGCGGGTGACGACGTATCCCCGGTCGGCGGCCCAGCGGGCGCACATGGCCTGCTGGCCGCGGGTGTCGACGAGGAAGGGATCGGCGTCGAGCTCCTCCAGCGGTGTGAGACTGGCGATGGCCGCCACCCGTACGTCCCCCATGAAGGGATCCCCCCGCGCTCGGATGCTGGCGACGACCCTACCCCTGATGTGGCTCTCCGTAGCCGTGTGTGACCGTGGTGGGGAGGGCGGGAAGGAGCACTCCGGCGTGGGAGGGGCGCGGACCGCATACCCTCGTACGCGTACGAGGACGACGGGGGCGTGGACGAGGAGGCGGGGCGGTGGAGGTCACCTGGTGGGGTCATGCCACCTGCACGATCGAGGACACCGGGGTCCGGGTCCTGACCGATCCGCTGTTCGTACGCCGCTTCGCGCATCTGCGCCGGCGCCGGGGCGAGGTGCCACCGCCGGAGGCCGCGGTCGCCGACGTGGTGCTGATCTCGCATCTGCACTCCGACCACCTGCACCTCCCCTCCCTGGCCCGTCTCGCCCGCGGCAGCCTCCTGGTCGTCCCTCGGGGCGCGCTGGGGGCCGTCCCCGGCCTCCGGCTGCTGCGCAGGGCGCGCGGGCTCCGGATCACCGAGGTCGTCCCGGGTGACGTGGTGCGGGTCGGCGAGCTCCTGGTGCGCGCGGTCCCGGCCTCGCACGACGGGCGACGGCTGCCGGTCGGCCCGCACCGGGCGCCGGCTCTGGGATACGTGGTCGAGGGGGAGGCACGGACCTATTTCGCCGGGGACACCGGGCTCTTCGACGGCATGGCCGACGCGGTGGGCCCGGTGGACGTGGCGCTGCTGCCGGTCGGCGGCTGGGGGCCCAACCTGGGCGACCACCATCTGGACGCGGAGCGTGCCGCGTCGGCACTGGCCCTGCTGAAGCCACGGTCCGCTGTGCCGGTGCACTACGGCACGTACTGGCCGATCGGGATGGACGGGATCCGGCCGCACGAGTTCCACGCGCCGGGCGACGAGTTCGTGCGGCACGCGGCGCGGCTGGCACCCGAGGTGTCGGTGCACCGGCTGGGGCACGGGGAGCATGTGAGGCCGGAGGCCCGTAGGTGATGGAGGAAGTGCTGCGGCAGCTCCCGACGGAGTCGACGCAGCAGGCGGCCGGTTATCCGTCGCTGTTCTTGCTGGTGGCGCTGGGGTCCCTGGTGCCCGTGGTGCCGACGGGCGCGCTGGTGAGTTCGGCGGCCGTGGTGGCGTTCCACCAGACCTCACCGTTCGCCCTGCTCGTGGTGTTCGCCGTGGCGTCGGGTGCGGCCTTCCTCGGGGACCTGTGCCTGTACTGGCTGGGGCAGCGCGGGGTGCGGTCGAAGAACGGCTCGCGCTGGCTGGAGGCGATCAGCAGCCGGGCGGCCCCCGAGCGGCTGGCTCAGGCTCAGGAGAAGCTGGACGAGCACGGCACGGTGGTGCTGGTGCTGTCCCGGCTGGTGCCCGCCGGGCGGATACCCGTGATGCTGGCCTGTCTGCTCGGCGGGATGCCGCTGCGGCAGTTCGCCCGGGGCGACGTTCCCGCGTGCCTGGCCTGGGCGGCGACGTACCAGCTGATCGGGATCCTGGGCGGTTCGCTCTTCGCCGAGCCGTGGCAGGGGGTGCTCGCCGCGGTCGCGCTGACGTTGCTGATCAGCGGGACGCCGGCCCTGTGGCGGCGGCTGCGGGCGAGGCTGGCCGGCTGAGAACACGAGATGGCGCGGGCGGCCGGCTGAATACACGGCAGGGCGCGCGCGGCCGGACAAGAGCGCGGCAGGGCGCGGGCGACGGGCCGTGGGCGCGGAGTACCGGCCGGGCACCGGTCAGGCTTCCAGGACCCGTGAACCGCCGACCGGCAGGTCCCAGAGGTCGGCGCGGGGGTGGCCCGCCCGCTGCCAGGCGGTACGGAGCCGGGTGAGCGGTTCGAGCACCGGCTCGGCGGAGAGCAGGAACGTCGCCCAGTGCATGGGGGCCATCGCGCGCGCGCCCAGGTCCTCGTACGCCTGGACGGCCTCTTCCGGATCGGTGTGCACGTCCGAGAGCCACCAGCGCGGTTCGTACGCCCCGATCGGCAGCATGGCCAGGTCGAGACCGGGATGGCGGCGGCCGATCTCCTTGAACCAGTGGCCGTAGCCGGTGTCCCCCGCGAAGTAGATCCGCCGCCCGCTCGCGTCGCCGAGCACCCAGCCGCCCCACAGCGACCTGCAGGTGTCCAGGAGGGTCCGCTTGGACCAGTGGTGGGAGGGCACGAAGTCGAACCGGACGCCGCCCAGTTCCACCGACTCCCACCAGTCGAGCTCGGTGACGCAGGTGAATCGGCGGCGCCGGAACCAGCGGCCGAGCCCGGCGGGGACGAGAAGCGGGGTGTCCCGGGGAAGCCGTCGGAGCGTGGGCGCGTCGAGATGGTCGTAGTGGTTGTGGCTGATCAGAACCGCGTCGATGCGCGGCAGCTCCTCCCAGCGGACGCCGACGGGGGTGATCCTGGCGGGGGTGCCCAGGATGCGCCGCGACCAGACCGGGTCGGTGAGGACGGTGAGGCCGCCGATGCGGACGATCCAGCTAGCGTGTCCGGCCCAGGTGACGGCCGTCGTGTCCGTGCCCACCTCCGGCAGCGGCTGGGGGGCGTAGGGCAGCCGGTGGATCCCGCGGAGGCCTTCGGCGTTGGGCCGCAGGGCGCGCTCCCTGGCCAGGCGAGTCATGCCCCTGACACCCGGAAGCGGGGCGGAGAGCCGGTCCGCGAAGCTGCGGGGCCAGGTCCGGAGCTCGCCGAGGCGGCGCGGCGCGGCGGCGGGGCGGCCGGGGGGCGCGTGGCCGGCGCCCGCGTAGGGGCGCTCGGTCTGTTCCGTCATCGAGAGGCTCCTGTCATCGGAGTTCATCGAGGGCTGCTGCGAAAATGCTCAGTGCTCGGGCGACATGGGGCAATTTCAGGGGCTCCACCGCAGTGAGGGACTCCATCTGCTGCTCCGGGGTTGAGCCGAGCAGGGGGCCGGTGCTCAGCCGCACCCGCAACGCACCCAGTTCGTCCCCGAACCGGTGCCCGCCGGGAGCCGGGGCACCCAGGCTCCGCGTGAGGTACTCCTCCAGTTCGAGGGAGTCGGTGACCCCCCGGGCCGCCAGCCGGGGGCGCAGGGGCCCGAGATCGGCGTAGAGGTGGCGGCCCGCCTGCGGTGGCCTGGCCAGTGCCCCTGCGGTGAGCACGGCACGGTGCGCGGCGGAGGCGACGTCGGCCTGGAGCCCCGCCGCCTGCCGGATCCGGGCCGTCACGGCCTCGGGTTCGCGGAGCGCGTGGGCGGCGGCGCGGGCGACCGGTTCCGCGACGAGGGCGCCGAGCGCGGTGAGGATGTCGAGCACGCGGGCCCGCCGGGCGGCGTCGCGCGCGGTGGCCGGGAAGCGTGCGACGGCCACCGGCCAGGCGGACGGGGTGAGTGCCCCTGCCAGATCGGAGACCACGGTGACGTCGTCGGGGCACATCTCGGCGGGGCTGAGCACGACGGTGTCGTGGGGCCGGTGCAGGGTGTCGCGCCAGGTCTCGTCACTGACGATGTGCAGTCCTTCGGTCACGGCCGCCTCGCAGGCCTCCCGGACCAGTTCCGGCGGCGCGAGGGTGGCTGTCGGATCGTCGGCCACCGAGATCAGGAGCAGCCGGGGCCTGCCGCCCTCGGCGCGCACCCTGCGCACGGTCTCCAGCAGGGCGTACGGGTCCGGAATGCCGCCGCACTCGGCCGGTGTGGGCACGTGGTAGGCGGGGCGGCCCAGCAGCCGCGCCTGGGGCATCCAGCCGGCGGGACAGGGCCTGGGCATGATGACGTCGCCGCCGTAAGCCGCGATCAGCGCGAACACGAGGGGCTGGACGCCGGGGGCCGCCGCGACGTCGTCCGGGCCGCAGTGCAGGTTCCGCCGCGCCCAGTACGCGCAGGCGGCCTCCCGCAGGATCGTTCCGCCACCGGGAGGCTCGGGACGGGTGCGCGCGGCCGACGCGGCCAGTACGCCGGCGAGCTCGGGCAGCACGGGTAGACCGGGGTCGGGGGCGGGCGGCCCGTACCGCACCGGGCCCCGGTCCTCCCTCAGGGGTCGCTCGCCTCCGTGCATCCCGGGCCTCCGTCCGCCTGCGTCGCCCTCAGGGCCCTTTATACGGAGGTTCCCCGGGGTCCGCCCCCGCACCGGTTCCGGGAGCGACGGAATCCCGCGCCCCGCGTCCGCCGGCTCATCCGGCGAAAGGCGTCCCCGGCATACCCTGCCCCGCGTCCGGGAGCACGAGCAGCGAGCCCGAGAGCGGGTGCGGCGCGTCCAGACCCGTACGGGCGGTGGAGATGTACAGATCGCGCAGGCCCGGACCGCCGAAGGCGCAAGCGGTGGGCCGCCGTACCGGGAGCTCCACCACCCGGTCCAGCCGTCCGTCGGGGGTGTAGCGCCGGACCGCCGCGCCGTCCCAGAAGGCGGCCCACACGCAGCCGTCCGCGTCCACGGTCAGGCCGTCGGGCCACCCGTCGCCCTCCGGGACGGTGACGAAGGGGCGCCGGTTCACCACCCGCTCCCCCTCGACGTCGAAGACGTCGATGCGCCGGGTCGGGGTGTCCGTGTAGTACATGAGCCGGCCGTCCGGGCTCCAGCCCGTGCCGTTGCTGACCGTCACCGCGTCGAGGACGCCCGTCACCCTGCCGTCCGGGGCGATCCGGGAGAGACTGCCGCCGCCCTCCGCCTCGTCGTAGCGCATGGTTCCGGCCCAGAGAGCGCCGTCCGGCGCCACGGCCGCGTCATTGCCCCGCCGCCCGGGGACGGGGTCGTGCACCAGCCAGGAGAAGGCGCCGTCGGCGTCGTGGAGCCCCACGCCGTCCCGCAGGACGGTCACGAGGCCGCCGCCCGCCCGCGGCTTCGCCGCGCCGACGTGCTGCCCCGTGGCCATGACCGTACGCCGCCCGGTCGAGGGGGCGTAGGTGTGGACCCGGGCGGAGAGTATGTCGACCCAGATCAGTCGCTCGCCCGCCGGGTCCCAGGTGGGGCCTTCCCCCAGTTCGGCCCGCTCGCGCACCGCGACGTCGACGGCGGTGCTCATATCTGCCCCCGGTGGTGTCCGAGCCGCCCGGACAGCGCGTCGGCGCCGCCTGAGGCGAGCTGCGCGAGCTCCGCCTCACGCTCCTCGCTCCAGCGGATCATCGGTACGGAGATGGAGAGCGCGGCGACGACCCGCCCGGACCGGTCGCGGACGGGCGCGGCCACGCAGCTCACATCCGGATTGGACTCCCGGTGCTCGACCGCTATGCCCCGCTTGCGCACGACGGCGAGGGCCGCCCGCAGCTCGGTCGCGTCGGTGAGGCTGTTGTCGGTCATGGCGACGAGCTCACGTCCGTCGAGACGGGCGTCGAGTTCGGCCTCAGGGAGCGCGGCGAGCAGCAGTTTGCCGACGGAGGTGCAGTGCGCGGGCAGCTTGCGGCCCGCGGCGGAGACCATGCGGACGGCGTGCGTGGAGTCCACCTTGGCGATGTAGATGACCTCGGTGTCCTCCAGGATCGCCACGTGGACGGTCTCACCACAGGTCTCGGCGACCTCCCTGGCCACCTGCTGCCCCTCGGCCGCGAGATCGAGCTTCTCGGCGTACCGGCTGCCGAGCTGATATGTGCGCACGCCCAGCCGGTAGCGCCCCGGCTGCTCCGGGACCGTGACCAGGTAGGAGCGCGCGGCGAGCGTGGTGAGCAGCTCGTGGACCGTGGTCCTCGGCAGTTGGAGCTTGCGCGTGACCTCAGGAGCGGAAAGGGTTCCTTCACCCTGGAGGAAGAGTTCGAGAACATCCAGCGCCCTGGTCACCGCAGGGACGAGTCGCCCCATGATCGCCCGCCTTATCTTGTTCGACACTCCGGCCAATGACCGGAATCACGAACGCAGGCTAACGGCAGGGAACTTGTCCGGGCAACGCCCTTGACGTCGCGGAGCGGGCGGAGCCCGGGCGATTCCCCACATGTTTCGCGATTCGGCCGGATCCACCGGCGGCGCCCCTGCGCGCCTCCTGGTTCACCCTCCGGTCGCAGGGTATTCGCTGTCCCATGTCGACATCGAGCAGTCTCCCCTTTCCCGCCGGCTGGCGGGCGAGATTCCATCAGCGCGATCTCGCCGCGTTCCAGCGCGTGGCCGAAAGACACTGGCCGGGCGCCGAGCACGTCCTGCCCCGGCTGAGCCGCAGTGCCAACCACGGGCTGCTGTGGGTCGGGGCCGCGGCCGGCATGGCCGCCCTGGGCGGCAGCGCCCGCTCGCGCCGGGCCGCGCTGCGCGGGATCGCGTCGCTGGCCGTCGCCTCGGCCGCCATCAACACCGTGGGCAAGGGCGCGGTGCGCAGGCAGCGCCCGATAGTGGACCTCGTTCCGGTGATGAGGCAGCTGAAGCGGCAGCCCGGCACCACCTCCTTCCCGTCGGGTCACGCGGCGTCCGCCGCGGCCTTCGCGACGGGCGTCGCGCTGGAGTCGAAGGGCTGGGGGGCGGTCGTCGCCCCGGTGGCGGCGGCCGTGGCCGCGTCCCGCGTCTACACCGGCGTCCACTATCCGAGCGATGTGGTGGCCGGCGCGGCGCTCGGCGTGGGGGCCGCGTTCGCCCTGCGCGGCGTCGTGCCGACCCGCGGCCAGCTGCCCGCCCCGGGCAGGCCGCCGGCCGAGGCCCCGGCGCTGCCCGCCGGGCAGGATCTGGTCGTGGTCGTGAACCGGGAGTCCGGTTCGGCGACCGCGGCGGCGGGCATGATCCGCGACGCGCTGCCGCTCGTGGCGACGGTCGAGTGTGCCCCTTCCGACCTGCCGGGGTGCCTGGAGGAGGCCGCGCGGCAGGGCAAGGCCCTGGGTGTCTGCGGAGGCGACGGGACGGTCAACATGGCCGCGGCCGTCGCCGCGACCCACGGGGTGCCGCTCGCCGTCTTCCCCGGGGGGACCCTGAACCACTTCGCGTACGACCTCGGCATCGAGACCGTGCACGACACCGTGATCGCGCTCACCTCCGGCGCCGCGGTCCGGGTCGACCTGGGGCGCTTCCGTCCCGGCCCACAGGGGCCGGACGGAGCGGACGGATACTTCCTCAACGCCTTCAGCCTGGGTGTCTACCCGGAACTCGTGCGGACCCGGGAGCGCTGGGCACCCAGGATCGGCGGTTGGCCGGCGGGGGTGCTGGCTGCCGTCGAGACGCTGCGCGGCTCACGTCCATTGTCCGCCGAACTCCAGGGCAGGAAGCGGCCGTTGTGGCTGCTCTTCGTGGGTAACGGCCTCTTCCGGCGCGTCGGCCCCGCGCCCGGCCGCCGCCACAACCTGGCGGACGGGCTGCTCGACGTACGGGTGGTGCACGGCGGCCGGACGCCCGGCCTGCGCCTGCTGGCCGCGGCGATCGCCGGACCACTGAGCCGCTCGCCCGTGCACGCGGCGGTATGGCGCCGGAAGGTACGTCTGTCCGGCCTCGCTCCGGGGACCCCGTATGCGTACGACGGTGAAGTCGCCTCCTCCGGAACCGAGTTGGTGATCGACAAGCTTCCCGAGGCTCTCACGGTGTACTGCCCGATGCCCGCGTGACGCCGCGCGGCCGGAAAGGACGCGTCCACTCCCCGCTCGCCCACATCATGAGACAGCTATCTCACGATGCGGCATGGAGGCGTACGGTCGGCCCATCGCCTGCGACTGAGGTCCGAGAAAGGACGTACGGCCATGCCGAAGGAATCCGCCGTCTACACCCATGGTCATCACGAGTCGGTGCTGCGCTCGCACCGGTGGCGGACCGCCGTCAACTCAGCCGCCTACCTGATCCCCGAACTCCGGCCGGGGCAGGCGGTGCTGGACGTCGGCTGCGGGCCGGGCACCATCACCGCGGACATCGCTGGGCTCGTGGCGCCGGGCCGGGTGACGGCCGTCGACGCGAACGGCGAGATCCTCGAGGACGCGGCACGTGTCGCCGCCGAACGTGGCCTGGACAACGTGGAGTTCGCCACGGCGGATGTCCACGCCCTGGACTTCCCCGACGACTCCTTCGATGTGGTCCACGCCCATCAGGTGCTCCAGCACGTGGGTGATCCGGTGCAGGCGCTGCGCGAGATGCGGCGGGTCTGCCGGCCCGGCGGCGTCGTCGCCGCCCGGGACAGCGACTACGCGGCGATGACCTGGTATCCGGAGGTGCCCGGGATGACGGAGTGGCAGGACGTGTACGGCCGGGTGGCCCGCGGTAACGGCGGCGAGCCGGACGCGGGACGCCGGTTGCTTTCCTGGGCACGGGAGGCGGGCTTCACCGACATCACCCCGTCGGCGGCGGCCTGGTGCTTCGCCACCCCCGAGAACCGCGCCTGGTGGAGCGGCCTGTGGGCGGACCGCACGACCGCGTCCGTGTACGCGAAGCTGGCCGTGGAGGGCGGACACGCGAGCGCCGAGCAGCTGACGGCGATCGCGGACGCCTGGCGCGCGTGGGGCGAGGAGCCCGACGGCTGGTTCATGGTGCCGCACGGCGAGGTGCTCTGCCGGGCCTGATCCGGGGGCCGGCACGATCGGGTGATGCGCGTGAGCCGATGCCAGGCGTGACGGCTGTCAGGCGGATCCGGTGCCGGGCCGGGAACGGATCACATCAGGCGGGGCCGGCAACTACCCTCGTGGGCATGGAAATCCTGGGAACCACGCTGCGTATCTGCGTCGACGACCTGGAGGCCTCCGTGGCCTTCTACGAGGGCCTGACCAGCACCCCGGCACTGCGCTTCGAGCGCGGCGGGGTCTCGGTGGCCGCGATCGGCTGCTTTCTGCTGATGAGCGGCCCCGAGTCGGAACTGGAGGTGCTGCGCAAGGTGTCGGCGACGATCGCGGTGAAGGACGTCGAGGAGGCCCACGCGGCCCTGACCAGGGTGGGCGCCCGGGTCATCGCGGGCCCGGTGCCCACCCCCGCGGGCCGCAACCTGATCGCTCTGCACCCGGACGGCTCCGTCTTCGAGTACGTCGACCGGAACGTCCCCGCCTGACAGCGGTCAGCCCCCGTCCGGTCCCGCCTCGGCGAAGGCGCCGACGATCAGGTCGGTGAGCAGCGCCGCCGCCGAGGCGTCGGGGTCCAGATCGGGGTCGTAGATCGTGACGTTGAGTCCCACGCAGCGTGGTGATCCGACGAGCGTCCTCAGCAGCGGGGCCAGTTCGTCGGGGAACAGGCCGCCGTCGTCCGGGCTGTCGACGGCGGGCATCACGCCCGGGTCGAGGACATCCGCGTCGAGGTGGACCCAGAAGCCGTCGAGCACGGGCACTTCCAGGCTCTGCACCACGGCGCGGGCGATGTCGGCGGGCCCCCACTCCCGGATCTCGCCGACGGTCACGTGGGAGATCTTCAGCGCGGTCAGCTCGGCACGGTCCTCGTCGCCGTCGCGCATGCCGAAGAGCCGGATGTCCTCGTCCTTGAGATAGGGCCCGAGCCCTTCGATGTCGGTGAGGTCGGCCTGTCCGCGTCCGGTGGAGAGGGCCAGCTCCTCGCCGCCCGCCGCGCCGATCCGGTCGCTGTTGCCCGGGTGCCGGAAGTCCGCCGATCCGTCGACGGCGACGAGCCCGTACCGCCCTGTGCGGCGCAGAGCGAGGGCGGCGCCCAGCTGGATGGAGCAGTCGCCGCCGAGGACGACCGGGAACTCCCCGGCCCTGACATGGCCCTCGATGCGGTCGGCGAGCGTACGGGTGTAACGGGCGATCGCGGAGGCGTTGAAGACGCCGTCGCCCTCCTTCCAGTCCCCTCGGTCGTAGCGCGGGGGGACGACGACGCCGCCCTCCAGGGCCCTGAGCCGCTGCACGATGCGCTGCTCACGGAGCGCGCCCGCGAGTTTGTAGCAACCGGGCACGGTGCCGGGGGCCGGGGGCCGCAGCCCCAGATTCGACGGGGCATCGAGAACCACACGTGTACGCATACGGCCTATGGTCGCCGCCCCCTGAGCCGGGTGTCTCGCGGTCGGCGATGATCGGCCGTACCCGGCCGGAATCACCGCCCGGGAGGGCGGTGGCGGCGTCCCGGGCCGTACGCGCCGGCGGCACGGGCGCCCGGCGCGTACGACTGGTTCACCCCCACCGCTTGCCCGCCAGCGGGGCCGTGTCCTCCCCTTCTCCGTGGGAGACACCCTGCAGGAAGGCGCGCAGCGCGTCGGCGGCCGAGTGGACGGGCTGCCAGCCCAGTTCCTCGCGGGCCCGGGCGCTGTTCATGACCGGGAGGCGCAGCACGGCGTCGAAGAGATGCGGCGACGCTGGTACGGCACGGGCGCTCCAGGCCGCGGCCAGCGCGCCGCGGACCAGGGGGACCGGGGCGCGGACCACGCGTGCGTCGAGGAGTTCGGCGAGCTGCCGCGCGTCCGTCACCGCGTCCGCGGCCAGATTGAAGGCGCCCCGGACGTCCCGGGTGACGGCGAGCCGGTAGGCCTCGGCCGCGTCGTCGGTGTGCAGCACCTGGAAGCGCAGCCCGTCGAGGTCGGGGACGAAGGGCAGCAGGCCGGGCCTGAGCAGGCCGCCCGGCAGGTAGCGGCCCGCGAAGATCCGTCGCTGTTCGCTCGCCGACGTCCTCTTGAAGAGGAACCCGGGGCGCATGCGCACGACCCGGATCTCCGGGTGCCGGAGTTCGAAGGTGTCGAGGACACGCTCCAGGTAGGCCTTCTCCCGGCAGTACGCGGCGTCCGGCCACCCGTGGGTGGGCCACTGCTCGTCGACGCCCGGCTCGCGTTTGGGTCCTGGAGAGTACGCCCCCACCGACGAGGCGTGGACCAGGACCGGCACGCCCGCGTCGCGTACCGCGCCGAAGACGCGCATCGAGCCCTCGACGTTGCTCCGCCAGGTCACGACGGGGTCGTGCGTGGGCTGGAAGCGCCAGGCGAGGTGGACGACCGCGTCGGCGCCGGACAGGTGCACCGCGAGTCTCCGGGGGCTGTCACTGTGCTCCAGGTCGACGGTGCCCCACTCCACTCCCGGGACGCCGCGTCCCGGGAGCCGGCGGGCCAGACCGAGGACGGATGCCACGGAAGGGTCGTCGGCCAGTGCCCGCACGACACTGGTGCCGACGTTGCCCGTGGCGCCCGTGACCACGACCCTCAGGCCCTGGGGTGCGTTCGTCATCGCTCCTCCTGCTCCTGGTTGATCACGGCCTGAGCAGGGTCTTCACCATGCCGTCCGCCTTGTTCTGGAACGTCTCGTACGCCTTGGGACCTTCGTCCAGCGGCAGGTGGTGCGTGGCGAAGTCGTCGACGCCGAGCGGATCCTCGTCCACCAGGAGCGGCAGGATGCTGGGCACCCAGTTCCAGACGTTGGCCTGGCCCATCCGCAGCTGCATCTGCTTGTCGAACATGGTGAGGAGCGGCATCGGGTCCGCCGCCCCGCCGTAGACGCCGGAGACGGAGACGGTGCCGCCCCGTCGCACCGCGTCGATCGCGGTGAACAAGGCACTGAGGCGGTCGATGCCCGCCCGCTCCATGAGCGCACGTGCTGCGGCGTCGGGCAGCATGCCCACCGCCCACTGCCCCGCCTTGGCCACGGGCGCGCCGTGTGCCTCCATGCCGACTGCGTCGATGACCGCGTCGGTGCCCCGGCCGTCGGTGAGCCCCCGGATGGAGTCCCCCAGGTGCTTCCCGTACTCCCGCAGGTCCATGGTGTGAACCCCGCGGGCGGCGGCCCGGTGCAGGCGGTCGGAGACCAGGTCCACCCCGATGACCTGTCCCGCACCGCGGTGCAGGGCGATCCGGGCGGCCATGTCGCCGATCGGCCCGAGCCCCAGCACGGTCAGGCTGCCGCCGGGCGGCACGTCCGCGTACTCCACGGCCTGCCAGGCGGTCGGCAGGACGTCCGACAGGAAGACGAAGCGATCGTCGGGCGGGCCGTCGGGGACCTTCACCGGAAGGGTGTTGCCGAAGGGGACACGCAGCAGCTCGGCCTGCCCGCCCGGCACCTGTCCGTAGAGCTTGGTGTATCCGAAGAGCGCGGCGCCACTGCCGTAGTCCCGGACCTGGGTGGTCTCGCACTGCGACTGAAGCCCTCGGTCACACATGAAGCAGCTGCCGCAGGAGACGTTGAACGGGATCACCACGCGGTCCCCGCGCTTGACGGCGGTCACCTCGGCGCCGGTCTCCTCCACGACTCCCATCGCCTCGTGCCCCAGGATGTCGCCCGGGTCGAGGTAGGGGCCGAGCACCTCGTACAGGTGCAGGTCCGATCCGCAGATGCCGGTCGAGGTGACCCGCACGATGATGTCCGTCGGATCCTGGATGACCGGGTCGGGTACCGTCTCCACGCGGACGTCCCGTCGTCCTTGCCAGGTCAGTGCACGCATGCGTACTCTCCTCGCTCTTCCGAGTCGGTTCGCCGGGCGTTCTCCCTCATCCGTTCTACCGCGCAACGGCATCCGCCGTTCACAGGCCTCCGGACGAACCAGCCGTGGGTGGGGCGGTCGCGGGGCGGTCCACCCGTTCGGACGCCCAGCTGACGATTAGCCCGAACGGGTGAGGTCGCTCTTTCAGCGACCACCTCCCGCGCCCGTGCCCCCGGCGTGCGGCGGCTCTCCGACATGTCGGAGATGCGCGGGCTGCGTAGCATGGCGGGTGACCTCGCCCGTCGTTCTCATCGACCGCGACATCCGCGCGTGGAGGCGTTCATGGCCATTCGCCATCAGTTGATCCATCACCCTCCCTCGGCCCTGTGGGCCGTGCTGGAGCAGCCGCACCAGTACGCGAAGTGGGTCGTGGGCACGAGCGACTCGCGCCCGCTGGAGGGGCTCTGGCCCGAGGTCGGGTCCTCCATCGGCTACACGGTGCGGCTCGGCCCGAAGGAGTTCCGGGGCCGCACGACGGTACGCCGCCTGGAACGTCCGCAGGTGCTCGAACTGGAGGCGTACAGCGGCGCGTTGGGGACCGCCCGGATCGCGTTCGACATCCGGCCCTGGGGCGAGGAGACCCTCGTCCTGCTCAACGAGCACCCCCTCCAGGGGCTCGGCGGCGCCCTCCACAACGTGGCCCTCGACGCGCTGCTCCAGATCCGGCACCGCGCGATGCTGGGCCGGCTGGCCGCGGTGGTCGACGCACACGCGGCCGAGGAGGATCCCGGCCACGGGTGACGGGCGTCGCGGCCGGGCGCGTGGGGCTTGCGTCATCCCCGCGTCCTGGCCGCGCACTCGGTCACCACGGTCCGCAGGCTGCCCGAATCCGCGAGCAGTGCGCGCTGGAACCTCGCCCCCGTACCCCGCTTCAGCACGTCCCCGAGCGCCTTCTCCGCCGCAACGGCGTCACCGCTGTCCTCCAGGGCGTCCCGTACGTGCGCGAGCAGGGCCCCAAGCACATCGGCGGCCGGCTCCGGGCGCATGGTCAGCGGATGGAGCAGCCGCCCCTCCACACCCGAGCGAGCGGCCTGCCAGCCGGCCATGCGCACCAGGCTCACCGGGACCGGCTCGGGCGGCTCCCCTGCACGCCAGGCGCGCGCGGCCGTCTCGACCAGGCCGCGCACGAGTGTGGCCAGCAGCACCGTGTCGGCGGCGTCGAGGCAGACGTCCGCCACCCGGACCTCGACCGTGGGGTAACGGTGCGAGAGCCGTGCGTCGAAGTAGATCATTCCCTCGTCGCGCAGCACACCCGTCTCGACCAGCGCCCGGACCTGCGCGTGGTAGCCGTCGGCGGAACCGAACACCTCCGTCGGCCCGGCCGAGGGCCACCGGCCCCAGACCCTGCTGCGGTAGCTGTCGTACGAGCTGTCGCGCCCGTGCCAGAAGGGGGAGTTCGCGCTCAGCGCCAGCAGCACCGGCAGCCACGGACGCACCCGGTCCAGGACGGCGACCCCCTCCTCGTCCGATTCCACCGACACGTGCACATGGCAGCCGCAGGTCAGCTGTTCCTGAGCCGTCAGCCCGAACCGCTCCGCCAGCCACCGGTAGCGCTCACCCTCTCCGATGGAGGGGCTCACCGGCAGCGGCGAGGTCGCCAGGGCCGCCACGGCCGCGCCGGCGTCCGCCGCCCTGTTCGCCGCCTCGGCCCGCCAGCGGAGAATCTCGTCCGCGAGTTCATCCATCGACGTACGCGGCTCGGTGGCGAACTCCAATTGATGATCATGGAGTTCCGACTCGAACACCGAGTCCCCGTCCGCCCGGCGCTCCGCCAGCGCGAGCACCGCCGTCGACAGGGCCTGAGGGTCACCACTCTCTCCGTCGACCAGCAGGAGCTCTTCCTCGACACCAACAGTCCGCACGCTGTGTCCTCTCTGCCGACTTCCGGCGTTCGGTGCACCCGTAGGAGGTGCTGACCGGCGCGTACCCCTGGAAGCGCCTTTCAGGCCACCGTTCCGCGGTCGCGTACAGGTGGGTGCGCAGAGGACGGAGGAGAACACCGGCCGGGACGGGGCTCGGGCACGTCCGGCGGCGTCCGGTTCCCGCTACCTGGCCGCTCGCCGGCGGAACAGGAGGAAGCCGGCACCGCAGAGCACCCCGGCCAGGAAGACTCCCAGCAGAGCCGCCCAGAGCGGCATCGTGACCTTGGGGATGATCACGCGGATGGTGACGTCCTGGGTGTTCACACAGATGAAGACGATCGAGAGGATCGCCAGGGCGGTGACGGCGATCCGGGCGGGCGTGAACGCGCTGCTGCTGCCGGATCGGTCCTTGTGCCTCATGCTCGGCCCTTTCGCCGGGTCCTGGTGTCCGGGGCCAGGAACAGCCGTCCCCGGACCCCAGGATGCCTCCGTCCCGGGTCCGGGGAGCTGTGGAGCAGGGCTGTACGGGTGAGCGTCAGCCGACCACCGGGAGCTCCAGGACTCCGGTGTCCCGCGGGGTGCTGACCACCGTGACCGGCTTGATGCCGCGGTTGCCGAAGTACGCGCTGTCGCTCGCGGCGATCACGAACCGGAGCCGGTGCCCCGTCTCGTACCGGTGCACGATCCCCGGCAGCTCGACGGTGAAGGGGCGGGTGACGTCGGGCACGCGGACCGGCGCGACCAGGCGGTTCACCAGCTTCTGAGTCCCGTCCGGCGCCACGTCGTACACCTTCGTGAACAGCACCAGCTTGTCCGCGGCGTCGGCGCTGTTCTGGGCCCGCTCCGCCTTCGGCGAGACCACCTTCAGGGTGGCCTTCGGCGCGCCGACGACATCGACCGGTGCGCTCAGCGGGGCGCTGGTCCAGCCGAGGTACGTGCCCCTGGTGTCGTACGGCGCCGGGTCGGGCAGTCCGATCAGCCCGGCGAGGGAGCTCTCCGAGTGGCTGCTCGGCAGCAGCCAGTTGGTGTACCCGCGGCTGCCGGGGGTGACCTCGGAGCGGCTGTCCACCAGGGCACCGTCGCCCGAGAGGTACATCGTGCGCGAGAGGGCGGGCACCGCGTCCGCTGTGCCGTAGCCGCTCGCCCAGTCCCGGTAGTACGCGAACTCGGGACCGGTGGCGGTGTCCTCCTCGTGGTGGAGGTAGCGGTCGAACCAGTCGAGGATCCGCCGGCCGACGTAGCTCGTCTCCAGATTGCCACTGCCGAGGTCGAGTTCGCCGGGCACCTGGCCGCCGCTGTGACCCCAGGACTGCCAGATCATCTTCGTCGTGGTGCCCTGCGCCTTCAGTGCCCGGTAGGTGGCGGTGGCCTCGTTGAGGGTGAACAGGCTGTCCGCCTGGCCCTGGACGAGCAGGGTGGGCGCCCTGACCCCGGAGAGGTAGGACACCGGGGAGACGCCCCGCGCGTACGCCAGCATCCTCGCGGTCTCGGCGGCGGGATAGCGGCCGGAGTTCAGCAGGCGGACGGTGTCACAGGCCCGCGCGGCGAAGTGCAGGCAGGTGAGGCTGCCGAAGCGGGACGGGTCCAGGCTCGGGACGAGCAGCGGCTGCCCCTCCCCCATCAGGTAGAAGCCGTTGGTCCACTGCCACTTGAAGACACCGGGGGTGCTGGAGGAGACGCCCTGGCGCGCTCCGGTGGTGTTCGGGGAGAGCGAGTGAGCGAGGTCGTTCCAGGTGATCAGCGGTACGAGCGCGTCGACCCGGCGGTCGGCGGACGCGGTCGCCAGCTGGACGGCGCCGCCGTACGAACCGCCGATCATGCCGACCACCGGGTCGCCCGGGGCGTCCGCGGTGACGAAGTCCGCCTTGGTGCCGTCGTCCGCCGCACGGGTGCCGCCGAGGAAGTCGACGAGTCCGGAGGCCGCCTTCCCGTCGACGGCCGGGTCGTCGAGGGTGATGAGGCAGCCCGACTTGCCGAAGCCGAGCCCGGAGTAGACGAGCCCGACGTAACCGCGCCGGGCGAAGGCCTTGCCGATGGCGTCGGTGGAGCCGTCGGACTTGCTGCCGCCGAATCCGTTGGTGGCGAGGACGGCCGGGGCGGGGTGCTGCGCGTCGACACCGACAGGGCGGTAGAGGTCGGCGTCGACCGTGCAGGTACGGTCACCCGCCCGCACGGTGAACTCCAGTGCGGTGACGGTGTACTGGTCCGCCGCCGATGCCGGTGGCGCGCCGGTCAGGGTGAGCGGGGCGAGAAGCGCCGCCCCCGCGAGCAGGGTGAGGGGACGACGGAATCGGGGCACAGTACGCGACACATGGACCTCCACACCGAGGACACATTACCGACCGGTAAGTACCGGGTTCGGCCCATCGTGTGACACACGTCATAGCGGTGTCAACGCACGGGAGCCGGGTTTCCCGCGGAGGCCGCCGGGCCCTCTCGGGACCCGGCCGTTCAGAGGAGTGCGGGCACTTGGGCGGTGAGGGTGCAACGGCCGCCGTCCGCCGGCGCGTCGAGGACCGCCGGGACGCCGAGCGGGACGGTAAGCGCGGTGGGACAGTGCCCGAAGCCCAGCTCCTCGACGACCGGGACCCCCAGTCCGCCGAGCCGGTCCGCGAGCACCGCCCTCACCTGTTCGTACGGCCCGCAGCCGTCCCAGGAGCCGCACACCACGCCGGCTATCCCGTCCAGGGCTCCGATGCGCCGGAGCCGTGTCAGGATCCCGTCGAGCCGGTACGGCTCCTCCCCGGTGTCCTCGACGACCAGCAGGCCCCCCTCGGCGGATGTCCTCGCCCAGGGGGTTCCCGCGTCGGCGGCGAGCAGACTCGCGCAGCCGCCGTAGGTGACGCCGCGCGCGGTGCCGGGGACGAGCGCGATGGCCGCCTCCAGGCCGAGTCGCTGCACCGACTCGGGCTCGAACAGGGTGGAGCGCAGGGCCTGCCGGGTGGCCTCGTCCCCGAGGAAGACCTCGGTGGCGACCATCGGCCCGTGGATGGTGGCGAACCCGGCCCGCAGGGCGAAGGCCTCGTGCAGCACGGTGATGTCGCTGTATCCCACGAACGCCTTGGGGCCCGCGGCCCGTAGCGCGGGCCAGTCCAGGAGATCGACCATGCGGTGGGCGCCGTACCCTCCCCTGGCGCACAGGACCGCTTCCACCGACGGGTCGCACCAGGCTTCCTGAAGGTCCCGGGCGCGGTCGGCGTCCGTCGCGGAGAGGTAGTCCAACTCGGGGTGCCCGTCCAGGACATGGGGGGCCACGACAGGGTCGAGGTCCCAGCCACGCAGGAAGTCGAGTCCGCGTTCGAGCCGCTCAGGAGGCACGGGCCCGCAGGGCGCGACGACCGCGACCCGGGATCCGGGCCGCAACCGGGCCGCGCGGGCGAGAGGTTCCAGGGTCACCGCTTCAGCTCCAGCCGGGGGATGTCAGGACGATCGAATCCGAACGTCTGCGCATAGAGGGAGAGTTCGGCCTCCAGAGCCCTGCGGACGGTGTCCGCGCGGCGGAAGCCGTGGCCCTCCCCATCGAAGGCGAAGTAGGCGTGCGGCACGCCGTTTCCCTCGATCGCCGCGAGGAAGCGCTCGCACTGGACGGGCGGACAGATCGGGTCGTCGAGCCCTTGCAGCAGCACGAACGGGGCGGTGAGCCCGTCGGTGCGGTGGACGGGCGAGCGCTCCCGGTAGCGTTCGGGCACCTCCGCGTACGGGCCCACGAGGGACTCCAGGTACCGCGACTCGAAGTCGTGGGTCTCGCCCGTCGCCCAGCCCTCCAGATCGAGGATCGGGTAGCTGATCGCTCCGCAGGCGTACACGTCCGTCTGTGTGAGGGAGGCCGCCGCGGTCCACCCTCCGGCGCTGCCGCCCCTGACGGCCAGCCGGGCCCGGTCCGCCGAACCCTCGTCGGCCAGCGCGAGGGCGACGGCCGCGCAGTCCTCGACGTCGACGACGCCCCACTGGCCGCGCAGCCGTTCACGGTAGGCGCGGCCGTAGCCGGTGGAGCCGCCGTAGTTGACCTCGGCGACCCCGATCCCCCGCGAGGTGAAGTAGGCGATCTCCAGGTCGAGCACGAGCGGGGAGCGCCCGGTGGGTCCGCCGTGCGCCCAGATCACGTACGGAGGCGCCTCGCCCTCGGGGCCGGTGTGATCGGGGTGGCGCGGCGGGTACACATGGGCGTGGATCTCCCGGCCGTCGGGCCCGCCGAAGGTGCGGACGAGCGGCTCGGGGTAGTAGGCCGGGTCGACCGCGTCCTGGTGCGGTACGCCGATGACCCGGGTGTGCCCCGTGGCGGTGTCCAGCTCGACCACCTCGGCCGCGGAGCGGGGGCTCGCGGCGATGCCGATGATCCTGGTGTCCTGGACGGCGAGCGTCTCGGCCCACGCGGTCCAGGGACCGACGACGTCGACGAGCTCACCGGTCTCCGGGTCGAGCACGCCGAGCGCGGTGGTGCCCCGGCCGTGGATGACGGCGATCAGCCCGTTGTCCAGGAGCTGGAACCAGCGCAGGCCGATCTTCCACAGCGGACCGCCGAACTCCTCACCGCGCCCGGAGCAGAGGCGGCTGCTCGGCACGACCGCCCCGGCGACCGCGTCGGGCCTGAGCCGCTGGAGCTCCCACCAGCCGCCGACGTCCGACACGAAGAGCAGGGTGCCGTCCCGGTCCCACTCCACCTGGACGACCGACTCGTCGATGTCGCCGACGACGGGCCGGACACCCGTGAAGGTGCCCTCCGCGGTGACGTCGGCCATCATCACGACGGTGCCGTCCCACGGCATGGCCGGATGGTCCCACGCGATCCACGCAGCCCTGGAACCGTCGAACGACACCTTGGGTCCGGTCACGAACCGGTGCCTGTCGTCGCTCAGTTCACGTACGGCACCCCGGTCGGCGGAGGCCGAGCCGTCCAGCGGGACGGCGGCGATCACACGCCGCACCTCGGTCGGGGAGTCGCCGGTGAACTCCTCCAGCACACACCAGACCTCGCCGCGTTCGAGCCGTACCTGCGGTTCCACCCACCGCAGTCCGCCGCCGACGTCCGACACGGGCGTGAGCGGCCACGGCTCGTCGGGCCCGTCCGGCGCGTACGCGTAAAGCCGCTGGTCGGCGAAGTGGACGAACACGACCAGGGGGCCGCCCTCCGCGCGGGCCTCGCCGGCCCACGGCACTCCGCCGTACTCGATGACCCTGCTGCGGGGGTTCCACGGTGCGGGGAGCACGGACAGGGTGGTGCCGTCCGCCAGGCGGCGCACGAGGGCGCGCCGGCCGCCCTCGGCGGGGCGCGGCTCCGTCCACCACACCTCGTCGCCGACGGTACCGACGAATTCCGGCCGGCCGTCGTGCGAGGCGACGAGCGCCGCGTCGATCGGTGACGGCCAGGTGCCGTACGCCGCTGATGACACCATGGTCTGTTCCCCCTGCTTCTCGGTCGGGCAGTGCGGATGCGTCGGGCGGTGCGGTGCGTCAGGCGCCGCGCAGGAAGTGGTCCAGGACCCGGACGCCGAAGTGCAGTGCCTCGACCGGGACCCGTTCGTCGACGCCGTGGAACAGCGCCTGGTAGTCGAAACCGACAGGCAGCTTCAGCGGGGAGTAGCCGTAGCCGGTGATGCCGAGACGGGAGAACTGCTTGGCGTCCGTGCCGCCCGACATGGAGTAGGGGACGACGTGGGCGTCGGGGTCGAACAGTTCGACGGCCGCCCGCATCTTCGCGTACGTCGGCGAGTCGACCGGCGATTCGAGGGCGACCTCCCGGTGGTGGAACTCCCACTCGACCCCCGGGCCGGTCAGCCGGTCCAGCGTCGCGTGGAACTCCTCCTCGCCACCGGGCACCATGCGTCCGTCGACGAAGGCGGTGGCACGGCCCGGGATCACGTTGACCTTGTAACCCGCCTCCAGCATCGTCGGGTTGGTGCTGTTGCGGATGGTGGGCTCGATCAGCGCCGCGGCCGGGCCGAGCTTGCCGAGGAGTTCGTCCACGTCGAGCCCGGGGGCACCGGCATCGACCCGGATGTGGTGCAGTGCGGCGATCTCCTCGATCGCCGCCCGCACGGTCGGGGTCAGGCGCACCGGCCACTCGTACGCGCCGATCCTGGCGATGGCGGCGGCCAGGGCGCTGACCGCATTGGCCTTGTTGACCTTGGAGCCGTGGCCGGCCTTGCCCTCGGCGGTCAGCTTCAGCCAGCCCGTTCCGCGCTCGCCGGCGGCGATGGGGTAGAGCGGCATGCCTGGGCCGGCGTGGAAGGTGAAGGCCCCGGACTCGCTGATGCCCTCCGTGCAGCCCTCGAACAGCTCGGAGTGGCGGTCGGCGAGGAATCCCGCTCCGTCGCGTGCGCTCGCCTCCTCGTCGGCCGTGTAGGCGATCACGATGTCGCGGCGCGGGCGGACGCCCGCGCGCGCCCAGGCCCGGACCACCGCGAGCACCATCGCGTCCATGTTCTTCATGTCGATGGCCCCGCGGCCCCACACGACCCCGTCACGCACCTCTCCGGAGAAAGGGTGCACGGTCCAGTCCGCGGCCTCTGCGGGCACCACGTCCAGATGCCCGTGCACGAGGAGGGCGTCGGCCGAGGGATCGGTGCCCTGGATCCGGGCCACCACGTTCGTACGCCCCGGTGTGCGCTCCAGGAGCACGGGCTCCAGCCCGGCCTCGGCGAGGCGCTCGGCGACGTACTCCGCGGCCGGGCGTTCCCGGCAGCTGCCGTCGCCCCGGTTGGTGGTGTCGATCCGGATCAGCTCGGAGGTGAACGTCACCGATTCCGCGAGCGCCCGCTCGTCCACCGGCCCGGTCGGCCTGCCCGCCTCAGCCATATTGCTCCTCCACGGCGGCCGACACGATCGTCGTCACCGCCTTGAACGTGCGGATACCTTCGTACATCGTCCCGCTGGTGTAGGCGACACGCCGTTCGCCGCTCGGCGCCACGCCGGGCACCACGGTCGCGGCCGCCGCCAGGTGTTCGGCGTCGAACTCCAGCTCCACCGTGAAGGAGCCGCCCGTCACCGGTGTGTGGCGAACCGCCAGCGCGATCGCCTCCGCCGCCGCTGCCCGGATGTCGGTGGCGGTGCGGGTGGGGGTGCGGCACACGGCCGCGTAGCGCGAGACGTGATCCTTCACCGCGACCTTGCGGGCCAGGGGGGCGTAGCCGGTGGCGTCCTCACAGGTCAGGTCGTCGCCGGTGACCAGGACGACAGGGACCCCGTACTCCGCCGCTACATGGGCGTTGAGCAAGCCCTCGCTCGCGCGGACACCGTTGAGCCAGACACCGGTGACGGAGTTGGCGAGATAGGTGTGGGCGAGCACGCCCTCGGTGCCGGCACCGGTGTGATAGCCGACGAACGCCACCCCGTCGACGTCGCCGTGCTGGATGCCCTCGACCATGGAGAGGGACTTGTGTTTGCCCGTCAGCATCTGGACGCGCTCGTCCATCCGTTCGAGGAGCAGGTTCCGCATGCTCCAGTGGGCCTCGTTGACGAGTACCTCGTCGGCGCCACCGTCGTAGAAACCGAGCGCGGCGGCGTTCACGTCGGAGGTGAACAGGGCCCGGCAGCGCTCCCACTGCGGGGTCCCCGGCAGCACATCGGCCGGCCAGGTCACTCCGGTGGCGCCTTCCATGTCGGCGCTGACGAGGATCTTCACGGCGCGGTCCCGTCCCTGGTCGGTTCGCCCCCCGCCCGCCCCGCGGGAAGAGGATCTTCGTGCCGCATCACGGTACGCGCCGGGACAGCACGGGGCCAGAGCCTTCGTGATCTGTCACTGGTCCAGTCCGGTGAAGCCACCCACTGCCCGCCGTCCGTCCTCCGCCCGGAGGCCGGGCGGAGGACGGACGACGCGAGGAACGGCGCTCCGGGTCAGGGGCGGGCGGTGCCCTTGACCAGCTCGTCGATCCGGGCCAGCTCGTCCTCGCCGAACTCCAGGTTCGCGGCCGCCGCGACGCTGTTCTCCAGCTGCGCGACGCTGCTCGCGCCGACGACTGCGGAGGTGACCCGGCCGCCGCGAAGCACCCAGGCGAGGGCCATCTGCGCGAGGGACTGACCGCGTTCACGCGCCAGTTCGTTCAGTGCGGCCAGCCGGCTGACGAGGTCCGGGGTGACGGCCTCGGCCGACAGGAACGGGCTGCTCCCCGCCGCCCGCGACCCCTCCGGGACGCCGTTCAGATAGCGGTCGGAGAGGATGCCCTGCTCCAGCGGCGAGTACGCGATGGAGCCGGTGCCGAGCTCGTCCAGGGCGTCCAGCAGCCCGTCCTCGACCCAGCGGTCCAGCATGGAGTAGCGCGGCTGGTGGATGAGGAGCGGGGTGCCCAGCTCGTTCAGGATGCGGGCGGCCTCGCGGGTCTGCTCGGCGGAGTAGTTGGAGACGCCGGCGTAGAGGGCCTTGCCCTGGCGCACCGCCGTGTCGAGGGCGCCCATCGTCTCCTCGAGCGGGGTGTCGGGGTCGAAGCGGTGCGAGTAGAAGATGTCGACGTAGTCGAGGCCGAGCCGGGTCAGACTCTGGTCGAGCGAGGAGCGCAGGCTCTTGCGCGAGCCCCACTCCCCGTACGGGCCCTCCCACATGTGGTAGCCGGCCTTGGTGGAGATGACGATCTCGTCCCGGAGTCCGGCGAAATCCGTCCGCAGGGCCCGGCCCATGGCGATCTCGGCGGACCCGGGGGGCGGGCCGTAGTTGTTGGCCAGGTCGAAGTGCGTGATGCCCAGGTCGAAGGCCCTGCGCAGGATCGCGCCCTGGCTCTCGGGGGTCCGGTCGCCCCCGAAGTTGTGCCAGAGGCCGAGCGAGAGCGCGGGGAGCAGCAGACCGCTGCGCCCGGTGCGCCGGTAGGGCATGGCGGTGTAGCGGTCGGCGGACGGAAGGTACATACGGGCACTCCACGGGGCACGGTCCTGCGCGCCGGATCCGGTGCGCAGGCTCCAGACTGGCGGAGATGGATCCAGCGGTCCAACAGGAGATTCCGCTCGGATTCATCGCTTAGATTGCTCAATCATGGAACTGCGTCAGCTGGAGCACTTCGTCGCCGTCGCCGAGGAGCAGCACTTCACCCGGGCGGCCGAGCGTCTCGCCGTCTCCCAGTCCGGGCTGTCCGCGTCCGTCCGGGCGCTGGAGCACGAGTTGCGGACGCCGCTGTTCAGCCGCACGACGCGCACGGTCCGGCTCACCGAGGCCGGGCAGGCCCTGCTGGTGGAGGCGGAGCGGACGCTGGCGGGGGCCAGGGCCGCGCGGGAGGCCGTCGACGCCGTACGCGGACTGCTGCGCGGGACGCTGACGCTGGGGGTGGAGCAGTGCGTGGCCGGGGTCAGCCCGGCGCGGCTGCTCGCGGCCTTCCACCGGGACCATCCGCAGATGGAGATCCGGCTCCGCCAGGAAGGCACGTCCAGCCTGCTGGAGGGGGTGGCCGGCGGCCGGCTCGACCTCGCGTTCGCCGCCACCGTCAGTCCGCCCGAGTGGCGGGGCGAGCTCGTCCCGCTGGCGAGGGAGCCGATGGTCGTGCTGTGCGCGCCCGGCCACCGGCTCGCCTCGAAGGGTGCGCCGGTGGCGTGGAGCGGACTCCAGGGCGAGTCCTTCATCGACTTCCATCCGGACTGGGGGCCACGCCGGGCGGTGGACGAGGCCTTCGCCGTGGCGGGGGCGCGCCGCACGGTGGCGCTGGAGGTCAGCGATGTGCACAGCCTGCTGGAGCTCGTGCACGAGGGTCTCGGTATCGCGGTGGTGCCGCACCACTTCTCCCGCAAGCCGGAGGCGCGGGGGCTGGTGGCGGTGGAGCTCGACGGCGCGGACCCGGCGGTGTACGAGAGCGTCGTGGTGCTGCCGCCGGCCGGGGCCATGAGCCCGGGGGCGAGGGCGCTGATGGCCCTGGTCCGGGAGGACCCCGTACGCTGAACCCGGGTCACCGGGCCGTGCGGCAGACCTCCCGGACGCTCAGCCGCCGAGGGCCTCGGCGAACGCCCCCGCTTCCTGGTCGACTCCGCTGCAGGTGTCGGTCGCCGTCGTGGTGTCCTCGTCCGCGTCGCACTCCTGGTCGCGGAAGGAGGCCCACAGCGAGAGCGCGCCGACCCCCTGCCGGGTGGCGAAGGTGCGCAGGGAGGCGGCGTCGTCGAGGGTGAACGTCTCCCCCGGCACGTCGTTGACCCCGATCATCACCGTGATGTGCAGCGCCTGCCAGGCGGCGTCCCGCGAGAGTCCGAGCACGTCCACGAGCTGGTCGTGGGCGGCCTCGGCGGCCTGCTCCGCGTAGTCGCCCATGTCGCCGGTGTCGGACGTGCTGTAGTTCATCGCCATGATGTTGACCGCCGAGAGGTCGACGCCCCGGTCCACCGCGTCCTCCAGGACGGCGGCCCCGCTGTCCTCCAGCCCGTCGGGCATGACGGGCAGCGTGTATGTGACGTCGAGGTCGCGGTCCTCCTGGAGCAGGGCGAGGGCTTCGTTGCGGCGGGTGACGGACGCGGTGTCGGTGAGCGCGTCGCCCTCGATGTCGAAGTCGGCCTTGGTGGCTCCCACGGCGTCGAGGACCTCGGCGTAGGCGTCGGCCAGTTCCTCCGCGCTGTCGCAGGCGAGCGCTGCTTCGGTGCCCGCCGCGCCTCCGAAGGAGACCCGGATGTCCGCCCCGGTGCCGGTGAGCGCCTCCGCGCGGGCCGCGACCGCGGCGCTGCCGGCCGCGGTCGTGCCGCCCCAGAGCGGGGTGCAGCCCGAAGCCTCGGAGGTGACGAAGGCGAGGTTGTACGTGTCCGGCGACCCGGCGCCGTCGGTGCCGAAGGCGGTGGTGGCGCTCACGTACGGGGTGTAGGCGGTCTGTCGCACCGCCGCTGTCGGTGGTGGCGGGGCGGAGCCGTTCGCCTGGTCGGCGACGCCACCCGTCGCGCAGGCCGAGCACGCGAGGCCGAGCGCGATCAGCCCCGCAACGGCAGAGGAAACGCGTTCGCGCCTTTGCATGACGTGTGTGCACCTGCTTTCGAGGAATCGCCGGGAGCGGCAGCCGAGATGCTGCCGGGGCACCACGAACCTCTCACACGGCAGGCTCGGGCGAAGACACATAGAACTCATGGAGAGGCTCGGGAAGCCGCCGCCGCTCAGGGGCAACTCCCCTGCTGGGCACGGATTGAAAGGCTCCGAGGGAGAGCGGCGCACCCGGCGTACTCTCAGCGGCCCCACAGGTTCGCGGCCGTTTCACAGCGCGCGGCCAGGAAAGCTCCAGACTTCGCACATCAAGGGTGGCCACCATGCGCACATGCAATCCGACCCCGTCATCGAGAAAGACCCGGCGCCTCGCCGCCGGCGCCGGGCACACGCCGGACCGGCCCGCTCGGCGGAGCGTCGCCGTGCTGCCGCACGCCCCCAGGAGGGGCCCGTCTTCGTGGACAGCTCCGGGCGCCGGGCCAAGCTGCTGCGCCGGGCGGGCATGCTGCTGGGCATCGTCTGCGCCGGTTACGCCGCCGTCCTGGGGCTCGCCTTCATGGGCGGCATCTCCCTGACCCCCTCCCAGCTGCTCCCCTTCGACGGCGGTCCGGCCGCCGAAGCCGGGCCCGACGGCCGGACCCGGCCCGGCTACGGCATGCGCCCGAGCGGCATACCGGCGCCGCCCGCCTCCGGCGGTGCGACTCCGTCCGCCCAGGCCACCACGTCCGGCGAGGCGAGCTGATGGGCGCTCCCCGCCGCCGGCACGCCACGCCGGGCGTGATCGGCCGCGTCGGACGCCAGGCCGTCCCCAGGCCCCGTGTGGTCATGGCCCTGCTGCTGTTGCTGGCACTCGTCTGCGTGATGCTGCTGGACGGGTATCTGCGGGCCGAAGTGGGCGACGACCAGCGGGTGCGTACCGGCGCCTCCGCGGACACCGTGCCCAGCGAGGTCCTGGAGGGCGGACCGCTGCTGAGCTTCCCCGGCGGCACCGCACGCACGCAGTCGGTCCCCGACAGGACGATCGTGCTGACCTTCGACGACGGCCCCGATCCCGAGTGGAGCGACAAGGTCATGGACATCCTGGAGGAGAACGACGTCCCGGGCACGTTCTTCCTCGTGGGCTCGATGATCTCGCGCTATCCGGACGTCGTACGCAGGATGGTCGACGAGGGCAACGAGGTGGGGGTCCACACCTTCACGCACGTCGACCTCTCGTATCAGAGCGAGGCCCGCGTGAAGCGGGAGATCGCACAGACCCAGCTCGCCCTGGCAGGCGCCGCGGGCATCACCACGACGCTGTTCCGCGCCCCTTACTCCTCGAAGACCGACGCGATCGACGACTACAGCTGGCCCGTCTACGAACGCCTCGGCGCGATGGGCTACACCAGCGTGTTCATCGACACCGACAGCGAGGACTGGCAGCAGCCCGGCGTCGACAAGATCGTCGAGTGGGCGACTCCGGAGGAGGGGAAAGGCGCGTCGGTGCTCTTCCACGACGCCGGCGGCGATCGCTCCCAGACGCTGACCGCGCTGCCGGAGTACATCAAGAAGATGAAGGCGCAGGGCTACACCTTCACCACGGTGAGCGGCGCTCAGCAGCAGGACGCCGCGTCCTTCGCGGAGGGCGGAACCGGGCAGGCCGCAACCGCTCCCGCCGCCGGTCCCGCGCAGTCCGGCGTCGTGCGGGGCGACGCGGAACAGGCCGCCCACCGGAAGGCGGACACGGCATCCGAGTGGGAGGGCCGCGCCCTGCTGGCCGCGGTCGCGGTCGCGGAGTGGACCGTGCCGGGACTGGCCGTGGTGCTGGGTGTCGTGGGGGTGGCCGTACTCGGCCGCTTCGGCATGATGCTCCTGCTCGCCCGGCGCCACTACCGGCAGCGCAACAGACGCCGGTTCACCTGGGGCCCCGAGGTGACGGAACCGGTGAGCGTGATCGTGCCCGCCTACAACGAGAAGGAGTGCATCGCCAGTACGCTCAGATCCCTCGCCGCCGGCACCCATCCGATCGAGATCCTGGTCGTCGACGACGGCTCGACCGACGGGACCGCGGAGATCGCCGAGTCCCTGGGCCTGCCCGGAGTCCGGGTGATCCGCCAGGAGAACGCGGGCAAGTCGGCCGCCCTCAACAACGGTGTGCGGCAGGCACGTCACGACATCGTCGTGATGATGGACGGGGACACCGTCTTCGAACCCGAGACGGTGGCGCGGCTCGTGCAGCCCTTCGCCGATCCGAGGGTCGGCGCCGTCGCGGGCAACGCGAAGGTCGGCAACCGGTCCACGATGATCGGCGCCTGGCAGCACATCGAGTACGTGATGGGCTTCAACCTCGACCGCAGGATGTACGACCTGCTGGGCTGCATGCCCACCATCCCCGGAGCCATCGGGGCGTTCCGCCGGGAGGCGGTCCTGGAGGTCGGCGGCATGAGCGAGGACACGCTGGCCGAGGACACCGACATCACCATCGCCCTCCACCGCGCGGGCCACCGGGTCGTGTACGCCGAGCACGCCCGCGCCTGGACCGAGGCGCCCGCGTCCCTGGGACAGTTGTGGCGTCAGCGCTACCGGTGGAGCTACGGCACCATGCAGGCCCTGTGGAAGCACCGCAGGTCCGTCACCGACCGGGGACCGTCCGGACGCTTCGGGCGGGTCGGCATGCCGCTGGTCGTGCTCTTCCAGATCGTCACGCCGGTCTTCGCGCCGCTCATCGACGTCTTCACCCTGTACGCGATGGTCTTCGTGGACTTCCGCGCCTCGTTGCTCGCGTGGCTGGCTGTGCTGGCCGTGCAGTTGTTCTGCGCGGCGTACGCCTTCCGGCTCGACCGGGAGAAGTACAGGTATCTGCTGATGCTGCCCCTTCAGCAGCTCGCGTACCGGCAGTTGATGTACCTCGTGCTGATCCACTCCTGTGTCACCGCGGCGACCGGCGGGCGGCTGCGCTGGCAGAAGCTCAAGCGCACCGGTGAGGTGGGCACGCCCCACGTGGGGGCTTCGTAGTGGGGGGCTCGCACCGCAGGACGGCGCTCGCGCCCTCCCCCGCGGCTGTCACGGGCACCGGCCGTGACCGGTCCTTCGACGTGCTGCGTGCCGTCGCCCTCGTACGGGTGGTGACCTACCACACCTTCGAGTGGCCCTGGCTGGGCTTCGCCTTCCCCTCCATGGGCGTGATGTTCGCTCTCGCCGGCTCGCTCATGGCCCGCTCCCTGGAGCGGCCCGCCTCCGGGGTGCTGCGGAGCCGGCTGCGGAGGCTGCTGATCCCGGTGTGGTTCTTCGGTCTGCTGCTCGGCGTGGCGATGCTGCTGCACGGCTGGGTGCCGGGGCCGGACGTCCTGTACTGGGTGCTGCCGATCGGTGATCCGCCCGGTGGCGAGTGGGGCGAGCAGGCCTGGGCGGTGCTCTGGTACCTGCGCGCGTACCTGTGGTTCGTGCTGCTCTCGCCGCTGCTCCTGCGGCTGTTCCGGCTCGCCCCTGTCCCGGTGCTCGCGCTGTCGCTGGTGCCCGTCGTGGTCCTGGGGACGGTGTCGGGCGTGCCGGACGGGCGGCTGGGGAGCGCGCTCAGCGACGGGGCGGTGTTCCTGTTCTGCTGGCTGCTGGGTTTCGCACACCGTGACGGGGTGCTCGACCGGCTGCGCGGGGCGGGGACCCTGGCCGCCGCGGTGCCGCTGATGGCGGTGGGCGCCTGGTGGGCGGTGGGCCACCCGGCGGACGGGAAGGCCGACCTGGACGACATCCCGCTCGCCCAGGCGCTGTGGTCGGCGGGCTTCGTGCTGCTCCTGCTGCGTTTCCGGCCGCGCTTCGACGGGCTCGCACGCCATGGGGTGGCGGACCGGGTCGTCACGGTGTTCAACGCCCGGGCGGTCACGGTCTACCTCTGGCACGAGGTGGCGCTGATGGCCGCCGTACCGCTGACCGACCTGATGTGGGAGGTGCCGGCGATGGAGCGCCGTCTGCCGCTGGACAGCCTGTGGTGGCAGTTCGGCGTCGCGTGGGTGCTGATCGCCGCGGCCATGGCGTGCTTCGGCTGGGTCGAGGACGTCGCGGCGAGACGCGGACCCCGCCTGCTGCCCTGAGCGCGGGCGGGGGTGGGTCCCCGGCCCGTCGCGGGCGAGTGTTCCCTGCCGGTCCCGAGCGGGCGGGCTCCCGGCCCGTCCCGGCCCCGTCGGCGCGGGGGGCGTGCGGCCCCCGCACGCCGGCCCCGTCGCCGGGACGCTCAGTCCTCGTGGCCCAGTTGGAGATCGCGCTCGGTCCGCCCTCCGCCGGGGAGCTGGAGCACGGTGGCGACCGGCGGATAGCCGGCCGCGATCACGGTGTACTCACCGGTCGACAGGTCCACGAACCGGAAGGCGCCGTCGGGGCCTGTGGTCAGGGTGTCGACCACGTTGCCCGCCGCGTCCAGGAGGGTGACCCTGGCGTCCTCGACGGCCCGTCCGCCGGGGGCGCGTACGATCCCGCGCAGCACGGCTCCGCCGGCCAGCTCGATGTCCTGCCGGGTCTCCCGCGCGGCCTGCACGCTGACCGGGAGGGCGGCGGGCCGATAGGCGGGGGCGCTGGCCGCGAGGGTGTACTCCCCGGCCACGAGCTCGCTGATGACATAGGCCCCCTCGCGCCCGGTGCGGGTGCTCGCGACCACTTCGCCCCGTACGTCGGTGAGGGTGACCGCGGCGTCGCGCACGGGGGCACCGTCCGGGGTGAGGACCGCTCCGGCGAGCCGGCCGGCCCCGCCGAGCACCACGTCGAGTTCCACCGGCCGTTCGCCCACCGTGACGCTGACGGCCTGCGGCTGGTGGCCGCCCGCAGCGGCGATCAGCACGTACGCCCCCGCCCCCGGCGCGCTCAGCGCGTACCGCCCGTCGTCACCGCTGGCGCTCCGCCCGACCTGCTGCCCCTGGACGTCGATCAGGGTGAGCGCGGCCCGTCCCACCGTCGTGCCGTCGGGATGCTGGACGCGTCCTCGGACCGGAACCCCGGAGGTCGCGCCCGGCCGGGGCGGGCTGGGTTCGGTCCGGGCGACGGGGATCGTGGACTGCGTCACGGCCGGATCGGCCGCCGTCTGCGGGGTGTGGTGGGACACCAGCGGTTTCTCCTTGAGGAAGAAGGCGAGGAGCAGGCCGAGCAGGAGCACCGGCACGAGGTAGAGGAAGATGCGGGGCATCGCGTCGGCGTAGGCCTGGATGTACGCGTCCCGCAGCGCGGGCTCCATGGTGTGGACCAGCTGCGGAGTGATCGACTCGGCGTCGGGCAGTTCGGCGCCGGACGGGAGGCGCACCCCGAGCGCGTCGGTGAGCCGTCCCGCGAACAGGGTCCCGAAGATCGCGGCACCGACACTGCCGCCGATCTGCCGGAAGTAGTTGTGGGCGCTGGTGGCGGTACCGAGGTCGGAGGGGCGTACGGAGTTCTGCACGGCCAGCACCAGGATCGACATCACCAGACCGATCCCGACGCCCAGGACCGCCTGCCAGATGCCGTACTCCAGCGCGGAGGTCTCGGTGTCCAGGAGGGAGAGGAGCCACATCCCCACGACGGAGACGGCTCCGCCCACCAATGGATAGAGCCGGTAGCGGCCGGTGCGCGACACCAGCTGCCCGGAGACCACGGAGGCGACGACGATGCCGCCCATCATGGGCAGCATCAGCAGCCCCGACTCGGTGGCGGACACCCCCTCGACCATCTGGAGGTAGGTCGGCAGATAGCTGGCCGCCCCGAACAGGGCGACCCCGACGACCGCGCCCACGAGTGAGGTGACGTTGAAGACCGAGTCACGGAACAGGCGCAGCGGGATGACGGGTTCGGCCGCGCGGTGTTCGACGACGATGAAGAGCAGCGTCGTTCCGGCGGCTCCGGCGGCGAGCCCCAGGATGGTCCGCGAGCCCCAGGCGTACTCCGTGCCGCCCCAGCTGGTGAGCAGCACCAGGCACGTCGAGGCGGCGGCGAGCAGCAGCGCCCCCAGCACGTCGAGGCGGGGACGGACGGCCGGCTTGGGCAGCTTCAGTACGAGCGCGATGACGGCGAGGGTGACGATGCCGAACGGCACGTTGATGTAGAAGCACCAGCGCCAGGAGGCGTGGTCGGTGAAGAAGCCGCCGAGGAGCGGCCCCGCCACGGACGCGAGGCCGAACACCGCCCCGATGAGGCCCATGTAGCGTCCGCGCTCCCTGGGCGGGACGATGTCGGCGATGATCGCCTGGACGCCGATCATGAGGCCGCCGCCGCCGATGCCCTGGACGGCCCGGAAGGCGATGAGCTCGTCCATCGTGCGCGACCAGCCGGCGAGGGCGGACCCGATGACGAAGACGACGATCGCGAACTGGAAGACGCCCTTGCGGCCGAAGAGGTCGCCGAGCTTGCCGTAGATCGGGAGGCCGATCGTGGAGGCGAGCAGATAGGCGGTGACCGCCCAGGACATCTTGTCGAGGCCGTGCAGCTCGCCGACGATCTTCGGCAGGGCGGTGGCGACGATCATCTGGTCGAGCGCCGCGAGCAGCAGGGTGAGCATCAGCCCGAAGAAGACCAGCCGGATCCGGCGCGGGCTGATCGCGTCGGGCGGCGTGATGGCCCCGGCGGCCGGGGGCGGGGGCGGCGCGTGCTCGGCCGACCGTCCGGGCGGCCCGTACTCGGTGCCTCCCGGCTCGTCCTTCACCAGAGTGATCCCACCCATGTGACGCTCCCCTCGTCGCAGCTGCGCCGCCCATTTCTCGCATCAGGCGGCAAGGCGGGGCAAACGCGACCGGGCGCACGTACGGCGCACGTTGAGGGCTTATGCGCCGGTGGGAGGCGCTACGGCGCACAACCGGCCACCCCGGAAAATCACCCGTTCCGGTGAGGCCGGCCGCGACGCCAACAGTGCGGGGAGCAGGCCTACTTCTCGACCTCGGCGGCGAGGTTCTGCAGCAGCTCGTCATAGATCCGGCCGAGCCCCTTGGGCGCGAACGTCTTCTCGAAGAACCCGCCGATGCCGCCGGCGCCGTTCCACACGGTCGAGACGACGGCCCGCGACTTCCCCTCGCCCGCCGGCGTGACGGTCCAGGTGGTGACCATGGAGGAGTTGCGGTCCTTCTCGATCAGCTGACCGTCGGTCGGCTCGGTGACCTCGAGCAGGCAGTCCCGGACCCGCTTGCTGGTGGCCTGGAGCTTCCAGTGGACGAGGGTGCCTTCACCGTCGCCGCCCTCGCGCACCTCGTACTCACTGAAGTGCCCGGTCAGCACCTTGCCCCGGACCTCCTTGTAGTCGGCCAGCGCATCGAACACCGTCTCTGCGTCCGCCGCGATGATCCGCTCTGTCGTGGCCTCGACCTGCGCCATGCCTGTTCCTCCAGCACTCGGTTGTTCGGGGTGCTGCTGAGCCAACCACCTCGGGTACGGCCCCTCAAAATCGGGCCTCCCGTGCCGCCGCGCACGATCAAGGGAACACATGTTCTATTCTCTGCGGAGTGCTACCAAGGAGGCGTCCATGCGCTGGGACAATCTGGCAGAGAACCCCGCAAAGGCGGGTAACGGCGCGCTCTTCGCTGCGGACGCGGTCACCACGCGCACCTTCGACACGCCTGAGTTCCGGGGAATCACCTTCCACGAGATACGGGCACGCTCGATCGTCAACCGGGTGCCCGGGGCCTCCCGCATGCCGTTCGAATGGACCGTGAACCCCTACCGTGGCTGTTCCCACGCCTGCGTCTACTGCTTCGCCCGCAAGACCCACAGCTATCTGGACCTGGACACCGGTCTCGGCTTCGACTCCCAGATCGTCGTGAAGGTCAACGCCGCCGAACTGCTGAGCAGGCACCTGGCCTCCCGCCAGTGGCAGGGCCAGCACATCGCGATGGGCACGAACGTCGACTGCTACCAACGTGCCGAGGGCCGCTACCGGCTGATGCCCGGCATCATCGCGGCGCTGCGCGACCACGCCAACCCCTTCTCCGTCCTCACGAAGGGCACGCTGATCCTGCGCGACCTCGAACTGCTGCGGCAGGCCGCCGAAGTGACCGAGGTCGGCGTGTCCGTCTCCGTCGGCTTCACCGACCAGGAGCTGTGGCGCACGGTCGAGCCGGGCACCCCCTCCCCCCAGCGCCGCCTGGACGTCGTACGCGCCATGGCCGACAACGGGATCGGCTGCGGGGTCCTGATGGCCCCGGTCATCCCCTTCCTCGGCGACCACCCCGACCAGCTGCGCGCCACGGTCCGCGCCGTCGCCGCCGCGGGAGCGACCTCCGTGACACCCCTCGTCCTCCATCTGCGGCCCGGCGCCCGCGAGTGGTTCATGCAGTGGCTCACCCGGCACCACCCGCACCTGGTGCCACGGTACGAACAGATGTACGCGGACGGGGCCTACGCCCCGACGTGGTACCAGCGCGGCATCACCCGCCGGGTGCACGAGCTGGCGGCCGAGTACGGCATCGGCCCTGCCGACCGGGGCGGCGCCCGCCGCATTCCACGGGAGACTCCGGAGCCCCTCGTCGAGGGGCCCACCCAGCTGAGCCTGCTCTGACCGCGCCGGCCGGGCTCATCAAACGGGTCAACTCTCGGAAGAACATGTCCTCCCGCCCCCGAATCCGGGGAGCATGCCGCGGGGGCTGTGCCATCCACAGCCGTGTTCCCCACCACGGGAGGCCATATGACGAAACGTGCAGGAATCCTGGTCGCCGTCGGCGCCACGGTCGCGGGCCTGATGACCGCCGCGCCGTCCACCGCGTCCGCCGGACCGGACGCGGCCGGCCCGGGAGCCGCCGCGCCGCTCACGTGGAAGGGCTGCGGCACCAAGTCCTATCCCGCCCTCCAGTGCGCGACGGTACGCGCCCCGCTCGACCATGACGACCCGTCGGGCAGGCAGATCACCCTCGCCCTCTCCCGTGTCCCGCACACGGCGAAGACCTCGCAGGGGCCGCTGCTGGTCAACCCCGGCGGCCCTGGAGGCAGCGGGCTCTCGATGGCGGGCTTCGTCGCGGCCTCCCTGCCCGCGAAGGTCGCCGCCCGGTACGACGTGATCGGGTTCGACCCGCGCGGGGTCGGGAAGAGCAGGCCCGCACTGGACTGCGTACCGAAGTACTTCGCGCCCGTACGCCCCGACACCGTGCCGGACTCCTACGAGGCCGAGAAGACCGCACGGAACAGGGCCGCCTCCTTCGCCGCGGCCTGCGGCGAGAAACACGGCGACCTGCTGCCCTTCATGGACACCGTCAGCGCCGCGAAGGACCTCGACGTCGTCCGCCGGGCCCTCGGCGCGGACCGGATCAACTACTTCGGCTACTCCTACGGCACCTATCTGGGCGCGGTGTACGCCAAGCTCTTCCCCGAGCGCGTCCGCCGCCTGGTCCTGGACTCGATCGTCGACCCGGACGGTGTCTGGTACGAGGACAACCTCGGCCAGGACCACGCGTTCGACGCCCGCCACAAGGCCTTCGCCGCCTGGGTGGCCAGGAACGACGCCACCTACCGGCTCGGCGGCGACCCCGCCGAGGTCGAGGCGGCCTGGTACCGGATGCGGGACGCGGTCAAGAAGCGTCCGGCGGGCGGCAAGGTCGGACCGGGCGAGCTCGAGGACACCTTCATGCCGGGCGGCTACTACAACGGCTACTGGCCGCGCCTCGCCGAGACGTTCGCGGCGTACGTGAACGACGGGGACGAGGAGGCCCTCGCCACCGCGTACGAGGACTTCGGCGCCGTCGACAGGAGCGGGGACAACGGCTACTCCGTCTACGCGGCGGTGCAGTGCCGCGACGCCGCCTGGCCCCGGACCTGGAGCAGCTGGCGCAACGACACCTGGCAGGCCCACCGCAAGGCGCCGTTCATGTCCTGGAACAACACCTGGTACAACGCTCCGTGCGCCACCTGGCCGGTGGAGCCACTGGAGCCCGTGCGGGTCACCAACGAGGCGATCCCGCCCGCGCTGCTCTTCCAGGCCACCGACGACGCGGCCACCCCGTACGAGGGCGGTGTCACCATGAGCCGCCGTCTCAAGGGCTCAGCCCTGGTCGTCGAACAGGGCGGCGGCAACCACGGCATCTCGCTGAGCGGCAACGACTGCCTGGACGCGTACCTGGTGGACTACCTCACCGACGGCACCCTCCCGGGCGGCGGCGGTGGCAGCGGCCCGGACGCGGTCTGCGAGGCCCTCCCGGAGCCGAAGCCCACGCCGGCCACGAAGGCGGGCGCGAACACGAAGGGCAGCACCCTGCACGGCCTGCTGGGCTTCCGCGGCTGACAGCGCCCGGAAAACCCCGGGCCGGGCGCCGGGGGCGTACGCCAGGATGAGCCGCATGGCCCACTCCCGCGTACGCCCCCGGTGTGCGTGTGCGCGCCATGACCCTCGACGACTGCGCGGCCGTGGCGGAGAACGTTCGAGGCCGGCGGCGCCAAGGTGCCCGGGGTCCGCTATGTACGCGGGCTCACCCCTCCGGGAGCCGGCTGAGTGCCACCTGCGCCGCCTCGCCGAGCCGGGGGTGCGGCAGCGCCGCCTCCAGTACCGGGCGGGCCCTGGGGTCCCCGAGGCTGCCCAGTCCCTCGACACAGGCCAGGGCGACACGCCAGTGCGGCTCGCCCGGGGTGAGCAGCCGGTGCAGGGTGCTGACCAGCGCGGGCACCGACTCGGGGGCGCGCAGGGCGGTGAGCAGGCGTACCGGGTGCAGGGCGTAGGCCGTCCGAAGGCCGTTGGTGGCCAGGGCTGCCGCGGCCCGGGGCGTCCGGGGGTCGCCGAGGAGCCGAAGCGCGTGCGCGGCCGACACGCAGCGTTCGGGGTCACGGTGATTGAGGAGGAGGACCAGCGCCTCGAAGGCCCGTGGGTCACCTCCGCAGCCGAGCCGGAAGGCCGCTATCTCCCGGGCCCAGAGCGGGCGTTCGCGTTCCACGAGGACGGCGGCCAGCTCCTCGTCGTCCTCGGTGGCGAGAAGCCTGTCGAAGGACGCGGATCCACCCGCCTCGTGCCGCAGGCGATCGGTCAGCGAGCGCAACTCCTCATCCATGACCGTAAGCCTATGACCGAACACGGACCGTGCGGGTCGAAGCACCCTTTCCCGGCAGCCCTCTCGCCAACAGCGGTCCGGCGGCGGTGACGGCCGCCAGAACCGTCAGCGTGAGCTCCGTGGCCGGGCCCGTCACCCGTGCGAGCCCCTCCGCGGTCCCGGCGGGCGGTGTCGCCGATACGAGCAGAGCGGTCGTCGCGGCCACACCCAGCGCCGGGCCGACGTTCATCGCCGTCTGCTGAAGACCTCCCGCGACCCCGGCGCGTTCCTCCGGGACATGCCGCACGACGACGTCCGTCGTCGTCACCATGACGGCGCCGAAGCCCGCGCCGACCAGCAGGAAGGCCAGGCCCGTAGCCGCCGCCGAGGACTCGGTGCCGGTCCGGGACAGGACCAGGTCACCGAGGGCGAACAGCGTCAGTGCGACCGTCACGGTGCCGCGCACCCCGTACCGGCGTGCCGCCATCACGGCAGCGGGGGCCGCCAGGACCATCGCGGCCGGTCCGGGCAGTGCCACCAGGGCGCTCTCGAGGGGGTCGAGGCCACGGATGTCCTGGAGATGGTAGACACCCGCGAACAGGGTCGCCGAGAGTGCGCCCGACGCGAGCACCAGGACTGCGAGGCCCGACAGGACCTCCGTCCGCCCGAACACGTCGAACGGCACCAGTGGGTTTGCGGTACGCCGCTCATGCCGTACGAATGCCCACGCCGCCACGAGGGCCGTCGCCGCGGCGGCGGCGCGCGGGGCCGGCCCCCCGCTCCACGGTCCCTCGGTGAGTGCGAGCACCCCGCCGACCAGGGCTCCGGCCAGCAGGAACGCGCCGGGCAGATCGAGTGCGACCGCCGGGCGCGCGTCGCAGGTCGTGGTCCGCGTCCTGGTGTCGCGTACGGCGAGGACGGCCAGTCCGCTCGCCGCCGCCGGCACGACGTTGAGGAAGAAGACCGCCCGCCAGCCGTGCGCGGCAGCCAGCGCCCCTCCCGCCAGCGGGCCGGCGGCCGCCGCCACGCCGATGGCGGAGGTCCGGAGCGCGAGGGGCATACCCAGCCGGTCGGGAGGGAAGGCCGAACGCAGCATCCCGAGAGTGGCCGGCTGGAGGAGTGCCCCGAATACGCCTTGGGCGACGCGCAGGGCGATCACCCAGCCGATCCCGGTCGCCAGACCGATGCCCGCGGAGGCCGCGCCGAAGCCCAGCATCCCGGCGGCGAACACCCGCCGGTGACCGAACCGGTCGCCCAGCCTGCCCGAGAGCACGAGCAGGCCCGCCACCGCGATCAGATAGCCGGTGCTGGTCCACTGGACCTGCTCGACCGTGGCGTGGAGGTCCTTCTGCAGAGTCGGCTGCACTATGGCCAGCACGGTCCCGTCCAGGGCGACGATCGCGGCCCCGAGGACGCTCGCCGCCAGGGTGACCCGCCGGTGGGTGGCGGTCACCGCTCCTCCGGGCCGAGGTGGGCGTCGAGGACGGACCGCAGCAGCGGTTCCACGTCCTCGGTGCCGGTCGCGAGCTGAAGGCTGCCCCAGCCCCACAGTTGCGCGACGCCGTGCAGATTCGCCCACAGCGCGCTCGCCACCAGGGGTGCGGAGACGCCGGGAGGGCGTGAAGTGACCCGGGCGACGGAGTCCACGAACAGCCCGAAGAGGGGAACACTCGTCTCACGCAGACCCGGACGTCCGTTCTCCAGCAGGTCGTGGCGGAACATCAGCTCGAACATCCCGCGCTCGGTCCGGGCGAACTCCAGGTAGACCCGGCACAACTCCGCGACCTGGGCCCGCGGTTCCTCATGCGCTGCCCGCGCGCCTGCGGCCCGGCCCGCCAGTTCGACGAACCCCTCGAGGGCGATCGCGGCAAGGAGTGACGCATGCGTCGGGAAGTAGCGGCGTGGGGCCCCGTGCGAGACACCGGCGGCCCGCGCGATCTCCCGCAGCGTGAGCGCCGGGACGCCCCGGTCCGCGACGAGTCGGACCCCGGCGGCCACCAGCCTGTCCCGCACGTCGGTGTTCCGGTCTGCCGTCGAGTGCGTCATGAGCGGTGTCTACCAGAGTCGCGTAGACACTGTCTACGTCGCTGCGCCGGCTCGGTGACGCGAAGGGCGCGGAACTGTGTGCCAGCGCACAGACGGCCAGGGCTGGCGCGCTCGTTACTCGCCGGTTAATCTCAGGTGAGCGGGACACACACCCGCCGGCTCCGGTGGCCTGGTGACGCAGCCACCCGGAGTGCTTGTCGGTTCGGCAGTTCGTGAGACGCGGCTCGGGACAGAGCCCGTCACCTTCCCCCCGGTGTGCCGAGTGCCCCGGGACCGTGCACCACGACACGCAGTTTCCGCACACCGAGCGCCCGTTGGTTCCCCTACTCGCGCGCCGCCGTGCTCCTCACAGTCGTCACTCACCCTGGAGTCCCGTGATGGACACCCCGCTCAGCACCATCGCCGTCGTCGGCCTCGGCACGATGGGAACCGGCATCGCCGAGGTCCTGACCCGTGCGGGCCGCGAGGTCATCGGCATCGACGTCAGCGAAGCCGCGGCCCGCCAGGCCGTCTCCTCGCTGGAGGCCTCCACCGCCCGCGCCGTGCTCCGTGACCGGATCACGGAACAGGAGCGGCGCGACATCCTCGCCCGGTTCCGCACCTTCTCCGATCTCCAGGCCGCCGCGGACGCGGAGCTGGTCATCGAGGTGGTGCCGGAGAACTACGAGATCAAGCAGCAGGTCTTCCGGGAGCTCGACGCGGTGGTCTCCCCCACGGCGATCCTCGCGACGGGCACCAACGCCCTGTCCGTGACCCGGCTGGCCGCCGAGTCGCAGCACCCCGAGCGGGTCCTCGGTCTGCACTTCTTCAATCCGGCACCGGCGATGAAGCTGGTCGAGGTGGTCTCCTCCGTCCTGACGGCCCCGCCCGCCGTGGAGAGTGTCACCCGGCTCGCCCGTGAGCTGGGCAAGGAGCCGGTCGCGGTGGGCGACCGGCCCGGTTTCGTCGCCGACGGACTGCTCTTCGGCTATCTCAACCAGGCCGCCGCGATGTACGAGGCGAACTACGCCTCCCGTGAGGACATCGACGCCGCCATGAAGCTCGGCTGCGGGCTGCCGATGGGCCCCCTGGCCCTGCTCGACCTGATCGGCATCGACACGGCACGCACGGTTCTGGAGGCCATGTACGCGGCGTCCCACGACCGCCTGCACGCCCCCGCCCCGGTGCTGGGACAGCTCAGCGAGGCCGGGCTGACCGGCCGGAAGGCGGGCCGCGGCTTCTACACCTACGACGCCCCCGGCAGCCAGACCACGGTGCCGGACGCGCTGACGCCGGTGGACAGCGCGGGCGCGGTCGCCGGGCGCGCGGTCTCCTCGGTCGGCGTGGCCGGGTCGGGAACGATGGCCTCGGGGATCGCCGAGGTCTTCGCGAAGGCCGGATACGCGGTGGTGCTGGCCGCGCGCAGCCAGGAGAAGGCGGACACCGCCAAGGCGCGGATCGCCAAGTCCCTGGAGCGTTCGGTCTCCAAGGGGCGGCTGACGGAGGAGGCGCGGGACGAGACGCTCGCCCGGATCACGGCGGCGGGCTCCCTGGACTCCTTCGCCGACGTCGATCTCGCGGTCGAGGCGGTGGCCGAGGACCTGGAGATCAAGCGGGAGCTCTTCGCCACCCTGGACAAGGTCTGCAAGCCGGGTGCGGTGCTCGCCACCACCACCTCGTCGCTGCCGGTCGTGGCCGTCGCCCGGGTGACCTCGCGCCCCCAGGACGTCATCGGGATGCACTTCTTCAACCCGGCGCCCGCGATGAAGCTGGTCGAGGTGGTCCGCACGGTGCTGACCGCCGACGATGTGCACGCCACCGTCCGCGAGGTCTGCGTGAAGGTGCGCAAGCACCCGGTGGACTGTGGCGACCGGGCCGGGTTCATCGTGAACGCGCTGCTGTTCCCCTACCTCAACAACGCGATCAAGATGGTCGAGGAGCACTACGCCACGCTCGACGACATCGACGCGGCGATGAAGCTGGGCGGCGGCTACCCCATGGGCCCGTTCGAACTCCTGGACGTGGTCGGCCTGGACGTCTCGCTCGCCATCGAGAAGGTTCTGCACAGCGAGTTCCGCGACCCGGGCCTGGCTCCGGCGCCGCTGCTCGAACACCTGGTGGCCGCCGGCTGCCTCGGCCGTAAGACGGGGCGCGGCTTCCGCGAATATGCCCGCCGCTGACCCGGGGGCCGGGTGGGGCGGGTTGCTGGGACCCTCGGGCGACCCGCCCCCACGGGCGCACTCCCCCGCACCGATGGGTTACGTTCACCTCATGTCCCAACCCGCCAAGTCCCCCCGTTCCTCCGCCGCGACGGACGCCCCGGAGAGTGCCGCAGGCACCCGGGCCGCCGCCCAGCGGCTCAAGATGCGCCGCGAACTGGCGGCGGCGGCGATGGAACTCTTCGCCACCAAGGGATACGAGGCGACGACGGTCGACGAGATCGCTGGCGCCGCGGGGGTCGCCCGGCGCACGTTCTTCCGCCACTTCCGCTCCAAGGAAGAGGCCATCTTCCCGGACCACGACGACACCCTCGTCAGGGCCGAGGCCGTCCTCAACGCCGCACCGGCGCACGAGCACCCGCTCGACACGGTGTGCCGGGGCATCAAAGAAGTCATGAAGATGTACGCGGCGAAGCCGGCGGTGTCCGTGGCGCGGTACAAGCTGACCCGCGAGGTACCGACGCTCCGGGAGGCCGAGATCGCTTCGGTGGCCCGCTACGAACGGCTCTTCACGCGCTATCTGCTGGGCCATTTCGACGAGCGCGACCACCATGTGGGCAACGACGACCCGCTTCTCGCCGAGGTGGCCGCCTCCGCGGTGGTCACCGCGCACAACCACGTGCTGCGGCGCTGGCTGCGGGCGGACGGGCACGGCGACGTGGAGGCCCAGCTCGACCACGCCTTCGCGATCGTCCGGGACACCTTCGGCACCGGGATCGGGGCGGGCCGGACCGCGGGCGCCGAGCCCGCGGCCGCCCCCGCGGCGTCGGTGTCCACGGAGGGCGACGTCCTGGTCGCGGTGGCCCGTACGGACGCTCCCCTGGACGAGGTCATGCGGACGATCCAGCGGGCCCTGAAGGAGCACTGAGCGCGGCGGACCCTCGGGGGGCACTGAGCGGGTGGGCGAGGTCCCGCCGGTCAGCCCTCGGCCGGCTGTACGGTCGCTTCCGCGTACCAGGGCGGGGGCGCGGTCCCCTCGCTCCAGGCGGTGAGCTCGTCGAGACCGACACAGACGATGCCGCACTGCTCGGCGTACTCCAGCGCCGGTTCGGTGAAGTCCCCCGTGGTCACCACGACGGCGGCCTCGGCACCGTGGACCGCGTAGCAGGTGCCGCCGAACCGCTGGAGATCCTGCGATCCGACCTTGTTGCCGTCCGTGTACCTCTTGCACTGCACGACCAGGCGGCGTCCGTCCGGAGTGGTGGCGACCACGTCCGCGCCCAGGTCGCCGGCGCCTCCGACGACCTCGGCGTCCGGGCAGCCGTCGCGGCGGCAGAGCGCGGCCACGGCCTCCTCGAAGTCGTACGGGTCCATGGCCGCGTAGTCGACCGGACGGACCGGCTCGGGCGCCGGGACCGTGCCGGCGGCATCGTCGGCGCGGACGGCACCGGCCGGCTCCTCGAGGGCGGCGTCCACGACCTCGTACGCCGCCTCGACCGCTGCCGCCGCCGCTTCGGCCGCCGCCCTGCGCCCCCGCCGCACGCGCAGGAGCGCCACCACCCCGGCCACGAGCGCGGCGAGGGAGAGCCCGGCGAGCACCGGGTGCCGCTCGGCGGTCGCCAGGGCGGCGCGGACGGCCAGGCCGGCACCGCAGACCATGAGGGCGAGGAAGACGAAGCCCACGGCCGTACGCCGTAGGTCGAACGCGCGCCCACGGACCCCGCGCCCGCCTCTGCGTATGCGTGTACCCATCCCGCGCCCACCCCTGTTCCGTCGACGGCCACATCAAGATCACTTTCGTGTGCCCCGAGCCGGGCCGTTGACGCGCCGGACGGACCGGTCGGCTCCACGCGGACGCCTGCCGGGCGCTGATCGCCCACGGGGCACGACGACGCCGTACGTGTATCGCACCGCGCCATAGCCTGCGCGGAAGTGGGATCAACACGACATACCACCCATGATGTTGCTCATGCGTGCCTACGAGATGACAACTGAGAGAAATTGTTGGCACTGGGTGCCTTGCCAGCTGTCACGCAGTGCCATACGTTGATGGTGTCCGGGCGGCCGGCGTGCAGAGATCTCTCGTACGCCGGCTGTCCCCGCGAACCACGTGTCCGCGCGCCCGGGCGCCTGCGTCACAGGCAAACCTTCTGCTCCACCGAGCAGGCCCCAGCACCACCCGCCGAACCGACGGCACACCTCCACACCGCACCGCACCCCTGCCCACAGGGGTACTCCGAGCGTTCCCTCGACGCCCGGACACCCGATCTGCCGGAGGCATCACCGTGAAGGAAATCCTGGACGCGATCCAATCGCAGGACAGCACGGCCGCTGATTTCGCGGCCCTGTCCATCCCCGAGTCGTACCGCGCGGTGACCGTGCACAAGGACGAGGCCGAGATGTTCACCGGCCTCGCCAGCCGCGACAAGGACCCCCGCAAGTCGCTGCACCTGGACGAGGTGCCCGTTCCCGAACTCGGGCCCGGCGAGGCGCTCGTCGCCGTGATGGCCAGCTCGGTGAACTACAACTCCGTCTGGACCTCGATCTTCGAGCCGGTCTCGACCTTCGGCTTCCTGGAGCGCTACGGCAGGCTGAGCGAGCTCACCAAGCGCCACGACCTGCCGTACCACGCCATCGGGTCCGACCTCGCGGGCGTCGTCCTGCGCACCGGCCCGGGCGTCAACGCCTGGGCGCCGGGCGACGAGGTCGTCGCGCACTGCCTCTCGGTCGAGCTGGAGTCCTCCGACGGCCACAACGACACGATGCTCGACCCCGAGCAGCGGATCTGGGGCTTCGAGACGAACTTCGGCGGCCTCGCCGAGATCGCCCTCGTCAAGTCCAACCAGCTGATGCCGAAGCCGAAGCACCTCAGCTGGGAGGAGGCCGCGGCTCCGGGCCTGGTCAACTCGACCGCCTACCGCCAGCTCGTGTCGCGCAACGGCGCGGGCATGAAGCAGGGCGACAACGTCCTGATCTGGGGCGCGAGCGGCGGGCTCGGTTCCTACGCCACGCAGTTCGCCCTGGCGGGCGGTGCCAACCCGATCTGTGTCGTCTCCAGCCCGGAGAAGGCCGACATCTGCCGGTCGATGGGCGCCGAGGCGGTCATCGACCGCAACGCGGACGGCTACAAGTTCTGGAAGGACGAGCGCACCCAGGACCCGAAGGAGTGGAAGCGCTTCGGCAAGCGCATCCGCGAGTTCACCGGTGGCGAGGACATCGACATCGTCTTCGAGCACCCGGGCCGCGAGACCTTCGGCGCCTCGGTCTACGTCACCCGCAAGGGCGGCACCATCACCACCTGCGCCTCGACCTCGGGCTACATGCACGAGTACGACAACCGCTACCTGTGGATGTCGCTCAAGCGCATCATCGGCTCCCACTTCGCCAACTACCGCGAGGCCTGGGAGGCCAACCGCCTGATCGCCAAGGGCAAGATCCACCCGACGCTCTCCAAGGTCTACTCCCTCGAGGACACCGGCCAGGCCGCGTACGACGTCCACCGCAACCTCCACCAGGGCAAGGTCGGCGTCCTCGCCCTCGCCCCCCGTGAGGGCATGGGCGTGCGCGACACGGAGCTCCGCGAGCAGCACATCGACGCCATCAACCGCTTCCGCAACGTCTGAGGTCCACGATGACCGAACGTCAGAAGGACCGCCCGTGGCTCATGCGGACGTACGCCGGTCACTCGACCGCCGAGGCGTCCAACGAGCTCTACCGGCGCAACCTCGCCAAGGGCCAGACGGGTCTGTCGGTCGCCTTCGATCTGCCCACGCAGACGGGCTACGACCCGGACCACGTCCTGGCCCGCGGCGAGGTGGGCCGGGTCGGCGTGCCCGTCTCGCACCTCGGTGACATGCGGCGGCTGTTCCAGGACATCCCCCTGGAGCAGATGAACACGTCGATGACGATCAACGCGACCGCGATGTGGCTTCTGGCGCTGTACCAGGTGGTCGCCGAGGAGCAGGGCGCCGACCCCGGCAGGCTCCAGGGCACGACGCAGAACGACATCGTGAAGGAGTACCTGTCGCGGGGTACGCACGTCTTCCCGCCGGGTCCGTCGCTGCGTCTGACGACCGACATGATCACGTACACGGTCAACCACATCCCGAAGTGGAACCCGATCAACATCTGCAGCTACCACCTGCAGGAGGCGGGAGCCACGCCGGTCCAGGAGATCGCGTACGCCATGTCCACGGCCGTGGCGGTGCTCGACGCCGTACGCGACTCCGGGCAGGTGCCCGAGGAGCGGTTCGGGGATGTCGTCGCCCGCATCTCGTTCTTCGTGAACGCGGGTGTCCGCTTCATCGAGGAGATGTGCAAGATGCGTGCCTTCGGGCGCATCTGGGACCAGGTCACACGTGAGCGGTACGGGATCGAGAATCCCAGGCAGCGCCGTTTCCGCTACGGGGTGCAGGTCAACTCCCTGGGGCTGACCGAGGCACAGCCGGAGAACAACGTCCAGCGCATCGTGCTGGAGATGCTGGCCGTCACCCTCTCCAAGGACGCCCGTGCCCGCGCCGTGCAGCTGCCCGCCTGGAACGAGGCGCTCGGGCTGCCGCGCCCGTGGGACCAGCAGTGGTCGCTGCGCATACAGCAGGTACTGGCGCACGAGAGCGATCTGCTGGAGTACGAGGACATCTTCGCGGGCTCCCACGTCATCGAGGCCAAGGTCGACGAGCTGGTCACCGATTCGCTCGCCGAGATCGACCGGATCCAGCAGATGGGCGGCGCGATGGCGGCCGTCGAGTCCGGCTACCTCAAGTCGGAACTCGTCTCCTCGCACGCTGCCCGGCGGGCCAGGATCGAGGGCGGTGACGAGAAGATCGTCGGCGTCAACATCTACGAGACGACCGAACCGAACCCGCTGACCGCCGATCTCGACGCCGCGATCATGACGGTGGACCCGGAGAACGAGGCCCGGGTCGTCGCCGCGCTGCACGAGTGGCGCGACAACCGCGACGAGGCGCGCGCCACCGAGGCGCTGGCGGCCCTGAAGAAGGCTGCTGCGGGCACCGAGAACATGATGGAGGCGACCGTCGAGTGCGCTCGGGCGGGCGTCACCACGGGCGAGTGGGCCTGGGCCCTTCGCGACGTGTTCGGCGAGTTCCGGGCCCCGACGGGCGTCTCGTCCGCGCCGGTGGCGGTCAACGCCGAGCCCGGCACCCCGCTCGCCCTGGTACGGGAGAAGGTGGCCCGCACCGCCGGGGACCTGGGCGTGGGACGGCTGCGTCTGCTGGTCGGCAAGCCCGGCCTGGACGGACACTCCAACGGTGCCGAGCAGATCGCCGTGCGCGCGCGTGACGCGGGCTTCGAGGTGGTCTACCAGGGGATCAGGCTGACTCCCGAGCAGATCACCGATGCCGCGCTGGCCGAGGACGTGCACTGCGTCGGCCTGTCCGTCCTGTCCGGCTCGCACGCCGAGCTGGTGCCGGACGTGCTCAACCGGCTGCGTGACGCCGGCGCGCCGGACATTCCCGTCATCGCGGGCGGCATCATTCCGCCGGCCGACGCGCGGGCCCTCATCACCGCCGGTGTCGCCGCCGTCTTCACACCGAAGGACTTCGGCATCACGGAAATCATCGGCCGTATCGTCGACGAGATCCGGAAAGCGAACAAGCTCGACCCTCTGGAGGTCCCCGCATGACCACGCCCAGCCCGGCGCCCGCCATCACCCCGATTTCGGGCGGCTCCGCCGCGCCCCACTCGGCCTCTGTGAACCGGCTCCGTCCGCGCCGCTCGTGCCTGGCGGTCCCCGGCTCCAACCCGCGCTTCCTGGAGAAGGCCCAGGGCCTCCCGGCCGACCAGGTCTTCCTGGACCTGGAGGACGCCTGCGCGCCGCTCGCCAAGGAGGGCGCCCGGCACCACATCGTCGACGCGCTCAACAACGGCGACTGGACGGGGAAGACCCGGGTCGTGCGGGTCAACGACTGGACGACGCACTGGACGTACCGCGACGTCATCACGGTCGTCGAGGGCGCCGGCCCGAACCTCGACTGCATCATGCTGCCGAAGGTCCAGGACGCCCAGCAGGTCGTCGCGCTGGACCTGCTGCTGACCCAGATCGAGAAGACTATGGGCTTCGAGGTGGGCCGGATCGGCATCGAGGCGCAGATCGAGAACGCCAAGGGCCTGGTGAACATCGACGACATCGCCGCCGCTTCGCCGCGGCTGGAGACCCTGATCTTCGGCCCCGCCGACTTCATGGCCTCGATCAACATGAAGACCCTGGTCGTCGGCCAGCAGCCGCCCGGCTACCCGGCGGACGCGTACCACTACATCCTCATGCGCATCCTGATGGCCGCCCGCACCCACGACCTCCAGGCGATCGACGGCCCGTTCCTCCAGATCCGCGACGTGGACGCGTACCGCGAGGTCGCCGGCCGCGCGGCGGCGCTCGGCTTCGACGGCAAGTGGGTCCTGCACCCCGGCCAGGTGGACGCCGCGAACGAGGTGTTCTCACCCTCGCAGGAGGACTACGACCACGCCGAGCTCATCCTGGACGCCTACGACTGGTGCACCTCGGAGGAGGGCGGCAAGAAGGGCTCGGCGATGCTCGGCGACGAGATGATCGACGAGGCAAGCCGCAAGATGGCCCTGGTCATCGCGGGCAAGGGCCGCGCGGCGGGGATGCGGCGCACCTCCAAGTTCGAAGCCCCGGAGGCCTGACATGCAGTTCGGACGCACCTATGAGGAGTTCGAGGTCGGTGCTGTCTACAAGCACTGGCCCGGAAAGACGGTCACGGAGTACGACGACCACCTCTTCTGCCTGCTGACCATGAATCATCACCCGCTGCACATGGACAGCAACTACGCCGAGAGCACGACCGATTTCGGAAAGAACGTCGTCGTCGGCAACTACATCTATTCACTGCTGCTCGGCATGTCGGTGCCGGACGTCTCCGGAAAGGCGATCGCCAATCTGGAGGTGGAGTCGCTGAAGCACGTGGCGCCGACCTTCCACGGCGACACGATCTACGGCGAGACGACCGTGCTCGACAAGACGCCGTCGAGGTCGAAGAACGACCGCGGCATCGTTCACGTGGAGACAAAGGGCTACAAGCAGGACGGCACGCTGGTCTGCGTGTTCCGCCGCAAGGTGATGGTCCCCACCGAGACGTACATCAAGGAGCGCGGCGGAGAACAGCCCGGCCGCCCGGAGCTGAACCAGCCGTCGAGCAAGAACGGGGAGAAGTAGCCATGAGCCGACTCGCGCAGACCGCCGGCCTGACCGATATCCAGCGGGAAATCCTCTCGACGGTCCGGGATTTCGTCGACAAGGAGATCATTCCCGTCGCGACCCAGCTGGAGCACCGCGACGAATACCCGACGGACATCGTCGAAGGACTCAAGGAACTCGGCCTGTTCGGGCTGATGATTCCCGAGGAGTACGGCGGTCTGGGCGAGTCGCTCCTGACGTACGCGCTGTGCGTCGAGGAGATCGCCCGGGGCTGGATGAGCGTGTCCGGCATCATCAACACGCACTTCATCGTGGCCTACATGCTCAAGCAGCACGGCACGCAGGAGCAGAAGGACACGTTCCTGCCGAGGATGGCCCTGGGCGAGGTGCGGGGCGCCTTCTCCATGTCCGAGCCGGCCCTGGGCTCCGACGTCTCCGCGATCAGCTCCAAGGGCGTGAAGGACGGCGACGAGTACGTCCTGAACGGCCAGAAGATGTGGCTGACGAACGGCGGCTCGTCCACCCTGGTGGCCGTGCTGTGCCGGAGTGACGAAGGACACCCCGAGGGAACGGCGCCCCACAAGTCGATGACCACCTTCCTCGTGGAGAAGGAGGCCGGCTTCGGCCAGGTCCGCCCCGGTCTCACGATCCCGGGGAAGATCGACAAGATGGGCTACAAGGGCGTCGACACGACCGAACTCATCATGGACGGACTGCGCATTCCGGCCAATCGCGTACTGGGCGGCACGACCGGCCGTGGTTTTTACCAAATGATGGACGGTGTCGAGGTAGGACGCGTGAATGTCGCCGCGCGTGGCTGCGGCGTCGCACAGCGTGCGTTCGAACTGGGTGTTTCGTACGCCCAGCAGCGCCAGACCTTCGGAAAGCCGATCGCCCAGCACCAGGCGATCCAGTTCAAACTGGCCGAAATGGCCACCAAGGTCGAAGCCGCCCATGCGATGATGGTGAACGCAGCACGCAAAAAGGACTCCGGGGAGCGGAACGACCTGGAGGCAGGGATGGCGAAGTACCTCGCCTCCGAGTACTGCAAGGAAGTCGTCGAGGACGCCTTCCGTATCCACGGCGGCTACGGCTTCTCCAAGGAGTACGAGATCGAGCGCCTCTACCGCGAGGCCCCGATGCTGCTGATCGGTGAAGGTACCGCCGAGATCCAGAAAATGATCATCGGTCGCCGGCTGCTCGAGGAGTACCGGCTCCAGGGCTGAATGCCCCTTTCGGGGTGATTTGGTGGCGAAGAACATCACACCGAGTCATCCCCGTCCGGAGCCTTTCAGCTGTCCGACTCGGCTGCTGGCTTGCCCAGTTGCCGCTCTCACCCGATAGCATCGCCGGAAAGCCGCCGTCCCCCCGTTGCCAGCGCGGCATCATCCGCTACGAAGGTCATCCATGCCCGACAGCCAAATCCCTGCAACGCGCGGCGGGGTCCGCCTCGCCCGCGGAGCATCGCCGTGGCTCCTCCCGACCGTCGCCACCGCGGCACTCAGCCTCGCCCGGGCCCGCAAGTCCGGACGCTGGGCCGCCGTGGCCGTGCCCACCACCGCGCTCGCGGCGGGCATGCTGTGGTTCTTCCGCGACCCCGAGCGCGAGATCACCCAGGGTCGTGTCATCTCGCCGGCCGACGGCGTGGTGCAGAGCATCATGCCGTGGAAGGACGGGCGTACGCGCGTCGCGATCTTCATGAGCCCGCTGAATGTTCACGTCAACCGGGCTCCGCTCTCGGGCACCGTGACCTCGGTCGAGCACATTCCCGGCGGGTTCGTACCGGCGTTCAACAAGGAGAGCGAGAACAACGAACGCGTTGTCTGGCACTTCGACACCGAGCTCGGCGACATCGAGATGGTGCAGATCGCGGGAGCGGTCGCCCGTCGTATCGTCCCCTACATCCCGCAGGGCACGAAGGTGGAGCAGGGCGAACGCATCGGTCTGATCCGCTTCGGCTCGCGCGTGGACATCTACCTTCCGGAAGGTGTCGACGTCGCGGTCGAGGTCGGCCAGGCCACCACCGCGGGGGTGACTCGAATTGACCGTGATTGATCCGGATACCCAGGCGGGCTGGGTGCCCGAGGCCGCCGATGACGACGACGCCGACGGCACGGAGGACATGCCTCTGTCCATGAGGCTGTCGATAGCGGACACCCTCACCCTGGGTAACGCCACGTGCGGCTTCATGGCGGTGTACTTCACCACCACGGGGATCCTCATCCCGCATCTCACGGGCAGCGACGAGTCGGGCATGGCCCGGCACTCCGCCGCCACCGCGGTGATCCTCATGCTCATGGCCGCCGTGTTCGACCTCTTCGACGGCCTCGTGGCGCGCAAGCTGCGCTCCTCGCCGATGGGTGCGGAGCTGGACAACCTCTCCGACCTCATCAGCTTCGGGCTCGCCCCGGCGTACTTCGTCCTGGTGTACGGGATGGTCGCGGACGACGCCCACCAGCGGGTTTCCGCGCTGGCGGCGATCGTGGTGCTGCTGGCGGTGGTGCTCAGGCTTGCGCGGTTCTCCTGCGTGACCTTGAAGGACGGCATGTTCCAGGGCATGCCGAGCCCCTTCGGAGCGCTCACGGTCGTATCGATCGTGCTTCTGGAGCTGCCCTTCGTGCCGACGCTGCTCGCCATCATCGGCGTGGCGTGGCTGATGGTCAGCCGGGTCGAGTACCCGAAGCCGCGGGGTGTCCTCGCGGTGGCGATGCTCAGCTGGATCGTGGCCGCCATGGGACTCCTCGCCGCATGGGCGTTCGACGCGCCCGGCGGTCAGCTGCTCCTCCAGACCGGCTGTGCGCTGCAGGTCGTCCTGGGGGCGGTGATCCCGCTCTTCGCCACGGCGCGGCGGGTGAACACCTTCCGTGACAACCGCCGCGAGGCGCGGGCGGCACAGCTCCCGTAAGCAGGCGGAACGCGACGACGAGGGCCCGGATGCTCCCCAGCATCCGGGCCCTCGCGCGTACGGTGCTGTCGGGTGCGAGGTCAGGGGCGCCGCACCCCTTCCCCGGCCTGCCCGTGCGACCCCGGCCCGCTCGGGTCAGGGCGACGGACACCGAGCGCGCGCGCTCGTACACCGAGTGTAGGGGCCGGACTACCTCGGCGCCGTGTCCTGCAGCGGGTGCGCGGCCGTCCCTGACGGGAGAGGCTGGAAGGCGTGCAGGACTTCGCCCCCTCTGTCGCCGCCTCGGGCTCGGGCACGGAGCTGCTGGACAGCGCCGTGGCCCACGTCATGCATGAGACGGGCGCGTCCGTGGTCATGCTGTATCTCCTGCCGAAGAACGACACGACTCTGCGCCTGGCTCTGCTCGCGGGGGTGCCGGCACCGCTGGCCTTCCCCTGGACCCGGGTCCCGCTGTCCGCTCCGATCCCGGTGGCGGACGCCGTGCGCCTGGGCTGCCTGATCTGGCTCGGCAGCCAGGAGGAACTGGCCCGCCGCTATCCGCGCCCCGCGCTCGTCCTGCCGTACCAGTTCGCGCTGGCCGCCGCCCCGCTGCACACCGGCACCGCCGAGAAGGGCGGCCTGGTACTGATGTGGCCGGGGTCCCACTCCCCGCAGCTGAGGTCCGACGAGCGCGCGGCCCTGCTCCGGGGGTGCAACGGCATCGGGACGCTCCTGCGGCAGGCCGCGAGCAACGGCTACCCGGTCGAGGCGGGGAGCCAGCCCCGCGTACTTCCTCCGCCGGAGCCGCCCGAGCCCGAGCGGGTGGAGGCCGCCGCCGTCATGGAATTCGTCCAGCGTCTGCCGGGCGGAAGCTGTGCGCTGGCACTGGACGGGACGGTCACCTACCTGAACGACGCCGCCGCGGCACTGCTGGGCGCACCGGCGGACGAGGTGTACGGCACCCTGCCCTGGGTGTCGCTCCCCTGGCTGCACGACCCCTCCGTCGAGGACCACTACCGGGCAGCCGTCATCAGCCGCCAGAAGACCTCGTTCACCGTGCTGAGGCCACCGGACCAGTGGCTGTCGTTCCGGCTGTTCCCGAACGCCACCGGCATCAGCGTGCGCATCATGCCCACCTCCGAACCCGGTCCCGTCGACGCCCCTCCCCCTTCACTGCCGCCTTCCGCGGCCGTGCCCAGCCGTGCGACCGCTCTCTACCACCTGATGCATCTCGCGGCGACGCTCACCGAGGCCGTCGGCACGCAGGACGTCATCGAGCTGGCGGGCGACCAGCTGATGCCCGCGTTCCGCGTCCAGACCCTCGTGGTGATGACCTCGGCGGACGGGCGGCTGCGCGTCGAGGGCCGCCGGGGCAGCCGGCCCACACTCATGGACCGTTTCGACGGGGCCCCGCTGACCTCGGCCACGCCGGCCGCGCATGTGCTGACGACGGGCATTCCGGACTTCTTCCCGACCTTCGACGATCTGGAGCGCGCCTATCCGCGTGCGGGACTGCGCAACGTGGTCGGCTCCTGCGCCTTTCTGCCGCTGATCGTCTCCGGCCACCCGGTCGGCTCGCTGGTCCTCGCCTACGACCGCCCTCATCCCTTCGATCCGGAGGAACGCGCCCTGCTCACCTCGATCGCGGGGCTGCTGGCGCAGGCGCTGGACCGCGCACGCCTGTACGACACGAAGAACCGGCTGGCGCACAGCCTGCAGGCGCACCTCCTGCCGCAGACCCTCCCCTCGATCACCGGACTGGACGTCGCCGCCCGCTACCTCCCGTCGACCCGGGGCATGGGCATCGGCGGAGACTTCTACGACCTGATCCGGCTCGACGACACCACGGCCGCCGCCGCCATCGGCGACGTACAGGGCCACAACGTGAACGCCGCCGCGCTCATGGGGCAGGTCCGCACCGCCGTGCACGCCTCCGCCGGCGCGCCGCCGGACGAGGTCCTCGCGCGCACCAACCGTCTGCTCACCGACCTGGACCCGGGGCTGTTCACCAGCTGCCTGTACGTCCAGCTGGACCTCGCGGGGCACAGCGCCTGCCTGGCCACCGCGGGACATCCGGCGCCGCTGCTGAGGCAGCCGGACGGTCAGACGGAGGTGCTCGATCTGCCGCCCGGTCTGCTGCTCGGGATCGACCCCGCCTCCCGCTACCCGACGGCGCACGTCCCGCTGCCCCCCGGCGCGACGCTCGCGATGTACACGGACGGGCTGGTGGAGGCGCCGGGCGTGGACTTCGACGACGCCACGGCCGACCTCGCCGAGCACTTCGCCCTGGCTCTCGACCAGGACATGGACTCCGTCGCCGACACGCTCGTGCGGTACGCGAGGCGCTACACGCCCGGGAACGACGACATCGCCCTGCTGCTGATCAACGCCCTGCGGCAGGAAGGCTGACTCCCACGCCCGGCGCGCCGGGCGTGGGAGGTGGAGAGCCCTGGGGTGCCGAGGCGGTGGGGTTTCATCGGCACCCCAGGGCGGTCATCGGGATGGTGCGCCGGGCGGGCGGCGGGTCTCAGCCGCCGTAGAGATCGCTCAGGGAGATGCCGGTGGTACTGGCCGGGCCGCCGAGCCTGACCTCGTGGTCGAGGCTGACGAACTTCCCTCCCGACTGCCACAGGGCGGGCTTGAGCACGGCGTACTTGGCCTCGTCCCAGGTCGCCCAGTCGTAGCCGAGCAGTCCACCGGTGTCACCGGAGTTGGGGTTGAGGCACCAGAAGGTGTGGTGGATGCCGTTCTCCACCATGAGATCGCGCAGGGCGGTCATCCACTTCTGGTTCGGTCCGTTGTCGAGGTGGCCACCCCACTCCCCCACGAACAGCGGCGCGGTGCCGTCCTTGTGCAGATAGAGCCAGTTGGGGTCCCAGACGTCGCGCTCCAGAGTCGTGCGGTTCCACGTGCCCTGGAACCAGGGCTGCTGGTACACCAGCGGTCCGTAGTCGTGCGGGGAGTAGACCAGTTGGTCCTGCTGCGCGCCGAGGTCGACCGGGTGCTCCTTGGCCCCGCGCAGGTTCCCGCCCCACCACATGCCGTGGTAGTCGGCAGCCGAGGTGGAGGACCAGTTCGTCCCGTCCTTGGGGTAGATCTCGATGCCCTCGCACAGGACGAGGACGTGCGGGTTGATCGCGAGGATGCGCTTGCCGGCGGTCTCGCAGGTGTGCTTGAAGTTGTCCTGGTCGGTGGAGTCGTCCCACTTGGCCCGGGGGCTGTCGGACTGCTTGCCGTGGGGTTCGTTCTTGACGTCCATCGCCACCAGGGTGTCGTTGGCCTTGTACCGGTCGGTCACCCACTCCCAGGCCGAGTAGAACTGCTCGGTGGTGATCGCGCCCTTCCACCACACGGGGTACACGTGCCCGGAGTTGTCGGCCTCAGCGCTGTGGACGTCGAGCATCACCTTGATGCCGTACTTCTCCGCCACGCCGAGGAACGCGTCGAAGACGCCCAGCGTGGTCTTGCCCGCGAGTTCGGGGTTGGCCCATGTGTTGACGGCGCTGGAGGCGGCCGCGCGGCCGTCCTTCCACTCCAGCAGGAGCTGGGTGGAGATCGGCACACGGATGATGTTGATGCCCCGCTCCGCCATCTGCCGGGTGACGGTGTCCAGGTTGGCGGACCACAGGCCGTGGAAGACGCGCTCCGTGGCGTTGAAGCCGAACCAGTTGGCGCCGGTCAGCCAGACCCGGTTGCCCCGCGCGTCGACGATCCGGTTGCCCTCGGTGTGCAGCCAGTCGGTGCCGGCACCGACGGCCGTCGCCGTGCCTGCCGTCGCGGGACCGGCCGCCGCGCCCTCGGGCGCGTCCGCCGCCTGCGCGGCGCCCGGCCCGGAGAGCGCCATCAGCAGGGCGGTCGCGGTGACCGCGGCGGCGAGCGCAGCGCCCAGCGGCCTTCTCTTCGGTGACTTCATCCGTCGTCGCCTTTCATGGGGTAAGGCAGGCAGAGGATCATGGGAGCGCTCCCATTCGTTGTTCACATGAAGCCAGCGAGGCGGATGCGCTGTCAATGGGCATGACAATCTTCACTTGTCGAAGCCGCACGGGAAACATGCGGAACCGCGGCACGACGACGGGTCCGGCCGATCGGCCGGACCCGTCGCACGCAGGGAGATCGTCAGGGCTTGAGGGTGAAGGACTCGGCGGCCGGAGCCACTTCGGCCGGGCGGACCACCTTGAGGCCGCCCGGGGCCTTCGCGTCGGGCTTCATGACGACGGTCTGCCGGGTGGAGGGCGCCGCCGGGTCGGTGAAGTCGTGCGAGATCCCGAAGTCACCGCCGAAGTCCTTGATGGTGAGCAGGGCCTTGTCCACTCCCTCACGGGTCAGGTCCTTCGAGTCACAGGCCTTCTTCAGCGCCTCGCCGAAGACGGATGCCGCGTTGTATCCGGCGATGACGCCGTTGTCGAGGCCGTCCTTCGGGTACTTGGCGGTGTACGCCTTGGCCAGCTTGGCCGGGCCCGCACCGGCGTCACCGATGGGCAGGGTGGAGGCGCCGATGTAGTAGTCCTTCTGGAGCGCGGCACCGGCCTGGGTCGCCAGCAGCTGCGGGGCGTAGGCCGAGTTGTTGCCGACGACCGGCACGTCGAAGCCGGTCGCCGCCGCGACGCCGACCAGCGAGGCCGCCTGGCGGGGTCCCGCGCTGATGACGACCGCCTTCACGCCGGCCTGCTTGAGTGCGGAGACCTGGGCGGTCATGTCGTTGTCGGTCGGCTTGATCTTCTGCTCGACGACGGTGAGGCCGGCTTCCGCCGCCGCGTGCTTCGAGCCGGCCAGGGCGTTCTCGCCGTAGTCGCCCTCGAAGTAGACGTGACCGATCTTGTCGCCCTTGGCGATGCGCTTCTCGGCCAGCAGGAAGTCGATCAGGTTGATCGTCTCGACGTCGTACGTGGCACCGATGACGCGCACGTACTTGGAGCCGACCAGGTTCGCCGACCATGCCTGGGGAAGGACGATGCCCTTGTCCTGGCCGTCGATGCGGGACTCCACGGCGGAGACGAACGGCGAGCCGATGAACTGCGTGAAGCCCAGTACCTTCGGTTCGAGTTCCGTGTAGGCTCCGATCGCCTTCTGCGGGTCGTATCCGTGGTCGCGGACGGTCAGTTCGATCTGCCGGTCGCAGATGCCGCCGGCCTTGTTCGTCTCCTCGACCCAGAGCTGCTGGGCCTGGGTGACGCTCTTGCCCAGCGAGGCGTACACGCCGGTCATGTCGGTGAGGGCACCGAGGGTGATCTTGGAGTCGGTGACTCCTTCACCGGCCTTCACCCCGTTCTTGTCCGCGCCGCCGTCGTCCGACGACTTCGCCTTCTCGCTGCATCCCGCGAGGGTGAGGGTGAGAGCCGCGACGACGGCTCCGACAACACGTAGCTTCATTTCTTCTTCTCCCCTGGAGTCTTCAGACGCGCAATGCCGCCGGGCAGGAACAGGACGACCGCGACGACCGCGGCGCCGTACAGATAGCGGGACGCCTCGCCCGGTGCGATGCCGCCCGTACCAGGGGCGGACACCAGGGGCAGGGAGTCGCTGTAGTGGGTGAGCACCTGCGGGAGCAGGGAGACGAACGCGGCGCCGATGACGGCTCCCGCCACGCTGCCCAGCCCGCCGATGACGATCATGGCGAGGTATTCGAGGGACAGGATCATGCCGAAGTACTCCGGCACGGTCCGCTGGAAGACCAGCGCGAGCAGGACGCCCGCGAGGCCCGCGTACATCGAGGACAGGACGAAGACACCGGCCCGGTACCGGGCGACGGGCACGCCCATCACCCCGGCGGCGATCCGGTGGTCCCGGATGGCGTTGAGCGCGCGGCCGGGCCTGCCGCGCAGCACCCCGCGGGCGAAGAGCCCGCTGGCCAGGAGCGCTGCCAGTGCCAGGTACCAGAGCTTCTCGGACGACTGGAAGGGCACGGCGGCCACGACCACCTCGGCGTCGTCGAAGGTGAACCCGAACAGTGAGAGGGGCGGCACCGGGCGGCCGTTGAAGCCGCCGGTGAGTGAGCCCGCGTTGAACAGGACGTGCTGGCCGATGAAGATCAGCGCCAGCGTGGCGATACCGAGGTAGGCGCCGCTCAGCCGCCCCGCGATGGGGCTGAAGAGCCCGCCGACGGCGCCCGCCAGGAGCACGGCCAGGACGGCGGCGAGCCAGGTGGGCAGGCCGAGCCCGGTGAGGGCGTGCCCGTTCTCCGTGCTGCTCTCCCCGCCCAGGATGCAGTAGCCGTACGCGCCCACGGCGAGGAAGAAGGCGTGCCCCATGGAGAGCTGGCCGGTGGAGCCGGTGAGCAGGTTCAGCCCGATCGCCCCGATCGCGGCGGCCATCGCGAACAGCCCTGCCTGGAGCCAGAACCGGTCGAGGTAGAACGGGAGAAGGAGGAGCAGGACCGACCCCGCGAGCCAGAGGTACGGGGCCGGGCGGCGCAGCCGGGCGGTGAGGGACTCCCCGGCGGGGGTGGTGGCGGCCCCGGCAGGGGCGGGCGCGACGGCGTCCTTGGTGGCTTCAGACACGGGACAGCTCCTTCGTACCGAAGAGGCCCGCCGGCCGGACGAGCAGGACGACCACCATCACCAGGTACGGGGCGAGGTCACCGATGCCGCGTCCGAGGAAGGAGAGGTCGCTCTGGTAGCCGGTGGCGAGTGACTCGGTGACTCCGACGAGGAGCCCTCCGACGAGCGCCCCGGTCGTCGAGTCGAGGCCGCCGAGGATCGCGGCGGGGAACGCCTTGAGCGCGGCGAGCGAGGTGGCCCGTTCGAGGCCGGGGGTCGGGAACACCGTCAGGAACAGTGCGGCGACGGCGGCGAGCGCTCCGGCGACCGCCCAGGCGGACAGGGAGACCCGGCCGAGACGGATGCCCATCAGCGCGGCGGTCTGCGGGTTCTCCGCCGCGGCCCGCATGGACACGCCCCACGAGGTGAAGCGGAACGCGAGCAGGAACACCGTGATGAGCAGCCCCGCGACGAGGAAGGCCGCGATGCGGGTCTCGGCGAGGGTGACACCCCCGATGGTGACGACGTCGTCCCCCCACGGGTCGCCGAGCGACATCACGTCGGTTCCCATGCGCCGGACGAGTTCGGTGGTGAGGAGGATGTCGACGCCGATGGTGACGATGGCGAGGACGCTCTGATCACTTCCCCGGTAGCGGCGCATCACGAAGAACTCGACCGCCGAACCGACGACCGCCGCGCCGGCGATCCCCACGCCCAGCGCCGGCCAGAAGCCGATGTCGTCGTGGAGCACGGCGGTGACGTAACCGCCGGCCAGCAGCAGGGAGGCGTGGGCGAAGTTGACGACCTCGGTCGCCTTGAAGATGACGACGAAGCCCAGCGCGATCAGCGCGTAGACCGAGCCGATGGACAGGCCACCGAGGAGGAGTTCGATGAAGGTGGTCATTCCTGCGCCCCCAAGTAGGCCTGGACCACGGCCGGGTCGTTCTGGACCTCGGCGGGTGTACCGCCGGCGATCCTGCGTCCGAAGTCGAGTACGGTCACGGCGTCCGCGAGCCGCATCACCACCCCCATGTCGTGTTCGACCATGACGATCGAGATGCCGAGGCTGTCGCGCACACCGGCGACGACGGCCGCGGTCCGGCGGCGCTCGTCGGCGGTCATGCCCGCGATGGGTTCGTCCAGGAGCAGGACCTCGGGCTCCATGCACAGCGCGCGGCCGAGTTCCACGAGCTTCTGCTTCCCGTAGGGCAGGGCCCCGGCGGGGAAGTCGAGTTCCTTCTCCAGGCCGATGAACCCGGCGATCTCGCGGACCCGTTCGAGATGCCGCTGCGCCTCGCGGGTCGCGGAGGGCAGCCTCAGCCCGGAGGCGACGAACCCGGCCCGGGTGAGCCGGTGCCTGCCGAGCATCAGACTTTCGGCGACGGTGGCGTGCGGGGGCAGCGCGAGGTTCTGGAAGGTTCTGGCGACACCCAGGTCGGCGATCCTGTGCGGTGCGAGGCCGGTGAGTTCGGTGGAGCCGAGGTGCACGCTGCCCGAAGTGGCGCGGTAGACGCCGGAGAGCACGTTGAAGGTGGTGGACTTGCCTGCGCCGTTGGGTCCGATGACGGCGTGCACGCTGCCCGGTTCGACGGTGAAGGAGACCGCGTCGAGCGCGGTGAGCCCGGCGAAGCGCACGGTCACGTCGCGCACGGTGAGCGCGGCGGGGGCGGTCGTCACGCGGACCACCTGCTCAGACCGCGGGCTGCGCCTTCCGCCTGCGCCGCGTCCTCGGCGGCCGTCTCGTCGACGACGCCGAGGTAGCGGCGGCGCACCTCGTCCGAGGCTGCCAGCTCGTCCGCCGGGCCGTGGAGGGCGACCTCGCCGACGTCCAGGACGTACGCGGTGGAGGCGAGCCGCAGCGCGATGGCCGCGTTCTGCTCGACGAGCATGACGGAGGTGCCGCCCGCGTTGATCTCCTGGATCGTCTCGGCGATCTTCGCCGCCATCAGCGGGGCGAGGCCGAGGGAGGGCTCGTCGAGCAGCAGCAGCCGGGGCGCGGCCATGAGGGCCCGCCCCATCGCCAGCATCTGCTGCTCACCGCCGGACAGCAGGCCGGCCCGCTGGTGGGCTCGCTGGGCGAGCACCGGGAACAGTTCGTGTACGCGGTCGAGAGCTGTGGCAGCCGCTCTGCGTCCGCCGCGTGCTCCGAGCGCGCCTGCCCGCAGATTGTCGGCCACCGTCATCCGGGCGAACACCTGCCGTCCCTCGGGCACCTGGATGACTCCCGCCGCCACCACCTGAGCGGGGCGGAGCCCGTCGAGGGGGCGGCCGTCGAAGCTGATGGTGCCCGTACCCGTCCCACGGTGGAAGCCGAGGGTCCGCGATACGGCCCGCAGCAGCGTGGTCTTTCCGGCGCCATTGCCACCGAGTACAGCGGTGATCGCGCCGGCCGGCACGTCGACGGAGACGTCGCGCAGTGCCCGTACCGGGCCGTAGCCCACGGACAGTTCGCGGATCTCGAGCGTTGCCATGCGTCCTCCTCCTTCCGACTGGTCGTTGTGGTGCCACAGACCAGCAGCGGGCGCGGCGCGCGTCCACGGTCCGGGGCGCACTCGCTGCGGGTGACCAGTGTTCGAACGGCCCGGTTGTGCGCGTGCACAGAGGCGGGCGACGCGCCGTCGTCGCCGGTACGGCCGGTGGCATCCTCACCAGCCAGGAGCGGCTGGGCCGCGGGACGGAGCGAGAAGATGCGGGGGCGCAGTGACGAGCGGGGCCGGGTGCTGCTCGACGCCCTGCTGGAGGGCCGGTGCGAGCCGGGTCTCGCGGCACGCGCGGCGAGTTGTCTCGGCCTGGACGAGCAGGGCCGTTACGTGGTGGCGGTGCTGCGGGAGGGCGGAGGCGGGCCGGCCGGCGCGGCGATGGACGCGGACGGCCTGCGGCTGGTCCGCCGCAGACGGGGTGACCGCGAGATCGTGGTCGTCGCCCTGGGTGACCGGGAACCGGCGGAGCTCGTCGAGCTGCTGGCGCGGCGGTGTCCGGGGCCGGGCGGGACAGGTCCGGTGGCGGACGGTCTGGCCGGGCTGGGTACGGCGCGCAGGCTGGCCGAGGTGGCCCTGCTGACGTGCCCGCCGGGCACGACGGGGATCGTCCGGCTGGAGGAGAGGCTGCCCGCGGCCCTGGTGGTGAGTCAGCCGGAGCTGTCGGCCCTGCTGGTCGCGGACGTGCTGGGGCCGCTGCTGGCACTGGAAGCGGCGGACCGGGCGCTGCTGGTGCGGACGCTGGACGCCTGGCTGGAGTGCGGGGGGTCGGCGGGGCGGGCGGCCGGGCGGCTGTACTGCCACCGCAACACCGTGCTCAACCGTCTGCGGCGGCTGGAGCGGCTGACGTCGCGCTCGCTGTCACGTCCGCGCGAGATGATCGAGATGACGCTGGCACTGGACGCCTTCAGGCTGACCACGGCCCGGTCATGAGGGGGAGGTCCCTGCGGACAGCCCCCTCATGACGGGACGTCAGGACAGGAAGTCGCGGGCGATCGACTCGGCCGCGCGTTCCAGCAGCGGACCTGCCTGCGCCATGCAGACGGCGGGGTCGGGTTCCAGCTCGGTCAGGGCATAGGCCCGGCGGATGCCCGCCCTGCCCAGCGCCTCCGGCGGCAGGGCGAGCCGTCCGCAGACGGCGACCGCCTCCACGCCCGCCGCGCGGGCCGCGGCGGCGACCCCCGCCGGGGCCTTGCCGTGGAGGGTCTGCTCGTCGAGCGAGCCCTCACCGGTGACGACGAGAGTGGCCCGGGCGAGCGCGGGAGCGAAGCCCAGGACGTCGAGCATGACCTCGATGCCCGGCCGGAAGCGGGCCCCGAGGGCGACCAGCGCCCCGTAGCCGATGCCTCCGGCGGCGCCGGCCCCCGGCAGCTCGGCGTGCTCGGGGCCCAGTACGGACGCGTAGTGGGCGAGCGCCGCGTCGAGGACCGCGATGTCGTCCTCGGTGGCGCCCTTCTGCCGTCCGTAGACCTCTGGGGCGCCCTTCGGGCCGGTCAGGGGGTTGTCCACGTCGCTGGCGAGGATCAGATCGATGTCCGCGATCCGGGGATCGAGCCCCGAGAGATCGGCCTCGGCCAGGTCCCCGAGCGCGCCGCCGCCGGGGCCGACGGGCTTGCCGTCCCCGTCCAGGAAGCGCGCGCCGAGTGCGGCGAGCATGCCGGAGCCGCCGTCCGTCGTCGCGCTGCCGCCGACTCCGAACACGATCGTCCTTGCCCCCGCGTCCAGCGCGGCGGCCAGGAGTTCACCTGAGCCGTAGGTGGTCGCCGTGAGCGGGGCGAACTCTCCGGCCGGCAGGTGCTGGAGCCCTGAGGCCTCGGCCATCTCCACCACCGCGGTGGTGTCACGCACCGCGTACGCGGCCATGACCGGGGTGCCGAGCGGGCCGGTCACCCGGGCCTCGCGTCGCTCGAATCCGGCGGCCACCGCCGCCGCGACCGTGCCGTCGCCGCCGTCCGCCACGGGCAGGGTCTCGACCCGTACCCCAGGGACCACGCGCCGCAGCCCGGCCGTCACGCGCTCCGCGACCTGCACCGCCGTGAGCGATCCTTTGAACTTGTCCGCCGCCACGAGCACGTGGGCGGTCTTCATCGCTGCTCCGTCCGTCACCTTGCATCCCTTTGCTTTCGAACAGGCAGTCGCGCCGACCCGACCCTATCCGCACCACCCCTGATCTGCCCATGGCTGTCCGAAACCACGTGGCGCGCCCGTGAACTGCCCTTACGCTGCCCTCATGACCACCGCTGACTACGCCACGTACATCGCAGGTCTTCCCCGGGTACTGGCCGCGGCCGCGACGCTCTTCAGGGACGAGCGTGGCCGGGTCCTGCTCGTGGAGCCGAACTACCGGGAGGGCTGGGCGCTGCCGGGCGGCACGGTCGAGTCGGACGAGGGCGAGAGCCCCCGGCAGGCCGCGCGCCGGGAGACGGCGGAGGAGATCGGCCTCGACGTCGCGCCGGGCCGGATGCTCGCGGTCGACTGGACGCGAGGCGAGGGGCGCCCGCCGATCGTCGCGTACGTCTACGACGGCGGCGTGCTCCCGCAGGAGCGCTTGGACGCGATCCGGCTCCAGGAGGCCGAGCTCCTGTCCTGGCGGCTGGTGGACCGCGCCGACCTCACCGGTCACCTGCGGGACCGGCTCGCGACACGGGTCCTCGCGGCGCTGGAGGTCCTGGACTCCGGTGCGGGGGCGGCGGAACTCGAGGACGGCCTCCCGGTCACGGCGTGACGGATCAGCCCCGCGGGTCCCGGGGCCTGTCAGCCCTGGGGGTCCTGGGGCCCTGTCAGCCCTGCGGGTCCTGGGGCCTGGCGTCGGCCTCCCGCCGCGCGTCGTCCTGCCCGGCGGCCCGGGCCTCGGTGCGGTGGCCGCGCGCGATGTAGTCGCGTACGACCAGTTCGACGGCGTCCTGCGGATTGCCGACCCCCGCGAGCACCATGACCTCGACGACGAGTTCCGCGTCCAGGGTGACTTCGATTTTCGCCATGGGCGGCACCCTACGGGTGCCCGGCGTAAATGTCGTCGCGGCGGGGACCGGCCCTCCGTAGGCTCGGATCATGACTCTCGTCGCGATCCTCAGCGGCGCCGGCATCTCCACGGATTCCGGCATCCCCGACTACCGCGGGCCGCAGGGCCTCTGGCGGAAGGACCCGGAGGCGGAGAAGCTCGTCACCTACGACTTCTACATGTCCGATCCGGAGATCCGCCGCCGCTCCTGGCAGATGCGCCGCACCAGCGCCACCTGGGCCGCCGAGCCGAATGCCGCCCATCGCGCGGTGGCCGCCCTGGAGCGGTCCGGCACCCCGGTGCGCGTGATCACCCAGAACGTCGACGGACTGCACCAGCTGGCCGGGCTGCCCGCCCGCAAGGTCGTCGAACTCCACGGCACGGCCCGCGAGGTGACCTGCACCCGGTGCCACGCCCGGTCGGCCATGGCGGACGCGCTGGCCCGTGTCGAGTCCGGCGAGGCGGACCCGCCGTGCACGGTGTGCGGCGGGATCCTGAAGTCGGCGACGGTGATGTTCGGCGAGCGCCTGGACCCCCAGGTGCTTGGCGAGGCCATGGCGATCACCAAGGCGAGCCAGGTGTTCATCGCCGTGGGTACGACGCTCCAGGTGCAGCCGGCCGCCTCGCTGGCGGGCATCGCCGTGGAGCACGGGGCCCGGCTCCTCGTGGTGAACGCGGAGCCGACCCCCTACGACGAACTGGCCGAGGAGATCGTCCGCGAGCCCATCGGGACCGCGCTGCCCGCGCTGCTGGAGCGGCTGGCCTCCGACCGGGCCTGAGCGCTGCTGGGGCGTCCGGCCGGATCTGAAGGGGTCTCCGGCGGACCTTCAGGCGTGGCCTTTGCCGTAGAACCGGACGTAGTCGACCGTCATCGTCGCCGGGGAGGGCGTCGAGGTGTCGGGAGGGCCGGGCCAGTCGCCCCCGACGGCGACGTCGAGCAGCAGGTGCATGTCCTGTTCGAAGACCCAGTCGCTCGGTGCGGGCAGCTTCGACGGGGTCAGCGTGAAGTACGGCTCTCCGTCGACGGACCAGGTGATGCGGCGCGGTTGCTTGTCGACGGCGTAGGTGTGGAACGCTCCCGAGGCGTCGGCCGCGAGGGTGGCGGAGCCGCCGATCCCCTTCTCGTTGAAGTAGGTCGGCCCGTGCGCGGTGCCGTAGACCGTTCGCGGTTCTCCGCCGACCACCTCGCAGATGTCGATCTCCCCCTGCCCGGGCCACTCGACTCCGTTGTCGCCCAGCATCCAGATCGCCGGCAGCAGTCCGGTGCCGGTGGGGATTCTCGCGCGGACCTCCACACGTCCGTGAGTGAGCGCGACCTTTCCCTCCGTGGTCAGCCGTGCCGACGTCCAGCTGCAGAACTCCTGCGTCCAGCAGGGCAGTTCGGATCCGGCGGGCGCCGGCCGGGCCGAGATCACGAGATGACCCGCGCCGTCGAGGGCGGAGTTGGCCGCATCCTCGGTGTAGTACTGCAGCTCGTTGTTGCCCCACCCCTCGGCGTCCCGGTTGCCGGTCTCGGCCGTCCAGGACTCTTCCGATGGACGGGTGGCTGCCGCTCCGTCGAACTCCGCCTGCCAGAAAGGTACTTCCCCGGCCGAGGGTGGTCTCGGGTGCGCCGGGGCGGGCCCGCATCCGCTCAGCAGGCCGCCGAGGGCCAGTACGAGCGCCACGCCGGTGCGCCGGGCCCTCGCTCTCCTGCCGGCCCGGGTCCTGTCCCTCAAGCCCCTTCACCGTCCAGTCCGGCCCGGATGCGGCGGGAAGGACTGAAGGCGTAGAGGTCGAGGATCTCCGGCGCGTCCGCGAGTCCGGGCCCGCCCTCCCCCGCCCATGCGGCGATGTCGGCGACGGCGTGCGGGTCGTTGACCAGCCCGAGCCAGACGGGACGTCCGCCGGCGCGGCGGCCCTCGGCCGAGGGCTGTACGACGATGACGTTTCCGTGCTCGCAGGCGTCCAGGCACTCCACGGCACGCACGGTGGCGGCACCGTCGAGGGACCGGCGCAGCTGTGCGAGCTGCCCGGCGTGATCCACCCCCGGGATCTTCGGGGTGCCGCAGCAGCAGCCCCGGCAGACGCTCACCGTGGGCAGGGACGGCCCCGTGCCGGCGGTCTTGCGGGGGCGGCGGCTCATAGGAGGGCTCTCCCGGGGACGGCATGGATGATCACCCGAGGACTGTACCGATCCGTTCCCCCGCAGGTCCGATGGGGTATCGTTGACGGCTGCGAAGGGGAGTAGCCCCGCAAACCGGTCGTCGACACACTGGAACCTTCGGGTTCCCGGTGGCCGGGCTCGTAGATCCTTACGGGCGGGCGAGACCTTCGGTCAGGTATGACACGCCCGCGCCCGCGGGCGCTGCGGTCATGCCGGGCCGAGTGGTCCTCCGAAAAGCCCGAGTGGCACTTCGCGGAAGGCCCCGGGGCCCGGCTCACACACAGAAAGCCACCCGGAATGCATCTCGACCCCCTGGCGATCCTCACCGCTTTCGGGCTGATCTTCCTCGCGGAGCTCCCCGACAAGACGATGTTCGCCTCGCTGGCCATGGGCACGCGCATGCGGCCCCTCTACGTGTGGTTCGGCACGTCCTCCGCGTTCGTCGTGCACGTCGCCATCGCCGTCGGGGCGGGCGGCCTGATCGGCCTGCTGCCCGACTGGACCGTCAAGCTGGTGTCGGCGGCCCTCTTCGGGTTCGGCGCGTTCATGCTGCTGCGCAGCGGGGGCGGGGACGACGACGAGGACGAGGAGATCAAGACGGTCACCGGCTTCTGGCCGGTCTACTCGACGGCCTTCATGGCGGTGTTCATCAGCGAGTGGGGCGATCTGACCCAGATCACCACCGCGAACCTCGCCGCGAGCAACGGGGCCTGGTCCACGGCCATCGGTTCGGCGGTCGCCCTCATGTCTGTGTCCGCCCTGGCGCTGCTCGCGGGCCGGTTCATCGCCAAGCGGGTGCCGCTGAAGACGGTGCAGCGCATCGGCGGCCTCTGCATGCTCGGCCTGGCGATCTGGTCCCTGGTCGAGATCTTCACGGGCTGAGCCCGCGGGGCCGGGGCAGACCGCCACCCTGCGCGGGGCGGGGGCGGACCGCCCCCGCCCCTGCTCAGAACAGGGCCGGCACCTCGGCCTCCGCGCCCCGTTCGAAGGCGAGCAGCCGCTGCTTGCGGTCCAGCCCGCCGCCGTATCCCGTCAGGCCCCCCGAGGCCCCGATGACGCGGTGGCAGGGGACGATGATCCCGATCGGGTTCTTTCCGTTGGCGAGGCCCACCGCCCGTGAGGCGCCGGGCTTGCCGAGGCTCTCCGCGAGTTCGCCGTAGGAGCGGGTCTCGCCGTACGGAATTCGCACGAGCTCGGCCCAGACGCTCCGCTGGAACGGGGTACCGGCCAGACGCATCGGCAGGTCGAACTCCGTCAGCTCGCCGGCGAAGTAGGCGTCGAGCTGGTGCACGGCCTCGTCGAAGGGCCGGTGGTCCGGTGCGCCGAAGGTCTCCTCGGGTGGCCGGTGCCTCTGCCCGGTCATGTACAGGCCGGACAAGACCCCGTCGGTGGCGACCAGGGTGAGCGCCCCGTACGGGCTGTCGACGACCGTGTGCCGTCTGTTCGTCGTGACTGTCGTGGTCATGGGTGCGTCCTCGTGCGTTCAGGCGGGGAGATGGTTGATGGGGTGGTCGTCGACGGTCCACAGATACTGCACGGCGTACGCGCGCCAGGGGCGCCACCGGGCCGCGCGTGCGGTGAGGGCCGCGGGAGTCGCGGGGAGACCGAGCTGCTCGGCCGCCCTGCGGATCCCGAGGTCGGTCGGGAGGAAGGCGTCCGGGTCACCGAGGGCCCGCATCGCGATCACCTCGACGGTCCAGGGGCCGAAGCCGGGCAGTGCCGCCAGTCCGGTGCGGGCCTCGTCCCAGTCGGTGCCCTCCCCCAGGTGCAGGGATCCGTCCGCGAGGGCGGTCACCAGCGTGGTGAGTGTGGTGCGGCGGCTGCGGGGCAGCGCGAGCGCCTCGGGGTCGAGTCCGGCCAGGGCCTCGGGATCCGGAAAGAGGTGGGTCAGGCCCCCGTCGGGGTCCTCCACCGGCACCCCGTGGGCACGGACCAGCCGGGCCGCGTGGGTGCGGGCCGCCGCCGTGGAGACCTGCTGACCGAGCACCGCGCGTACGGCGAACTCCGCGGCGTCGACCGTACGCGGCACCCGTCGCCCCGGGCCGGCCTCGACCAGCGGGGCCAACAGGGGGTCCGAGCGCAGTTGGTCGTCCACGGCGACCGGGTCGGCGTCCAGGTCCAGGAGCCTGCGGCAGCGGCTGATGGCCTGGGTGAGGTCGCGGGGGTCGGTGAGCGAGAGCCGGCAGTCGATGTGGCCGGGCCGGGGCGAGAGTGCCACGATGCCGTGCCCGTGCGGGAGGGTGAGCGTGCGCCGGTAGGCGCCGTCGCGCCATTCCTCGACCCCGGGGACGGCGGTGGCGGCGAGGTGCCCGAAGAGGTTGCTGGGGTTGAGCGGCGCCCTGTAGGGCAGCCGCAGGGCGATGACTCCAGGGGCGCCCGGAGCCAGGCTCCCCCGCGCCGCGCGGCTGCGGAGTTCGTTCGGGGCGAGGGCGAACACCTCGCGCACGGTGTCGTTGAAGGTGCGGACGGACGAGAACCCGGCCGCGAACGCCACTTCGGCCATCGGGAGCGCGGTCGTCTCGATGAGCACGCGGGCGGTCTGCGCACGCTGGGACCGGGCCAGCGCGAGCGGGCCGGCGCCGAGTTCCGCGAGGAGCTGGCGCTCGACCTGCCGGGCGGAGTATCCGAGCCGGGCGGCGAGCCCCGGCACCCCCTCCCGGTCGACGACGCCGTCCTGGATCAGGCGCATCGCGCGGGCGACGGAGTCGGCGCGGGCGTTCCACTCGGGGGAGCCGGGACTGGTGTCGGGGCGGCACCGCTTGCATGCCCTGAATCCGGCTTGCTGACAGGCGGCGGCGCTGGGGTAGAAGGTCATGTTCCGGGCCTTCGGCGGCACGACCGGGCAGCTCGGCCGGCAGTAGATCCCTGTGGTCAGGACCGCGGTGAAGAACCATCCGTCGAAGCGGGCGTCCTTCGACCGTACGGCTCTCACGCAGCGCTCGGTGTCGGTGTGCATGGTCCAAGCATCGGGCACGGACGGGGCGGAGGGCTGGCGGAAATCCGACATGGGCCTCGCGCGGCTCTTCGATCGGCGCCGCGCGCGATCGGTATGAAGTCGACCCGACTCGTTCAGGTCAGTGAACAGCAATCACGTACACATGTATTGACGCGATCACGACACGCGCCTACGGTCCCAGAAAGCGCTTGCTACCCCGTGAGCGCGGTGCCGGCCACGCGAGCTGTTCAGACACCCGAACACGTCCTGCGGCCACACCTGGAGGGCCCACCCCCCTGCGCCCCCGCCCTGCCCGGCCGTTCCGTCCAGCACGGAGCTGTCGCGCCGAGGAGTTTCCGGATTCGCCGCTCGACCCCCATCCGGCCGGAGCCCGGCCCCCCACGGGCCGGAGTTCATCCCCCGCCGGTCGGACGAACCCCCAACCTGGAGACGAACGATGCAGAAGAAGAAGCCCGTCATCGCGTGCGTCAGCCTGCTGGCAGGCTCACTCGTCGCTCTGTCCGGAACCGTGGCGCAGGCCACCCCCGACAGTGCCCCCGCCCGCACCAGCGCCCTCGGCGCCCCGGTCGCCGTAGCCGCCGACGCCCTGTACGTCGCACCGAACGGCACCGAGGGCGCGGCCGGTACGGAATCGGCCCCGACCACGCTGGCCTCGGCGATCAGCCGCGTCGCCTCCGGCGGGACGATCTACCTGCGCGGCGGGTCGTACGCACACTCCAAGACGGTCACCGTCCCGCCGGGCAACGACGGCTCGGCGAGTGCCCGTACGACGCTCGCCGCCTACCCGGGCGAGACGCCGGTGCTGAACTTCTCGGCCATGAGCGAGGACCCGGCGAACCGCGGCCTCGCCCTCAACGGCGACTACTGGCACGTCGACGGCATCGTCGTCGAACACGCCGGTGACAACGGGATCTTCGTCGGCGGCAGCAACAACGTCGTCGAACACGTCGTGACGCGCTTCAACCACGACTCGGGCCTGCAGATCTCACGGATCGCCTCCGACACTCCCGAGGACGAGTGGCCGTCGCACAACCTCGTGCTGAGTTCGGAGGCGCACGACAACGCCGACTCCGACGGCGAGGACGCCGACGGCTTCGCGTCGAAGCTCACCTCGGGCCCCGGGAACGTCTTCCGCTACACCGTCTCCCACAACAACATCGACGACGGCTGGGACCTCTACACCAAGTCGGAGACCGGCCCCATCGGCCCCGTGACCATCGAGGACTCCCTCGCGTACGACAACGGGACGCTCTCCGACGGGACCGTGAACTCCGACGGCGACCGCAACGGCTACAAGCTGGGCGGGGACGGCATCAAGGTCGATCACATCGTGCGGCGCAACATCGCCTACGACAACGGCAAACACGGCTTCACCTACAACAGCAACCCCGGCTCCATGACGGTGTCGGACAACGTCAGCATCGACAACGCCGAGCGCAACTTCTCCTTCGACAAGGGCACTTCGGTGTACCGCGGCAACGTCTCCTGCCGCAGTGACGACGGGTCCAACGACAAGACCGTGGGCGACGCCGACGGCTCCAACCAGTTCTGGACCGGTTCGAACGGTCCGGCCTGCTCCGCGTACTCCGGCGCGATGGACTGGTCCTTCGCCGGCGACGGCTCCCTCGTCGTGACCTTCGGCGGCGACAAGGTCACCCCGTAACCACACCTCCCGGCGGCCTTCGCCGCTCCGTACCCCTTCGCGGACGGAGCGCGGAGGCCGCTGATCCGTTCCCGGTGAGGTTTCGGTCACCTTCACGCAATGAAACATGCCGGAAACGCGCCGGCGTCCTCCACGAAACCAGGGCCGGTAACCCTCTTCGGGCCCGGACCCCACGCCGCCCCGAGGAGGACCCCCTCTTGACCCCCGTGATCCTGGCCTCGGCGGGCCCAGACACAGGCGACACCGCCTGGCTGCTCGCCGCGACCGCTCTCGTCCTGCTCATGACTCCGGGACTGGCACTGTTCTACGGCGGCATGGTCCGCACGAAGAGCGTCCTCAACATGCTGATGATGAGCTTCGTCTCGATCGCGCTCGTCACGGTCGTGTGGCTGTTCGCCGGCTATTCGCTGGCGTTCGGCGACGACGCGTTCGCCGGGCTCGTCGGCGGCCTCGACCACGTCGGCCTGGTGGGCATCGGCCCCGACGATCTCACCGGCAGCGTGCCCACCCTGCTGTTCACCACGTTCCAGCTCACCTTCGCGATCCTCACCGCGGCACTGATCAGCGGAGCCGTCGCGGACCGCATGAAGTTCGCGGCGTGGCTGGTCTTCGTACCGGTGTGGACCCTGCTCGTATACGTTCCCGTGGCCCACTGGGTGTGGGGGCCCGGCGGGTGGATCGTGGACTCGCTCGGTGCCCTGGACTTCGCGGGCGGCCTCGTCGTGGAGATCACCTGCGGAGCGTCGGGGCTTGCCCTCGCCCTGGTGATCGGGCCGCGCATCGGGTTCAAGAAGGACGCGATGCGACCGCACAACCTTCCGATGGTGATGCTCGGCGCGGGCCTGCTCTGGTTCGGATGGCTCGGGTTCAACGGCGGCTCGGCGCTCGGCGCCAACGGTCTGGCCGCCGCCTCCGTCCTCAACACTCTCGTCGCGGGATGCACCGGCCTGCTGGGCTGGCTCTTCGTCGAGCAGAAGCGCGACGGCCATCCCACCACCTTCGGCGCGGCCTCCGGCGTGGTCGCGGGCCTGGTGGCGATCACACCGGCCTGCGGGACGGTCGGCGTCATGGGCGCCGCCGCCGTCGGACTCGCGGCGGGCGTCGTCTGTTCGTACGCCGTCGCGTGGAAGTTCCGGTTCGACTACGACGACTCGCTGGACGTGGTCGGCGTTCACTTCGTGGGCGGCGTGGTCGGCACCCTGCTCATCGGGCTGTTCGCGACGGCCACGATGACCGGCGGCGCGGAGGGCCTCCTGTACGGCGGTGGCACGGGCCAGTTGCTGCGTCAGGCCGTCGCGGTGGCCGCTGTGGCCGCGTACACCTTCCTGATGACCTACGGGATCGGCAAGGCGATCGACCGGCTGATGGGCGTGCGGGCGTCCGAGGAGGAGGAGCTCACCGGACTGGACCAGACGGTGCACGCGGAGAGCGCCTACGATCACGGCGGCCTGGGTCACGCCGCCGCGCAGAACCCCGGCCACGTCACAGCCCGTTCCCAGGACAGGAGTACCGCCCCATGAAGCTCGTCACCGCCGTCGTGAAGCCGCACCGCCTCGACGAGGTGAAGACCGCGCTGCGGGAGCTCGGTGTGAACGGGATGACGGTCGCGGAGGCCAGTGGGTACGGCCGCCAGCACGGCCACACCGAGGTTTACCGTGGCGCCGAGTACCGGGTGGACCTGGTGCCCAAGATCCGGATAGAGGTCCTCGTCGAGGACGCCGACGCGGAGCCGGTACTCGACGCGTTGGTCCGCGCGGCCCGGACCGGCAAGATCGGCGACGGCAAGGTGTGGACGGTCCCCGTGGAGACGGCCGTCCGGGTCCGCACGGGCGAGCGGGGGCCGGACGCGCTCTAGGGACCGTATTGAGTTCCGATCAATGGGTGGCTCGGGTGAGGTCCTTGACCAGATCATCGAGGCGCGTAGGTGGAGGCCGGCGAGGTAGCTGTCGGGAGACTTGTCGTACCGGGTGGCGATGCCACGCCAGGCCTTCATCTTGTTGATCAGCCGCTCGACGGTGTTCCTCTCCTTAGCACGTCAGAGGGCCATGCCTCCTGTTGCGTCGATGACCTGGCCGGTTACCCAGCGTGCGTCGTCGGAGGCGAGGAAGGCCACGATGTCGGCCATGTCTTCCGGCCGCCCGATCCGGCCGAGGGCGGCAAGAGACGCCGCTTGCGCCTCGGCATGCGGATCGCCCAGCAGGGTGGCCGCGCTGGCATCGGTGAGGACGGTTCCGGGGGCCACCGAGTTGACCGTGATGCCCCGGGGGCCCAGCTCCTTGGCGAGGGCGAGACTGAAGTTGTCCAGGGCTCCCTTGGTGGCGCCGTAGGCGATCATTCCCGGCGTGGCCAGGCGGGCCACGGAGCTGGAGATGTTGATGATCCGGCCCCCGTCGCGCAGGCGCGGCAGTCCCTGCTGCGTGACGAAGAACGGTGCACGCACGTTCACGGCGAAGACCTTGTCGAAGGCGTCCTCGGTCAACGACTCCAGGGATGCGAAATCCCCGATGCCGACGTTGTTGACGATGATGTCGAGCTTCCCGTCGGGCACGTGCTCCGTGCCCGCGGCGTCGAAGGCGGCCCAGAGGCGGGCCGCGTCGCCGCGTTCGCCCAGCCCCGCCTGGAGTGCGAAGGCCCGTCCTCCGTTCTTGCGGATGTTTTCGACGGTCTCGCTCGCCGCCGTCTCGTCGCGGGCGTAGGTGACGCCGACGGCGGCGCCGTCCTGGGCGAGCCGCTCCGCGATCGCCCGGCCGATGCCCCGGCTGCCGCCGGTGACCAGTGCGACCTTGTCCTCGAGTGCTCTTGCAGACATGGCGGAAGACCGCCTCCCGTTCATCGAATCGTCTCTTGAGTGCTATGGAGCGCCTAGACCAGCGGCTTGTGTTCGGGCCACCACCGCTGGACGGCTTCGACAGCCGTCGTCGGGCTGACGTTGAAGCAGAGCTTCGCGCCGGGTGCCAGCTCGTGGGTGGTGTTGACCAGCACCTCCAACAGCGGGGTCAGCTCCGGGTCCAGCCGGACGCCGGCGCCGATCAGCACGATGTCGTAGTCCTTGGCGGTCAACGCGGCGCGAAAGACCGCCTCGGCCGTGCGGCCGTAGTCGAGCAGGCAGACATCGACACTGAGGCCGAGCTCCTCGAGCCGAGCCCGGCCGGCGGCCATTCCGGCCCGGACCGCCTCGGCGTCGATTTCAGGGAACGCCGCCCGTGACGAGGGCGCGTCGTCCACCAGCGCTGGATCCAGTCCGACGTTGAGCATGGACGGGGACATGTCGGTGTACCTCCGGTGACCTGGGGTTTCTCGGACCCACGGTAGGCGCCTGGAGGTCGGGCGGCCCTCCCACATTTCTGGGATACCGTGGCAAGGGTGAGTTCCCCGATGGTCCGGCGCGAGACCGTGCGCGACATCGAGGCGATCTGCCGTCTCGACCTCGACTCCCGAATACTGCGCCGCCGGATCGCCGACCGGCTGACACGCCTCATCCCGGCCGACTCCTACTGCTTCAGCACGATCGACCCGATGACGCTGCTGACCGCCGACCAAGTCAGCGCCGGGCTCGTACCGGAGGCGGCCGCGGCCGCCGCGCACAACGAGTACCTGGTGGACGACGTCCTGAAGTTCGCGGCGCTGGCCCGCTCCGAGGTGTCCGCGGGCACGCTCGGTGCGGCCACCGGCGGTGATCCGGAATCCAGCCACCGCTACCGGACCGTGCTGCCGATGATCGACGCACGGCACGAGCTGCGGGCGGGCTTCGTGGTGGACGGCCGCTGCTGGGGCGTCGTCGCCCTCTTCCGCGGCGGCCGGCGGCCCGACTTCACCCCGGCCGACGTCGGCGTCCTGCGGCGGCTGTCCGCCCCGGTCGGTGCGGCCCTGCGCCGGGCCGCCCACCGGGCACCCGACGACACCGCTGCGGGCCCGTCCGAGGCCGGAGTGCTCCTGCTCGACCAGGACTTGCGGCTGTTTTCGGAGAACCTGGCCGCGAAACTCTGGCGGGACGAGCTGGGCCCGTCGCAGGCGGAACTGCCGTCCGCGATCCTGGAGGTGGCCGCACGGGGAAGAGGCGCTGAGCTGCCGGCGTACGGACGCATCCGCGGCCGCTCGGGCCGGTGGCTCTCCGTCCAGGCCTCGCCGCTGAGTGGTGGCCCGCACCCGGCGGCCATCGCCGTGACGGTACATCCGGCGCCGGCCGCCGACGTGGCCGAGATACTGCTGCTCGCGTACGGGCTTACACCGCGCGAGCGGGACGTGCTGGCGCGAGTAGTCGCCGGTCTGCCGTCGCGGACCATCGCCGTGGAACTGCACATCACCGCGGCGACCGTGCAGGACCATCTGAAGAGTGTGTTCGCGAAGACCGGTGTCCGCAGCCGCAGCGAACTGGTGGCGACGGTCCTGGGCCTGTGACCGGACGAGTGATTACTGAGTTTTTCGTTAGGGACCGTATCCAGTTGTGATCAATCTGCGACCGGGCCCACCTGCGCAAACCCCGCATCCGTGCGGTCATCCCGGAGAAGAAGGACCAGCTGGCCAACCGCAAGAAGAAGGGCTCCCAGGGCGGTAGGCCCGTCGACTCCGACGCCGAGCTCTACAAGGAGAGGAACACCGTCGAGCGGCTGATCAACAAGATGAAGGCCTGGCGTGGCATCGCCACCCGGTACGACAAGTCTCCCGACAGCTACCTCGCCGGCCTCCACCTACGCGCCTCGATGATCTGGTCAAGGACCTCACCCGAGCCACCCATTGATCGGAACTCAATACGGTCCCTAGTACGGCGGGGTGCGGCAGCGCCCACCGGCCCCCCGGCCTTCGTGAGGCGCCCGCGTCCGGATCGGATACCGTCCTGGCCATGACGACTGCCATGGCCAGGACGGTCGATGACGTGAACGTGGGGAGCCTGCTGCGGGGCTGGCGCAAGCTGCGCGGTGTCACCCAGCTCGAGCTGGCGCTGAAGGCCGACAGTTCCGCGCGCCACATCAGCTTCATCGAAACGGGCCGGTCGACACCGAGCCGGTCGATGGTGCTGCACCTGGCCGAACACCTCGACGTCCCCGTGCGCGACCGCAACTCGCTGCTCATGGCAGCGGGTTACGCACCCTCCTATCCCGAGACCTCGCTGACCGCGCCGGCGATGACCACGTTGAGGACCGGCCTGGAGCAGTTGCTGGCCGCCTACGAACCGTTCCCGGCCCTGGTGATGAACGGCATGTACGACGTGGTGACCGCGAACAAGGGCGTGCGGCTGCTTCTCGACGGGGTCGCCGGTCATCTGCTGGAACCCCCGATGAACGCCATGCGCCTGACGCTGCATCCGCAGGGGCTGGCCCCTCGGATCCAGAACCTCGGAGAGTGGCGCGGGCACCTGCTGGAACGGATGGAGCGGCAGGCAGCGCTGCGTTCCTCGGACGCGCTGCGCGGCCTGTGCGAGGAGGTCGCCGCTTATCCGGCGCCGGCCGGCGCCACGCACGCCGCTCCGGACGAACGCGCGGACGGGCACGGCCCGATCCCTCCGCCGTACGCGCTGCCGCTCCGGATCGAGGCGGGCGGGCGTGTGCTGTCGTTCATCTCGACCGCGACCACGTTCAACACCCCGATGGATGTGACCGTCTCCGAGCTGGCGGTCGAGACGTTCCTTCCCGCCGACCCGGAGACGGCCGCCGTGCTGCGGGACGCGGGCTGAGCGGAGCGGTCACGCCCCCGGCAGACGGTCCAGGAAGCCGGCGACGCAGCTGATGCGGCCGTCCTCGGCGAGCGTGATCACGTCGAAACCGGCGGCCGGAGCGGACCCGTCAACGGTGGAGACCAGGTCCCAGGTGAAGCGGACGAGGTCGTGGTGCGCGTCCGGCGTACCGGTGAGCCGGAACTCGAATCCCGGGAACTGCTGGTGGGCGCCGGCGATGGCCGCCGCGATCCCGTCGTGGCCCTTCGCCTCACCCAGCGGGTCGGTGTAGGTGCCGTCCTCCGTGAACGCCGAGGCGACAGCCTTGGCCAGGTCCTCGGGGGTGGCCGCGTTCCAGGCGGTGAAGTAGCGCTCGACGGCGTCCTGGTGGATGGTCACGGCGGTGTCCTCTCGTCGGTACGGCGCTGATGGCCCGGCCGGGACGGCGGCCCATCGGCCGTGTGCCGCCCCGCCCTGCCCTGCGTACCGAAGCCTGCCGCAGGCGCCGCGGGGGGTCGATTACCGCTGAGGTAATCTCCGGGACCCCGCTGTCGTACGCCGCGCCGGTCACCCGGGGAGGTGGGCCCGCCGTCGCCGCCGTCCTGTTCCAGGGCGTACAGACGCGGCAGCCGCACCTCCTCCGGTTCGTCGCCGGAGTCGTCCACCAAGACGAACTCCGGGTGTCCGCTGACCACATGGATGGCGGTCCCGGACTCCCCGTGGTGGTGGCCGGAGGCGACATCGCCCGGCTGGACGTCGTGCGTGCCGTCGCCGGCGAACTGATCACCCTGCGGGGCGAGTCGCTGGACGGACTCGACCGTCCCGGCCCCGCCGCGGGCCTGTCCGGCGCCTGGCGGCGGGTCGAGTCGGACGCCGCCGCGGTTCTCGGCGGGCTGAGCCTCGCCTCACTGCTGCTCTCCGACGCGCGCGAGCAGCCGTCCGCGATCGGTGCCGCGTGACACGTTCTCCCGGGTGCTGGGCGGGCGTACGGCGGTACTGGCGGCAACGGGCTGAGCCACCCGCCAACCGACCCCATGTGCCCCTGGGCCTGGGGTTCCGAGCCGGTCTTCCGAAGGCTGCGGCTGCGGACGGCCCTCAGGCGGCCCTCAGCCGCCGCCACACCGCCTTCGCCGCGTGGTGCCCCGACATGCCGTGGACGCCGGGGCCGGGCGGGGTGGCGGACGAGCAGAGGAAGACCGCGGGGTGCGCGGTGGCGTACGGAACGCGCGCGAGCTTGGGCCGGATCACCGTCTGGAGGCCCGCGAACGCCCCGGTGGCGATGTCGCCGTCGACGTAGTTGGCGTTGCGCACCGCGAGCCGGGGCGGCCCGGCTACCGCGCGGGCCAGCACCAGGTCGCGGAACCCTGGTGCGAACCGCTCCAGTTGACGCTCGATGACATCGGTGGCATCGCCTTCCCAGCCGGCCGGGACGTGCCCGTACACCCAGAAGACGTGGCGCCCTTCAGGTGCGCGGGTCGGGTCGACGAGGCTGGGCTGAGCGGTGATCAGGAAGGGGACGCTCGGGTCGCGGCCCTGCACCGCGGCGCGCAGGGCGGCGTCGATTTCGCGGGCCGTGGGCCCGACATGGACCGTGCCGGCCCGCCGGGCCTCCTCGGCCGTCCAGGGTACGGGGTCCGACAAGGCGTAGTCGATCTTGAAGCAGGAGGGGCCGTAACGGTAGTGGTCGTAGGCCCCGCCCAGTCCGGCGATCCGGGCGAGCGCGGTCGGTGAGGTGTCGAAGACGTAGGCCCGGGCGGGCGGGAGTTCGTCCAGACGCTTGACCTCGACACCCGTGCGGATGATGCCGCCCTGTTCACGGAGGAAGGCCGCCAGCGCGTCGGAGATCGCCTGCGACCCGCCGCGCGGGACGGGCCAGCCGTTCTCGTGCGCCGCGAGGGCGAAGAGCAGGGCGATCCCGGCGGTCGCGAGGCCGCCGCCGGGCGCGATGGCGTGCCCGGCGAGGCCCGCGATCAGGCCGCGCGCCTTCTCCCCCCTGAATCGCCGGGAGAGCAGCGCTGCGGGCTGGACCGCCTCCAGCCCGAAGCGCGCCCAGCGGTACGGGTCGCGCGGCAGGCCGTCCCACGGAGTACGCAGGAAGTCCTCTGCGAGGGTGTCCCAGTGACCGAGGTAGGGCGTGACGAGTCTGCGGTAGGCGCCGGCGTCCTCGGGACCCAGCGACATGGCACTCTCCCCCACGGAACGGGTGAGCACCGCGGCCGAGCCGTCGGGGAAGGGGTGAGCGAGCGAGAGCGGTGCGTGGAGCCATTCGAGGCCGTACCGCGCCAGCGGCATCGCGTTGAAGGCCGGCGACCCTGTGCCCAGGGGATGCACGGCGGAGCACGGGTCGTGGCGGAACCCGGGCAGCGTCAGCTCCTCCGTACGGGCGCCACCGCCCACGGTCTCCGCCGCCTCGAACACCTCTACGGCGAAGCCGCGACGGGCCAGCTCGACCGCGGCCGTCAGCCCGTTGGGGCCCGCCCCCACGACGACGGCATCCAGCATCGATGGCACCTGCGGACTCCTTTGTCAGCCGACGGCCAGGGCTCCAGGATATTCCGGGGCACCGACAACCGGGCCTCGGGTAGCGTCCCGTCCGATGGACGACACCTACGCAACCTCCCCCTCTGTCGCCGCCATGGCCGCCCGGCTCGTGCGACTGCCGGGGATCGAGGCCGTGGCCCTGGGCGGCAGCCGGGCCCGTGGCACCCACAGACCCGATTCCGACTGGGATCTGGGCGTCTACTACCGGGGCACCCCCGATGCTGCCGCCCTGACCTCTCTGGCCTCGGAGTCCCAGGGCACGCCGGCGGAGGTGGCGGGACCGGGGGGCTGGGGCCCCTGGGTGAACGGGGGCGCCTGGCTGACGGTGGACGGCGTGGCCGTCGACTGGATCCTGCGCGACCTGGACCGCGTGGAGTCCGTCTGGTCGGACTGCCGGGAGGGCCGCTACGAGGTGGGGGTGCAGGCCGGGCACCCGCTGGGTTTCTGGTCCCCCTGTTACGTGGGCGAGGTCGCGCTCGGCAAGGTGCTCGCCGACCCGGACGGCAGGCTGACGGCCCTTCAGGAGGCCACGCGCGTCTATCCCGAACCGCTGCGCCGGGCGCTGACCGAGGCGGCGTGGGAGGCGGACTTCTCCGTGGCCGCCGCCCGGAAGTCGGCCCCGTCCGGGGACACCCTCCACGTCGCGCTGTGCCTGTCGAAGGCCTTCGGAGTGCTCGCCCAGTCCTTGCACGCCCACCACCGCGTCTGGTGCCTCAACGAGAAGGGCGCCCTCGCAGCCGCCGCCGCACTGCCGGACACCCCGGCGGACTTCGCGGACCGCGTGTCGAAGGCGCTGCGCGGCCTGGACGCGACGGCGGTGGAGACGGCGGCCGGTGTGGTCCGCGACGTACGGGCGGTACTGGACGAGGGATCCCGGGTCCGATCCTGCTGAGGAGGGGCTGCCGCCCGGCGGAGACCGCGTTCGGCGCACGGAGAGTCCGCCGAGCGCGTTCCCTGCCTCCGGGCCGGGGCCGCGGCACCGGAAGCGGGCTCGCCCGGGCCGCCCGGTGCCCCGGGCGTGACCGCCTAGGCCTGCCGGCTAGGCCTGCCGGCCCGTCCGCAGCGCGTCGAGGATGCGCGCCGCCGTCGCCTCGTCCCTGGCCGCGGTGAACGGCAGATCGTTGCCGCCGGTGATACGGAACGGGGCGCCGGAGAGCGTCGACTGGGTGCCGCCGGCCTCGGTGACCAGGAGCAGCCCCGCCGCGTGGTCCCAGGCGAACTCCCAGTTGAAGGCGACCGCGTCCTGCGCACCGCAGGCGACGGCGAGGTACTCCAGCCCGGCCGATCCGCAGGAGCGGGCGTCGATACCCTCGGTGTTCAGGCCGAGCAGAGCGCGCTTCTGGGCGTCGGACGTGTAGTCGGGGTGGGACATGGCCACCTTGAGCACGGCGCCGGAGGCGGGCGAACCGCTGTGCACGGGCCTGCCGTTGAGCGTCGCCCCCCGGCCCTTCACGGCGACGGCCAGCTCGTCGAGCACGGGTGCGTACGTCCACGATGCGTACACCTCGCCCTGGAGCGCGAGAGCCACCAGGGTGCAGAAGCCGGGTTCGCCGTGGACGAACTGGCGGGTGCCGTCGACCGGGTCGACGATCCACACGGGGGCGTCGCCGCCGAGCGCGTCGAGGACCGTGGGGTCGGCGTGGACGGCCTCCTCACCCACGACGACGGAGCCGGGCAGGAGCCGCGTCAGGGACTCGGCGAGGTGCTCCTCGGCGAGCCGGTCGGCCGCGGTCACGAGGTCGTGCGGGCCGCTCTTCTCGACGATCTCGTGCGCGGCCAGCTGCCGGTAGCGCGGCAGGATCTCGGCGGCGGCAGCCGCACGGACCGCCGCCTCCACATCGGCCGGCCCGGTGTCCCCGGCGGTTCCGTACAGGAAGTCATCGATCATGACTCCAGCTAAGCACGGTCCGCCGGGGACGCTGCGGGCAGGCGTCAGCGGCCGACCGCGTATCCCTGCATGCCGCGCGGATTGGCGGCGGCGGACAGCAGGCCGGTCTCCGGGTCCCTGGCGACCGCGCACATGCGGCCCTCGGACCACGGGTCGCCGACCGTGACGTCGTGGCCGCGGCGGCGCAGTTCCTCGACGACCTCGGGGTCCATGCGTTCCTCCACCGTGACGCTGCCGGGGCGCATCCCGCGCGGGAAGAAGGAGCCGGGGAAGCTGTCGTTGTGCCAGTTCGGGGCGTCGATCGCGCCCTGGAGGTCCAGGCCGCCACGCACCCGGCCACGCAGCGCCACGGCGAGGAAGAAGTGCAGCTGCCACTGGTCCTGCTGGTCTCCGCCCGGCGTGCCGAAGGCCATGACGGGAACGCCGTCGCGCAGGGCGAGCGACGGGGTGAGCGTGGTGCGCGGACGGCGCCCCGGGGTCAGCGTGTTCGGCAGGCCCTCGTCGAGCCAGGCCATCTGCAGCCGGGTGCCGAGCGGGAAGCCCAGTTCGGGCACGACCGGGTTGGACTGGAGCCAGCCGCCGCTCGGCGTGGCGGCGACCATGTTGCCCCAGCGGTCGACGATGTCGAGGTGGCAGGTGTCACCGCGGGTCGCGCCGTCCTTGGCCACGGTCGGCTCGCCCGCTCCCGCCGCCGGTATGCCCATGGCGTCGAAGCCCGCCTCACCGGCCGCGACCGCGTGGGCGTGCGCGCTGAGGAGCGGAGTCCGGCCGTCGGGGCTGCCGGGGCGCAGTTCCAGGGAGGCCGTGTCCTCGATCAGGGCGCGGCGCCCGTCGTTGTACGGCCCGGAGAGCAGCGTGTCCAGGGGCACGTCATCTGCGTCGCCGTACCAGGCCTCGCGGTCGGCCATCGCCAGTTTGCAGCCCTCGATGAGCAGGTGGACGTAGTCGGCCGAGCCGTACGCGGGAAGCTCGGCGGGGAGCAGGGCGAGCTGCTGGAGGAAGGCGGGCCCCTGGCTCCAGCCGGCCGCCTTGGCGAGCGTCCAGCCGTTCCACTCAAAGGTGGCGGGCGCCTCGTACGTCGCGGACCAGCCCGCCAGGTCGGCGGCGGTGAGGGTACCGGTGTGCCTGCTTCCGCTGGTGTCCATGGTGGGGACGGCGGCCTGGCGGACCAGCGCCTCGGCGATGAAGCCGCTGCGCCAGACGTCGCGGGCCGCGTCGATCTGCGCGACGCGGTCGTCGCCGCCCGCGGCCTCGGCCTCGGCCGTCAGGCGGCGCCAGGTCGCGGCGAGGGCGGGGTTGCGGAACAGCGTGCCGGGCTCGGGGGCCTTTCCTCCCGGGAGGTAGACCTCGGCGGAGGTCGGCCACTCGGTCTCGAAGAGCTCGCGGACGGTCTCGACGGTCTCACCGACGCGCTCGACGGGGGCGTGGCCGTCCTCGGCGTATCCGATCGCGTACCGCAGCACCTGGGCGAGCGTCTTCGTCCCGTGGTCGCGCAGCAGCAGCATCCAGGCGTCGAAGGCGCCCGGGACCGCGGCGGCGAGCGGTCCCGTGCCGGGGACCAGGTCCAGGCCGAGCGAGCGGTAGTGCGCGGCCGACGCACCCGCGGGGGCGGGGCCCTGGCCGCAGAGCACCCGCACGTCGCCGTCCGCGGGCGCGAGGATCATCGGTACCTCGCCGGCCGGGCCGTTGAGGTGGGGCTCGACGACGTGCAGGACGAATCCCGCGGCGACGGCCGCGTCGTAGGCGTTGCCGCCGTCCTCCAGGACGGCCATCGCGGACTGCGAGGCGAGCCAGTGGGTGGAGGACACCATGCCGAAGGTGCCCTGGAGGGTGGGGCGGGTCGTGAACACGGGAACGGCTCCTTGCTGCGGCGTGCTGAGTTCTGTTGCGGATCGTACGTACGGGAGGCGGGGCTCCGGCGGGGCGGTCAGGCGGCGGCGTCCGGGGCGGTGCCGTCGTCGGTCACCAGATGGCAGGAGACCTGGCGTGCGCCGGGGATGTCGCGCAGTGCGGGGACCTCGGTCCGGCACCGTTCGACGGCGAGCGGGCACCGGGTGTGGAAGCGGCAGCCGGACGGGGGATCGAGAGGGCTGGGCAGTTCGCCGTGCAGCACGATGCGCTCACGGGAGCGCTGGACGACGGGGTCGGGGACCGGCGCGGCGGAGAGCAGCGCCTGGGTGTACGGGTGCTTGGGATCGGCGAACAGCTCGGTGGTCGGGGCCTGTTCGACGATCTGGCCGAGGTACATCACGGCGATCCGGTCGGCGAGGAATTCGACGGCGGCGAGGTCGTGGGTGATGAAGAGGCAGCCGAAGCCCCGGTCGCGCTGGAGGTCGGCCAGGAGGTTGAGGACGGAGGCCTGGACCGAGACGTCCAGCGCCGACGTGGGCTCGTCGGCGACGACCAGGTCGGGGTCGCAGGAGAGGGCACGGGCGATCGAGATGCGCTGGCGCTGCCCGCCGGACAGTTCGTGCGGGTGCCGGTCGGCGTGCTCGGGGCGCAGCCCGACCTGCCCGAGGAGCTGCTCGACCCGTTGCCGTACGGCTTCCCCGCGGGCGTGACGGTGCAGCCGGATGGGTTCGGCGATGATCTGGCCGACGGTCATGCGGGGGTCGAGCGAGGACGAGGGGTCCTGGAAGACCAGGTGGAAGTCCTTGCGCAGCGGGCGCAGCGCACGCCGGGAGAGGTGGCTGACGTCGGTGCCGTTGATGTGGACGGTGCCGGCGGTGGGCTCGTCCAGGCGCACGGCGCAGCGGCCGACGGTCGACTTGCCGCTGCCCGACTCACCGACGAGGCCGACGACCTCGCCACGTGCGATCGTGATCGAGACGCCGTCGACGGCCCGGACGGTGCCGCCACCGGACGCACCGAAGTGCCGTTCCAGGGCGCTGATCTCCAGCACCGGGGGGTGCGGGGTGCCGGCCGCGTCGCCTTCGCGCGCTGCGGGGACGCTCTGCGCGGTGGTCACTTTCCGGCCTCCTGGTCGGGTCGCGCTTCGACGTCACGGGGGTGTGCCGAAGCTTCGGGGGGTGCTGGATGCGCCGGGCTTCCCAGGTCCTCCGGCCCCTCGGGACTCCTGGGACGCCTGGGACTTTCGGGGCCGGCGGGGCTCTCGTGAACGGTGCCGGCGGGCTCGGCCCCACCGGTGCCGGCGGCGGTGGCCGTGCCGGTGGCGTCGGCGTCGTACGGGTGCCAGCAGGCGGCCCGGTGCGGGGCGTCGGCCCCGGCCCGTGGGTCGATGGCCCGGAAGCCGGGGCGGCTGCTCGTACAGGTGTCGTCCGCGCGCGAACAGCGCGGCGCGAAGGTGCACGCGTCGGGCTGGCTGTCCAGGCTGGGGACGAGCCCCGGGATCTCGGGCAGCCGCCGCTTCCCCTCGCCGCCGGGCCGCAGCACGGCACCGAGCAGACCTCGGGTGTACGGGTGACGGCCGGAGGCGAACAGTTCGTGCACCGGGGCCTGCTCGACGGCACGGCCGGCGTACATCACGAGCACCCGGTCGGCCGCGTCGGCGACGACTCCGAGGTCGTGGGTGACCAGGACGATGGCGGTGCCCAGGCGCTCACGCAGGGACTGGAGTACTTCGAGGATGCCGGCCTGCACGGTGACGTCCAGGGCGGTCGTCGGTTCGTCGGCGATGAGGACGGCGGGGTCGCAGGCGACGGCGATGGCGATCATCACGCGCTGCCGCATCCCGCCGGAGAGCTGGTGCGGGTACTCGTCGATGCGGCGGGCGGGTGCGGGGATCCCCACGAGTTCGAGGAGTTCCACGGCGCGCGCCTTGGCCTCCTTCCGGCTCAGCCCCTGGTGCCTGCGCAGCACTTCGCCGATCTGCCGGCCGATGGTGAGGACCGGGTTCAGCGAGGTCATCGGCTCCTGGAAGATCATCGCGATGTCCTTGCCGCGGACGTGCCGGAGCTCCTTCTCCGTCGCGCCCACCAGCTCGCGCCCGGAGAGCCTGATCGAGCCGCCGATCCGGGCGGTCGGCGGGAGCAGGCCCATGGCGGCCATCGAGGTGACGGACTTCCCGCAGCCGGACTCCCCGACCACGGCGAGGACCTCACCGGGCGCCAGGTCGTAGGAGACCCCGTCGACGGCGTGCACGGTGCGGGTGTCGGAGCGGAACGAGACCGACAGGTCCCGCACGCTGAGCACGGGTTCGGCCGCCGCCCTCCGGGCGGGTTCGAGAACGGTCTCGGTCATCGGGTCCCTCCTCGGGGGTCCAGGACGTCACGCAGCCCGTCGCCGAGCAGATTGAAGGCCAGCGTCGCCGCGACGATCGCGAGGCCCGGGAAGACGGCCAGCCAGGGTGCGGGCGCCAGGAAGGACTGGGCTCCGGAGAGCATCACGCCGAGCGAGGGGTCCGGCGGCTGGACACCGAGGCCGAGGAAGCTGAGCAGGGCCTCACCGATGATCGCCGCGGGGATGCCCACGGTCGCCTGGACGATCAGGGCGGAGGTCGCGTTGGGCAGGATGTGCCGGAAGAGGACGGTGCCGTCGCCGCCCCCGTTGGCGACGGCCGCGGCGACGTAGTCGACGTGCTTGAGCCGCAGGGTCTCCGCCCGGGTGATCCGGATGACGGCGGGGATCTGTGAGATCCCGATGGCGATGGTGGCGTTGGTGAGCGAGGGGCCGAGGATCGCCGCGAGCCCGACGGCCAGCACCAGGAAGGGGAAGGCCAGCATGGTGTCGGTGAGGCGGGACACGGCCGAGTCCGCGAACCGTCCGTAATACCCCGCGAGCAGCCCCAGGGGCACACCGACGAGAAAGGCCAGCGCCACGGCGAGGAGGCCGACCTGCATGGACGCGCGGGCCCCGTGGACGATACGCGAGAGCTGGTCGCGGCCCAGGTCGTCGGTACCCAGCCAGTGCGCGGCACCGGGCTCGGCGAGCACGTTCTGGAAATCCGGCTGTGCGGGATCGTACGGGGCGATGAGCGGGGCGAACAGGGCTGCCAGGAGGAAGACGGCGGCGATGATCGCGCCCGTGAGGGCGAGCCTGTTCCTGCGCAGGGCCCGCAGTTTGCCGCCCCCGCCCTTGCGGCTGCCCGCCTCGGGAGCGGTGGGTACTGCTGTGGTCGCCGTGGTCACCGGGCACCTCCGAGCCGGATGCGCGGGTCGATGACCGAATAGACCACGTCGACCAGCAGGTTGATGAGGATGTAGGCGGCGGAGGTGCAGAGCACCACGGCCTGGAGCGTCGCGTAGTCGCGGGTGAAGACGGCATCGATGGTGAGCTTGCCGAAGCCGGGCAGGACGAAGATCTGCTCGGTGACGACGGCTCCGGATATCAGGTGTCCGAGCTGGAGACCGAGCACGGTGACCACGGTGACGAGCGAGTTGCGCAGGGCGTGTCCTCCGATGACGGAGCCCCGGGACAGTCCCTTGGCCCGCGCGGTCCGCACGTAGTCGGCGGAGAGCGAGTCGAGCATCGCCGCCCGCGTCTGGCGCATCACGACGGCGGCGAGGCCGGAGCCGAGCACGATCGCGGGCAGCACCATACGGCGCAGGTTGTCGACGGGGTCCGTGCCGAAGGGAACGTAGCCGGAGGCCGCGAACACCGGCAGCGCGATGGCGAAACCGAGTACGAGCACGATGCCGAGCCAGAAGGTGGGGATGGAGAGGCCGATGAGCGCGACGGCGTTGGCCAGCCACTCCTCGGGCCTTCCGCGCCGTACGGCGGCGACCACTCCGGCGCCGATGCCGACCACGATCGCCAGGAGCAGGGAGAGCGCCGCCAGTTCGAGGGTGACGGGCAGCGCCTGTCCGATCGCGTCGGCGACGGGGAGGCCGGTGCGGGAGGAGTTCCCGAGGTCGCCGGTGACGGCGTGTCCGATGAAGCGGCCGTACTGCACCACGATGTTGTCGTCGAGGCCGTAACTCGCGCGGATGGCAGCGAGGGCCTCCGGGCTGCGTTCCTCACCGGCCAGCGCGAGCGCCGGATCTCCGGGCAGGGCCCGGATGCCGGCGAAGACGACGATGCTGACGAGGAAGAGCGTGATGAGGGACTGACGCAGGCGCGTCAGCAGGTACTTCGTCATCGGGTGTACCCCGCATTCTTGAGCCGGACCAGTCCGTCGCCGTAGACCTGGATGCCGGCGACGTCCTTGCTCGCGACGACGTAGTTCTTCTGCCGGTAGAGGTAGATCAGCGCGTGGGCGGCCTGGACGCGGCGGGTGAGCGCGTCGTAGATCTCGGTGCGCCGCGCGGGATCCGCGACGCTGCGGCCCTCCGCGATCAGCTTGTCGATCTCGGGATCGCCGAGACCGTAGGCGTTCATGGCGCCGGCGGTCTTGAGGAAGTTCGAGACGTTGCCGTCCGGGTCGAGCCGGCCGGACCAACCGCTGGTGAAGACGTCGTAGTCGCCGGCGTCGGTCTCCGCGAGCATCGTGGCGTACTCGGTGGGACGCAGCGACAGATCGAAGCCCGCCTCCTTGACCATGGCCTGGAGCACCTGGCCGACCCGCCCCTGCTCAGGGGTCGTGGACGTCTTCAGCTCGATCTTCACCGGGGTCTTCACCCCGGCCTCCTTCAGCAGCTTCTTCGCCCGGTCGACGTCACGCCCGGGGCAGTCCTCCGGCTTGACGCCGGGTGCGATGGCGGACTGCGGGGAGATGGGCCCGCAGGCCGGCTCGTACATGCCCTGGAAGACGACCTCGTTGATCAGGTCGCGGTCGATGGCGAGCTCGAAGGCCTCACGGACGCGGACGTCGCGGGCGATCGGGGTGTCGATCTTCCCGGGCTTCTGCCCCAGGCCCTTCACGTTGCCGACGTTGAGACCGATGCCCTGGTATCCGAGCGAGGGCGAGTTGAAGAGCTGGAGTCCCGGTTCCGTCAGGGCGCTCCGTACGTCGACGGGCCCCATCTGGTCGCCGACCTGGAGGTCACCGGAGCGCAGGTTGGCGAGCCTGACGTTGCCGTCGGGTATGGGCTTGTAGACCACACCGTCCAGGTGGACCCGGTCGGCGTCGTAGTAGTTCGGGTCCTTCTCGAGGACGATCCGGTCGCCGCCCACGCGTTCGACGAAGCGGAAGGGGCCCACACAGGAGGGGTGGTTGGTGAAGTTCTTGCCGTACTTCTCGAGCGCCGCCGGTGACATCACCATCCCCGCCCGGTCGGCGAGTACACCGGTGAGCGGGACGTAGGCGTGATCGAGGGTCAGGCGGACCGTGAGGGGGCCGACGGCCTCGGCCTCGCGGACCGGGGCCAGTTCGGTACCGCGTGCGGATCCGGGCAGGTCCCGGTGGCGCAGCAGTGAGGTGACGACCGCCTGGGCGTCCAGCGCGGTCCCGTCGCTGAACTTCAGCCCGGGACGCACCGGGAGGGTGACCGTGCGGCCGTCGGCCGAGACGGCCGGGAGCGACGCGGCGAGCTGCGGCACGACGGTGCCGTCCTCGTCGATGTCGTAGAGCTTCTCGCACATGCCCGCGAAGACCGTGCGGCCTACCAGGGTCTGCGCGAGCGTGGGATCGAGTTTGTCCGGGTCGGAGTTGAGAGCGACGGTGAGTGTCCCGCCGTCGCGTACGGACCGGTCGTCGGTCTTGCGTACGCCTCCGACCTCGGTCGCCGAGGACTGCAACGACGTGCAGCCCGAGGTGAAGGACACCAACGCAACCGCCACCAGGGCAACCGTTTTACGGCGCACGAGGGCCTACCTCCCGCCAAGGGTGATCAAGGAATATCGCAGACCGTATTTCGCATACAGTCCACAAGGCAAGGCCTCCGCTCACAGAGCGGACAGGTTTTACATGACGATCGGACAACGGAGGCCGGACGCGCACCTCACCGACCCGCTGCGCCCCCGCCTTCGAGGGCCCGCCCCCCGCAGCGCGGCAGCCACGCCGCGCCCCTCCACGGCCCCGCGGTCGTACACAATGAGCGGAACTCGGCGTTCCGGCCCTCCGCAGGCTGGAGCGGCTGACCGGCCGGATGGCGGCCACGCGTGGCGGACGGCGTCCCGCCTCGCGTTCTCCCGGCCGTCCACCGGGAAGACAACGAGCTTCGCGGGTGCTGACACCAGAGCGATCCCATTCATCGGAGGCCCGGCAATGCACGGCGAATACAAGGTTCCCGGCGGCAAACTCGTAGTGGTGGACCTGGAGAACCAGGACGGCGTCCTGCGCGAGGTGCGCGTCGCCGGGGACTTCTTCCTGGAGCCCGACGAGGCGATCACCGCGATCGACGAGGCGTTGGAGGGCGCCCCCGCCGACACCGACGCCACCGGGCTCGCCTCCCGCATCGAGGCGGCGCTGCCCGAGGGCACCGTGATGTACGGGATCACCGCCGAGGGCGTCGCGGTCGCCGTCCGGCGCGCCCTCGCGCAGGCCACCGACTGGACCGACTACGACTGGCAGTTCATCCACGAGGGTCCCCAGTCCCCCGCACTGCACATGGCCCTCGACGAGGTGCTCACGGCGGAGGTCGCCGCCGGGCGCAGGCCACCGACTCTGCGCGTGTGGGAATGGGGCGCGCCCGCCGTCATCATCGGCAGCTTCCAGTCCCTGCGCAACGAAGTCGACGCCGAGGGCGCCGCACGCCACGGCGTCACCGTCGTACGCCGCATCTCGGGCGGCGGAGCCATGTTCGTGGAGAGCGGGAACACGATCACGTACTCCCTGTCGGTGCCCGCCTCGCTGGTCTCAGGGCTCTCCTTCGCCGACTCCTACGCCTATCTCGACGAATGGGTCCTCGACGCGCTCGGGGACATGGGTATCAAGGCGTGGTACCAGCCGCTGAACGACATCGCGACGGATGTCGGGAAGATCGCGGGAGCAGCGCAGAAGCGCATGGTCGGCCCGGAGGGCGGGCCGGGCGCGATCCTCCACCACGTCACCATGTCCTACGACATCGACGCCGGGAAGATGCTGGAGGTGCTCCGCATCGGCAAGGAGAAGATGTCGGACAAGGGCACGAAGTCCGCCAAGAAGCGCGTCGATCCGCTGCGCCGTCAGACCGGCCTGCCCCGGGAGACGGTGATCGAGCGCATGGTCGACTCGTTCCGCGACCGCTACGGGCTCACCCCCGGCGGCGTCACCGGTGAGGAGCTGGCCCGCGCGGAGGAGCTGGCCGCCACGAAGTTCAGCAGCGCGGAGTGGACGGCGCGGGTGCCGTAGCGGCGCCTGGGCCTTCCCCGGCCGGTACGCCCTGGACGGCCGCCACCGGGCCCACCGCCACCGCGTCGCGCGCGATGCCGGCGCCGAACGGGTTCTCGCGACGACCGGGGCCGAGCACGGCGGTGACGGCACTCTCGGGGGTGTTGCTCGGGGCGGTGTTTCTCAGGAGGGCGTTTCTCAGGCAGGAGGGTGTTTCTCAGGCCTCGGCCGAAGGGGCCGGGGCGACCAGAGCGTCGGCGTGGGCGAGACCGCTCTCCGCCGAGATCTCGTCGAGGGTCTGGTGCGTCCGGACGGTGGCCAGCCGCACGTCACCGCTCCGCTCCACCGTGAAGCCGTGGACGGCGGGCCGGGGCAGGCTGTTGTAGGCCCAGTGCGTCGAGAAGTAGTAGGCGCCGGTGTCGCGGAGGACCACCAGGTCGCCCTCCGTCACCTCCGGCAGGTCCTGTGCGTGGGCGACGACGTCACCGGCGAAGCAACACGGTCCGGCGATGTCCTGGCTCAGCGGTGTGCCGGTCCGGGGGCTGCCGTCGGCGTCGAAGACACCCACCCTCAGCGGCCACGCCTCCGGCATCAGGACGGTGCGCGTGGCGGTCTGCGCTCCCGCGTGGGTGACGGCGATGCGCCGGCCTCCCGCTTCCTTGGTGTACTCCACACGGGCCGCGATGAACCCGTTCTTGGCGAGCAGTGAGCGTCCGAACTCCGTGACGAGCGCATAACGGCCGTCGAAGAGGTCCGGGACGGCCGTGCGCAGTGCCCGTGTGTAGGCGGCGAAGGTCGGGCGGGTCTCGTCGTCGTCGAAGTTGACGGGCAGCCCGCCGCCGATGTCCAGGCTCGTCACCTGTCGTGCGCCCTGCGCCCGGTTGATCTCCTCCGCCAGCCGGTAGGTCTCGGCGACGCCCTCCGCGATGAGTTCCAGCGGACATCCCTGGGAGCCGACGTGGGCGTGGAGCCGGGTCAGCCACGGGCGTGCGGCGAAGGCACGCACGACGCGCTCGCGCGCCCCCGGATCGCGCAGCGCCACCCCGAACTTCGAGGTCGAGGTCGCGGTGCTCATCGCTCCGATGGAACCTCCGCCGACCTGCGGGTTGACGCGCAGTCCGACGACCGAGGTGCTGTGCGCCGGACGGAGTTCGCCGATGCGGAACAGTTCGTCGAGGTTGTCGGCGTTGACGGCCACACCGAGCGCGAGGGCCTCGCTGATCTCCTGGCGTGTCTTGGCGGGCGAGTCGAGCACGATCCGCCCGGGAGCGACGCCGGCGTCGAGCGCGATGCGCAGTTCTCCGGGGCTCGCCACCTCGCAGCCCATGCCGAGTCCGGCGAGCAGCCGCAGCACGGGGACCAGGGAGCAGGCCTTGACGGCGAAGGTGTGGAGCACGTCGGGTGCTTCGGCGAAGGCGGCGTCGAGGCTCGCGACCGAGGCCCTGATGCCTTCGGTGTCGAGGAAACCGGCGACCGGCCGGTCCTCCGAGACGAGTCCGGTGGCAACGGCCCGGCGCAGGACGGCGGAGACCCGCCGCGCAGGGGCGGAGGCCGCCGGGAGGGCGGCCGGTTCCTGGGAGATGTCGCCGGCAGATGTCACGAGGGGGCCTTCCGCTGGGGCGGTGCCACGGGTGCGCTCGGCGCGTGGCGGGATGGGAAAAGGCTGGTCCCCGCACCCCTCGCCCGTCTTCGTCGCCCGGGACAAAGGCACGACGGAATCTTGGCCGGGCGGACGAACACCGTACGAAAGCCGCTCAAACCACCCCGGTCAGTCGTACGGCCAGGGCCAGGACCAGCCGGGTGTCGGGGTCGTCGAGGTCGAGGTCGAACCGCTCACGGACCCTCCGCAGCCGGTACCGGAGTGTGTTCGGGTGCAGGACCAGACGCCGTGCCGCCTCCGGGATGTCCCCGGCGGTCTCCAGATAGGCCGCGAGGGTACGCACCAGGTCACCGCCGGTGGCGAGGTCCGCGCGGATCAGTTCGTGCACGGGGCCGTCGCCGGACTCCCAGACCGGGCGCACCGCGTCGAGCATGCGCAGGGCGTCGATCGTCGGGCCCACGTCACCCGGCCCGGCATGCCGCACGGGACGGGGGTCACGCCCTCGAACCTCCCGCTCGCGCAGCGCGCGGACGACCAGCAGAGCCTTCTCGTACGACAGCGACGCCTCCAGCCCCGATCGCACGGTCTCTCCCACCCCGATCCACACGGGCGCGGCATCCGGGATGCCGGCCGCCAGCGCGTCGAGTTCCCGGGCCAGGGCGGGCGCGTCACGCCGTCCGCCGTCGTCGCCCACGGGAAGCAGCACCGCGACCTGGTCCTCTTCGCGCAGGACACGGCCCGTGGGCCGGGAGGCGGTGGCCTGGATCGCGAGCGCCTCCAGGGTGCGGTCGGCTCGCGGCCCTTCGGTGCGGCCCCGGACGGCGACGACGACGGCGCAAGGCGCGTCGGCCGGCAGGCCGAGCGACCACAGGTGCGCACGCCGGTCGCCGTTTCCGTGCAGCAGCCCGCGCAGGGCGTACGCCTCGCGCCGCACGGTGCCGCTCTCACGCAGCCGGTGCCGCAGCAGGTGGGGGACGGCGAGCGTGGCGGCGCGGCGCAGCACCTGGGCGGCGTCGGGTGAGAGCCGCTGTCCGTCGGCCGCCGCCCAGAGCGAGCCCAGCATCTCGCCGCCGCTGCGGACGGCGACGACGAGACGTTCGGGGCTGTCGCCGTCGGCGGCCCGGTGGATGACGTCCTGGGAGGTCCAGAGGGCGCGTAGCAGTCCGCTGCGGCGCAGCTCGGCCACGCGGCGGTCCGGCACCCGGCCGCCCAGGATCGTGGAGCGGCGGACCCCGTCCGCGTCCGGGCCCGTCGCGGAGTGGGCCAGGACACGGAACTGCGTGTCCTCGACGGTGATCGAACCGCGGCAGGACCGGGCGGTGGCCGCGGCGAGAGCCGGGAGGCCCCCGCCCTCGGCCGAGTCGGCCGTGCGGTCGCCGCGGCCGGCCTCGGCGAAGGCGGTCGCGGACCGCAGCAGCGCGATGGTGTCGCCCCAGTCCGCCCACGCGGCCCGGGCGAGCAGCGCGATTCCGCACTCCTCGGCCGCGGCCAGGGCGTCCTCCGGTACGGGCGCGACCTCGGACTCCCGGAGCACCACCGCCGCGGCGCCTCGCCGGGCGGCTTCCCGCACAGTGGCGGGCGCGGCCTCCGGACCGGGCGGGAGGCCCGCCGCCAGGACGATCCGCCCGCCGTGCGGCCTCGCCGCCCCCTCGTCGCCGATGATCACGCCGAGGACCGCCGCGTCCTGCCCGGCGGGGGCGAGCAGGAGGCGCAGGATGCCGTCCTCGTCGTAGTCGAGGATCTGGCGGAGCGTGACGTGGTCCGGGGCGCGCCCGGCGGGGCCTGACGTCATGGCCCGAGGATACGAGCCGTGGCGGGCCCTTCCCCCTGCGGCCGCCGAGGGGCGGCGTGAACGTGCCCTGGTCATCCTGCGTCGGCGCGCCGTGAGGAGCGATTAGCCTGGATCACAGGGCCCGTGCCCGCGGGTTCGGCTACGGGCTGAGCTGTGTGATCGTGGGCGCCCGAGGCCCGGCCCGACAGCTGGGAGCATGCCCGCCACCCCTGGCCCGACAGCCGGGGAACATGCCCGCCACCCCCGACCCGACAGCCGGGGAGCATGCCCGCCACCGGTCCCCGAGCGACAGATCCTGGAGCAGCCGTGAACATCCCCCGCTCCTCCGACGAGCCGGAAGCAGCCCAGGACGGTCTGTTCGGCATCGAGGACGTCCTCGGCGAACCGGACACCGGCGCTGCGGGCACCGGCGGTCCGGCGGGACCGCTCTTCCGTGACTCCGAGGAAGCCCGCAGGATGCTGGCCGTGCGGGAGATCCACGCCGAGCCCGCCGCGGCGGGCTCACCGAGGGGCAGGCAGGTCCTCGCGCGGTACCCGGACGCCGAGGTCATCCCCACGGACTCCCACTGGCGCATCCCTGAACTGCACGGAAACAAGGGAAACGCCGAGCGCTGGGTACGGATCAAGAGCACGGTGCTGGTACTCGGGGAGAAGAAGACCCTGACCGTACGGCCCAACGGCCGGTCGGCGGACTGGATCGCTCCCGGGGCCGCGAACGGGTGCGCCATGGCGTGCGCGTACTGCTACGTGCCACGGCGCAAGGGCTACGCCAATCCGATCACCGTCTTCACGAACATCGACGCCCTGATCCACAAGGTGCGGCGCCATGTGATCGCCCAGGGACCGAAGAAGGAGCCGAACCAGTGCGACCCGAGCGCCTGGGTCTACGACATCGGAGAGAACAACGACTGTGCGGTCGATGCCCTGATCAGCGAGAACACCGCTGATCTGGTGCGCGCCTTCACCCGCTGGCCGACCGCCAAGGCGTCGTTCGCGACCAAGTTCGTCAACCCCGACCTCCTGCGGCTCGACCCCCAGGGCCGCACCCGTCTGCGGTTCTCCCTCATGCCGGAGGACGACTCCCGCCTGCTGGACATCCGCACGAGCCCGATCCAGCAGCGCATCGACGCGGCGGCGGACTTCGTCGAGGCCGGCTACGAGGTGCACTTCAACTTCTCCCCCGTGGTCATCAGGCCCGGCTGGGAGGATGCCTGGGCCCAGCTGCTCCGCACCATGGACGACGTGCTGCCCCGCTCGGTCAAGGACCAGGCGGCCGCCGAAGTGATCATGCTGACGCACAACCGGGACCTGCATGAGGTCAACATGGCCTGGCACCCGAGCGCCGAGGACGCCATCTGGCGCCCCGAGCTCCAGCAGACCAAACGCTCGGAGAACGGCAGCTTGAACGTGCGCTACCGCAACGCCGTCAAGGCGGAGGCGGTCGAGACCGTACGCCGTCTGGTGCACACACACGCGCCGTGGCTGCCGATCCGCTACGCGTTCTGACGCCGGACTGTCGGGCCGGCTTCGATCCCGCCCCGTCAGGGCCGGCTCGGTCCCCGGTGTCCAGGTCCCGGGTGTGCCCCCGCCGGGCTGGTCCGTCCCGCAGGGGCGGGCGCGAAGCCGGCCCTGCTCACAGCACCGCGATGCCCAGCGGGCGCTCGCCGACCGGCAGACGGGTCACCTCTCCCGACCTCACGTCGACGACGCTGAGGCCGTCCCAGTAGCCGTCCCGGGTGAACCCGCCCGAGACGTACGCGGTCCGGCCGTCGGCCGACACGGCGACGTCCTCGTGGGGCCCGTCGAGCGGGATCACCCGTTCATCGCCGCCGGGTGTCCGGACGGTCAGGGACGGACCTTCGTCCTCGGCCGGATCGATCGGGCCGGTCCCGACCACGTAGAGGGTCCCGTCCGGCGTCACGGCGACTCCGTGCTGGTGCGTATCGGCGGTCATGCGTTCGATGCGGATCCGCCCGGTGTCCGGTTCGACCACCGCGAGGCGTTCTCCCTCGAAGGGGAGGAGAAGAGCGCCGTCGGAGGGGCGTACGGCCGTGTAGTGCGGCTTGAGCCAGGACCCGAGCCCGCCCCCCGTACCGTACGGCGCCACCTCGATGCGACGCCGCTTCCAGCTGCTCGCGTCGACCACCGTGACGTCGAAGGAGTCGTGGCCGGTCGCGTAGACGTGCCGGCCGTCGCGCGAGACGTCGACGTCGAAGGGTCTGCGTCCGACGGGGACGGTGGCGATCACCTTGCGGAGCCGGGTGTCGACGACCTCCAGAACACCGTTGCCTCCCGGTACGTTCACGCCGACGTAGGCACGCCGACCGTCGGGCGAGAGCGTGATGCCCATGCCCCCGCCCCGGTATTCACCGGTCGTCACCGGGCCGGTGGCGGTCTCGTAAGGGATCAGCGCGGTGCGCTCACGGGTGGTGGTGTCCACAGCGGCCACGCCCTCGGCAGTCGCCACCCACGCGGTCCCGTCGTCGCCGAGCGCGATCCCGTAAGGGGCGGTGCCGACCTCCACCGAGCTCCGGGCCGAACGGCCGTCCGGCTTCGAGGGATCGAGGAACGTGACCGTGTCCGCCCCGAAATCGGCGACCACGAGCGTACCGGCAGGCCCTCGGCCCGTGGGTGGGGCGCTCGAAGCGCCGGAGGGAGGGGACACCGGAGGGGACACCTCGGAAGGGCGTGCCCGGACCTCTCCGTCCGCCGCGCATCCGGCGAGCGTCGCGACGAGGAGAAGCGCTGCCGTCAGGACCGGCGGGCGTCCGCGCACCGGGGTCCGGGGCCGTCCGGTCCCGCGAGGTCCGGTGGACGGGGGCCGGGGAGCAGCGGCACCGCCGGAGGGATACGCCTCTTCGGCCCTGGGCGTCATCGCGGGCACCTCCGTGTACATCGTGATTCCGGTTCTTCGGCGGTACGGGCCCCGCCCCGCCGGAGAAGCTGCGCCAAGAGCGCTTTCCCGCGCGGTGCACCCAGCCTCCTGCATCCACCGCGCCGCCGTCGTCGGCCGTCCGGTCGGCCCCCGGGGTGCGCAACGGCTGACGTGGGGGTCATCCGTTCGGCTGATCGACGGGTGATTCGACCGGTTCGTCGCCGGCCCGCCCGGCTCCCGGCCCGGCCCTGCCCCGGCCGTCCGCCGGCAGGGGCCCGGGAACGCGGACGGCCGTCCTGGCGGGCGCATGGCCCGGCAGGACGGCCGTCAGACGTGGTGCCGTGTCCGTGGACGCGGCGGGATCAGCCGAGGGTCGCGATGGCCTTGTTGAAGGTGGCCGACGGACGCATGACGGCCTCCGCCTTCGCCGGGTCGGGCTGGTAGTAGCCGCCGATGTCGACCGGCTTGCCCTGGACGGCGATCAGCTCGTCGACGATGGTCTGCTCCTGCTCGGACAGCGTCTTCGCGAGCGGTCCGAACGCCTCGGCGAGCGCGGCGTCGTCGGTCTGCTTCGCCAGCTCCTGGGCCCAGTAGAGCGCCAGGTAGAAGTGGCTGCCGCGGTTGTCGATGCCGCCGAGCTTGCGGCTCGGGGACTTGTCCTCGTTGAGGAACGTGCCCGTGGCCTTGTCCAGGGTGTCGGCGAGCACCTTGGCGCGCGCGTTGTCCGTGGTGGTGGCCAGGTGCTCGAAGCTGACCGCGAGGGCCAGGAACTCACCGAGGCTGTCCCAGCGGAGGTAGTCCTCCTTGACCAGCTGCTGGACGTGCTTGGGCGCGGAGCCGCCCGCACCCGTCTCGAACAGTCCGCCGCCGTTCATGAGCGGGACGACGGAGAGCATCTTCGCGCTGGTGCCCAGCTCGAGGATGGGGAACAGGTCGGTGAGGTAGTCACGCAGGACGTTGCCGGTGACCGAGATGGTGTCCTCGCCACGGCGGATGCGCTCCAGGGAGAACGCGGTCGCCTCCTCCGGGGTCCGGATGGAGATGTCCAGGCCCTCGGTGTCGTGGTCGGCCAGGTAGGTCTTGACCTTGGCGATGAGGTTGGCGTCGTGCGCACGGCCCTCGTCGAGCCAGAACACGGCCGGGTTGCCGGTCGCGCGGGCGCGGGTGACGGCGAGCTTGACCCAGTCCTGGATCGGCAGGTCCTTGGTCTGGCACATCCGGAAGATGTCACCCGCGCCGACGGCCTGCTCCAGCACGACGTCGCCCTTGCCGTCGACGACCCGCACCGTGCCGGTGGTGGGGATCTCGAAGGTCTTGTCGTGGCTGCCGTACTCCTCGGCCTTCTGCGCCATCAGACCGACGTTGGGTACGGAACCCATGGTCGACGGGTCGAAGGCACCGTTGGCGCGGCAGTCGTCGATGACGACCTGGTAGACGCCGGCGTAGCTGCTGTCCGGGAGGACGGCGATGGTGTCGGCCTCGTTGCCGTCCGGGCCCCACATGTGGCCGGACGTACGGATCATGGCCGGCATGGACGCGTCGACGATGACATCGCTCGGCACGTGCAGGTTGGTGATGCCCTTGTCGGAGTCGACCATCGCCAGGGCGGGGCCCTCGGCGAGCTCGGCCTCGAAGGACGCCTTGATCTCGGCGCCGGCCTCCACGGAGTCGAGCCCCTTGAGGATGCCGCCGAGACCGTCGTTCGGGGTCAGGCCGGCCGCGGCGAGCACGTCGCCGTACTTGGCGAAGGTGTTCGGGAAGAAGGCGCGGACCACGTGGCCGAAGATGATCGGGTCGGAGACCTTCATCATCGTGGCCTTCAGGTGCACGGAGAACAGGACGTTCTCGGCCTTGGCGCGCGCGACCTGAGCGGTGAAGAACTCACGCAGCGCGGCGACGCGCATGACGGCCGCGTCCACGACCTCACCGGCGAGGACCGGGACGGACTCGCGCAGGACAGTGGTGGTGCCGTCGTCGCCCGCGAGCTCGATGCGCAGCGATCCTGCCTCGTCGATGACGACGGACTTCTCGGTCGAGCGGAAGTCGTCGACGCCCATGGTGGCGACGTTCGTCTTGGAGTCGGCGGACCAGGCGCCCATGCGGTGCGGGTGGGCCTTGGCGTAGTTCTTGACCGACGCGGGGGCGCGGCGGTCGGAGTTGCCCTCACGCAGGACGGGGTTCACCGCGCTGCCCTTGACCTTGTCGTACCGCGCGCGGACGTCCTTGTCCTCGTCGGTCTGCGGGTCGTCCGGGTAGTCCGGAAGCGCGTAGCCCTGCTCCTGCAGCTCTGCGATCGCGGCCTTCAGCTGCGGGATCGAGGCCGAGATGTTGGGCAGCTTGATGATGTTCGCGCCGGGAGTCTTGGCCAGCTCACCGAGCTCGGCGAGCGCGTCATCGATACGCTGGTCGGCCTTGAGACGCTCCGGGAAGCCGGCGATGATCCGCCCAGCCAGGGAGATGTCGCGGCGCTCCACCGTGACACCCGCGGTCGAGGCGTACGCCTCGATGACAGGCAGGAACGAGTACGTCGCCAGGGCAGGGGCCTCGTCGGTGTGCGTATAGATGATGGTCGAGTCAGTCACCGGGTGCTCCGCTCCACGTCTGCAACATTGCTTGACATCAAGATATCTCGTGACCGGCCCCCTCTCCACAGTGGCCCGCGCCCATTCCGGCGGAACGCCTCACTCCAGTCCGGCGGGGCGCATGGCTCCCGTCCGGCGGCGCGCATCGCCCCTGTCCGGCGGGGCGCGGTGCGCCCGGGCGGGCACGGGTGGTCACCGACCGTCGGCCGGGCCGGTCTGTGACACCCCGTGGGCCGGCGGCCGGTGCTCGTACCAGCGGCGGTCGGCCTCCAGCTGCGCGGCGAGGGAGATGAGCCGGGCCTCGCTGCGGGAGGGGCCGAGCAGCTGGGCGCCGAGCGGCAGACCGTCGTCCGTGAAGCCCGCCGGGACGTTGACCCCCGGCCATCCGAGGACGTTCCAGGGCCAGGCGTAGGGACAGGCCGAGGTCATGGCGAGGTCGGTTCGAAAGGCGCTGAGGTGGTCGAACGCCCCCACGCGCGGCGGCGGGGCCGCTGTGGTCGGGGTGAGCAGCACGTCGTACCCGTGGCCCCTTCCGCCGCGCGAGGTGTCGAAGAAGGCGCCGATCCTGGCGTGCTGGCGCACCTCCCGCGCGCGTGCGGCCCGTACGATCCGGCCGCCGAGACGCGTCCCCGTGCGCAGGGCGCTGCGGGTGCGCGGGTCCAGGAGCCCGGGTTCGGGGTGCCGCGCGGCGAGTTCGGCGATACCGGCCGTGGCCCGGGGGACGAAGGAGAGGCCGATGAGCCCCAAGCGGGGACGGGCCTCCTCGACATGGTGACCGAGCCTGGCGAGTACGTCGGCGAGCGCGGTGACGGCACGCACGACCTCGGGGTGCGGCGCGTTGCGGGTGAGGGTGAGCGGGGGCGTCAGACAGAGCGCGATGCGCAGCCTGCCGGGCTCGCGGCGGGCCGCCTCGGACGCGTCGAGAGCGGGCGGCCGGTGGGGGTCCCCGGGGTGCGCGCCCGCCGCGGCGTCCAGGAGGAGGGCCGCGTCGGCGACGGTACGGGCGAGGGGGCCGTTGACGGTGAGCCCTTGGAAGGCGTCACTCTGCGGGTGCACGGAGATCCGGCCTCGTTGCGGTTTGATGCCGACGAGGTGGGTCCAGGCTGCGGGGATACGGATGGAGCCGGCCCCGTCCGAGCCCAGCGCGGCGGGCACGAGCCCGGCGGCGACCGCCGCCGCCGAACCTCCCGAGGAACCGCCGGGGGTGTGGGCGGTGCTCCACGGGTTGCGGGTGACACCGAAAGCGGGCCCTTCCGTGAAGGCCCATTGCCCCAGCTCGCAGGAGTTGGTCTTACCGACGATCACGGCCCCGGCCGCTCGCAGCCTGCGCACGGCCTCGCTGTCGGCGTCGGCGGGCGGCAGCGCACCGTCGCAGCCGAAGTAGGTGGGCATACCGGCCACGTCTGTGTCGTCCTTGACGGCGACCGGCACGCCGAGCAGTGGCAGCCTCTCCCCCGCGGCGAGCCGCCGGTCGGCGTCGGCGGCCTCGGCGAGCGCGGCCTCCGTGCGCAGTTGACGGAAGGCGTTGAGGGGGCCGTGGCTCGCCTCGATGCGTGCGAACGCGTCGGCGACCAGTGCCGACGAGGTCGTTGCGCCCTCGGCCAGCCGCTGGGCGCACTCCGCGAGCCCGGGAGCGACGGGCGGGACGGACGCGGCCGGTGCGGTGGACTGCACGGTCTGCCCCGCCCGCACGTCCCGGCCGGACTGCGCGTGCCGGCCGGACTGCGCGTGCCGGTCAGGCTGTACGTCCCGGCTGGCCGGGGACCGCGGGCCGGACTGTGCGCGCGGGTCCTCGGGCCTGCTCGGCCCGGTCCGCTCCGCGTGCTCCGCCGAGGACATCGCCACCGCCTCTCGCCACCGCCGAAGCGCGCTGCCCCCAGGTCCGCCCCAGGGTCGCCCGAGCGGGTCTACTGGAGAGTAACGAGACCGGGAGGCCCACTCAAGCACGCCGCACGCGGGTCGGGACCCGTCTCCCCGGATCGCGGGAGACGGGTCTAGGACCGACGAGCCCTACGGCCGTACGTGGATCTCGCCGATGCCCGAACCGAGACCGGCGCAATGAGCGGTCGACTGCCCGGACTGGCCCGGAGCCAGCGTGACGTGCTCCCCGTCGACATCGGGCGACCAGCCGCAGACCAGGTGGACCCAGAAGGTCTGTGTGGACGAGCCGTTGTTCTTGCAGAGCGCGTAGCCGGTGTAGTCGTCGATGGCGTGCTTGCCGGTGTGGCAGGACAGTCCCGGCGGGATGGCGGCGGGGGCCGCGGTGACGGCGCCGGTGGTCATGGCTCCGAGCGCGAGGGTCAGACCGGCGACGGCGGCACCACGCGCCAGTGAGCGGACGGCGGTCCCCTGGAACAGCTGCTTCATGTCTCCCCTTTGATTCCGGTCGAGTTCCGGTGATCTTCAGGGCTGCCCTCCCCCACGGTCCGTAGCCGAAAACAGCGCCGAACCTCACCCTCCGTACACCGGGCCGCCCGCACCCGCAAGCGTGCGCGGGCGTGCGCTCGCCAGGTGGGGTGAATCCCTCCGTCGCACGCCGTGACCAGGGGTGTTCCCCGCGGCGCGGCCGTGACGGGACGGCGCATCGGGGTACAAGTGGGCCCCCGCGCGACAGGTCGTGGTGGTACACCCTCTATCGGCGCGGCGCCACGGTGATGTGCGGTGCCAGGGACCGAAGGAAGTCGGGCGCGTCGAAGATCTCGCCGGCCGAGGCGACTCCCCCGCACCGGACGCGCCCGTCGAGGACGCGGGCCACCGCCTCGACCACGAGAGGCGCGGTCACGGCGTAGATGTCCTGGCCGGAGGCGACCATGCCGCGCTCCGCCTCGCCGCGACGCACCACGACGTCGACGAGGAACGTCTGTCCCGATCGCCCGTGCGCGTCGACGGCGGTCGGCGTGGGCGTGTCCGGCGAGCCCACGCCGCCGGCCGCCTCCGTCGTCATGTAGGTGCGCACCTCGGGGACGGCGAGATGACGGGGGACGGTGACGACATCGGCCATCGTGAACTCACCGACGACGGACCGCAGCCCCATCGGCTCGGGAAACGGCCACTTGAGGGTGGGCAGTTCGTCGCCGTGGTACTCCAGCCGGCCCCGGGTGAACCGCACCCGGCGCCCACCCCGCCGCTCGGCCGACACCTTGCCGGCCAGGCGCGTACCCGGCGTGGGGTGCCAGCTGTTCAGCCCGTAGGCGACGTGAACCTCGTCGGCCTCCGTCCAGTCGCCCATCGCGGCGGTGACCAGCAGGTCACCGAGCCCGCCGTAGAAGGCCATCGCGGGCACGACCACCGCACCGGCCTCACGTGCGCGCTCCGCGAAGTGCGCGAACGTGTCCGCGTTGGCCTCGATCTCCGCGGCGACGTCCAGGTACGGGACGCCGGCTCGCAGAGCGGCCTCGATCACCGGGGCGGCGGTGAGGGCGAAGGGCCCCGCGCAGTTGACGACGGCCGCGACCCCCGTCAGCGCACGGTCCAGCGCGCCGGGGTCCTCCACCCCGGCCGGTCTCGTGTCGAGACCTGGGTGATCCTGGGCCAGTTCCGCCAGCTTGCGGGCGTCGCGTCCCACCAGTACCGGCTCGAAGCCGCGGGTCACGAGCTGGGTCACCACGAACCGCCCCGTGTGCCCGTACGCGCCGTACACCGCGACCATCTGTCGTGCAGTCATCACGTTCTCCGTCTCGTGAACCGGTCAACGGGCAGCCATTCTCGCTGTGTTGTGCACCGGATCGCGAGTGTCCGGAACGACACGCCCCATACAATTCCGGACATGACTTCTGTCGCGCTGGCCGTCACGGACGGGATGCTGCACTACGAACTCTCCGTGGCCTACGAGGTGTTCGGATCCGCCCCCGGCGCCGTCACCGTCCCGTGGTACGAACTGGCGGTCTGTGCCCCGCACCCCGTCCGGCTGGGTCACTTCCGCCTCTCCCCGGACCACGGCCTGGACCACCTGCGGCATGCCGACACGGTGATCGTTCCAGGCTGGGCCGATGTCGACGTACCTCCGCCACGGAGCCTCCTCACCGCGCTGCGGGCCGCTCATGACGCGGGCGCCCGCATCGTCTCCCTGTGTACGGGCGCCTTCGTCCTCGCCGCCGCGGGTCTCCTGGACGGCAGGCGGGCCACCACCCATTGGGCCCACACCGATGTCCTCGCCGCACGCCATCCCGCGATCGAGGTCGACCCGGACGTCCTGTACCTGGGCCACGGCACCGTGTTCACCTCAGCGGGCAAGTCCGCCGCCCTCGACCTCTGTCTCCACCTCGTCCGTCTCGACCACGGCTCGGCGATCGCCAACACGGTCGCCCGTCGGCTGGTCGTCCCACCGCACCGGGCGGGTGGCCAGGCCCAGTTCGTCACCGCTCCCGTCCCCGACCAGAACGATCACCCGCTCACCGCCCTGTTCCCCTGGATCATCGAGCGCCTCGACCAGCCCCTGTCGGTGGAGGACCTCGCCCGCCAGGCGCGCATGAGCTCACGCCACCTCAGCCGCCATTTCCGCGCGGCCACCGGCACCACCCCGCTCCAGTGGCTGCTGGCCCAGCGCATCCGCCACGCGCAGGAACTCCTGGAGAGGACGGACGACGACATCGACACGGTCGCGCGTTCGACGGGAATGGGTACGGCGACGACGCTGCGCCGCCACTTCAACCGCGCCCTGGGGGTGCCGCCGGACGCCTATCGCCGGACGTTCCGCTCACGGGCCGATGAGGCGCCGCCGGGCGCTGCGGGCCCCGCGTCCGTCGGCCCGACCGTGCCGGAGCGGCAGGGACACCGCCGGTGACCTGGCACTCCACCCGTTCCACCGCCTGCCCGGTGACGCACCTCGTGGCGGAACGGCGCGGAGTGGCCCGGCACCGCCCCCGCCGTCCGTAGCCGAGGGGCACGGGATCTGACCGGACCTGACCCTGTGTACGCCCCGCGCGCCGCGCACACGACAGGGTGCGGGCGTACGCTCGTCAGGAGGGCCACCGGCTCGACGGCGTCACTCGGGCAGGCCCACGACAGGGATGATTCCGAGGGAGGCGCCGTGGCAACCCAGCGCTTCGCCGCCCGCGCAGCCGCTTGTGCAGCGGTGGTCGTGCTCGCGGTCACCAGCGGCACAGCGGCCCGGGCGGACGACGACATCGAGTCGCTGCCCGCAGAGCAGATCGTCGACCGCTCGCGCGATGCGCTGCTCGACGTGAGGTCCGTGCATCTGCGCGCCCAGGGCGACCTCGGCGAGAACCGGTCGGCGATGACGGTCGACCTCACACTGGACCGCGCCGGGAACTGCGCGGGCGATGTGGACCTGGGCAAGGACCAGGGCAAGGTCGAGATCATCAAGCGGGGCGACGCGGTCTGGCTGAAGCCCGACGCGGACTTCTGGAAGAACCAGGTCCCTGTCGGCGGCTCGGCCTTCGACGCCGTCCTCAACGGGCGGTACATGAAGGGCGACGCCTCGGACTCCAGGCTGCGGCCGGTGGTGGATGCCTGTGACCTGGACACCTACCGCGAACTGGTCTCGGACAACACGGACACGGCCGTGGGTACGTTCACCAAGGGCGAGGTCACTACGGTCGACGGCGTACGCACGATCCAGGTCACCCGGACCGTGCACGACCATCGGCTGACGGCTTACGTCGACACCGGCGGCAAGCACCTCCCTGTGCGCATCACCGTGACGGGAGACGGCGCGGACGCGGCCGTGGACTTCTCCGGCTTCGACCGGCCGGTGCCCACGGCCACTCCCCCCGCCGACGAGACGGTGGACGTCAGCGCCCTGCTCGGCCGGACTCCGTCGCAGTCCTGACTCCCCGGCTCAGCAGTGCGTACAGCACCAGCGAGGAGGCCAGCCCGACCGCCCAGCCGTAATCGGCGAGCGGTTCGAGCAGCGGGATCAGGCCGTCGGCGGGGAACGGGCCCTTGCCCGGGGCCGAGTGGGAACCGCCGACCGCGAGGACGCCCCCGACCACGAAGGCGACGACGGCGCGCCAGTTCCACCCGCCGGTGTACCAGTAGCGGCCTCCCGCCAGATAGAGGTCCGGCAGGTGGAGCACGGTGCGGCGGATGATCCAGTAGTCCGCTATCAGGATGCCGGCCACCGTGCCGAGCAGACCGCCGACCAGCCCCAGCCAGGTGAAGATGTACAGCTCGGGCGTCTCGGTCAGCTTCCACGGCATGATCAGGACACCGACCACGCCGGTGATCAGAGCGCCCGTACGGAAGTTGACGATCCGGGGCGCGAGGTTGGCCAGGTCGTACGCCGGCGACACGACGTTCGCCGCGATGTTCACGGAGATGGTCGCGATCAGCACGGTGATCAGCCCGAAGAGGAGTCCGAAGACGTTGTCCGTCTTGGCGACGAGCTGGACCGGATCCCAGATGGCCTCCCCGTACACGGCCTGTGAGCCTGAGGTGACGAAGACGGAGAGCAGAGCGAAGAAGGTCATCGTCGTCGGCAGGCCGAGCGACTGACCCCGGATCTGCGCGCGCTGACCGGCGCCGAAGCGGGTGAAGTCGGGGATGTTCAGGGAGAGTGTGGACCAGAAGGCGATCATGCCCATCAGCGACGGGAAGAAGACCGGCCAGAAGTCGGCGCCCCAGCCGAGGGCGGACGGCTGGTCCAGGAGCGGGCCGAAGCCGCCCGCCTTGACCGCGACCCACACCAGCAGGACGACCGCTCCGACGAGGACGAAGGGTGCCGCCCAGTTCTCGAAGCGGCGCAGGGTGTCCATGCCCCGGTAGATGATGGCGAGTTCCAGTGCCCAGAAGAGGACGAAGCAGAGCCACAGGGTCCAGGGCTGCCCGCCGATCTCGCCGGCCTGGGCCCAGCCGCCGAAGATCTTGCCCAGCAGCGTGAAGATCCCGACGCCGCCGATCCACGTCTGGATCCCGAACCACGCACAGGCGACCGCGGCCCGGATCAGTGCCGGCAGGTTGGCGCCCCGCAGCCCGAAGGAGGCACGGGCGAGGACGGGAAACGGAATGCCGTACTTGGGGCCGGCGTGCCCGGTCAGCAGCATCGGGGCGAGCACGATCAGGTTGGCCAGCGCGATCGTGAAGACGGCCTGCTTCCAGTCCATGCCGAGTGCGACGAGACCGGAGGCCAGCAGCCAGGACGGGATGTTGTGCGCCATCCCGATCCACAGGGCCGCGAAGTTGTACGTCGTCCATCGGCGCCGCTCCAGCGGAACCGGCAGCAGGTCGTCGTTGACGAAGGGCGAATCTGCGGGAACGGTTCCCGGGGCGAGCTCGATACGGCCCTCCGGGTCGACTATCGGCTCCCCGGGGACGGACGGTGGGACGGGCGGGAGTGTTGCGGTCATGCTGGCTTGACCCTTCGCTCGGGGGACGTGCCGTGCGGGGCGTGGGGCGAGCGCTGCGTACGGGTTGCGGGCGTGCGGGGCGTGCTGTGCTACGGGACGTGCTGTGCGTGCGGCGCCTGCGCGAGCTGTCAGCCGCTTCCGGACGGCCGGCCGGCCGGCGCGTGGCCGCGGTCAGTCGGAGAGCGCGGGAATGATCGTCGAACCGTAGGCGTCGATGGTCGCTTCCCGTGCGTCGTGCATGTTGTAGACGGCGAACTGGTCGACACCCAGGTCGCGCAGGACCCGCAGCTTCTCGATATGGGCCTCGGCCGGACCCAGCAGGCAGAACCGGTCGACGATCTCGTCGGGGACGAAGGCCGTGTCCGGGTTTCCGGCGCGGCCGTGATGGCTGTAGTCGTAACCGGAGCGCCCCGCGATGTACTCGGTGAGAGCGTCGGGCACGAGGCCGGAGTGCTCCCCGTACCGGGAGACGAGGTCGGCCACGTGGTTGCCGACCATGCCGCCGAACCAGCGGCACTGCTCGCGTGCGTGGTCCAGGTCGTCGCCGACGTACGCGGGCGCGGCCACGCAGATGGTGACCGCGTCCGGGTCACGGCCGGCCTCGGCGGCGGCGTCGCGCACCGCCTTGACCATCCACTCCGTGAGGTAGGGGTCGGCCAGCTGGAGGATGAAGCCGTCGGCCTTCTGGCCGGCCAGCGCGAGGGCCTTGGGGCCGTACGCTCCCATCCAGACGGGCAGGCTGCCGTTCTTGACCCAGGGGATCTGGACCGGCTGGCCGTCCACGGTGGCCTCGCGGCCCTCGGCGAGGTCGCGGATCACCTCGATGGCCTCACCGAGTCTGGCCAGGGTGTTGGGTCTGCGCCCGGCCACCCGCATCGCCGAGTCGCCGCGTCCGATACCGCAGACGGTGCGGTTGCCGTACATCTCGTTGAGCGTGGCGAAGGTGGAAGCGGTGACCTCCCAGGTGCGCGTGCCCGGGTTGGTGACCATCGGCCCGACGATCAGCCGGTCCGTGTGCTCCAGGATCCGGCTGTAGATGACGAAGGGCTCCTGCCACAGCACGGCCGAGTCGAAGGTCCAGCCGTAGCGGAATCCGTTGCGTTCCGCCCGGCGCATGAGCCCCACCACGGCCGAGGCGGGCGGGTCGGTCTGGAGGACGAGTCCGAAATCCATGACAGCTGCTCCTACTCGAATGACTGCGCAAGACGCGCGGGTAGTGAGGACGCCCGGACCTCCGGCCCGCCCACGACGCCGGGAAGCACGAGTCGCGGGCGGGCTCCCGGACGGGCCGGGCAGGCGGCCACCGGGCGGTCGGCCGCCTGTCACAACGATCCGCCGGCGCAACGACCGACCGGGCGCGCCGAGCCGGTGGCCACGACGCTCAGTTCGTGTACTGGCAGATCCCTCTCGGCACGTAGGCACCGTGCCCGGCGTGCCCCACGTAGGCGCGCTCCTCGATCACCGGGACGCCCCGCGAGAGCACTGTCTCCACCCGGCCCGTCACACGCTTTCCCTCGTACGCGGAGTAGTCGACGTTCATGTGGTGCGTCTCGGCGGAGATGACCTGCTCGGCGTGCGGGTCGTAGACCACGATGTCGGCGTCCGCGCCGGGGGTGATGGTCCCCTTCTTCGGATAGAGCCCGAACATCCTGGCCGGTGTCGCGCAGGCGATCTCGATCCAGCGGCGCCGGCTGATGTGGCCGTCGACCACGGCCTGGTGGAGCAGGTCCATGCGGTTCTCGACCCCCGGCATGCCGTTGGGGATCTTGGAGAAGTCGTCGCGCCCCAGCTCCTTCTGTCCCTTGAAACAGAAGGGGCAGTGATCGGTCGAGACCACCTGCAGATCATTCGTCCGGAGGCCACGCCAGAGCGCTTCCTGATGGTCCTTCGGACGCAGAGGTGTAGAACACACGTACTTCGCGCCCTCGAAATCCGGCTCCGCCAGATTGTCCGTGGACAGGAAGAGATACTGCGGGCACGTCTCACCGAAGACGGGCAGCCCCTCGTCACGGGCTCGCGCCAGCTCGGCGACGGCTTCCCGCGCCGAGACGTGCACCACGTAGACGGGGGCGCCGGCCACCTGGCTGAGCTTGATCACACGGTGCGTCGCCTCCGCCTCGAGGAGGGCCTTTCGCACCTCGCCGTGATAGCGGGGATCCCTTTCGCCCCGGGCGAGCGCCTGCTCCACCAGAACGTCGATCGCGAGCCCGTTCTCCGCGTGGGTCATGACCAGCCCGCCGTTCGACGCGGCGCGCTGCATGGCCCTGAGGATCTGGCCGTCGTCGGAGAGGAAGACCCCTGGGTAGGCGGTGAAGAGCTTGAACGAGCTGATGCCGAGGGAGACGAGCTTGTCCATCTCCCTGAGCGAGGACTCGTTGACGTCGGACATGATCATGTGGAAGGCGTAGTCGACGGCGCACTGCCCGTCCGCCTTCGCGTGCCAGGTGTCGAGCCCTTCCCGGAGCGAGCCGCCCCTCGGCTGGATGGCGAAATCGACGAAGGTCGTCGTGCCGCCCCAGGCGGCGGCCCGGCTCCCCGTCTCGAAGGTGTCCGACGCGAGGGTGCCGCCGAACGGCATCTCCATGTGGGTGTGGGCGTCGACACCGCCCGGGATGACGTACTTCCCGGTGGCGTCGATCCTCCGCTCGGCGGTCCACCCCCCAGCGGCGTCGGTGCCGTGGGCGGCGAGGGCGGCGACGCGTCCGCCCTCGATGAGCACGTCGGCGTGGATCTCGTCCGACGCGGTGATGACGAGGCCGCCGTGGATGACGGTGCGGCTCATGTACCCCTCCTCGCTGTGGCGATACCGGTGCTGCTCACCGATGAAGACGCTGCTCTTCCTCCGCGGCCCGCTCGCGCGGTCCGTCCGGCCGGCACCTCCGGCGCGAGGCCGCCGGGGTCCGCGTTCGTACACACGGCGCGGCATCGACGCGCCGGACGTTCGTGGGCGCACGGCTCGACGCCGCCGCGCCGGAACCTTCTTATCCACCGGGGCTCCCCTTCCTTCCTGGAGCCCCAGCGTCCGTCACGTGCCCTCCTGCCGTCCTCCCCCTGCCGAGGGGTCGCGCTCCCTCGCCCGAGGGAGGCCGGGGGAACTGCGCAGGATCTGCGGATCCGTCATCCGGCCGCCCGCAACGCCTCGCCCAGGATCGCCGCGCCTTCCTCGGCCTCCTCGACGGTCAGCGAGAGGGGCGGCGCGATCCTCAGGACGCTGGTGTTGTGTCCGCCTCCCTTGCCGATGAGCAGCCCGCCCGCGCGGGCTGCTTCCAGGACGGCCGCCGCAGCCTCCGGATCGGCCTCGTCGGTGCCGGGCCGCACCAGCTCGATACCGATCATGAGCCCTCTGCCGCGCACCTCACGCACGGACTCCGACGCCGCGCCGACGGCGCGGAGCCGCTCGATGAGCAGGCCGCCGACCCGCCGGGCGTTGCCCTGGAGGTCGTGCTCCAGCAGGTACGAGAGGTTGGCGAGGCCGGCGGCCATGGTGACCGGTGATCCGCCGAACGTCGAGATGGAGTTGGCGTCCAGGCAGTTCATGACGTCGGCCCGGGCGACGACTCCGCCGATGGACATCCCGTTGCCGATGCCCTTGGCGAACGTGAGGATGTCCGGCGGGCCGCTCGAAGCGTGTGCCTGCCAGCCCCAGAAGTGGTCGCCCGTGCGCCCCCAGCCGGTCTGCACCTCGTCCGAGATCCACAGGATGCCGTGCCTGTCCAGCACCTCGCGGAAGGCCGCGTACAGCCCGTCGGGCGGTGCGGTGAACCCGCCGACGCCCTGTACGGGTTCGGCGATCAGCGCCGCGGCACCCCTGGTGTGCCCGAGCAGGTCCTCCAGATCGGCCACACACGCCTTCACGAACTGCTCGTCGTTGAGCTCCGCGTAGGGCCCACGGCTGCGGACCCCGCCGTGGACGTACAGCGTCTGCAGCGGCGACAGGCTGGTCGTCGACCATGCCTTGTTGCCCGTGATGGACACCGCCGAGAACGACCTGCCGTGGTAGCTGTTGCGCATCGCCAGGATCTGGTTCGAGCCGCGGTGGGTGGTGGCGAGGAGCAGGGCGGCGTCGTTGGCCTCGGTGCCCGAGGTGGTGAAGAAGACCCGGGCGTCCGGGATCCCGGAGAGCGCGGCGATCCGCTCCGCGAGCTCGACCATCGGCCGGTTGAGGTAGAGGGTGGAGGAGTGGATGAGGCGGCCGGCCTGTTCGGCGACGGCCTTGGTCACCTCGGGCAGGGCGTGCGCCGTCATCGTGGTGAGGATGCCGCCGAAGAAGTCGAGGTAGCGGTTGCCGTCCGCGTCCCAGACGTGGCGGCCCTCGCCGTGGGTCAGCTCCAGGGGCTGCCGGTAGTAGAGGGCCAGCCAGTCGGGGCTGACGGCCAGGTGCCGCTCGTACAGTCCGGTCACGGCTCCACCAGCCCGTCGTACGCGTCCGGACGCCGGTCCCGGTAGAAGGCCCACTGCTGGCGGACCTGCTCGATCATCCCGAAGTCGAGGTCGCGTACGAGGAGTTCCTCCTCCTTGTCGCTCGCCACCTCACCGACGAACTGGCCGCGCGGATCGACGAAGTAACTCGTGCCGTAGAAGTCGTTGTCGCCGTACTCCTCCTGGCCGACCCGGTTGATCGCGGCGATGAAGTACTCGTTGGCGACGGCGGAGGCGGGCTGTTCGAGCTGCCACAGATAGCCGGAGAGCCCTCGCGAGGTGGCCGACGGGTTGTAGACCAACTGTGCTCCGTTGAGGCCGAGTTGACGCCACCCCTCCGGGAAGTGCCGGTCGTAGCAGATGTAGACGCCGACCTTGCCGACCGCGGTGTCGAAGACCGGCCATCCGACGTTGCCGGGCTTGAAGTAGTACTTCTCCCAGAAGCCCTTGACCTGCGGGATGTGGTGCTTGCGGTACTTTCCGAGGTACGTGCCGTCGGCGTCGATCACCGCCGCGGTGTTGTAGTAGAAGCCGGACTGTTCGAGCTCGAAGACCGGTACGACGATCACCATGCCCGTCTCCCGGGCCAGGTCCTGCATGCGCCGGACCGTCGGCCCGTCCGGCACGGGTTCGGCCCAGCGGTAGTGCTCGGGTTCCTGGACCTGACAGAAGTAGGGGGCGTTGAACACCTCCTGGAAGCCGATGACCTGGGCTCCCTGCCGGGCTGCCTCGCGAGCGTGTTCCTCGTGCTTCGCGATCATGGATTCGGTGTCGCCGGTCCAGGTCGCCTGGACGAGTGCGGCGCGTACGACGTGGGACATGAGCTGCTCCTTCGACGCGGCGTCAGAGAGCCTCTACGCGTTCTCTACGCCCGTAGACACGGTGCATAGGAGGAGAACGTAAGCCCCGCCACACGACGGGGCAAGACCATTGCCGTGAACCGGCGGAGTCGATCATGTTTCGTACCCGAGCGGTCCATACCGCCGCACGGGGCCCCGCCGACGGGCACCGTGCAGGCGTCTACGGCGCCGTGACGCCCGCCATCCGCAGGGCGTGGACGAGGTCCCACTCCCGCGCCGCGGACACCTCACGTGCGGCGGCGAGCAGTCGGGGCACCAGGTGCCCCGGCCCGCCCACGGCCACGCGCGCGGCGTCCTGTGGTGTCCGTACGCGGACGAACGCGCCCAGCAGCGTCCGCGCCTCGGACTCCAGACCTGCCCGGTCGAGGGCGACCACGGCGTCGGCGATCTCGCCGGCGGGACGGGTCACGCCCTGACGCAGCAGCCGGCCGCAGTCGTCGGGCCGGCCCGCGGCGGCCAGCGAGGCTGCCGCCGCGGCGAGTTCGGCGGGCGGCAGCGAGGACAGCTCCCACAGCAAGGTCACCCAGTCCGCGCCGAGGCCCGCCTCGTGCAGGGCCACGGCCAGCACCGGCAGATGTCCCGCAGGCCGGGCCGCCGCCTCGCATAGGGCGACGTGCGCCTCGCCGCTGCGGCCCTCCGCGCGCAGCCGTAAAAGCAGCTTCACGGTCTCCGCGGCGGCCTGGCGTGCGGCAGGATCGGGTTCCGTGGCCCGCGGCGCCCGCGCCGCGCCACCCTCGGCGGTGGCCCCGCTGAAGCGGGCCCCGCGCGGGGCGTCGGCGGAGGGTACGGGGGACGGCAGGACAGGCACGGGCGACGGGAGCGGGGCCGCCTCCGCCTCGTCCTCGATCTCCAGCCCGGCGAAGCGCGCCCCGCGCGCCTTCCTGCGCTTGGGAGCGGGCACCGGAGCGGCGGCGGGCACGGAGACGGCCTCGGCGTCCACCGGGCTCCGGGGAACGGGGACCGGGCCCTCACCCTCCGCCGGGCGGCTCGCGCCCGCCGCAGGTTCCGCCCAGGACCGGTCCGCCGACGCGGAACGCTCCACCGCGGCCAGCCGGTTGCGGAGCTCCAGGCAGCGAGCCGTGGCACGGGCGTGGTCGTCCCGCGCCCATGCCAGGGCGTCCGACTCCCCGCCCGGTCCGGCCGCCGCTCCGCCGGCGGCCCGCACCCGCTGCGCGGCGTACGCCTGCTCCCGGAGCATCACACCGAGCCGGTCGACGAGCGCCTGCCGCCCGCCCGGACGACCGTCGTACGCGGCGGCCGACGCGGCGCACAGCTCGGCGGCCCGAACGGATTCCCTCGCGGCGTACTCACCGCCGCGCACCGCGGCGAGGTCCTGGAGCAGCGACTCCACCACGTCCCAGGGCGGGACCTCGGCGCCGTCGAAGCAGGCGCGCATGCCCTCGGGGTCGCGTGCGCGGAAGACTCCGTACCAGCCCTGCCCGGGGTCGAGCAGCGCGGCCAGGTCTCGTAGGTACTGTGCGAACGCCCTTACTTCCACCGCATGCTGCTGCACTGTCACCGTCGCCCTCACCGGCCGCCCGACCGGAGTCCTTCCGGTCCGCAGGCATTCGACCGCAGGCGTGTTACGGACGGGCTACGCGCGCTTTTCCGGCGCGGTGCGTCCGGAGCGCGCGAGGGCCGCGCCGCGCCCCCTCAGAGGGTGACGGCGATGCCCGTGTGGGGGCGCTTGCCGAGGCGCGCGACCGTGGCGGGCCAGTCCACGAGCCAGAACTTCCACCTGTACTTGCGGGCGAGCACCTTGCGCACCGCGGCGGTCCCCGCGCCGTCGAGCAGCCGGGCCGTGCCCTCGGCGCTCGGCGCACCCTCGGCGATCCGGCCGCGGACGTCGCAGACGGTCACGCGGACCCTGCTGTCGTTACGCAGCCGCTTGACCTTCCAGGAGTCGGACCGCGTCCAGATGTACAGCACGCCGTCGTCGGCCGCGGCCCAGACGGGCGTGGCGACGGGCGTGCCGTCCTTCCGGTACGTGGTCAGGCTGACGTACTCACTGCGGGCGAAGTCCTGGAGGGTCACGGGCGCGACCCTACTCCGGCAGGCCCGGGGAACGACAGTTCGACGCCGGGCGTGGCAGCCCCCTCCCCGAGACGACAGCCGCCCGGAATCAGCAGCATCGCCCCGGACGCCGTGCCGCTACGCCAGGAGCGGCAGTTCGTCCGGCTCCCGCAGCGCCGCGCAACGGGTGAGCAGTTCGTCCATCGACATCCCGAGGGCTCCCGCGAGCGCCGCCACCGTGAAGAACGCGGGGGTGGGCGCCCGTCCCGTCTCGATCTTGCGGAGCGTCTCGGCCGAGATCCCCGCACTTGCGGCGACCGAGACCATGCTGCGCCCGCCTCGCGCCTCACGCAGCAGTTCGCCGAGCCGCTCGCCGCGGCGGCGCTCTTCCGGAGTCAAAGGGTTCCGTACCATGCCGTCATTCTAATACCGGTCGGACCGGTATAGTAATTGGCATGGTTCAGCTCAAGACAGATTCATCGATCGAAGCGATGCGTGAGACCGGCCGGGTCGTCGCACACGTGCTCGCCGCCGCGCGCAAGGCCGCGGTGGTCGGCGCGTCCCTGCACGAACTCGACGAGGCCGCTCGCGAGGTCCTGCACGCGGCGGGCGCCGGCTCGCCCTTCCTCCACTACCGTCCGCACTTCGCCCCCACCCCCTTCCCGGCGGTGATCTGCACGTCCGTCAACGACGCCATCGTGCACGGCATCCCCACCGGCTACCGGCTCCGCGACGGAGACCTGGTGAGCGTCGACGCCGGAGCGACCCTGAACGGCTGGGCGGGTGACTCGGCCATCAGCTTCGTCGTCGGCCGGCCGCGGCCCGAGGACGTCCGGCTGGTCGACACGGCGTTCGCCGCACTGGACGCGGGCATCGCGGCCGCGGTCGTCGGCAACCGTATCGGCGACATCGCGCACGCCATCGGCACGGTGTGCAGGGGCGCCGGATACGGCATCCCGGACGGGTTCGGCGGGCACGGCATCGGCAGGAAGATGCACGAGGACCCGTCCGTACCGAACGAGGGACGCCCCGGCCGCGGCATGCCGTTGCGGCACGGGATGGTGCTGGCCATCGAGCCGATGCTGATCGGCGGCGGCACAGACGAGTTCCACGCGGACCTCGACGGCTGGACGCTGCGCGCGAGTGACGGCAGCCGCGCGGCCCACGCGGAGCACACGGTCGCCATCACGGACGCCGGGCCCCGCATCCTGACCGCGCCCTGAGCGGCTCTCCCGGGGGTCGCGCCCGGGGCGGACCGTCAGTCCCCCGCGACGAACTTCCGGGCCAGGGCCTCACCCGTCTCGACGGCCGCCCGGTGGTCCTCGATGGGCGACACCTCTGATCCACGGAACAGGATGTACGTGACTCCGGACGCCGTGCCGCCGCTCCTGGGGTCGGGGTCGATCCCGAGCGCCCGGGCCGTGGCGTACGACGCCTCCCCGATGATCCCGGCGGGGCCGGTGTCCCCCACCACGGCGTACCGGACCTTGCCCTCGTACACCACGGCGGCGACACCTCCCCCCTTGATCCCGGACTCGGCGTACTTCCAGAGCGGCCCGGGGCCCGGCACCACGATGTACGGCAGCGCGCCGGAGTCGAGGGGCTTGCCGGCCGACGTCCGGAACGCCGTGGCGGGCAGGAAGGAGGGGTCCGTCCGGCTGTTGCAGACCGCGGTGGTCCTCCCGTCGCAGTCGATGTCCATGTCCGCCTCCCAGAAGACGGCCTCCTTCGTCCCGCACACCGGGATCTTCGCCGGCCGCCCCTGGTCCGTCCGGTACAGGCCGTGGGAGATCCGGTCGCAGGTGCTCACCTTCGCCAGCAGCTCGGCGGCGCCGACGGCGCCTTCCCCGGAGGCCCTGCCCGACGAGGGGTCCGCTGTGGCGGGGAGGGCCGCGGCGGCGAGCACCGCGGCTCCTGAGGCTGTGGCGAGGGCGAGCATTCGCGTACGCACCGTGGGGGATGCCCTTTCACTGGACGCGGAGGACCCTGGCGGGCCCTCCCTTGCCGGCGGGGCCAGGGGCCCCGGCCGCCGCGCGGCCTCGGGGCCGGCAGGACGCGCTCGCGTCCTCCCGGCCCTGAGGCCCCGGCATGCGACGAGCCGTCACGGACGGCCGCTCGGTCGGACCACCATCGCCGAGCCCCCGCCGCGCCGCACCTTTTCGGCGGCGGCGAGCCAGCGCCCGTCGGGCAGCCGCTGGACGCCCGTGGCCGCGCCGATCTCCGGGTTCGCCTTGAACACGTGTCCGAGCGCCTCCAGCTCCGCACGGACCGGACTGTTCCACAGCCCGGGCTCGATCTCGGTCGTGGCGGAGTTGCGCTGGCTGGCCCGCGGCGCTGCGATCGCCTCGACGAGGGGCAGCCCCCGGTCGAGGTGTCCGGTCAGGGACTGCAGCACGGTGGTGATGATCGTGGCACCGCCGGGTGAGCCGAGGGCCAGCACGGGCTTTCCGTGCTCCAGCACGACGGTCGGCGAGATCGAGGAGCGCGGGCGCTTGCCGGGCCCGGGCAGGTTCGGGTCGTGGACCGCCGGAGAGGCGGGCGCGAAGGAGAAGTCGGTCAGCTCGTTGTTGAGCAGGAAGCCGCGGCCCGGCACGGTGATGCCACTGCCGCCGGTCGACTCGATCGTGAGTGTGTAGGCGACGACGTTGCCCCACTTGTCGGCGGTCGTCAGATGCGTGGTGTTCTCGCCCTCGTACGTCGTCGGCGCGGCCTTGCCGCCGGACGCGCAGCGCGCGGGATCACGCGGGTCCCCCGGAGCGAGCGGGCTCGTGAGGACGGCGTCGTCCCTGATGAGGCACTCGCGTGAGTCGGCGAAGCGCTGACTGAGCAGTTCCCGCGTCGGCACGTCCTCGAACGCCGGGTCGCCGACCCAGCGGCCGCGGTCCGCGAAGGCGATCCGGCTCGCCTCGATCAGCCGGTGCAGGTAGCGCGTCTCGCTCGCCTTCGACAGATCCGTGGACTCGAGGATGTTGAGGGCCTCCCCCACGCTCGTGCCCCCGGACGAGGACGGTGCGATGCCGTACACGTCGAGGCCCCGGTAGGAGACCTTGGTCGGCGCCTGGCCGAGCGCGCGGTACGCCTTCAGGTCCGCGACCGTCAGATCACCGGGGCGCACCACCCGGGTGGCCGCCGGGTCCACGGGGGGATTGCGGACGGTGGAGACGATGTCCCGGGCGAGCTCGCCCTGGTACAGCGCGTCCACGCCCTCACGGCCCAGCGTCCTGTACGTGCGGGCGAGATCGGGGTTCTTGAAGACGGAGCCGGTCACCGGCAGCTGCCCGCCCGGCAGGAAGAGGTCCGCGCTCGCGGGGAAGTCGGCGAAGCGCGCCTGGTTGGAGGCGGTCTGGGAGCGGAAGGTGTCGTCCACAACGAAGCCGTCGCGGGCCAGACGCTCGGCCGGTTCGAGCAGGCGGCGCAGGGGCTTGCTGCCCCAGGCGTCGAGCGCCTTCTCCCAGGTGGCCGGCGTGCCCGGGGTCCCGACACCGAGACCGCTGGTCACGGCGTCGTTGAAGGGGACGGGCTTCCCGTTCTCCAGGAAGAGCGAGGAGTCGGCGCTGCGCGGCGCGGTCTCGCGGCCGTCGATGGTGCGCACGGTGCGCGTCCGGGCGTCGTAGTGGACGAAGTACCCGCCACCGCCGATGCCCGCCGAGTAGGGCTCGGTGACACCCAGCGCCGCCGCGGTCGCCACGGCGGCGTCGACGGCGTTGCCTCCCTGGCGGAGCACCTCGATGCCGGCCGCCGACGCGTCGGCGTCGACACTCGACACGGCTCCCCCATAACCCACCGCCACGGGCGATTTGGGGACCATCGGGGGTGGCGCCGGTGAGGCGGGGGCTGCTGCGGCGAGCGAGCCGATGACGGCGACGACGCTGAGGATCGACACATTCCGGCCTACGGAACGACGCATCCGTACCTCCAAGGAAGGATCGTCCGCGCAGGGTAACGCCGCATCACACGGATCGTCAGGACCGCCTCGGCCGTGTGTCCCGGCAGACCGCTACTATGCCCGCTCATGAATGACGACGTGCGCAACATCGTGCTCGGCCTCATAGCCGCCGGGATCAGCGCCGCCCTCGGCTGGTTCGCCCGCACGTATCTGTGGCGGCGCAAACTCCGGCGCAAGCAGGCCTTCTTCGGGCTGCCGGGGAACTCCGAGTGCCTGCTCGTCGTCAACCGTGAGGCAGGGGGCGACGGCGCCGTTCACCGCAACGACGTCTTCGCCCTGCTGGAACTCTCCGCCCTCATCAAGGACTGCTCGGCGCACGCCCAGATCGTCTCCCACGACACCGCGCAGCAGGGCTTCGGGGAGCGTACGGAATTCTGCGTGGGAGGACCCGGCTCCAACCGGCGGATGGCCGCGCACCTCCAGTCCCTGCTGCCGGGCGTGAAGATCAACGTCACCCCGGAGCCCGGCCCCGACCGCGCCGCGTTCCAGGTGGGTTCGGAGCGCTACCGGCTGGAGGCGGGCGTCAGCGAGTACGTACTGCTGGCGCGCCTGACGGGCAGCCAGGAGGCGCGTCCGGTCTTCTTGTTGTGCGGGCAGCGGGCCATCACCAATCAGGCGGCCTCGCGCTACCTCATGCGCAACCACGAGAAGCTGCAGCGCAAGCACCGCGGTGGTTCGTTCGTACTGCTGCTGAAGGTCGTCAACTCCCAGGCGTACGGGCCCGACGTGGTGGAACTGGTCGGCGATGTGACGCGTGCGGCGCAGGCCCCGCTGCCCACGGCGCCCCGGACCTCGCACCGGGCCGCCGGCTGAACCGTCCGCGGCCGGTGCGAGGTCCGGGCGGCACCACCGGGCCGCCGGCCGAGCCGTGCGCGGCCGGACCGGGCGGCACCACCGGTCCGGCCGCGCCGTGCGTACCGGGCCGGGCGGCGCCCCGGTCCGGGCGGCGCGCACCTCGCTGTCCCGCGCCACCGTGTCCCCGTGCCCCGGATGCGCTCAGGGCCTGAGCTCGTCCTCGTCAGCACGGGCCGCCCACTGTGCGAAGGTCTCGGTGACGTCCGCCCGACCCGCGAGGTAGCGCCGGGTCAGCGTCTCGACATAGTCGGGCAGTTCGTCCGCCGTCGTCTTCAGCCCTCGTAGTTTCCTCCCGAATCCGGGGCTGCCGTTCTCGGCGAGTGCGAGTCCTCCGCCGAGGTGCACCTGGAACCCCTCCACCTGGCGGCCGTCGGGACCCGCGACCAGCTGGCCCTTGAGGCCGATGTCCGCGACCTGCGTACGGGCGCAGGCGTTCGGGCAGCCGTTCAGGTTGACACTGATCTCCGTCTTGGTCTCCGGCAGGCGCTCCTCCAGCTCCCGCACCAGTCGCGCGGCGCGGCCCTTCGTCTCGACGATGGCGAGCTTGCAGTACTCGATGCCCGTACAGGCCATCGTCGAGCGGCGCCATGACGAGGGCTCCGCCTCGAGGCCCACGGCACGCAGGTCGCGCACGAGTGGCTCCGGGTCGGCCACGTCGAGCACCAGGAGCTTCTGATACGGCGTGAGGCGTATCCGGCCGGACCCGTGCAGCTCCGCGATGTCGGCCAGCGCCGCGAGGCAGGTGCCGGACACCCTGCCCGCCATCGGCGCCACCCCTACGTAGTGACGTCCGTCCTTCTGCGGGTGCACGCCGATGTGGTCGATGGGTCCGGGCGGCAGGACGGGGGCCGGGCCGTCGAGCAGGGGCCGTCCCAGGAACTCCTCCTCCAGGACCCGCCGGAACCGCTCCACGCCCCAGTCGCTCACGAGGAACTTCAGCCGGGCCCGGTTCCGCAGCCGCCGGTACCCGTGGTCGCGGAACAGCCGGACGACGGCGAGCCAGACCTCCGGCACCTCCTCCAGCGGCACCCAGACACCCAGCCGCTCGGCCAGCCGTGGCGCGGTGGACAGCCCGCCTCCGACCCGGACGTCGAAACCCGGGCCGTGCACGGGGTGCACTGCTCCGAGGAAGGCGAGGTCGTTGGTCTCGTAGGGCCCGTCCGGCAGCCAGCCCACGGTTGTCTTGAACTTCCTTGGCAAATTGGAGAGTTCGGGGTCGCCCACGAACCGGTCGACGATCTCCCGGACCGCGGGGGTGGCGTCGACGATCTCGTCCTGGGACACCCCCGCGACGGGACTGCCCACGATCACACGCGGACAGTCCCCACAGGCCTCGGTGGTGGACAGCCCCACCGCTTCCAGCCGGCGCCAGATCTCGGGTACGTCCTCGATCCGCACCCAGTGCAACTGGATGTTCTGCCGGTCGGTGATGTCGGCGGTGTCACGGCCGTACCGTGTCGAGAGGTCCGCGATCGTACGCAACTGCGCGAGGTCGAGCCGGCCCCCGTCGACCCGGACACGGAGCATGAAGTACTCGTCGTCGAGCTCCTCGGGGGCCAGCACCGCCGTGCGCCCCCCGTCGATCCCCTGCCTTCGCTGGGTGTAGAGCCCCCACCACCGCAGCCGTCCTCTGAGATCGTCGGGCGGTATCGAGGCGAACCCCTGCCGTGCGTAGACCTCCTCCACGCGCCGGCGGACGAGCAACGGGTCCTCGGCCTGCTTGAACTGCTCGTTGGGGTTGAGCGGATCCCGGTGTCCGAGGGCCCATTGCCCGTGGTGGCGCGCCCCGGCCTGCTGCGGCCGGCCTGCGGATGGCGTCGTCATGCGGTTCCCTCCCTGAGGGGTGCGGGGGTGGTGCGCTGCCGTCACTGCTACGCCATGGGGCCGGTGACCGGAGTGATCATCCCGTCGGGCAGCCAGTTCGTCCCGGCGGCTCCGTGGTGCCCCGTCCCTCCGGCTCCCGAGCCCGGGAGGTAGGCCACCGCCGCCGCGTAGAGCTGCGCGGGGGCCTGCCGGACACCGCCCAGCGCCCGCTGCCACTCCTCGTAGCCGGCCGCGGTGGGCTGCTCCCCGGGGTAGCGTGCGGCGAGCGCCGTCACATACCGCATGGGCATCGGGTCACGCGGGGAGTACCGCAGGGCGATGAGCTGACCGGCCGCCGGTTTCAGGGCCGGGGCGGTCAGCAGCCAGGGCGCCAGGTACGTACCGCGTGCCGCGATCGTCCCTTCGGTGACCCGGCTGATCGTCCTGTCCGCCCCGGACCACCCGGAGACGATCACCAGGGGGTGCCGGCCCTCCTCGGGGCCGACCACCCGCAGACCCGCCCGGGCGGCCTCGGAGCGCACCACCGTGCCGGCCTGGGCGCCGCGCGGGGAGGTGTCCTCCGCGAGCGCCAGGGTCTTCTCGCCACGCTCCTTCAGATGGCGGACGGTGGAGCCGAGGGCCGAGGCGTCCTGCTCGGAGAGGCGGTCCGCCGGGCAGGTGACGGGGAGCTCCTCCGCCGACGCCGCCGCGGCGCCCACCACGGCGCTGGCGCACTCGGGGCCGTCAGGCCCGGCCAGCCCGGTGCGGGACTTCGTCTCACCCCGGCCGGTGTCGAGTTTCACCTCGCCGACCACTCCGCCGGCCTCGACCCAGAGGCTGCTCCTGCCGGGGGCCAGTTCCACGGTCACCCAGGTGCGTGTGCTGCCGGGCCGCCGTTCACCGGCGACGAGGTGGTCCCGATCGGTCCCGGCGGATGCTTTCGGCGTCGCCACGGAGACCAGGTTGGTGCCGGGACGATTCGGCACGACAGTGACCGTCACCGCCTCTCCGCCGGCTTGGAAGACCGCCTGCACCGGGGTGCCCGTGGTGGGTGCGGCGACGGATTCCGGGTTCCGGGCGGGGGCCAGGCTCACCAGAACCGCCACCGCGAGGACCAGGCAGAAGTAGCCGGCGCTGACCGAGCGGCGCCGCATCCTCCCGCTGCGGATCAGGAGCAGGCCGCCGCCGAGGCCGAGGGCCAGGACGAGGGCGGTGGGGAGCAGGTCACCGCCCGGTACGAGGGACTGCCCGAGGTGACCGAGGGGTGCTCCGGCCGCGGTCACCTCGGGCATGGTGGAGGTGTCTCTCACCGCAGGGCACGATCGCTGACCACGAACAGCACCCCGTGCGGTCTGCTGTTGCCGGTGGCGCCGTGCGGCCACGACTCCCTGTCGAAGCTCACACAGGGCTTCCTGGTCACCTCGTCGCGGAAGGACCGGTCGGGCGAGATCTTGCCCTTCTCGTCCAGGTCGAACATGCAGACCCGGTGGTCACCGCCGCCGCCGAAGGTGCCGGCGATGAAGTAGTTGGACGTCGCGATCCGCCTGATCCGGTCGGTCTCGCGGTACTTCCCCTTCCCGTCGCGGGCGAAGTTGTCCATGGCGCCCCAGTGCGGACCGCCGTCGGTGACATCGCGGATCGGCATGACGTCGACCAGTTCGGGGCAGTCGCGTTCGTCGCCTCCCTCGGAGACCTCGTGGAGCTGGTCCACCGAGCACCTGGCCGAGTTGCCGGAACGCAGCAGCTTCTGGATGTCCAGGACGTAGAGCATGCCGGTCGTCTTGTCGAGCGGCTTCCCGTAAGGGGTCGACTGCCCCATCACGGTGTGGAAGAGATAGCGGTCGTCCGGGCTCACCGCGAGCCAGCTGGAGTTGTCGCCGCCGCCGGTGACCGTCTCGTCCTCCTGGAAGGACCGGTAGGCGGTGGTGTCGTCGAACACCTCCTTCCACTCGGGTTTCGCGGCCGCGATGTCCGGGGTGTAGAAGACGGCGCCACCGGCCATGGAGGAGACGAACGCCCCACGGTGTCCCGGCTTGTTCGGCAGTGCGGTCTCCATGACCACACGGGACTCGGCGAAGGTCGCCGACGCCTCCAGCGGAGCGCGGGGGCCGTCGGGGACCTTGGTGACCGAGAGCAGTTCCGGACGGGACCGGTCGCTGATGTCGAAGACGCGCACGGTCTGCCGGGCCACGGTCGGACCCGAGGCCGTGGCCGACTTGGCCGTGGCACCGGGGGCCGCGACACTTCTCGCCTCCGCGAAGTCGCTCGCCACCATGAGGTCGAGGTCCTCGCGTACGGCTATGCCGTGCGGGTTGGCGCAGGTGGCCTTCTCCAGGGAGGGCACGTTGGCGCACCGGTTGGGGTCCTCCCCCTCCTCGGTGGCTGCGGGGATCTCGGCCAGCGTGCGGCCGTCCTCACCTATGTGCACGATCTCGCCCGGTGATCCGCCAGCGCCGTTGCCCTCCCTGACCTCACCGTTGGTGTAGGTACAGGGTCCGGTGACGTTCGGGCCGCCCATGTAGGTGCCGTACGCGGTGCCGTCCTTCAGCACCTGGTAGGCGTCCGGCAGTGTCCCGCACGGGGTGTCCGTGGGCGTGTTGACCCCGACCAGCCTCAGCTCCGGCAGGGCCTTGGTGTCGAAGACGAACGTCGTGTCGGAGTAGATGCCGCCGGCGTAGAGCCGGTCGCCCTTGTGCCAGACGTACTGCATGTGGTGCGGCTCGTTGCCCGTGCCCGGTCCGGTGGTCACCGTGTTGGCCACCTTGCCGTACGAACGGGAGCCGGGTGTCGCGTCGATGACGGTGAGGAAGTCGGGGGCCGCGGGGTCCTCGGAGCCGGCCCAGGCGAGCAGCCATTCACGGCCGGGGCCCGACGCCGCGCGGACCAGGTGGTTCGTGGCGGTGTAGGTGATGCCGTCACGTGCCTCGAATCGGGACGTGGAGGTGACGGGGGTGTCCGCCGCCTGACCGGACCCGGACAGAAGTCCGGTGGCCATCCCCAGCGCCATGAGTCCCACCACGGTACGCCGCGCCAATGTGTTGTTTCGGAGTCTGCCCGTCGGCATCTCTGCGTGCACCCCTTTCGCCTTTTCTGCGACCCGGTCCCGGAACAGGCGCCGAATTCGCCGTCAAAACTTTTGCGAAATGTTTCCTGTGAACTGTCGCAGGGCCCGCTGACGGACGTCTGATGTGCGGCTTGCTCCGCACTGACGCAGCGCCGGTCTGGAACAACCGCGCGGAGACGGCGCCTCCGGCGCCCGATCAGCCCGAGGTCAGCGCCGCGTATACCGGCCTCGTTAATCTGCTGGCGCTGCACAGGGTGGGACGGGGACGAGACTCCGGCACCAGCCGCTGGACTTTTCCGGATCGCCTGGCGGGCCCTGCGGGTCGGCAGCCATTTGGAGGGTCCGTGAGTGAGCGCGTAGCACCGTTCCACTGCCCATATTGCGGAGACGAGGATCTGCGGCCTTCGGATACCGGCCGCGGAGCTTGGGAATGCATGGCGTGCATACGCGCATTCGAGCTCTCTTTCCTCGGACTCCTCACCCGGGGATTCACCAAGGAAGCCAATGATGCGCATATCTGAGCAGTGGGCCGTCGAAGCGGGCCGCAGACTGGAGAACTCCTCGGCGATCGAGGTGCTGCAGTGGGCCGCCGGCACTTTCGGGAAACGTTTCTGCGTGACGTCCTCGATGGAGGACGCGGTGGTCGCCCATCTGGCCTCCCGGGTCTTCCCCGGTGTGGACGTGGTGTTCCTGGACACCGGGTACCACTTCGAGGAGACCATCGGCACCCGGGACGCGGTGGACGCCGTGATGGACGTCAACGTCGTCACGCTGACCCCGCGTCAGTCGGTGGCCGAGCAGGACGCCGAGTACGGCCCGAAGCTCCACGACCGCGACCCCGATTTGTGCTGCGCGCTGCGCAAGGTCGAGCCGCTCCGGGAAGCGCTCGCTCCGTACGACGCGTGGGTGACGGGGCTGCGCCGTGAGGACTCCCCGGGCCGGGCGGCGACGCCGGTCGTGGGCTGGGACCGGGGCCGGAAGAAGGTGAAGATCTCGCCCGTCGCGCGGTGGACGCGGGCGGACGTGGACGCGTACGTCGCCGAGCACGGCGTCCTCACCAACCCACTGCTGGCGGACGGCTACGCCTCCGTCGGCTGTGCCCCCTGCACCCGGCGGGTGCGGGAGGGCGAGGACGCCAGGGCCGGCCGCTGGGCCGGGCGCGGCAAGACCGAATGCGGGTTACACGGATGACGCCGACGGCCCTGGTACGGAGCCATCTGGACTCGTTGGAGTCGGAGGCGGTGCACATCTTCCGTGAGGTGGCGGGTGAGTTCGAGCGGCCGGTGATCCTGTTCTCCGGCGGCA
>NZ_JBEXPD010000006.1:0-323363 GCF_040611875.1 Streptomyces sp. NPDC006516
CCGGTGATCAGCCCGTCCACGGCGGAGAACTGGCCGGTGACACCGATCGCGGCACGCACCGCCTGGGGTTCGGTGGCGAGGTCGTGGCCGGCGACCTGGGCCTGGCCGCCGTCGGCGCCGATGAGCGTGGACAGGATCTTCACCGCGGTGGTCTTTCCGGCGCCGTTGGGGCCGAGCAGTGCGAAGACGGAGCCGGCCGGGATGCGCATATCGATGCCGTCGAGCACGGTCTTGTCGCCGTACGACTTGCACAGACCGATGGCGGAGACGGCAGCCGGTGACTGCCGGTCGTCCCCCTGTCTGGATGTGGGCATGACAGAGTAGGGCATGGAGTCCTCCTGTGCGAAGGCTGAAGTGGTAGGGGGAATCGAAGAGTTGAAGCGCGGGAGGTCAGGCCTTGGCGCGGCGGATGTCGATGTTGCCGTGCCGGGTGCGGGCGCGGATCCTGACGGTTTCCTCGGACTCCTCCGGAGTCTTTGACGCGGTGAGTGTGTTGCGTACCTGCCCGGCTGCGGAGTGCGCATCGAGCCAGGCGGCCGTGCCTTCGCGGACGCCGACCTCGATGGAGCCGTACGAGGTCTCCAACTGGACTGTTCCGCAGACCACTTCGCCCACTCGCAGGGTGCCGTGGGCGGTGGCGGCGGTGACCGAGGCTTCCGCGCGCCGGATGTCGATGTCACCATTGGCTCCGTTCGCCCGCAGCTCACCGGTCGCGGCACCGACGGTGATGGTGCCGTGCGAGTTCTTCAGGACGGCCGGTCCGTCGAGCAGCCCGACGCGCATGCTGCCGGAGCTGGTCGTGATCTCGGCCGTACCCTCGACCCTTTCCACGGTGATGGAACCGTGTGACGCCTTCAGCCGTAGCGGGCCGGTCGCGTCGAGACGTACGTCGCCGGACGAGGTCTTCACGCGGGCCTCGCCGAGCCGGCCCTCGCCGAGCACCTGGACCCAGGCCCCGCTGACGTCGATGCCCGACCCCGCGGGCAGATCGACCGTGACGTCGACGGTTCCGGTGCGGCCGAACAGATTGGGCTTGGGCGTCCTGATGGTCAGTACGCCGGCCGAGTACGTGGCCTCGGTCTGATCGGCCGCCCGTACGTCCTGGTCCCGCTTCGGGTCGCGGGGCCGCACCTCGACCACGGTGTCGACGCGGTCGCCCGCGGTGAACTGGATGGAACCGGCGTCCACGTGCGCAGCGGCCGAGATCGGCTCGGGAGTGTCGAAAGAAGGCATGGCTGTCCCGTCCTCTTGAGGCGTCAGGTCGTCCCCGCTGGCGGGACGTGTGATGGGTGACGTGCTGGGGCTGGGTGCGGCTAGCGCACCCAGCCGGTGAAGCTCTGTCCGACGGTCTGGGACCTTTCCGTCGTGTGCGGTCGGCCGCCGCCGTTGTCGACCGCGGCCGACACGGCGCGTACCAGCCACGCGTTGACCGAGAGGCCCTCGCGGGTGGCGGCCTCCTCGGCGCGGGTCTTGAGATGGGCCGGGAGCCGCAGATTGACGCGGGCGGTCGCACTCTCGTCACCGTCTGCCGGAGCCGGGGCCCCGTGTGCCTCGACGGGCGCGGCCGCCTCCGCGGTGCCGCCGCTGTCGGCGGGCGGCAGGGTCACCACGAAGTCGGGATCGAGGCCCCGCAGTCGTACGTCGACCGAGCCCGGGGCGAGTTCACGGGTGATCTCGTCGGTCGCGGCGGAGAGCACGTTGAGCAGGGTCAGGCGAGTCGCCGACTCCAGGGGAGCGGTGAGCCTCTCTGCCAGCTCGCGTGCTTCTTCGCCTCCGGCTTCGGCGGCCACCGCGAGTTCCCGGCGGAGAGTGTCGACGTACGGGGTGAGGTCCATGGCGCCATCATGGCACCACTATGGCGCCATGCGCAACCATCGCGTGGGTGCAGGCGGCTGTGAAGCGCGGCAGGCGGCTCTGACCTGCATGAATGCTGCGGCAATGGGCTGGGTGATGATGGCGCCAGGTGTGTCGCGGCGTCTGTCGCACCGACAAGTGGTGCCACATGGCGCCGCATGGCACCGCGTGGCGCCATTCGGTGCCAGAGGGCATGCGGGGTCGTGCCGGATCTGTTTCCACGCGGGGTGCCGGCGCCGGTCGGTGCGGCTCGCCACGGCCCTGTGAGCGGGTGGGGTGGCTCAGGCCGGGAACTGCAGGGACTTGCGCAAGGTGTTGAAAGGTCTTGCAGAAATCCTTGACGGCGGCACGCGCAGCGGGGCAGGCTCCCAGCGTTCCCCCCCCACGGGGGCCTAGCGCGTGGCTGTCTTCGAGGGCACGCCTGTGCCCTGAGGCCGAAGGAGCCGCACATGCAGCACCGTTTCCGCCTCCCGGCGGAACGCGGGCCGGAAGCCATGGCCGTCGCCGGCCTCGACGACCTGCCCCGCACGGCGCTGGCGCTCCACGCCGGAGCCGAGGCGGGCTGACCGCCGAGCACCACACCACCGTCGCCGGCGCGTGATGTACCGGGCCGTCAGGCCGCAGAACATGACCAGTGATCCCGGACCCGAGAGGCACGACCCCCTTCATGCAGCCGAGCACCGATGTTCTCGTTCTGGGCGGCGCGGGTGTGGACACCATCGTCCACGTTCCCGAACTGCCCCTTCCCTACGCCGACAGCTACATGATCAGACCGGGCATCGAAACCCGTGCGGGCCAGAGCGGGGACTTCGTCGCCCTGGGGCTGCACGCCCTCGGCCTGCGCACGCACCACCTCGACATGATCGGAGACGACCACGAGGGCGACCTGGTCCGGGCCCTCCACCGCGACCGGGGCATTCCGCTCACCTCGGTGCCCGCGCCGGGCGGCACCAAGCGCGCGGTCAATCTCGTCGGACCGGACGGGCGCCGCCTGTCCCTGTACGACGCCGACCGCGCACGGGACTCGGACCGCTTCGAGGAGGCGACGGTCCACACCCTGGCCTCCTCCGCCCGCCATGCGCATGTGGTCATCACCCAGCCGTGCGGAGCGGCTCTGCCGGTACTCCGGGAGGCCGGCGTGAGCCTGTCCACCGATCTGCACGACTGGGACGGCGTCAACCCGTACCACGAGGCGTTCGCCCTCCAGGCCGACATCGTCTTCCTCTCCACGGCGGCCCTGGCCGACCCGGAGCGGACCATGCGTGACATCGCCGGGCGGGGCAGCGCGCGAATCGTCGTCGCCACCGCGGGAGCCGAGGGGGCGTACGTGCTGTACGGAGGCGAATTGACGCGCACTCCCGCCGTCACCCCGCACGTCCCCGTGGTGGATTCCAACGGCGCCGGGGACGCCTTCGCCTCCGGATTCCTCTTCGGCACGCTGAACGGTGAACACCCCCGGCGTGCCGCCCTGTACGGCGCGGTCGCAGGGGCCTACGCCTGCACCGTGCCGTCCACCCGCGCGGATGCCATCGGACGCGAAGCCCTGCTGGCCCAGGTCGCGGCGCTGCCGTCCCGGGTGGCCTGACGACGGAAGGCGCCCGCTGGAGATCGCGCCGCAGGTGGATCTCTCCCCGGCCGACAGGCCGCGTCGTGTAGCCCCCAGCCCGGGGCGTTCGGTGTGCTGCCGATGCGCCCCCGGAGGGCCGCTCCCGGGGGCGGTGACGGAGGATGGACGGAACCTCTTCCGGATCCGGTCCGTCGCCCGGATCCCCGACCTCTGGAGACACGTGTGGCCGGCCACGTCCTTCCCTCGTTCCTTCGCCGTGAACGCGCGGTGGCTGCGGGGCTCGTCTCCGTTCTCGGGGCGGGCATGCTGGCAGGATGCTCGGTCGGGGACGGCACTCCCCGCGACGCGGCATCCGAGCGGCCGGCTGCGTCTGACAGCGTGCTCCTGCCGACGGCCGGGATGCGGTTCGACTACCAGATCGGCGAGGGCTACACGCCACCGGACGGGGTGCGGGCGGTGTCCCGCGACCGCGAGGACGAACCGGCACCCGGCCTCTACAACATCTGCTACGTGAACGCCTTCCAGACGCAGCCCGGCGCGCTGGAGTGGTGGCAGAGCACCCATCCGGACCTGCTGTTGCGTGGCGACGACGGTCAGCTGATCATCGACGAGGGCTGGGACGAGGTGCTCCTGGACACCTCGACGGCCGCCAGGCGTACGCAGCTCGCCGAGATCGTGGGGGAGTGGATCGATGGCTGTGCGGAAAGCGGCTTCCAGGCGGTGGAGCCGGACAACCTCGACTCCTTCGAGCGGTCGGACGGGAAGCTGACGCAGGCTCACAACGCGGCATTCGCGACCGTGCTGGCCGAGCGGGCACACAAGGCCGGTTTGGCCATCGGTCAGAAGAACACCACGGATCTGCTCGGGCGGCACAGTGCGATCGGCTTCGACTTCGCGGTGACGGAGGAGTGCGCGCAGTTCGACGAGTGCGACGCGTACGCCGACGCCTACGACGACCGGGTCTTCGCCGTCGAGTACGAGGGCGAGGGAGAGGTGGACTTCGAGGAGAGCTGCGCCCGCTGGGGCGACCGGATCTCGCTCGTGCTGCGCGACCTCGACGTACTCCCGGCGGGCCGGAAGGGCTACGTGTACCGCACCTGCTGAGGCCCCGCGGGCGAGGCCGATCGAGGAGCTCGGCAGCCGAGGGGCCGGAAGGCGGACGCCGTGGTGCGGAGGGAGCACCGGGGCCTCGCCGCCGCGAGCGGGCCCCCGGGCGGCAGCGCTATTCCGGCTGGCTGACGACGCCCTTGCAGCCACGGGTGTCGTCCATGGTTCCCGGGACGGCGGCTGCCTTGACCGAGTTGAAGTTCGCCACATAGGCATCGTGGACCGAGGCGATGTCGATCTTGAGCAGGGCCTCGTCGTTCTCACGCAGCGCGGGGCCCGAGTAGTTGTGACTGCCGGTCCACATGACACGCTTGACGCTACCGTCGTACTTGCCGTCGATCAGGAGGTACTTCGAGTGGATGATCCGGTTGCTGGTGGACGTCTTGCCGTCGTGGTCGTCGTTGTAGCAGACCGGGGCGAAGCCTGAGACCGAGTGCAGCGTCTCCCAGGTGCCGGGCGTGACGCCGTCGGCCGAACTGTCGGCGCTGTCCGTCTCGCTGTAGACGAGTTCCACCGAGCACCCGGCCTTCTTCATCGCCACGAGCTTGTCCGCGACACCCTGGCGGGTGAACTTGAACATACCGACACGGATCTTCGTGTGCTTCGCGGTCCCGTCAGAAGCCGTGTAGTTGCACGTGACGTTGTCGAGGGTGTTCCAGATGGTGTCCGTGCTGTTGCCGGTGCCGGGGTAGTAGGGGAAGAAGTAGACCTTGTACGGGGAGAAGCTCGCGCTGGTGTACTTCCAGGTGGACCAGTTCTTGCCGACGAGAGCGTCGAAGTACGAGCCGTAGGCGTTGTAGATGCCGGTGTTGTAGGTCAGCACGTACGCGTCGTTCCAGAACGCGCTGTACGCGGACGGCGACATGTTGGAGGAAGTCTGCACCACGACATCGGCCGCGCCGTCGACCTGGGAGAACAGCCAGAACTTGTTGTGGTTGATGGACCTGCCGAACTCCGGCCGTCCCAGACACGACTTCCCCGCCGGGCACAGGGTGACGAACGAGCTGAGCTGGGTGTCGTCACCGAGGGCCTGCTCGAGTACCCCGTAACTCGGGTCCTCCGGGCGCGAGCTGACGGTGCTCTCGTCCAGGACGATCTTCACGTCGACGCCACGCAGGGTGTGGGCGTCGGCCAGCGCCTGTGCCAGTTCCTGATCCCAGAAGTGGTAGAGCGCCACCTTGATGGAGGAGCCCGCCGGGCTGCTGCCTATGTACTGCAGGAGCTGAGTGCGGATGGCTTCCTGCTCGGCGGCCGTTCCGAGCGGGTTGTTGAAGATCGCCCGGGACCCCTCGGCGGCAGCGCTGCCGGCTCCCTGCGGCGCCTGCGCGTGGACGGCAGGGGTGCCTGTGGTGAGCAGTGCGAGGGCCAGCGCGGCGACGGCGCTTCCTCCCTTGATCCACTGTGCGCGCGACACGGGTCCTCCATGGTGATGGGCGATGGTCCGCGCACACCGTCCAGGACGTAGAGGTCGGCGCATGCCGGCGCGGGTGGCAGGATCTTGTCAGAGGAATCCCGGCGGGGGAAGCAATTTGAAGATCCATCAGGTAAGGCCGCCGGTCGCTGGAGTTCGGCCCTGGCGTGCCGGGTCCGCCGTCGCCGCGCCTTCCAGGCGGTCCCCGGCCTTGGGGGAGGTGCGAGCCCCGGAGTACTCATGAAGTGAGGGTTCTGGAACCCGATTGCGTGAGTTCCGTGCCTGATGTGCACATTTATTGATCTGGACATGATGGAAAGCCCTTCCCTAGTGTCAACGGTCGCTGTGCCGAACACCTGGCGCAGTTCGTGCGGCGGCCCTACTTTCTTGGCTCGAAGCGCGTTCGGAAGCAGCAGTTGGGGTGGGGGATTCCGTGAGATCAGTGCGTTCTCGAAGTATGTCCGCCTTGGTGATCAAGGGGTTGATCACGGGGCTGCTGTCGGTGGTGACCCTCGCGCCGACCGCCATGGCGGTGAACCTGCCGAACGGGGAGAAGCCCAGCGTGCCCGCCCAGAGGCTGGACTCGCCGGTGCCGTCCCCCCAGGAGCCCTCGACGACAAGAGCTCCCAAGGTGACCTGGCCCGAGGCGGGCTCGGCCACAGTGGACCTGGCGTCAGGGGGTGGCAGGGCGACCTCCGTGGTGTCCGTCCGGAAGGTCGATACCGCAAGGACGAGCAGGGCGACGGCAGGGGCCCCGTCGAAGGTCGGCGTGCAGGTCCTGGACCGCGAGCAGGCCGGGCAGATGGGAGCTCTCGGTCTGGGCGTGCGGGTGGTCCGCAAGGACGGTGGCAACTCAGCCGGCCCGGTGGAACTGGCCATCGACTACTCGGGCTTCGCCAAGGCCTACGGCGGTGACTTCGCGGGCCGCGTCCGCCTGATCGAACTGCCCGCCTGCGCGGCGACCACGCCCGGACTGCGGCGCTGCCAGGACGTCACATACGTCGATGCGAAGAACGACACCGTCGCGCAGACCCTGACCGCGACGGTCGAGGCGGCCCCGCAGGCCGAGCCGATATCGGGCATGGCGGCGCTCAGCGCGCCCGCCGTCTACGCCCTCGCCTCCGGTTCCTCTTCCGACCAGGGTGACTACCGAGCCAGCACCCTCTCACCCACGGGCAAGTGGGACGTCTCGCTCGGCTCGGGCGCCTTCACCTACTCGGTGCCCATCGAAGTGCCCGAGCCGCCTGTCGGCGAGGCCCCCGAACTGTCGCTGGACTACAACTCCCAGGACATCGACGGACGGACGTCGGCCTCCAACAACCAGGCGTCCTGGACCGGAATGGGCTGGGACCTGAATGTCGGCTACATCGAGCGCCGCTACAAGAACTGCACCCAGGACGGTCACCCGGGCTTCGGTGACCTGTGCTGGGACTCGCCCAACTCCGAGAAGGATCCGAACGGTTCGGTCTACGTCATCAACCTGAACGGCACCACGTCCGAGCTGATCCAGGACAACACCGGCACCGGGAGTTTCCACCTCCAGAGCGATCCGGGCTGGAAGGTGCAGAAGCTCAACGGCGGTCACGGCAGTGACAACACCGACGAGTTCTGGGTGGTCACCGAACAGGACGGCACCCGGCACTACTTCGGCTGGGGCCGCACCGAGCGGAAGAACAACGCGGGCGAGTACGAGAAGACCAACTCGGTCCTGACCGTGCCCGTCGTCGGCGACGACGCGGGCGAGCCCTGCAAGGCGTCCTTCCCCAGCCCGTGCAAGCAGGCCTGGCGCTGGAACCTGGACCGGGTGGTCACCCCGAACGAGGTGGAGAACGTCTACTTCTACAAGAAGGAGCAGAACTTCTACCGTTCGGTCGCCGCCGCCGACAAGGCCCGGTCCTACGACGCGGGTTCGTACCTGGAGCGCATCGACTACGGCTGGTCCTCCCAGATCCCGAACGCGCAACTGCCCGCGCAGGTCGACTTCCAGCACGTCAACCGCTGTGTGGAGCGCATGTCCGAGAAGGACCCGCTCGACAACGTGACACCGGAATGCCCGACGATCGACGCCAAGCCGGCCTCGTACCCGGACGTTCCGGTCGACCTGATCTGCGACGGCCCCGAGGACGGTGAGTCCTGCGCGGGCAAGACGTACTACCCCACGTTCTTCCTGCGCGGAATGCTGTGGGACATCAACGTCAAGGTGCGTGACAACAACGACGCCGCCTGGGACACGGTCCGGCAGTACCAGATGAAGTACGCCCTGATGGACCCTGCCGGCGCGGTGGGCGATCAGCTCTGGCTCGACTACATCCAGCGGCGCAGTTACTCCGGCGGAGACATCACTCAGCCCACGATCAACTTCAACGGCGAGTGGCAGGACAACAAGGTCGGCGCGGGTGAGCTCAGCTTCCGCCGTGTGAACAAGGTGTTCACCGACACCGGAGCCACGATCACGGCCACCTACGGTCACGCCACCGACGACAGTGGAGCGATCGACCGGCAGTGCGACGAGAACAACCTGCCCAGCCAGTCGGAGAACAAGTACGAGTGCTTCTGGCAGAAGTGGGTGCCCGAGGGCGCCGAGAGCGACCGCACCGGCTGGTTCAAGAAGTTCGTGGTGACGAAGGTCGTCGTCGATCCGGGGGATCTCGCCGAGGGTGATCCCGCCATGACCACCGAGTACGAGTACGACGGAGCGCCCGGTTGGCGGTTCAGCGCCGACCCGATCGCCAAGGACGAGGACGAGTCCTGGACCGAGTGGCGCGGCTACGGCAAGGTCCTCGTGACCACCGGCGCCGGGTCGAACAAGCATTCCACGTACCACTGGCTCTACCGGGGCCTTGACGGCGACCGGACCGAGAAGACCGACCCGGCCAAGACCCGCCCGGTGAGCGTCACCGACTCCGAGGGCAGCACCTGGACCGACTCCGCATGGCTCTCCGGGCAGACCCTGGAAACCTCGGAGCGCGACCACGAGGGCAAGGCGCAAAGCCGGGAGTGGCACGAGTACTGGACGTACAACACCGCGCAGTACGTGGGGCTGCCTGACGCCCGCTTCGTACGCGAGAAGAAGACCCGCACCTTGGAGAAGGTGTCCACGTCCACGGACGACCTGGCCACCTGGCGGGAGCACATAGTCGAGAACGAATACGAGAACGACCAGGCCGCGAGCACCACCTTCGGTCTGCCGATGCGCGTCGATGACTGGGGGCAGACCGGTGTCAGTGACAACCACTGCACCGAGTACGGGCGCTCCTACAACACCGAGGAACTCGACGGCACCCACACCAAGCGGTGGATGGTCTACCAGGACGAGGAGCGGCACTACACCGTCTCCTGCACCACCCAGGCCGAGGACCAGGCCGCAGGCAACCCCGCGCTGCACCAGGACAAGAACACGGTGACCCTGTACGACGGGGCCGCCACGCTCGCCGGGAACGACGCCGCGCTCACCGACGGCAACGCGACCGAGACCCGCACCTACACCGATGCCTCGGCCTTCCGCTCCGCCAGGAGCCAGTTCGACGACGCGGGCCGCGCCGTGAAGACCTGGGACGGCAAGAACAACCTGACCACCGTCGCCTTCAACCCCAGTACCTCCTGGCCCGTCAACGGCATCACCAGGACGAGCCCCGACCCGGACGGCACCGGCAGCGGCACCCCGCTGACCACCACCGAGTACGTCTCGCGCTTCTTCGGCGAACCGTGGAAGGAGGTCGACGAGAACGGCGCCACCACCCATGTCGTGTTCGACGCCGTCGGACGGCTCTCCAAGGTCTTCAAGCCCACCGAGGCCGGCAACTACCCGGACGGCAATCCGTCGATGAAGTTCGCCTACGAGATCCCGGTCGCGCCCTCGGAGACCGGCGTCCCCGACGTCGCCACAGGCGCACCGCTCAAGGCGACCTCGCAGACGCTGCAGTCCGGCAGCACGTACACCACGTCCGTCACCTACGGAGACGGCATGGGGCGAATCAGGGAGCAGCAGGAGCCCGCGCCGTCCGGCACCGGCCGGATCGTGACGGTGACGCGCTACGACTCCTCGGGCAACATCGCCGGTACCTCGGCGGCCTTCTACAACGACAAGGCCGCCGGATCGGGTCTGGTCAACCCGGCGGTGGCGGACCTGCAGTCCTACACGGACCTGGAGGTCGACTGGGCCGGCCGCACCACGCTCTCCCAGATCCAGGTCAAGGGCGCCCCCCAAGCGGCCGCGAAGTCGGTCACCCGCTACACCGGGGCCGACCTGACCACGACCTTCGACGCCGACAACGTGGCCACCTACACCTACACCGACGTCTACGGGCAGACGGACCGCGTGGTCGAGCACATCGGCGCCGAGTCCAACACCACGAAATACGAGTACACGCGCAGCGGCGGTCTGAAGTACATCCACGACTCCCGCGACAACACCAGTCACTACACCTACAACTGGGCCGGCGACCGGCTCACCGCCGACGAGCCCGACTCAGGCGTCACCACCACCACCTACGACGGCAACGGCGCGGTGCTCACCACCACCGACGGCAACAACACCGTGCTCACCCACGAGTACGACAACCTCGGGCGCAAGACGAAGACCAAGCAGGGCGCGTCCCTGCTGAGCGACATCAGCTACGACACGGCCACCGGCGGCAAGGGCAAGGCGGCGGTCTCCACCAGCTACGCGGGTGGCAAGGCGTACACGGTGAAGATCAACTCCTATGACGCGCGCGGCCGGACGACCTCGAAGACGATGACCGTGCCGGACGACGGGTCCGGGCTGAACGGCTCGTACACGTTCGGCTACGGCTACGACGCGGCGGACCACCCCACCGAGGTGAGGTACCCGGCGATCGGCGGCCTGCCCGCCGAGACCGTCACCACCGGCTACACCGCGCAGGGCCGCGTGGACAAGCTCAGCAGCCCGCTGGGGACCTACCTCGCCGGCACCGGCTACGACGACTACGGCCGGCTCACCTCACGGTCCCTGGGCAGTTCCGGCACCGGCTCTCAGGCCACCCGGACCTATGGCTACGACGACACCAACGGCACCGGCTGGCTCAAGAGCGTCATGACGAACGTCGTCACCGGGTCGACCACCAGGAAGGCCCAGGAGGACATCTACAGCCGGGACCTGACAGGCCAGACGATCGCCGAGCGGGCCACCGTCGACAATCAGCAGCAGTGCTACCGCTACGACGACCTGGACCGCCTCACCGACGCCTGGACCACGGCCGCCACCGCGTGCGAGTCCACCCCGAAGTCGGACTTCACGGGCCCCGACCCGTACCAGACCAAGTACAGCTACGACCGCATGGGCAACCTCCAGTCGGTCACCGACACCACCAAGGGCGGTTCGGCGACCAGGGACTACAAGTACCCGGGTTACAGCGCCGACGAGACGACGTACACCCCCGACCAGCCTCGCCCGCACGCGGTGACCAGCGCGGGCGCCGACACCTTCGGTTACGACGACGCCGGCCACATGACCTCGCGCACGGTCGGCGGTGTCAGCTCCACCCTCCAGTGGAACGCGCTGAACAGGGTCGCCAGCATCACGCAGACCAAGAGCACCGGCGCCGAGACGTCGTCATACGTCTACGACGTGGACGGCAACGTACTGCTGCGCACCTCGCCGCAGGAGAAGGTGCTCTACGTGGACGGGCACGAGATCCACAAGAAGGGCACCGGCGCCCCGCAGGCGACCCGTCTGTACTCGGCGGCGGACACCGAGGTCGCGACACGCACCGCGGACGGTTCCGCCAACGGTGTCCTGTCCTGGCTGCTCGGTGACAGCCAGGCGTCCGTCCAGCTCGTCATCACCATGGCCGGGGCGGTGACCCGCCGCCGCTACACGCCTTTCGGCAAGCAGCGCGGGACGACCGCCGGGCTGCCCGAGGGGCTCGACCGTGGCTTCGTGGGCAAGCCCGAGGACGACTCGACCGGGTTGTCACTGCTCGGGGCACGGATGTACGACGCCGGCCTCGGCCGGTTCCTGTCGACCGACGCGCTGACCGACCCCATGGCACCGCAAGGTCTGAACTCGTACAGCTACTCGGGGAACAACCCCATCGGGTACACCGACCCGTCCGGTCTCACCCGCTGCGACGTCAACCCGTACGACCCGGTTTGCCACACGGCGGACAAGGAGCGGGACAAGGGCGGCAAGAACAAGAAAAAGAAAAAGAAGAAGTCCGGCCGGGAGCCCTCGCCTTCGCCGCAGGCTTCGCCCTCCCCTCCTCCCTATTCCAACTCCGGCAGCAGCTGGAACCCGCTCGCCCCGGTGGGCAAAGTCATCGGCAAGGTTCTCCGCTGGGTCGACAAGAAGAGTGCCCTGTCCCGTCTGCTGCTCGAGGAAGGCCGCCTGGAGAACAACCTGAACGGTGCGAACGCGATGGCCATCTCCTACAACGCGGGCGCGGGCGGCACGTGTGAGGCAGGCAAGAGCCAGGTGATCTGCTACGGCAGTTCACCGGCCGGCGACCAGCCCATCACGATCGGCGACGTGCTCTTCGTGCCGTACGGCAAGGGCGGGCTCAACCAGCGGCTCAACGACGAGAAGAGCATCCGCAACCGCATGGAGGCGGTCAAGGGCAAGAAGTACGCGGACAACTACGGCCCCGATCTGCTCAGACACGAGGCGGTGCACTCGGAACAGTGGGCGTCCTACAGCAACGCGGCCCTGTACGCGACCGACTACGGCCTCGAGTCGGCCAAGTCGCAGATGAAGACCGGAGACCCCGCCCTGGAGAACAACTTCGAGAAGGGCGCCAACCTGTACTGGGGCGGCTACAAGAGCAAGCCGGTACCGTAACCGGCGGATCGATGCGGAAGTGAGGTGAGGGCCACCGTGACCAGCAGAAACAAGACGGCGCGCACACTGTCCCGCGCAGGCGTGGCGGTGGCCCTGGTGCTGCTCGCGGCCGGCTGCAGTCCGGCGGAGCGCCCGCTCGTGGCCATAGGCAGGGGCCCGGACGGAGACGTTCGGGCGCTGCTGCGGCCCTGCTCGGACGACGACCCCATCCGGGAGGTCCTGCTCCTCAGGAGCGATGAGAAGGGTGACGAGGCGGACCCCGCGACCCTGGACGACTGGTCGGCCCAGCTGCCCGGAACGGCGACCGGAGAGCAGGAGTTCAGCCTCTTCAGCCTCCCGGACGGCTGGCAGGGCGAGGCGGGGTCCGCCACGGAGCTGGCACCGGACCGGGACTACTCGGTGAGGTTCGTCGTCGGGCCGGACGACACCGTGCGCTACAAGGGCCTCACCAGGTTCACGCGCGCGGACGTCGAGGGCCTGGCGCCCGGGCAGTGGTGGGCCGGCGGAAAGGCCGTGAGCCGCGCGGAGTTCCGGGCACGGGCGGACGAGGCCTGCTGAGACCGGGGGCCGGTTGCGAGATGTCCTTCGGATCGAGCCCGACGGGTGCGATCCGAAGGACATTCCAGCTTCATCGCCCTGCCGTGGCGGGCAGGCGGCACGCTTCGACCCGGAGGCGGACGGCCTAGAAATCGACCGGCTCGCGGATGAGCGGACAGGTCATGCAGTGCCCGCCGCCCCGCCCACGGCCGAGCTCCCCGCCCACGATCGTGATGACCTCCACGCCCGCAGCCCGCAGCAGGTCGTTCGTCTGGGTGTTGCGGTCGTAGGTGAACACGACGCCCGGTTCGAGAGCGACGGCGTTGTTGCCGCTGTCCCACTGCTGACGCTCGGAGGCGTACACGTCGCCGCCCGTCTCGACGATCCGCAGGGCCGGCAGGCCCAGACTCCTGGCCACCACGTCCGTGAAGGGCGTCGAACCCTCGTCGACGACCTCCACCCCAGGTGCTCTGTCGCTCGGACGGAGGGAGAAGGTGCGGACCGCGTCCATGATCTTCGGGTAGACGGTGACGAGGTCGCGGTCGGCGAACGTGAACACGGTGTCGAGGTGCATGGCGGACCTCAGCTTGGGCATGGCCGCCACCACGACGTGCTCGGCGGCCCCCTGCCGGAACAGCGATGCGGCGACCTGGGTGATGGCCTGCCGGGAGGTGCGTTCACTCATCCCCATGAGGACGACGCCGTTACCGACGGGCATGATGTCGCCACCCTCGAAGGTGGCCTGGCCCCACTCCTGCTCGGGGTCGCCCCACCAGACGGTGCTTCCGGCGAAGTCCGGGTGGAATCGGTAGACGGCCTTCATCAGGAGCGTCTCGTCGTGACGCGCGGGCCAGTAGAGGGGATTGAGCGTCACCCCTCCGTACAGCCAGCAGGTGGTGTCACGTGTGTAGAGCGTGTTGGGCAGCGGGGGCATCAGGTATTCGCGCACGCCCATCGACTCGCGGGCGAGAGCGAGGTAGCCGGAGCGGTACTCCTCCGGCAGGTCGGCGGTGGCCAGGCCACCGATCAGATACTCGGCGAGCTCACGTGGTTGCAGTGACTCGAGATAGGCACGGGTCGCGTCGATGAGCCCGAGGCCGACCTCGTTGGCGGTGATCTTGCGGTCCAGCAGCCACGATCTGGCGGCAGGATCGGTGACCGTCCGCGCCAGGACGTCGTGCAGCTCCACCACCTCGACGCCGCCCTGCTGGAGCTTGCCGACGAAGTCGGCGTGGTCGCGCTGCGCGTTGTCCACCCACATCACGTCGTCGAAGAGCAGATCGCCGGCGTTGCCCGGCGTGAGCCGCCGGTGGGCGAGACCCGGAGCGCAGACGAGTACCTTGCGCAGCTTGCCGACCTCGGAGTGGACGCCGTGCCTGACAGGCGCGTCCGTGGCGGAGGTGTTCGACATGTGGGCTGCCTTTCTGTCGGGGAGGGGGCGGGCGGAACCGGGACGGTCAGAGACTGATCCATCCGGCGGCCAGGGCGATCACACCGAGCACCGCTCCCGCGACGGAGACCGCGCAGATGACGAGCTCGACGGGGGAGAAGACACGCCGCCCCTGTTCCCTGCGGGCCATGGCGAAGAGGATGGTGGCGGGGGCGTAGATGATGAACGACACCAGGACGAACTTCAGCCCCGCCGCGAACAGCAGGAACGCGGTGTAGAGCGTCGCGAGGGCGCTCACGACGAGGTCCCGCCCGTGCCCCGTGCCCTTCGTCAGTTCGTCGGGGCGCACCATGATCTTGACGGCGAACGCCGCGGCGAGAAGGAACGGGATCAGGGACAGGGCGCTGGTGAGATCGAGGGCGAAGTTGAACGCGTCGTCCGAGAAAAGAGTGATGACGAGGACGACCTGGGACAGCAGGGTCGTCATCAGCAGCGCCGAGACGGGGACGTCGGCGGAGGTGGAGCGGCGCAGGAAGCGCGGCATGTCGTCGTCCTTGGCGGCGACGAAGAGGACTTCCGCGGCCATCAGCGTCCATGCGAGATAGGCGCCGAGCACCGAAATGATCAGCCCCACGCTGACGAAGACCTGCCCCCAGGTCCCGACGGCCGCCTCCAGAACCTCGGCCATGGAGGGCTGGCGGAGGTCCGCGATCTCGCCCATCGGCAGGATGCCGTACGACACGATGGTGACCGACGCGAAGACGGCGAAGACGCTGAGGAACCCGAGGACGGTGGCCCGCCCGATGTCCTCCCGGCGCTTCGCGTGACGGGAGTAGACGCTGGCGCCCTCCACCCCGAGGAACACGAACACGGTGGCCAGCATGGTGCCGCGGACCTGGTTGAAGAGGGACCCCGCGTAGTCCGCGCCGCCGAAGTTGTCGGCGAAGATCTTCGCGTCGAAGAAGAACAGGGCGAGGATGACGAAGACGATGATCGGGACCACCTTGGCCACGGTGACCACCCTGTTGATGGCCGCCGCCTCCTTCACGCCCCGGCGGATGAGCAGGTAGAAGGCCCACAGTCCGAATGTGGAGACGACGACGGCCGGCACCGTGTCACCGTCGCCGAGAGCGGGCCAGACGGCCCCCACCGTCGACGTGATCAGCACCCAGTACGTCACGTTGCCCACGCAGGCGCTCGCCCAGTAACCGAAGGCGGAGAAGAACCCGAGGTACTCACCGAAGCCGGCCTTGGCGTAGGCGTAGACACCGGCGTCGAGATCGGGCCTGCGTACGGCGAGTGTCTGGAAGACGAAGGCGAGCATCAGCATGCCCGTACCGGCGATCGCCCAGGCGATCAGCGCCCCGGCCACGCCCGTCTCCTGGGCGAAGCGTGACGGCAGGGAGAACACTCCGGCGCCGACCATCGAGCCGACCACCATCGTGGTCAGCGTGAGCAGGGACATCTTGACCGCGGTGGTGGGTCCTTCAGGGACGTCGGACCCGGTGCGAGAGCTGGTCATCTGGTCCCCTCATGCGATGCGGATACGAGGGGACTTTAGCGGTATGTCGGATATGACGCCCGGCAAGTGGTGGCCCGGGCGGCGGGTCGTCGTACGGCGGACACGCGGTGAGCGGCGCCCCGCGTGGCATGCCGCGGGCCTCGCGGTGACGGGGAGTCAGCCGACGGAGGCGGCGGGCCGGGAGGACGGGGGCTCAGATGCTCCGCCCGGCCGGGCCGCCCGCTGCCAGGCGGAATCGCGCAGCAGGCGGAGGCCGTTGAGGCCGACGACGACGGTGGAGCCCTCGTGTCCCAGGACGCCGAGCGGGAGCGGCAGATGACCGACCAGGTCCCAGACGACCAGGACGGAGATGAACACACCGGCGATGGCCAGGTTCTGCACGACCAGCCGACGGGCTGCCCGGGACAGGGCGACCACCGCGGGCACCGTGGCCAGCTCGTCGCGGATGACGACGGCGTCCGCGGTCTCCAGCGCGAGGTCGGAGCCCGCCCGCCCCATCGCGATCCCGATGTGCGCGGCGGCCAGGGCGGGCGCGTCGTTGACGCCGTCGCCCAGGACCAGCACCTTGTGTCCGGCCTGCTCCTGCTCCCTCACGGCGTCGGCCTTGTCCTGAGGGAGGAGCCCCGCGCGGACGTCGGTGATGCCCGCCTCGGCCGCCAGCCGGTCTGCGGCGCGCGGGTTGTCGCCGGTCAGCAGCATCGGCGAGCTGCCGGTCAGGCGGGCCAGCGAGGCGACCGTCCGGGCGGCGTCGTGCCGGATACGGTCGGCGATCCCCAGAACCCCCACCGGCACGCCGTCCCGCAGGACGACCACCGCCGTGCAGCCGCCGTCCTCCAGTTCGCCCACGACGAGAGCGGCAGCGGCGGCAGTGGAGGCCGGGATGCCGGGCAGCAGCCGGGCGGGGGAGCCGACTGTGATCCGGCGGCCGTCGACGGTGGCCACGACTCCGGTGCCGGGCGCCGACGAGAAGTCCTCGGCCTGCGAGAGCGTCAGGCCGCGTGCCTCTGCGGCGTCCACCACGGCGCGGGCCAACGGGTGCTCGCTAGGGTGCTCGGCGGCCGCTGCCGACGCCAGCAGCGAGCCCTCGCTCATCCCGGCGCCGGCCAGGGGACGTACGGCGGTGACCCGCGGGGTGCCTTCCGTGAGGGTGCCGGTCTTGTCCAGCGCCACCGCGTCGGCCTGCCCGAGCCGCTCCATCACGACCGCGGACTTGACGAGGACGCCGTGGCGCCCGGCGTTCGCCATGGCGGACAGCAGCGGCGGCATGGTCGCCAGGACCACCGCGCAGGGGGAGGCCACGATCATGAACGTCATCGCGCGCAGCAGGCTGCCGGTCACGTCGTCGCCGAAACCCAGGGGTACGAGGAAGACGGCCAGGGTGGCGGCCACCATCCCCAGCGAGTAGCGCTGTTCGACCTTTTCGATGAACAGCTGGGTGGGTGCCTTGGTCCGGGACGCCTCCTCCGTCATCGCCACGATGCGGGCGATCACGGAGTCGGATGCGTCCCGCTCGACGGCGACCCGCAAGGTGCCCGTGCCGTTCAACGTCCCGGCGAACACCTCGTCCCCAGGCTCTTTGGCCGCCGGCAGTGGTTCGCCGGTGATGGTGGCCTGATCGACCTCGCTCGCCCCGCCGATGACTCTGCCGTCGGCGCCGATCCGCTCCCCGGGCCGGATGTGGATGACGTCGCCGACCGTCAGGTCCTCGGTGGCGACGCTCTCCTCACCGCCCTCGACTACGCGGGTGGCGGTGGCCGGGGCCAAGTCCAGGAGGCCGCGCACCGCGTCCTGGGTGCGGGCGGTGGCCAGTGCCTCCAGTGCACCCGAGGTGGCGAAGATGACGATCAGCAGTGCGCCGTCCATCACCTGCCCGATCGAGGCGGCGCCCAGCGCCGCCACGATCATCAGCAGATCGACGTCCAGGACCTTCTTCCGCAGCTCGCGCAGCCCCGACAGGGCAGGCTCCCATCCGCCGGCGGCGTAGACGAGGGCGTACAGAGGGCCCCATGCCCAGCCGGGAGCCCCGGCGAGCTGCAGTGGAAGGGCGAGCAGGAACAGCGCCAGGGCGGCTCCGGCCCAGCGGGCCTCCGACAGGGCGAGGACGCGTGTGCGACGTCGGGGTACGGCGCCCGCACCGGCGTTCGCGGTGCGCGAGGGGCGGGTGATGAGGGCAGCGGGCATGACGGAGAGACCCCTCACGGGCGGCGGGAACGGCTACCTGTCACCGTACAGGAATATATGAACAGTCTTTCATGTGTCATCCGTAGAATGGGCTCCATGGGCCACGGACGCGACGAGCAGAGCAACGCCACCACCCGCGAGCGTCTGGACGCCGTCGGAGCGGCAGGCGTCGCCGAGACCCTCCAGGCCCTGGCCACCCCGTCCCGGTTGCGCATTCTGGCGCGACTCCAGGAGGGGCCCTGCGCGGTCGGTGACCTCGCGGAAGCGGTGGAGATGGAACCGTCCGCCTGCTCCCACCAGTTGCGCCTGCTGCGGAATCTCGGACTGGTCGCCGGTGAGCGGCAGGGGCGCTCGATCGTGTACGCCCTGTACGACCATCATGTCGCCGAACTGCTGGACCAGGCCCTTTACCACGTCGAACATCTGCGGCTCGGACTCCGCGACGCTCCGGGCGAGACCGCCGGGACGGCAGTCCGGGCGTGACATCGCGCCGCGCCAGGGGAATCCCGGCGGGCCCGCGGTGTTGAACAGGGCGTGAGCCCACGCATCGGATCGACCCGTTTCTCCTTCCTCGACCGCTCCCGCACCCGCGAGGGGTACGACGGCCCGCAGGCTCTGCGGGACACCGTCGCGCTCGCCGGCACGGCGGAGGCTCTCGGGTACCACCGCTTCTGGGTGTCCGAACACCACAGTGTGCCCGGGGTGGCCGGGTCGGCGCCGACGGTGCTGGCCGCCGCCGTCGCGAGCGCGACCTCGTCCATCAGGGTGGGCACCGGCGGGGTCATGCTCCCGAATCACCAGCCCTTCGTGGTGGCCGAGCAGTTCGGGGTCCTCGCCTCGCTCTTCCCCGGCCGGATCGACATGGGGCTGGGGCGTTCGGTCGGTTTCACCGACGGGATCCGCAAGGCGCTCGGCCGGGGCAAGGGCGACGCCGACGACTTCGCCGGGCAGCTCGCCGAACTCCTCGGCTGGCTGGACGGCACCCAGCAGGAGTACCCCCAGGTCCACGCCCGCCCCGCCGAAGGGCTGACCGTCCCTCCCTTCGTCCTGGCGACCGGCGGCGGAGCCTCGATCGCCGCGGCGGCCGGTCTGCCGCTCGTCGTCGGGGACCTCCGGAGCCGCGACCGGCTGATACGCGCGGTCGAGGAGTACCGCGCCGCCTTCCGCCCCTCCTCATGGGCCCGTGAGCCCTACGTGATCGTCTCGGGCACCATCGCCGTCGCCGGTTCGGCGCAGGACGCGAGGCGGCTGCTGGTTCCCGAGGCCTGGTCCATGGCGTACGCGCGCACCCATGGCTCCTTCCCGCCGCTCGCCACGGCCGAGCGGATTCAGGCGCTGGACATGACGGACAAGGAGCGCGGGCTGTTCGAGGACGGACTGCGCGGCCATGTCGCGGGCACCGAGGACACCGTCGCGGCGGAACTCGAGCTGGTGCTCGAGGATACGGGCGCCGACGAGGTGCTGGTCACCACGAGTACGTACGACCGCGAGGCGCTCGTGGACTCCATGCGGAGGCTCGCCACGATCGCCGGGCTGTACTGACCCCGGCCGGTTCCGGGCCTCAGGCCGGTTCTGGGCCTCAGGCGCTGCCGGGATGGCCGAAGAGGAGGTCGTAGCCCGGGGGCAGCTGGAGGAGTACGCGCTCCAGCAGTTCCTCGCCCGCGGCGTCGGCGACCACGCTGAGCACGGCGCTCGTGTCCCAGGCCGCGGTCTGCTCGGTCGCGCCCTCGATCCAGGCGGCCGCCGCGCGCACGAACCTCTCCGGACTGAGCGGTTCGGCGGCCTGCAGCGGATTCAGGAGGATCAGCGCGAAGGTCTCCGGGAGTCTGGCCGCCAGCTCGGCGCGCTCCTCGCCCACCACGTGCGCGCCGAGCAGCGCCAGCACCACGCGCGAGGCCCGCTCCGCCTCCAGAGCCGATGGATAGGCGCCCCGTTCCTGGACGGCCTCCAGAAACGCCTGCCATCTCATGTACGTCACGGGTTCCCCCTCGCGGAACACGGGCGGAGAGCGGGGTGGGGGAGGGGAGCCCGTGCCCCGCCCTCCGCGTATTCGTCGCATGTCGCCTCATGTCCGGTACTAACACGTGCGTGTCCGCCCGGCAAGTGCGGGGCACCGCTGCCGCCGGCCGGTGGACCAGCACGCTGCCCTGGGTCGGGCCGAGGGCGCCGCCCGGCCTACTCCATCGGGTAGATGTCGCCGCTCGCCATGCCGCTGGCCTGCTCGCTCTGGGCTTCGAGCCGGTGGGCCTTCTCGTGCAGACGCTTGCGTTCGGCGGGGTCGGTCGCCTTCTCGGCCGCCTCTTCGAGGTCCTTCGCCTTGTCGCGCATCTGCTGTGCGCGGCCCCTCAGGTCTTCCTGCTCGCTCATGATCACTCCCTGGCGCTGTACGGAGCGGACACCTCCACCGAACCAGGCACCAGGGGGTGCGCGCATCTCCGCGGGCCGGCCGGAAGCGCGGAGTGACCGCCCCGGGGGTGACCTCTCCGGCGGGCCCCGCGCTGCTCGACGCTACTCGAAGCGCGTCACGTCGCCCGCACCACGGCGTACGACCTCGACCTCCGCGCCGGAGAAGTCGATGACGGTCGTCGGCTCGGTGCCGCAGTCACCGGAGTCGAGCACGACGTCGACCACGTGATCCAGGCGCTCCTTGATCTCCCAGCCCTGCGTCAGCGGCTCCTCCTCGTCCGGCAGGAGCAGCGTGCTGGACAGCAGCGGCTCGCCGAGTTCGGCCAGCAGCGCCTGTGTCACGGTGTGGTCCGGGATGCGGACACCGACGGTCTTCTTCTTGGGGTGCAGCAGCTGCCGCGGGACTTCCTTGGTGGCGGGGAGGATGAAGGTGTAACTCCCGGGTGTCGCCGCCTTGATCGCGCGGAAGACGTCGTTGTCGACCTGGACGAACTGGCCGAGCTGCGCGAAGTTCTGGCACACCAGGGTGAAGTGGTGGCGGTCGTCGAGGTTCCGGATCGACCGGATGCGGTCGATCCCGTCCCGGCTGCCCAGCTGGCATCCCAACGCGTAGCAGGAATCGGTCGGATAGGCGACGAGGGCGCCGGACCGGATGCTCTCGGCCACGCCGGTGATGGTGCGGCGCTGGGGGTTCTCGGGGTGCACGTCGAAGTACTTGGCCATTCGGCGAGTCTACGGCCTCGGGATCACCGCGTTCCGCTTGCGCGGTGCGAGCCGCCGGGGCTGGCCGGGGGCATGGCTGCGCGTGCGCCCCGCCTGCTCCGGCGCGCCGCGACGTCGTCGTCGCCTCCCTCGTCGCAGCCTCCCACTGCTCCCGCCCCGGTCCGTCGAACTCCGGCGCGAAGTCGGGGTGTTCCTCGCGCCGGCGCGCGAGACGGGCGCACATCTCGTCGGTGCCGCATGCCTGGTCGTCCGTCAGGAGGAGGTGGCGTACGTGCGATCGGCCCGCAGGACCACGGGATCGTCGAGCGCGCAGGCGGCCCTGGCGGCCTTCTCCCGGGCGATGCCGGTGACCTGCTGCGTCAGAGCGGACTCCTCCACGCATGTGCTGCGGACAGAGCGTATCCACCCCTGGGGCGCGGGCGCCGGACGTTCTCACACCTCCACGGCAGGGCCCGCACAGCGCCGCGCCCCCGCAGCCACTCCTTGTGGAGGACTCCGGGGGCGCGGAATTCAGGGCCCGGGTCAGGCCCCGGACGCGTCCAGCATGGCCGTGCGCTCGACGACCTTGATCCGCTCGCGGCCCTCGGCGGCGCCGAGCGCCTGCTCGTGGGCGTCCAGACGGTGCCAGCCCTCCTTGGTGGTGTAGCGGATGTCGCGCTGTTCCAGGTAGTCGACGATCGCGTCGGGCTCGGGCTGCGCGGGGGCGGGGAGCCGCCCGGCGCCGTGGTCCTCCAGCAGGCAGGCCACCGTCTCGTTGGCGTCGCCCTTCGTGTGCCCGATCAGGCCGATCGGACCCCGCTTGATCCACCCGGTGACGTACACGGAGGTCATCGGCTCGTCGCCGCTCAGCACGCGGCCCGCAGCGTGCGGGACCGTGCCGGAGGTGACGTCGAAGGGCAGCTTCGGGAGCTCCTCCGAGTAGTAGCCCACCGCCCGGTAGACGCTCTGCACGTCCCAGTCCGTGAAGCGGCCCGTGCCCTTGACGTTGCCCGTGCCGTCCAGCTCCGTGCGCTCGGTACGCAGGGCGACGACGCGGCCGTCGTCGCCGACGACCTCCACCGGGGACTCGAAGAAGTGGAGGAAGAGCTTGTGGGGGCGGTCGCCGACGTCGCGGATCGCCCAGTTCTCCAGAGTGGAGGCGACCATGTTGGCCTGCTTGTTCTCCCGCCGCGTGGCGATCGAGCCCTCGTCGTAGTCGATGTCCTCGGGGTTGACGATGACCTCGATGTTCGGCGAGTGGTCGAGCTCGCGCAGCTCCATCGGGCTGAACTTCGCCTGGGCCGGCCCACGCCGTCCGAAGACGTGCACCTCCAGGGCCTTGTTGGCCTTGAGCCCGTCGTAGACGTTCGCGGGGATCTCGGTCGGGAGCAGTTCGTCGGCCGTCTTGGCGAGGATGCGCGCGACGTCCAGGGCCACGTTGCCCACGCCGAGCACGGCGACCTTCTCGGCCTCCAGCGGCCATGTGCGCGGAACCTCGGGGTGGCCGTCGTACCAGGCCACGAAGTCGGCGGCGCCGTAGGAACCGTCGAGATCGATCCCGGGTATGTCCAGCGCGCGGTCGGCGTCGGCCCCGGTGGAGAAGATCACCGCGTCGTAGAAGGACCGCAGGTCGTCCAGGCCGATGTCGTTCGGGTAGTCGACGTTGCCGAACAGCCGCAGCTGGGGCTTGTCCAGGACCTGGTGGAGCGCCTTGACGATGCCCTTGATCCGCGGGTGGTCCGGAGCGACGCCGTACCGGATCAGGCCGAAGGGGGCGGGCATGCGCTCGAACAGGTCGATCGATACGCCCGGCTCCTGGGCGGCCTCGGACTTGAGAAGCGCGTCCGCTGCGTAGATTCCGGCGGGACCGGCTCCGACGATGGCGACGCGGACGGGGCGTGTCATGGAGTGTTGTTCCTTAGGGCGGACGACCACGGGCAGAGTACAGCGGGGTAAGGCTTGGCTTACTCCGCTTCCCCCACGGTACGGCCTGCGGCCGGGAGGCCCTGGAGCGGGGCGAGGGGATATATCGGAAATAAATGGACGTAATCGACTAAAGAGGCCCGGTTTCTGTGAGCGGATTCCCGCCCAGGCGTCTCACGGCTGTCCAGGAAGTGAGATGGCGCGTAATGGCGGGTCGTCCGGCAGTGTTCCTGCGAGTTCCCCGTAGTTGTCGGAGCCATGATGAAGAGGACCGCAGCATTCCGACGAGAGGACATGTTTCATGCCGATCGAGGGCGAGTACGAGCCCAGCCCGACGACGTGGGTCCGTGAGCAGGTCGAGCTCATCGAGAGTTCGGGCGGAACGCAGGGGACGACTCTGCGGGGCATGCCCGTCATCCTTCTCACGACACGCGGCGCCAAGAGCGGCAAGATCCGTAAGACCCCGCTCATGAGGGTCGAGCACGACGGGGAGTACGCCGTGGTCGCCTCACTCGGCGGCGCTCCCAAGCATCCGGTCTGGTACTACAACGTGCTGGCCGACCCCCGGGTGGACCTGCGGGACGGCACCCTGCGCCAGGACATGGTCGCCCGCGAGGTCACGGGGGAGGAGAAGGCCCTGTGGTGGGCCCGCGCCGTCGAGGCGTTCCCCGACTACGCCGACTACCAGACCAAGACGGACCGGGAGATCCCGGTCTTCGTCCTCTCCCCGGCCGCGAAGGACTGAACGGGGAGGCGCTGGAGGGGCCCGGCCGGGCGCGCGGTCTTCCCGCGCGCCCGGATGCCGGGTGACGGCGGAGGCCCGAGCGGTGTCCGGATGCCGAGCGAGGGCGGACGGCCTGAGCCGTGCCCGGCCGGCCGTCCGGACCGGGAGACCTTCGAGGTGTCCCGGTTCCCCGGGCGGGCCGGGCCGGCCCCCCTCCCTCCGGCCACTACCAGCGGAGCCCGTCCACCGCCGAGGCGATGCGGTCGCGGTCCCAGGCCCCGTCCGCGACCAGGACGCGGTAACGCCGGGTCAGGGTCGCACCCGGATCCAGCACGAGTTCCTCGTGGAAGGCGAACGACGGGGCGACGGCCGCGAACGGGGTGTTGCGCACGAACCAGTGCGCCGGGTGCTCCCCGCCCGTCCCGGTGTGGTCGTTCTCGGGGGAGTGCGCGAAGACGAGAGTCGCGTGGCCGTCGACATCGTCGTGTTCCCCGCTGTACGCGAGCCACGGGGCCTGCCGCCCCATCATCTCCGGTCCCTCGGCGTCCGGCGCGATGATACGGCCGTCCCTGAAGGCGCGCGGCCCCCGCCAGAACAGGCCGGTGTAGCCCGCGTTCGGGCGGCCGTGTGTCGTGGGGCTGCCGAAGCGCAGAGGCTCGTCGCGCCGGTTGGTGATCGCCGAGGACCAGGTCAGCGCCCAGCTCCCGGTCAGCGGGTCGACGTCATGGACCTGGACGCGGCGCTTCTCTTCCGCCCAGAGTCCGCCGTCGTGCGGATGCCAGGTCAGCCGCTCGGTGAAGCGCACGGCGTCGTCGGTCACCGACACCTCGTCGAAGCCGATGTGCGCCATGGAACCCACGCGCTCCGGCAGGGCGAGATAGCCCTCGCCGTGCACGTAGCTGTTGCCGCCCCACAGATTCGCGCCGGACAGGTGTGAGGCGGTCATCTGCAGGCCCTTGTGCCAGCGGTGATCGTTCGGGCGGTAGCCCGTCACGATCCGCCCGGACAGGGTGCGCAGGGGGTGGATGTAGGGCTTCGGCGCCTCCCACGCGTCCTCGGCGCCGTAGACGTAGCGGAGCAGTTCCACACCGCTGTCCGCCACGGTCACCACCAGGTGGTCGCCCTGCCGGTGGTCGATCTCCAGGGCCTTCGTCATGCCGTCACCTCAGCCCGCTGCTCCTGACGCTCCGGCGCCCACCCGGGGGCATCGCCGTGGAGCGCGCCGTAGTACGGATCGCCGGGGCCTGTCTCGCCGGCCCGTACGGTGGCCCCGGTGAAGGCCGCCTTGTAGAGAGCCGTGACCAGTTCGAGGCTCTTGCGGCCGTCGGCACCGCTGCTGCGTGGCCTGCGGCCTGTGCGCATGTCCTCCAGCAGCCCTGTCAGCTGTGCCTGGTGCGAGCTGGGTACGTCGGCTCCGAAGTCCCGCCAGGCATCGGCCTCTTCGGCGGGCACCCCGGGGGCCGGAGTGATCCGCCAGTCGGCGTTCCGGTGCCCGTACAGGTGGGTGAGTTCCACGGTCGCGTGCTCGCAGTCGATGCGGATCCGGCTCACTTCGTCCGGGCTGAGCACACTGTTCACGACCGTGGCCATCGCGCCGTTCTCGAAGCGGATGAGCGCGGTGGAGACGTCCTCGGTCTCCACGTCGTGCACCAGCCGCCCGGCCATCGCCCGGATCTCCGACCACGGGCCCAGCAGATCCAGCAGCAGGTCCATCTGGTGGATGCCGTGTCCCATGGAGGGCCCGCCCCCCTCACTGCTCCAAGTGCCCCGCCAGGGAGCGGAGTAATACGCCTCGTCCCGGTACCAGGTGGTCTGGCAGTGGGCCACCAGCGGCCGGCCCATGGCCTGCCGGGCGAGAAGTTCCCGGACGTGCCCGGCGCCCGAGCCGAAGCGGTGCTGGAAGACGATCGCCGCGTACGGGCCCTCGCCCTCGGGACCCTCCTCCGCCTCGATCGCGTCGAAGTCCTCCAGCGACGGGCAGGGCGGCTTCTCGCACCACACCCACGCCCCGGCGCGCAGGGCGGCGACGGTCTGGTCCCGGTGGAACCGGGGCGGGGTGGCGAGAGTGACCAGGTCCGGGTGCTGCTCGGCGAGCATGCGGTCGAGGTCGGTGTACGGGTGCGCGATTCCCGACTCGGCGCAGAACGTCCCGACCGAGTCCGGGTCGACGTCGACCGCGGCGACGATCTCCAGCGGCTGTTCGGCGGCGAGCGCGGTCAGCGCGGGCAGATGACTCACCCGCGCGATCGCGCCCGTGCCGACGATCGCGACCCGCAGCGGGTCCCGGTGCGAAGGATGGCTGGCCGTGACAAACACCCCTTGATGCGAAAATATGCACACCCGCCGGACAGCAAGCGCTTTCTCTCCCGGAAACCTAGGCTCCGTCCACGAGGCGGGTCAAGGGGTTCCCGCCGCCGTGCGTCCGTCAGGCCTTCAGCAGTCGCGGCAGTCTGGCCAGCTGAGCCGCCTGCTGGAACGGGCCGCCTCCCTCGTGGTCGTTGAAGTCGTACACCTCGATCTCCTTGTCGGCGTGCGCGTAGGCGTTGAACGCGGCGAACACCGTCGAGGGCGGGCAGGTGAGGTCCTCCAGGGCCACGGAGAACAGCGCGGGGGCCCGGCAGCGTGCGGCGAAGTGGACCCCGTCGAAGTAGGAGAGGGTCCTCTCGACCTGCTCGGCCCGGCCGCGGTGTGTCTTCAGGTAGTCCCCGACCTCCCGGTACGGCTTCCGGTCGGTCATGCGGGTCGCGCGGGGGAAGTCGCAGAGGAACGGCACGTCCGGTGCCACGGCCACCAGGTCGGGCACCAGCCCGCCCGCCGCGAGGGCGAGGCCGCCGCCCTGGCTCGCGCCGATCACCGCGGTGCGGGAGGCGTCGGCGAGAGGGTGTGAACGGGCCGCCTCCACCGCGCGTACCGCGTCCGTGATGACCCTGCGGTAGTAGTACGTCTCCGGGGCCCCGATGCCCTGGGTCATGAAGCCGGCGAGCGACGGCGCTGACCCGACGGGGTCAGCGGTGTCGCCCGGCGCCCAGCCGCTGCCCTGGCCGCGGGTGTCCATCACGAAGTGGGCCATGCCTGCCGAGGCCCAGAGCAGATGTGCGTGCGGCAGGTTCCGCCCGCCCCCGTACCCGATGAACTCCACGACCACGGGCAGTGGTTCGGTCGTTCCCGCCGGTATGACGAACCAGCCCTTGACAGGATGTCCGCCGAAGCCCGCGAACGTCACGTCGTACACCTCCACGGTGGCGAGACCGGTGTCGGCGCACCGCTCGAAACGGGCGTCCAGATCGTGCGTTCCGGCTTCCGCGAGCGTGTCCGACCAGAAGGCGTCGAAGTCGTCGGGCTCCACCGACCGGCTGCGATAGGTGCGCAGTTCTTCGAGAGGGAGATCGAACAGGGCCATGAGGGGACCGCCTTCAGCCGGAAGAGTGATGAATGGTCACACCGTACGACGGTCGGCCCGAAGGTCAAGATGCTGTCCGCGAGGGGAAAACGCTTTGCCTGCCGTTCTCCTGCCTGCGACGCTTCCGGCATGTCCGATACCGACACCCGCCGGTCGCGCCAGGTGACCGCCCTGTTCTCGCACGGGCGCCTGACGGCGATCCCCCGGAAGCCCGCCCGGCGTGAGCAGTTGCTCGAGCACCTCGCGCACACGCTCTTCGAGCGCGGCCGGGTCTACACCGAGCGTGAGGTCAACGACGCGCTGCTCACGGTCCACGAGGACTGCTCGGCCCTGCGGCGCCATCTGGTGGTCGCAGGTCTGCTGGAACGGCCTCGGGACGGCAGCAGTTACCGGCGGGCGAGCGGGGGCAGGGAAGCTCCGGCGGTGTCCCTCCAGGAGTCTTCCCCGGGGGCGTGAGAAAGGCCGCCGACCGGCACGGTGTGCCTGCCGGCGGCCGGGAAGCCGCCGTTCCGCCCGGGAGTGCCTGCCGACGGCCGGGAACCGGGACCTGCCGGTCCGCACGGGTGTGCGGGCCGGCGGCGGTCGTGCTGCCGTGGCGGGTGGCTCAGTTCAGGGTGTCGGGGTCCGGGCCGGTGCGCATTCCCCGGTCCAGGCCGGCGATCGCGTCCATGTCGGCCTGCGAGAGTTCGAAGTCGAAGAGCTCGATGTTCTGCCTGATGCGGGCGGGCGTGACCGACTTGGGGATGACGACGTTGCCGAGCTGGAGGTGCCAGCGCAGAACGATCTGGGCCGGCGTCTTCCCGTGGCGCTCGGCGAGTTCGGTCAGCACCTCCTCGCCCAGCATCGCCCCCTGTGCGAGAGGGCTCCACGCCTCGGTGACGATGCCGCTCTCGGCGTGCACGGCGCGCAGCTCGCTCTGCTGGAGCCCGGGGTGCAGCTCGATCTGGTTGACGGCCGGTACGAGGGAGCTCTCCTCCCGCAGTCGGCGCAGGTGGGCGGGCTGGAAATTGGACACACCCGCGGCCCGGATCCGGCCGTCCGCCAGCAGCTTCTCCAGGGCGCGCCAGGTGTCGGTGTAGAGGTCACGCTCGGGCGTGGGCCAGTGGATGAGGTAGAGGTCCACGTGGTCGAGGCCGAGCCTGGCCAGACTGGCGTCGAAGGCCGCGAGGGTGGAGTCGTAACCCTGGTCGGCGTTCCAGAGCTTCGTCGTGATGAACAGCTCCTCGCGAGGGAGGCCGGATTCGGCCAGCGCGCGGCCCACGCCGGTCTCGTTTCCGTACACGGCAGCCGTGTCGATCGAGCGGTAGCCCGCCTCCAGGGCGCTGGAGACCGCGGCGGCCGTCTCGTCGTCGGGGATCTGGAAGACGCCGAAGCCGAGCTGGGGAATCGTGACGCCGTTGTTGAGCGCGACGGTGGGGACCGTGGACATGGTGGGACCTCTCGTGAGTGCGGTGCCGAACCGATCTGCGTGCGACGGTTACTGGCGTAAACAATAATTGCATACGCGGGTTAGTTGCAAACGCTGCTAAAGGCCGTGGTGGTGATTACGGCGGACGGGTCCGCACGGGCCGAGCCCGGAGCGGTCCTGGTGATGTGCTGAACTGTCCGGGAATCACCGATACAGGAGCCCTTCTTGAACAGCTATCGCCAGCCCGGAGTCGTCCTCACCGACCGCCGCTTCACGGTCCCGCTCGATCACAGCGAGCCGGACGGCGAGACGATCGAGATCTTCGGCCGCGAGGCCGTGGCGACCGCGAAGGCGGGCGGCGACCTGCCCTGGCTGGTCTACCTGGAGGGCGGCCCCGGCTTCGGTGCCCGCCGCTTCAACGGCACGGAGGCCTGGCTGGGCCGCGCGGTGCGGGAATTCCGTGTGCTGCTCCTGGACCAGCGTGGCACAGGCCTGTCCACCCCGGCCAACCGGCAGACCCTGCCCCTGCGCGGAGGCCCGCGTGAGCAGGCCGGCTATCTCGCCCGTTTCCGCGCCGACAGCATCGTGCGGGACTGTGAACTCATCCGGCCCCAGCTCACCGGGGGTGCGCCGTGGACCGTCCTCGGGCAGTCCTTCGGCGGGTTCTGCGCCGTCCACTACCTCTCCGCGGCTCCCGAGGGTCTCGCGAGCGTCCTGATCACCGGCGGTCTGCCCTCGCTGGACGCGCATGCCGACGACGTGTACCGGGCGGCGTACCCGCGCGTCGAGCGCAAGGTCGCGGCTCACTACGCGCGCTATCCGCAGGACGTGGAGCGTGCCAGGGCCATCGCCGCGTATCTCGCCGAGCATCGTCCCGAGAGCGGCGGCCACCTGCTGACTCCCGAGGGCTTCCAGTCGCTCGGCATCATGCTGGGCACCGGCAACGGCAGCCACCAGCTGCACTATCTTCTCGAGAACGCCTTCGTCGAGGGCGTGGGCGGGCCGGAACTCTCCGACGCCTTCCAGGAGGCCGTGCGCGGCGCGACCTCGTTCGCCGCGCACCCGCTGTACGCCCTGATGCACGAGGCGATCTACGGTCAGGGCGCGCGTCCCACCGGCTGGGCCGCCGAGCGCGTCCGGGTCGAGTTCCCGCAGTTCGAAGCGGCCCGTGCGCTGGAGGGCGACAGCCCCCTGCTCTTCACGGGCGAGAGCATCCACCCGTGGCACTTCGACGTCGATCCCGCGCTGCGCCCGCTCCGTGAGACGGCCGAGCTGCTCGCCGCCCGCACCGACTGGCCGGTCCTGTACGACACGGAGAGGCTCGCGGCGAACGAGGTCCCGGTGGCCGCCGCCGTCTACCACGACGACATGTACGTGGACACCGGCCACGCGCTGCGTACGGCCTCCTCGATCAAGGGCCTGCGGACGTGGGTGACCAGCGAGTACGAGCACGACGGCGTACGGGCGGGCGGCCCATACGTGCTGGACCGGCTGCTCGCTCTCGTACGCGGCGAGAGCGAGCGGTAGTCCCGGGAACCGGGCCCGGCGGGCGGTGTCCGGGAGCGGGTCCCGCCGGGCGCTCACGCCTCCGGCGGGGCCCCCGGGCGGTCGGGCCGGGTGGGAATCCAGCAGAGATTCGGCCTCGGGCGGGGAATCCGTCCTGTGCCCGGTCCCGGACCCAGGGCCGCGTGCTCAGCCCTGGAGGGCGTCCAGGGTGGCGTCGAGCCCTGCCCCGGGCTGCGGGGCGCGGTTGTAGGGAAGCTTCGACAGGACGGCCGCCATGCCGCACGTGTTGGTCACCGCGGAGTAGACGAGGCCGGTGCCGATCCCGGCTGACAGCCAGCGCGCGGCCGGGAAACGCCGGCCCGCCAGCAGGCCCGCGACCACCAGGGAACCGGCGGCGAGCCGCACCTGGCGTTCCATCGGCCAGATGGCGCGCGCGCCGTTGGGGCGGTCCAGGCCGCGCCCGTCGCCCTCCCATGCCGAGGTGCCTCCGGTCAGGGTCGCGGCCTCGATGTCGGCGTCGGCCAGGATCTCGCACGCCCGTGTCGAGCGGACGCCGGAGGCGCACACCACCAGCAGTGAACCGCGCGCGGAAACCGACTTCAGGGCGGGCACGGCCTCGCCGAGCCGGTCGAGCGGAATGTTCAGGGCGCCGGGCACATGCCCGGACGCGTACTCGCCGGGAGCCCGCACGTCGATGACGGTGAACTCCTCCAGACGGGCTGCCGCCTGGGCGGGAGAGAGGGAGGCGGGGCTGATCACGAGCGGGTTTCCTTTCGGTCGCCTGGGGGGGAGCGGCCCGGGGGTGTGCGTACCGGGCTGCCCCGGACGGACATGATACCCCCAGGGGTATTGCGCTCCGGTGTGACGCGGCGCGCCGCACGCGGACTCCGACCGGAGCAACTCCTCCCTCCCTGCCCCGAACCGCTTCCGGAATGCACGGATCCGGCACCCTCGCGCGCATAGCCTGCCGGGTATGACACAGCAGCTGGAACCCATGCCCGCCGACTGGCAGCGGGCGCTGGCGGTGGTCGCCCACCCCGACGATCTGGAATACGGCTGCGCCGCCGCCGTCGCCGGCTGGACCGACGCCGGCCGTGAGGTCGCCTATCTCCTCGCCAGCCGGGGCGAGGCGGGGATCGACACCGTCGCTCCGGAGGAGTGCGCCCCGCTGCGGGAGCGCGAGCAGCGGGCGAGCGCCGGCGAGGTGGGTGTCTCGGCCGTCGAGTTCCTCGACCACAAGGACGGCGTGATCGAGTACGGCACGGCGCTGCGCCGGGACATCACCGCTGCGCTCCGCCGGTACCGGCCCGAGCTGGTGATCACCCTCAACCACCGCGACACGTGGGGAGGGGTGGCGTGGAACACCCCCGACCACCGTGCCGTCGGCCGGGCCGTCCTGGATGCCGCGGGCGACGCGGGCAACCGCTGGATCTTCCCGGAGCTGGGAGAGCAGGGCCTCGAACCGTGGGACGGGGTGCGCTGGGTCGCCGTGGCGGGCACCGACCGGCCCACCCACGCGGTCGACGCGACGCCGGGGTTCGAGCGTGCGGTCCGGTCGCTGCTGGCCCATCGCACCTACATCGAGGTACTGACCGACGAGGACCCGGAAGCCTACTGCCGTGCGTTTCTGACCGGCACCACCGGGGCGGCGGCCGAACGCTTCGGTGACCGCCCGGCGGTCACCTTCGAGGTCTTTTCCCGCTGAGCCGTCCCGGCGCTCCCGGCGTCGGTCCGGGAGCCCGCCGGGGTACCTGATTGACAAACGACCTTGCCGATTCTGCAATGGAGGGCATGAAGGAACAGAACCAGGACGACCCGGAGCTCGACGCCGTACTCACCGGGGTCGGCCCGCGGCTGCGCCGTCTGCGCAAGGACCGGGGCGTGACGCTCGCCGCGCTGTCCGAGGCGACCGGTATCTCCGTCTCCACCCTCTCCCGTCTCGAATCGGGAGGGCGGCGCCCCAGCCTGGAACTGCTGCTCCCGATCGCCCGGGCGCACGAGGTGCCGCTCGACGATCTCGTCGGCGCCCCGCCGGTCGGCGATCCGCGCGTCAGGGCGAAGCCGATCGTCCAGGGGACGAAGACCTCCCTGCCCCTCACCGCCCGGCCGGGCGGTCTCCAGGCGTACAAGGTCATCCAGAAGGCCCCCTGTACGGAGGTGCCCGAGCAGCGCACCCACGAGGGGTACGAGTGGCTGTACGTACTCAACGGGCGGCTGCGCCTCAAGCTAGCCGACCACGACCTGGTGCTGGCCCCCGGTGAGGCCGCCGAGTTCGACACCCGGCTGCCGCACTGGTTCGGCCCTGCGGGCGACGAGCCGGTCGAGTTCCTCAGCCTGTTCGGGCCGCAGGGGGAGCGCATGCACGTGAGGGCCAGGCCGAAACGGTCGTGACCGGTCGCGGACCGACAGGCGCGAGGTGTTCCCAGACAGGCAAGCGACCGCTTAGTATGCGCCGGAGCAGTGGTAATGCCGACAGTGTTGTGGAGGCCCCTCATGCAGGCATGGCGAGTGCACCGGAACGGCGAACCGAGCGAGGTGATGGAGCTCGAAGAGGCGGACCGGCCCACCCCCGGGGACGGGCAGGTGCTGCTGAAGGTACGCGCGGCGAACATCAACTTCCCCGACGCGCTGCTCTGCCGTGGCCAGTACCAGGTGCGGCCCCCGCTGCCCTTCACCCCCGGCGTGGAGATCTGCGGCGAGACGGAGGACGGGCGCCGGGTACTCGCCACCCCCGCCCTCCCGGACGGCGGCTTCGCCGAGTACGTCGTCGCGGACGAGGCGGCCTTGCTGCCGGCTCCCGACGCCCTGGACGACGCCGAGGCCGCGGCTCTCCACATCGGCTACCAGACCGGCTGGTTCGGGCTGCACAGGCGAGCCCGGCTCCAGGCCGGGGAGACGCTGCTGGTGCACGCGGCGGCGGGCGGCGTGGGCAGCGCGGCCGTCCAGCTGGGCAAGGCCGCGGGCGCCACCGTCATCGGAGTCGTCGGCGGGCCGGAGAAGGCGGCGATCGCCCGCGAACTGGGCTGCGACCTCGTCATCGACCGCCGGAGCGAGGACATCGTCGCGGCGGTGAAGGAGGCCACCGGCGGACGCGGCGCGGACGTCGTCTACGACCCGGTCGGCGGAGACGCCTACGCCAAGTCCGTCAAGTGCATCGCCTTCGAGGGGCGCGTCATCGTCGTCGGCTTCGCGAGCGGCACCATCCCCACCCCCGGTCTCAACCACGCGCTGGTCAAGAACTACTCGGTCGTGGGACTGCACTGGGGTCTCTACAACACCAAGGACCCCGCCGCCGTACGCGCCTGCCACGACGAGCTCACCAAGCTCGCGGCGCAGGGCGTCATCAAGCCGCTGATCAGCGAGCGCGTCCCGATGGTGGACGCCGCGCGTGCGGTCCAGCGGGTCGCGGACGGCAGCAGCACCGGCCGTATCGTCGTCCTGCCGTCAGGAGGAACCCGATGAACACCGCCATCGACGCGGCGCAGATCCGCGGTCTCACCCAGGAACTGCTGGCCGCCCACCCGCCGGCCTCGACCGGACGCGCCGACTTCCTCAAGGCGCGCTTCGATGCCGGACTGGCATGGGTGCACTACCCGGTCGGGCTGGGCGGACTCGACGCGCCCCGCTCCCTGCAACCCGTGGTCGACGCCGAACTCGCCGCGGCCGGCGCGCCCGACAACGACCCGCGCCGCATCGGCATCGGCCTCGGCATGGCCGCACCGACCATTCTCGGATACGGGACAGACGAGCAGAAGCAGCGCTTCCTCCGCCCGCTGTGGGTGGGGGAGGAGGTGTGGTGCCAGCTATTCAGCGAGCCCGGGGCCGGCTCCGACCTCGCCGCGCTGGGCACCCGTGCCGTCCGGGACGGCGAGGACTGGGTGGTCGACGGGCAGAAGGTCTGGACGTCCAGCGCCCATGTCGCCCGCTGGGCGATCCTGATCGCCCGCACCGACCCGGACCTCCCCAAGCACCGGGGCATCAGCTACTTCATCTGCGACATGAGCGACCCGGGCGTCGAGGTCCGGCCGCTGCGTCAGATCACCGGCGAGGCGGAATTCAACGAGGTCTTCCTCACCGGCGTACGCATCCCGGACAGCAGGCGGCTCGGCCCGGTCGGCGAAGGCTGGAAGGTCGCGCAGACCACCCTGATGAACGAGCGCGTCTCGATCGGCGGAGCCCGTATCCCCCGCGAGGGCGGCATGATCGGCACCGTCGCGAAGACCTGGCGCGAACAACCCGGCCTGCGCACCCACGACCTCCACCAGCGGCTGCTGACGCTGTGGGTCGAGGCCGAGGTGGCCAGGCTCACCGGTGAACGCCTGCGCCAGCAGCTCGTCGCCGGGCAGCCCGGCCCCGAAGGCTCCGGCATGAAGCTCGCGTTCGCCCGCCTCAACCAGGAGATCAGCGGCCTCGAGGTCGAACTCCTCGGTGACCAAGGGTTGTTGTACAGCGACTGGACCATGCGCCGACCCGAGCTCGTCGACTTCACGGGGCGCGACGCCGGCTACCGCTATCTGCGCTCCAAGGGCAACTCCATCGAGGGCGGTACGAGCGAGGTCCTGCTCAACATCGTCGCCGAGCGCGTCCTCGGTCTGCCCGTCGAGCCGCGTAACGACAAGGACGTCGCCTGGAAGGATCTTGCCCGATGACCGCACAGACCGAACCCGCCCAGGCGCCCGACCTGCTGTACTCGGAGACCGAGGAAGACCTCCGGTCCGCCGTGCGCTCGCTGCTCGGCGACCGAGCCGACGCGCCGACGGTGATCGCCGCGATCGAGTCCGACACGCCGTACGACCTGCGCCTGTGGGAGTCGCTCGCCGCCGGCATCGGCGCGGCCGGGCTGCTCGTGCCGGAGAAGCTGGGCGGTCAGGGAGCCACCCACCGCGAGGCCGCCGTGGTCCTGGAGGAGCTGGGCCGCAGCGTCGCCCCGGCGCCGTACCTGACCAGTTCCGTGGTCGCCACCGAGACCCTGCTCGCCCTCGGCCCCGGGAACGGCCCCGTCGCCGAACTCCTCGGTGAGCTCGCGGCCGGCCGTAAGATCGCCGTCCTCGCTCTGCCCTTCGCCACGCCCGCCGCCGACGGTGCCGGAGCCTTCACCGGCGCCCTCGACCGGACCGTGCCCGGGGTCGCGGACGCCGCGGCGGCCGACGTGCTCCTCGTTCCCACCGCGGATGGTCTGTACGCGGTGGAGACCGGTGGCGCGGGTGTCGGCGTCCAGCCCCTCGTCCCGCTCGACCTGACCCGGCCGCTCGCCACGGTCACCCTCGCCGGGGCCACGGGAACCAGGCTGGCGGACGCCGGGCCCGCGGCCGAGGCCGTGACGCGGGGCCTTCTGGCCGGGGCGGGGCTCCTCGCGTCGGAACAGCTCGGGCTCGCCGAGTGGTGCCTGACCGAGACGGTCCGGCACACCCGTGAACGCCACCAGTTCAACCGGCCGGTGGGGTCGTTCCAGTCGCTCAAGCACCGGATGGCACAGCTCTGGCTGGAGGTCGTCTCCGCGCGCGCCGCCGCCCGCAACGCGGCCGACGCGCTGTCCACCGGCAGCCCGGACGCGCCGCTCGCCGTGGCCGTGGCGCAGGCGTACTGCTCCAGGGTCGCGGTGCACGCGGCGGAGGAGTGCGTCCAGCTGCACGGCGGAATCGGGATGACCTGGGAACACCCCGCCCACCTGTACCTGAAGAGGGCCAAGGCCGACTCGATCGCGTACGGCACGGCGGGGCGGCATCGCGAGACGGTCGCCGAGCTCATGGAGCTCCCCGCCCCCTGATTTCCGCTTTCTTATCTCCGCTCCTGAGGCCCGGCCGAGGGCGGGGCACGTGAGACATGTGCCCCGCCCTTCCGTCGGCGCTCCGTGCCGGGTGGCGGCGGAAGGGGGGAACAGAAGGCGCAGCGCAGCCGACGGGCGGACGACGACGGCCCCAACTCTTGGCAGGTACCTGCCTTTCAGCCCGTCCCCGCGTCCATACTCGTCGCGTCCGCCCGCTCTGCCCGCCTCCCCGCTTCAGGAGACCCCCCATGGCACACCTGACCCGTCGCAGAGTCGTCACCACCGCCCTCGCCACCACCGCGGCAGGCGTGTTCATCCCGTCCCAGGTCGCCGTCGCCGCACCTGCCACCGCGGCGACCGGGCGGCCCGTGGGACGCCGCCCGCTCGCCCAGGCCCACGCGCACAACGACTACCTGCACCCGCACCCGCTCCACGACGCCCTCGCACACGGTTTCACGAGCGTCGAGGCGGACATCTTCCTCGTCGACGGTGAACTGCTCGTAGCCCATGAGGCGGAGACCCTCGACCCCTCACGCACCCTCACCGGGCTCTACCTCGACCCGCTGCTGGCCCTCGTGCGCGCCCATCACGGATCCGTCCACGCAGGACACCGCGCTCCGCTGCAACTGCTGATCGACATCAAGACCGACGGCGCCGCCGCCTACCTGGCCCTCGACGAAATCCTCCGGCGCTACCGGCACATGCTCACCCGGTCCGTCCACGGCCGGGTCCGCACCGGCGCGGTCACTCCCGTCATCTCGGGCGACCGCGCGGCCCGCGCCCCCATGGAGGCGCAGACCACCCGGTACGCCTTCTACGACGGCCGTCCCGACGACCTCGGCAGCGCGGCACCCGCCTCCTTCATCCCGCTGATCAGTGGGAACTGGACCCAGAGCTTCAGCTGGCTCGGCACCGGCCCCTTCCCCGCCGCCGAACGGGACCGGCTGCACACCCTCGTCTCCACCGCCCACCGTGCCGGACAGCGCGTCCGCTTCTGGGGCACGCCCGACGTGGCCGGCCCGCAGCGCGACGCCGTGTGGACCGAGCTCCTCGCCGCGGGCGTCGACCACCTCAACACGGACGACCTCGCCGGGCTCGAGGCCTTCCTCCGCCACCGCCAGAGCCGTGGCGGAAAGGACCGCTGACCGAGCCTGCGGTCACCGTGCGTCAACACCCGTTCGGCCGACACGCCAGTGCGCCGAACGGTCTCCCCGCTGCGCCACACTGGCGGCCGAATGCCGCAAATCCGGCGCGGCGGAGGAGGTTGGCCATGGCCGTTTCGATCTCAGTAGTGCTGCTCCTGCTGATCCTCGCAGTGATCTTCCTGCGCAACGGCGGGCTCAAGGTCTCGCACGCGATCGTCTGTGCCCTGCTCGGGTTCCTTCTCGCGGGCACGAGCATGGCTCCCACCATCCACGAAGGGATCACCGCCACCGCGAACGTCGTGAGTGACCTGCGGCCCTGACGGCCTCCCCTCTCCAGGTGGGAGAATGTCGTCCCGATCGTGGCAGAGTGCCGCACGGGTCCCGTACGGGGCGATACCGTCGTACGCGGGCCCCTGCGCGCGCTTCGTCGACATGGCTCGGACCTGACCGATCCCGGCCACGCACCTGGAGAACGCAGCAATGTCATTTCCGCCCCCCGGACGGCAGTCGGGCGCCGCGCACCACGAGTACTGCAACAACGCCCTGTGCTGCCGGTGCCAGCAGCGGCAGTGGACGACGAAACTCGGCGACGAACGGCTCTGCGGCCCCTGCGCGGCCTGTTGCCGTGACTGCGGGCGGGCTCCCGCCCCGCATGTGGACGGGCTCGACGACGGACTCTGCGCGGAATGCCGTGGCCAGTGCGGCCGGTGCCAGCGACGGCTGCCTCCCCAGGGCCCCTGCCCCTGCAGGAAGTGGCAGTCGCGCGCGAGCGGCGACCCGGTCGCCTACATCCTCCAGGCCCTCCCGCAACCGCTGGTCCAGGCGCTCGGCCACCGGCACCCCCGAACGGTGCACGACCTGATCCACCGGGAACTGGCCCGGCGCACCCCGAACCAGCTCCTGGAACGGGTCGAGCGCCGGTGGAACGTCCGCTGGTCCCACGCCCTGCACGAGAAGGACGAGGACGGCCGCCGCCGCTGGGCGCCGCAGGAGGTCGCCGAGGCCCTCGTGAGCCCCAGCCGCTGCGCGAACCCGCACTGTGAGGACGGATACCTGCTCACCACCGACACCCCGTGCGGCCAGTGCCTGCGGCCCACTCACCGCTTCGTCACCTCCGTGGCCGACCGCACGGCGACCTCGGACCACGCCCGTGCGGCAGCCGCGCACATCCGGCGGGCGCTCGTCGAAGGCCGCTCCGTCAAGCCCGGCAGCCGGGGGCCTGCGGGCTGACCCACGTGCGGCGGTAGGGGAGAAGAACTAAAATGGTCGCAGCGCGGCATTGAGCACGACGGCGTAGTCCGGTCATGAACGAGAACATCGAGGACTACGCCCTGATAGGCGACCTGGAAACCGCGGCCATGATCGGCCGCGACGGGTCGATCGACTGGCTGTGCCTGCCGCGTTTCGACTCTCCCGCCTGTTTTGCCGCCCTTCTGGGCACGGGCGAGAACGGATTCTGGCGTGTCTCACCCGCCGGAGCGGGCCTGGGCACTCATCGCGCCTACCGGGCCGGCACCCTGGTCCTGGACACGTTCTGGGACACCCCGTCGGGCACGGTGCGCGTCACGGATTTCATGCCGCCGCGGGTGGTGCGCCCCTGCATCGTACGGATGGTCGAAGGGCTGTCCGGTTCAGTCCGCATGCGCAGCGAGCTGAAGCCACGTTTCCATCAGGGCCGCGTCGTTCCGTGGGTGCGCGCCACCGAGCGCTTCACCGTGGCGACGGCGGGTCCCGACTCCACCTGGCTGGGCACGGAAGGCCCGGTACAGATGTCCGGCGGACCGGATTCCACGGTCGGTGACTTCACGGTTTCGGCTGGGGAGCAGGTGACGCTGCAACTGGTCTGGGCGCCGTCCCACCTGCCGGATGTGCCCTCGGCGCTCCGCATCCCCGCGGCGACGATGCTCAGGGAGACCCAGGGGTTCTGGCGGTGCTGGGTCTCCCGGTGTCAGTACCAGGGGCCCTCGCGAGAGGCCGTGGTGCGGTCACTGATCACGCTGAAGGCACTGATCTACGCACCGACCGGCAGCGTCGTCGCCGCTCCGACCACCTCGCTCCCCGAGCAGCTCGGCGGCGAGCGCAACTGGGACTACCGGCACTGCTGGCTGCGCGACTCCACCCTCGCGCTGTCCTGTCTGCTGCGCAGCGGCTACCAGGAGGAGGCGACCGCCTGGCTCGACTGGCTGCTGCGCGCGACCGCGGGTGGGCTCTCAGGCCTGCAGAGCGTGTACGGCCTGGGTGGCGAACGGCTGCTGCCGGAGACCGAAGCCCCCTGGCTGCCGGGATACGAGGGATCACGTCCGGTGCGGTTCGGCAACGCCGCCGTGGAGCAATACCAGCTGGATGTGTACGGCGAGGTGCTGGACACCCTCTACTGGGCCCTCCGGGCAGGGGTCACGATGAAGCCGCGGATGTGGAGTCTGGTCAAGGAGCTGATGGGCTACCTGCTGATCCACTGGCGGGATCCCGATCAGGGGCTCTGGGAGGTCCGGGGCCCGCGACGGCACTTCGTCCACTCCAAGGTCATGTCGTGGGTGGCGGCGGACCGGGCACTGCGGATGGGGGAGATGCTCGGCAGGAACGGCACGTCGAAGGAGTGGCGGGCCATGAAGGACACGGTCCACCGGGAAGTGTGCCGGGAAGGCTGGGACGACAGCCGTGGGTCGTTCGTGCAGACCTATGGCGGGACCGCTCTGGACGCCTCGGCCCTGCTGATTCCCGGGCTCGGCTTCCTGCCCGCCAGTGACGGGAGGGTGCGAGGGACCGTCCGGGCGATGCGGGCGCTCGACCAGGACGGGTTCCTGTACCGGTACAGGCTCACGGGGCCCGGGGTCGACCGCGTGGACGGCATGCCGGGTTCCGAATGCCCGTTCGTGGCGTGTTCGCTCTGGTACGCCGATGCGCTGGCGGCCACCGGGGACCTCGACGAGGCCCAGAACGTCTTCGATCGCGTGCTGGCTGTACGGAACGACGTGGGGCTGCTGTCCGAGCAGTGGGATCCGGCGGGGCGACGGCAACTCGGCAACGCTCCGCAGGCGTTCAGCCACATCTCCTTGGTGGAGACCGCGTTCGCCATGCAGCGGATGTCGCTCGGTCACGGGGACCGGGGCGGGGACGAGCGCTCCTCGCTGCGCACCGCGGTGAGCAGCAGCATGCCGGAATCCCCGTAGTCCGGCAGGCTGGGGTCGGCATCGATGCGGGTGACCGCCAGGTGTTCGGTGAAGGGTGCGAACGCGTCCGAGACGAGCTCCCGATTCACCGGAAAGCCCGGCCACCGCGATGCCGGGCCGATCTGGTAGGTGGGCATGTTCTCCATGAAGGCGGCGACCAGGTACCCGCCCGGTGTCACGGAGCGGATGAAGAGGCGGCAGAAGTCGAGGAACTCGACGTGATCCTCGGTCACGCCCTCGGCGACGAAATGCATGGACGCGAGGCCGTACGTACCGGGTGCCAAGGTCCGGACGTCGCTGTGGACGACGTGGACCCCTCGCAGCGCATCCGCCGGCGTGGCGGGCAGGGCAGGGTTGAGCCGTCTGCACAGCTCGTGGAACGAAGACCACGTCGCGTCCGGCGGTCCGGCCACCTGCTGCTTCAGATAGCCGACACACTTCGCACTCGTCTCCACCGCGTCGATGTGACGGCTCACGGCGGAGGACAGCATGAGGGGGTACAGGTTGGGTCCGGCGCCGAATTCCACGGAGCGGGCGATGCTCCCGGGCGCGAGGCGGCGGTAGAACGCGGAGTGGTGGCTGATGACCGCCGCATCGGAGGGGTGCAGCTCCCGGTAGTTCTCCGTGAGGTAGTCCTCGACGGGCCAGCTGTCCCAGTCGACGTGGTCGTTGAGTACCGGAGGTGTTCCGGCCGGATGTGCGGACACGATGAGGTCATCTCCCGTCGGTGAAGGCGAATCGCTGGGACAGGCCGGTCAGCGCGTCGTTGAGCTGGTCGATGTCCTCGTCCGAGTTCAGTGCCGTGATCTGCACCCGGAAGCCCACCTGGTCGCGGGGGACCAGCGGATAGGCGGCCAGGGTCACGTAGATGCCCTGCTCCCACAGGTACTCGGCGACCGCGTCGATATCGCTTCCGCCGCCCAGCGGGATCTCCACGATCGGTAGCCGGTCCGTGTTGAGCGTCGGCAGACCGAGCTCACGGAGGTGGTCGAGTACGCGGACGGTCTTGAGGTACAGGCCGGCGCGAAGGGCGTCCCCCCGACGCTCGTTCACGTCCAGACCGGCGAGCGCCGTAGCGAGTGACGCTGTCGGGGAGGGGCCGGAGTACAGGTACGGCGCGGCGTCGACCTTCAGGCGGTTCTTCAGGCGGGTGGGCAGAGCCAGAAAGGCGAGCAGCGAGGAGTACGCCTTGGAGAATCCGCCGACGAGCACGATGCCGTCGTAGGTCTCGCCCATGTGCCGGACGACGCTGTTGCCCCGTGCCCCGTACGGGCAGGACTCGGCTGCGGCGCGTTCTCCGACCACTCCGAACCCATGGGCATCGTCCACGTAGAGCGTCGCGTTCCTGCGCCTGCAGATCGCGGCCAGGGTCGGCAGGTCGGGGATGTTGCCGCTCATGCTGTTCACCCCGTCCAGACAGACCAGACCAGGCGGCCCCGGCGGGATCCGGGCGAGCAGCATCTCCAGCTCCTCGGGACGGTCGGCTCGGAAGCGGTGCAGCGTAGCCCCCTTGGCCCGGGCCGCCAGACATCCGTCGTACACCGTCCGGTGGGCGGCGGCATCGACGTAGACGTGCCCCTGACCGGCGAGAATGGGGATGACCGAGGTGTGGATGAGCGTCACGGTAGGCAGCAGCAGGGTGTCCTGGACGCCGAGGAGAGCGGCAAGTCGCTCCTCGATCTCGACGTACAGCCGCGGGCTGCCGAGCAGCCTCGACCAACTGGGGTGTGTTCCCCAGCGGCGCACGGCCGGCTCGATCGCCGCGATGATCTCGGGGTCGCGGTCGAAGCCCAGGTAGTTGCACGAGGCGAAGTCGACGAGCCAGTGGTCGCCACAGCGGATGTGCCGGCCGTCGACCTCGTCGAGGACGGCGTCGCACATCGCGCTCGTCCGCCGGAGTCTGTCCAGATCCTCCCACCGCGCGTGGGTCGACGAATCCGCGGGCGCCGGAGCGGTGTCACGCATGGATGGTCCTTTCCCGGACGGGTCCTCATCGAGTGGTGCCGCTCCGGCTCAGCAGATGTCCTCCCTGTTCCACGGTCATGGGACGGGCGAAGAGGAACCCCTGCCCGCACCTGCATCCCAGGGCCGTCAGCAGATCGCGTTGGGCCGTGTTCTCGATGCCCTCGGCGATCACCTGCAGTCCGAGAGTGTTGGCGATGCCCAGGATGCCCTCGACCAGTCCGAGCTTCTTGCTGTCCTCTGTGATGCCGTCGATGAACGACTTGTCGATCTTGAGTACATCGACCGGGAACTCCTGCAGATAGCGCAGCGAGGCGAATCCTGTGCCGAAGTCGTCGATGGCGATGCGGACCCCCAGGCCCCTGAGCTGCCGCATGACCGAGCGCGCCTGTGCCGGCTCCGTCACGAGGGCGGTTTCCGTCAGCTCCAGCTGCAGGGAACCCGGGGCGAGACCGGAGGCCTCCATGACGTCGCTGACCCTGCGCGGAAAGCCCTGATCCCGGAACTGCAACGCGGAGACGTTCACGCTGGCGTAGGGGGAGGGGGAGGAACCGGACACCCGCTGCAGACCGGCGACATCACTCGCGGCATGGTTCAGTACCCAGGCGCCGAGCATGTTGATCTGGCCGCTCTCCTCCGCGATGCTGATGAACTGCTGGGGTGGAAGAAGCCCGTGACGCAGGTGCGACCAGCGGACCAGTGCTTCGAAGCCGAGGACGGCATCACCGTCGGTGATGTCGACCACGGGCTGGTAGCGCAGGACGAATTGGTTCTCGGCTATGGCGGAGTCCATCGCCGACTGCAGCTCATGCCGTTCCATCATGCGCATGTGCAGCCGGGGCTGGTATCGATGCCACCGATGCTTTCCCGCGGCCTTGGCCGCGTACAGCGCCAGATCCGCGCGGCCCAGCAGGTCCTCGGTGTCCACGCTGTCCATGCCCGTCGCGACACCCACGCTGACGGTCACGCTCACCGTTGCGTGTGGCAGTCTGAACGGCCGACTCAGTGCCTGCACGAGCTGCGCCGCCAGGAGTTCGGCATCCAGCGGCCGCTTCGCGTCCTCCATCAGCACCGCGAACTCGTCACCTCCCAGCCGGGCCGCGGTGTCGCTGCGGCGCAGTGCGGCCGACAGCCTGTTGGCCACCGCGACGAGCAACTGGTCACCGACCGAGTGCCCCATCGAGTCGTTGACCAGCTTGAAGTCGTCGACGTCCATGAAGAGCACGCAGGTGAGTGCCGATTCGCGCCGGCCGCGCAACAACGCCCGCCCGATGCGCTCCAGCAACAGGGCCCGGTTGGGCAACCCGGTGAGCGGATCGTGGAAGGCGCGCTGTGTGAGCTCGTGCTCCAGCGCACGCTGTTCCGTGACGTTTCGGAGGGTGACGACCAGGCCGCGGACGGTCGGGTCGTGCCGGAGATTGCTGCACTTCACCTCCACCTCCACCAGGCCGCTCTCGTCGGGGATGCGCCAGTGGTCCTTGGCGCTCCGGCCGCTGCTCTCACGCGCGCTCGCCAGCGTCCGAGCCGCCCGGTCGGCTTCGCTCGAGTCGACCAGAGCCGGCAGTGCTACGCCGTTCAACGGAACTCCCCCGAAGACACTGCTTGCCGAAGGGCTCGCGTACCGCACCGTGTCGTCGTCGTCGATGATCAGGATCACGTCCGAACCGTTGCGCACGAGCGTACGGAAGTAGGCTTCGCTTTTACGCCGGATGATCTCCTCACGGAGCGTGACCCGTTCCATCGCGAGCCCCGCCTGCGAGGCAAGGATCTCCAAGGAACCCCATGTCTCGGCGAGCTGCTTCTCGGGGCCTGCCGCCAGGAGGACACCTGTCTGCGGGCCAGGACGGTCGGGGTTGACCAGCGGACACACCAGGGTGGCGGGCAGAGTGCCGAGGGCGGCGACGATGCGGGGGTCGAGTTCGGTGGTGGAAACCTGCCGAGTGCCGCTGAAGGCCGGCAGCCCGGGGCTCGGCATCTGGTCCGTGACAGTGGCGGCGAGCGGATCCGCCGGCTCGGCGACCGTGTCGGCGATATTCAACTCCGCGTACAGATCGGCGGAGTGCTGCGGTGACAGCAGCAGACTGCCGTGCGGGACCGAGGGGCCGAACAGCGCGTCGACCGCGGATTCGCAGGACAGCGCTATCTGCCGAGGCCGGTCCGCGGCCACCAGCGACGACGACGCGTTGCGCAGCGCATGCTCTCGGGCCAGGGCCTTGCGATGGGCCACGACCATGCCTGCCAGCCGGAAGATGACCAGGAGGTACAGACCGCCGGTGAAGCCCCCGATCACGGTCGCGTCGTCGGCGTTGCCCAGCAAGGCCTCCCAGAGCAGGATCGCCGGCGCGACCAACGTCGCCACGGCCAGCAGCACCAGCCGCCTCGGCCGTGGCAGCACGTGCTGGCGCTGCGGCGAGCGGGCCGTCAGCGCGACCATCGAGGGATGAAGCGCGGCCAGTCCCCAGGCCGCGTAGAAGAGGACCCAGCCGATGTCCAGCAGCGTGCCCACGTGCCAGGTGCTGTAGAGCTGGAGGATTCCGTACAGGATGTCGAATCCCAGAACGGTGACCGTGCCGAGGACGAGGAACTGCACCGACCTGTTACTGCCGGCCGGCTGGCTGGGTGTGAGCAACCTGAAGAGCAGAGCCAGCACGAGAACGTCGCCGAGCGGGTAGGCCATGCTGACGGCGCGCTCCTGCCATGTCATGCCCTCCACATCGGTGAGCGGCCGCATCAGGCTCACCCAGACCACCAGGGCAAGTGCCCCGGTGAAGATCAGCGCGTCCAGGAGGCTGGGCAGATCCCGGTTCAGCCAGCGGTACCTCAGCAGCCCCAGCAGCCCGGCTGCCAACAGCGGATAGGTCAGGAGGTACGCGACATCCGCCGCCGACGGGAAGGGGGCGGCGACCCCCAGGTACACCTCGAGCACGTTGTAGACGGTGTCGCCGACGGCGAAGGAGAGAAGGCCTCCTGCGAGGAACCACCAAGGCCAGCGATGTGCGGGACGATTCAGGTGCACACCCGCCAGCACCGCCGCGAATCCGCTCAGCCCGATCACGGCCCACAGAGGGGTTCGCAGGTCGGCGAACGCGAGGTACAGGGCGGTGACGCACAGGACGAAAGCGGTGTACGCGGCCATCGGCCGATGTGCCCGAAGCACTGGCGAGCGCCTCCCTGCGTTGCCGGACACCGAGCCGGGAGAACTTTTGTGGGCTCAGGCGCGGAAACCCTTTTCGATCGTAGACACGGCCCGCACCGGACTGCATCTTGTCGCTCACGTACCTGAATCGGGGTCCTGAGGCACAGCTGCTCCGACCGGCGGGGGGACGGGCACCTCGTTGCCGAAGTAGTCGACGTCTCCGGGATCCGTACCGAACAGGGCCCGCAGATCGAGTCCGTCCTGACCCGTGCAGTCCGGGACGACGGCCCTCGCGTCGTGTGCCGAGCGGATCGCCGGCAGTTCTCCCCCGGTGAAGCACGGGTCGATCGTCAGCCCGGTCGCGCGCTGTCCCACCCGCTCCTGATCGGTGGCCGCGCGCCACGCGCTCAGTTCCGGATAAGTACGGCTTCCCCAGTCGACCGACCAGGCTCCGTCCGTGGTGCGGTAGTTGTTGCCCTGCAACGTGACGTCGGCCGGCCCCAGGCCGGACTCCGCCGTGAGCACCGGCCCGCTCTCGTTGACCAGGACGTTGTTGCGCAGGACGACACCCTGTTCGCCCTGTCGCAGACGCAGGGCGGGTGCGGCACCATGAGAGGAGTCGGGCATCACCACGGTGTTCTGGTAGATCTTCAGGTCGCGGATGTCCTTGCCGTGTACGGCGATTCCGCCGTTGTGGGACAGCTTGCGTCCGTCGGACGCACTGATGTTGTAGCGGATCGTGTTGTCGCGATGTGCTCCGTTGGCCGTCCTCGAATAGGCGTAGTAGCCGGGGCCGTCGTTACCGAAGGTCAGGTTGTACTGGAGCGTCGAGGACGAGACGTTGGAGTCCAGTCCGAAACCGGCCCCGTCGACATCGGAGCCGGTGTGGTTGCGGTAGGACACGTTCCGCTCGATCCGAATGGCCGTAGCGTCGTAGGCCCAGATCCCCACGGGTCCGCTCGGTGCTTCGGCCGATGAGCGCGCCCCGTTGTCGTGGGCGCTGGACTCGCGCACGGTGGCGTCACGGACCGACCCGAGGATGATGCCGTCACCGGTGTGACGGTGGGCGGCCGTCGGGTCACCGGGGTTGCGGAAGGCCTCGACGTCCTCGATGTCGATGTTCCGGTGCGTGTAGGCGGGGCGTTCGGGGTCGAAGTCAGGGCCGTACGCGAGCAGTCCGGCGTCCTTGTTGTCGTGCAGCCGGGCCTGACGCACCGACACGTCCCTGAACCCCGACTTCTCGTCCTTGCCGCCGATCGCCACACCCACGGCGAAGCCCGAGACCTCGATTCCGGACAGCTCGACGGGTCCCAGCTTCCCACCGCCCGGACGGTCGTTGTAGAGATTGATGCCGCCTTCGTCGGCGCGGGTGCCGCTCCCGCCGGTCACGGTGAGATCGCTGATCTTCACACCCGCCGTGTTGTGCACGGAGATGCCCGGGCCGGTGGACGCCACGACAGTGGCCCGGCCGTCCCCGTACGAGCTGATCAGGACAGGCGATCGTGTGCTGCCTGCCTCGTTTGCCTTGATCGTGACGGTTCCGTGGAAGCGGGCACCACCCCGCAGCAGCAACCGGTCGCCGGGCTCGAGCGCGACGCGCTCCGCCCTGGCGAGCGTCCGCCATGCCTGGGTCTCCGACGTCCCGTCGTGCCGGTCGTCGCCCTCGGGACTCACGTAGTAGGTGCGTGTCGGTGAGTAGTGGGGCGTGTCGACGCAACTGGCCGCGCCCAGGGACAGCGCCAGGGCGAGCAGGACGCTGGGAGTACGGCGTCCCAGGGCGGGAGTGGAGGGGAGCCGGCGCATCGGGGTCATGCCTCCACGGGCTCCTGCGCATGTGGGTGCAGCGGCCCTTCGGTGGGAGCGGGCCGGGAGACGAACCAGCCGACCGTACGCCTCAGCCCTTCGTCGAGGGGGACGCGGGGGGCCCAGCCGAGCTGGTCCCGGGCCCGGGCGATGACGGGGCGTCGCCGGGTCGGATCGTCGACGGGCAGCGGCCGGTGCTCGACGGCGGAGGACGACCCGGTGGCGGAGAGTACGTGCTCGGCGAGCTCGCTCACCGTGTTCTCGCAGGGGTTGCCCAGATTGACCGGACCGCTGAGCGAGCTGTCGATCATGGCGATGAGCCCGCGTACGAGGTCGTCGACGTAGCAGAAGCTACGGGTCTGGCTGCCGTCCCCGTAGACGGTGAGGGGGCGGCCCTCCAGCGCCTCGCGGATGAACGTCGACACCACGCGGCCGTCGTACGGCCGCATCCTGGGGCCGTAGGTGTTGAAGATCCGCACGATGCCGACGTCGGCGCCGAGGCTGCGCCGGTATGCCATGGCCAGTGCTTCCGCATAGCGCTTGGCCTCGTCGTACACGCTGCGGGGCCCGATGGGGTTGACCCGCCCCCAGTAGTCCTCGGGCTGCGGATGGATCTCGGGATCTCCGTAGACCTCGCTGGTGGAGGCGAGGAGGAACCGGGCCCCGTGCCGCAGCGCCAGGCTCAGACAGTTCTCCGTACCGCGGCTGCCCACCGTGAGTGTCTCGACCGGGAGGCGGCCGTAGTCCACCGGCGACGCCGGGCTCGCGAGGTGGGCCACGGCATGCACGGGTCCGGGGACGTCGAAGGGCGAGGTCACGTCGGCCCGCAGGCTGTGGAAGCCAGGCGCGTCACGGAGCCTGGTCACGTTGTCCGGTTCCCCGGTGGAAAAGTTGTCCAGGCACCAGACCACGTCGCCCCTGCGGAGAAGGGCCTCGCACAGGTGGGAACCCACGAAACCGCCACCACCGGTCACCACGATCCTCATGACGCACCTCCTGCCACCAGCACCGGACGCTCGCTGGAGCGCTCGGTGCCCGATCCGAGCCCGCCGGCCTGCAGGCGCCCCAGGCTGTGCATCGCCCACCCGGCCTGCTGCCAGATCCGGGTATCGAGGCTGTTCCGTGCATCCAGCATCGACGGTTCGCGTACGACGAGGGCGAGAGCGGCCGGGTCGATCTGGCGGTACTCGGGCCACGCCGTCAGATGCAGCACCAGATCGGCGTCCGCGCAGGCTTCGGGGACGTTCGAGACGTAAGCCGGGCCGGGACACGCGGCGCGGGCGTTGTCCAGGGCCTGCGGGTCATGGACGCGGACCTCTGCTCCCTCCCGTTGCAGGGTAGAGGCGACAGCGAGTGCGGGCGAGTCCCGGACGTCGTCGCTGCCGGGCTTGAAGGCCGCGCCGAAGACCGCGACACGCCGGTCGGTCAGGGAACCGCCCATCAGGTCCCGGGCGAAAGCGACCGTACGGCGGCGCTGCCGCGTGTTGATGCGGTCGACCTCGTGCAGGAACGCGACCGCCTCGCCGGCCCCGAGCTCCTCGGCGCGCGCGGCGAACGCCCGGATGTCCTTGGGGAAGCAGCTTCCGCCGAACCCCAGCCCTGGCTCCAGGAAGCGCTCACCGATGCGGGAGTCCGCGCCCACGGCCCGGGCGAGGACCGTGGCGTCGGCATTCGCGACGGCGCAGACCTCGGACATGGCGTTGATGAAGGAGATCTTCGTCGCGAGGAAGGAATTCGCCGCGACCTTGACGAGTTCGGCTGTGGCCGGGTCGGTGGCGAAGAACGGCACCCCGGCCTGGATCATGGGCGCGTAGATCGTGCGCAGGGTGGTCTCAGCCTCCACCGAGCGGACGCCCACGACGAGTCTGTCCGGCCGCATCGTGTCGGCGACGGCCGAGCCTTCCCGCAGGAACTCGGGGTTCCAGGCCACCTCGCTGCCCGGCGAGATCGCGGCCAGTCCGCGGCCGATACGTTCCGCTGTTCCGACCGGCACGGTGGATTTGCCCACGACGAGACTGCCGGGCCGCAGCCGCGGTGCCAGTGATTCCAGCACGGCGTCGACGTACCGAAGGTCCGCGGCCGCGCCGTCGTGGCACTGAGGGGTTCCCACGCACACGAAGTGGGTCCGTGCGAAGGCTGCACCCTCGTCCATGGAGGTGGTGAAGTGCAGGCGGCCCGAGGCGATGGTGCGGGCGAGCAGCTCGTCCAGGCCGGCTTCGCACATCGGTGCGCGTCCTGCCGCCAGGGTGGCGACACGGGCGGGGTCGATGTCGATCCCGAGCACCTCGTGGCCGATGTCGGCCATGCACGCGGCGTGCACGGTTCCCACATATCCGGTGCCGATGACGGTCATGCGCATGATGTCACTCCTCACTGCTCGTCGGTCCGTCCGCAGGGGCGTAACCGAAGGGGTTGTGCTGCTGGAAACGCCAGGAGTCCCGGCACATGTCCGCCAGGTCCCGCCGGGGCCGCCATCCCCAGGCCCGCGCCACCGCGCTCGCGTCGGCGACGAGTTCGGGAACGTCGCCGTCGCGACGGGGCACGACCCGGAACGGGATGGGACTGCCGCAAGCCACACGGAAGGCGGCGACGACCTCGAACACGGAGTGCCCCTTGCCGACTCCGAGGTTGAACACACGCATCCCCGAGCTGTCGCTGAGCCTGTCCAGCGCTATGCGATGAGCCTCGGCCGTATCCATGACGTGGAGGTAGTCGCGGATCGCTGTGCCGTCCGGCGTGGTGTAGTCGTCGCCGAAGATCCGGAGCCGTGGGAGCCTGCCGATGGCCACCTGGGCCACCGCGGGCATCAGATTGTCCGGGGTCCCGTTCGGGTCCTCGCCGAGCAGTCCGCTCGGATGGGCGCCGACCGGGTTGAAGTAGCGCAGGCAGAGCACCGTGAACTCCGGGCGCCGTGCGCAGACATCGGTCAGGATCTGTTCGCACATCAGCTTGGACGATGCGTACGGGTTCGTCGGACGGGCGGGAGTCGATTCGTCCAGCGGGCCGCGTCCGGCGTCGCCGTAGATCGAGCAGGACGACGAGAACACCAGCTGGTGCACCTCGTGTTCCTGCATCGTCCGCAGCAGGGAAGTCGTCCCGGCCACATTCGTGTCGTAGTACTCGATGGGCATCCGCGTCGACTCGCCCACAGCCTTGTGCGCGGCAAAGTGCACGACGGCGTCGATTGGGTGGCGGTCGAATACGGCCGACAGGGCGCGCGGATCGCGGATGTCCAGCTCGTACACAGCACCGACGAAACGGTCGGTGATCCTCTCTATCCGCTCGAACACCTTGGCCGAGCTGTTGGAGTAGTTGTCGATCACGATCAGCTTGTAGCCGTGCTCGAGCAGTTCGACGCAGGTGTGACTGCCTATGAAGCCTGCCCCGCCGGTGACGAGAACGGTCGTCGGTGCACGCATGAGCGCATTTCCTTCCGGGGCGAGGTCAATTCCGTTCGTCTCCACCGCGCTCACCGGCCCAGTACGGCGACGGCGTAGGCCGGATAGAGGACACACGCGGCGGCGACCGGCAGGGCCGACAGCACACCGACGGTCAGGGACAGCCGGGCGGTGGACAGGGCGGACCGGAAGGTGACGCCGGCGGCCCGGGCGCTCTCTCTCACATGGAGCAGTGGGACGGCGAGCGCCACAGTGGCGTAGGCGACGGCCGCGACGATGCAGAGGAACACATAGCCGACCGAGGGGCTGGTGAGCTCGCCGAACACGGCGACCGTGGAAAGGGCCGTGGCGAGAGCGGCGAACGGGAGGGTCAGCCGGGCGAGCAGCGGCTGCGGTCCCGACTCGTTCTTGGGGGTGACCTTGAAGGTCAGAGGCCGGGGGCGCACCCGCTGGACGACCGCACCCGCCACTCCCAGGATGACGAACGGCCAGCGCGCCAGCGCGAACAGCCAGGTCTCCCAGCTGAGGAGCGGAGCGCCGCGTGGTCGCAACAGGCCACGACGGCGCATCAGCCACAGGGCCAGCATCAGCCACACGGGCAGGAACCAGAAGTGGAGCAGGAAGTCGAAGTAGTCCACGTTCATCCAGGGCAGACCGCTGATCACCGCTACCGGCGGGAGCACGAGGCCTGCGACGATCATGGAGCCCATGAGCGGGTAGTACGCCAGGGCGTAGCCGAAGCGCAGGCGCAGCAGGAACGGCAGCCGCCCCAGGTGCCGCGGGAGCAGGCCGAGCATCATCGTGGTGAGGCTCCGGGACCACTGGTACTCCTGAGTGATCATGTCCGCGAACGTGAGCGGACCGTCGCCGTGCGCCTCGGCGTCGATGGCGAAGGCGCCGTGCCATCCGGCGGAGTTGAGCAGGAAGGTCGTGGAGAAGTCCTCGGCGAGTTCGGGCCCGAGACCGCCGATGTCCCTCAGCGCCTCGGTGCGCACGGCGTAGTGGGAGCCGATGCACATCGGGGCGAGCCCGTCGCTGTGACCCAGCTGGATGGCGCCGTGCCAGACCGCTTCACGGTGGAGACGTCCCCTGGCGGACCAGGACCTGGCGTCGTTGGCGTCGCACATGCTCGGAGCGGCGACGTAGCCGATGGCGGGATCGGTGAAGGGCCGGACCATTTCGGTCAGGTAGCCCGTGGAGGGTACGTGGTCGCAGTCGAGCTGGGCGACGACGGCGTAGCGGTGGTAGCCCCAATGGTCGTAGAAGTAGCTGAAATTGCCTTCCTTGCACCGCGTCCGGCGGGGCCAGTTCGCCCGATGGTAGGTGTCCACGTCGCGTCGGCAGGAGATTCTCACGTCGTGTCCGCCGCACCAGGTCCGGATCTCCTCGGTCGGATCCTCGTCGCACAGCCAGACGTCGTACGCGTACGGGAAGTCCTGACGGCGCATGGCCTCGAGAGTCCGGCGCACGGTCCGCCAGGGTTCTGACGGCGCGCGGGTCACCGCGAACGCCACCGGGAGTCGAGGCACAGCAAGGTCCGGATCGACCCGGCGGAGCCGTAGTACGGCGACGAAGAAGTAACTGGGCAGCCCGGTGAGGTAGAGCAGCAGGATGCTGTTGACGATCAGTCCGGCCCAGCCTGCCCGGTGCTCCGGCTGGAGCCACCACGACCAGAACCAGAGGAAGGAGAGGACCCAGCCGACGGTCACGGCCAGCAGGACGGTCCGGTCGGGCCGCGGGAGGACGGGCACGAAGGTGGACGGCCGGGGCTTTCGGTGCCGGTACGGGTGCCCGAAGACCGGCCCGCCCGTGGTCACCCGGATGACGTTGCCGTCCGAGATCCGCGCCAGATGGCGCTCGATCAGGGTCCGGTCTGCGAAGTTGGTCTTACTGTGCGTCACGGCTGACGCCCCTGTGTAGGTCGAATGTAAGCTGACGGCTTACGTTTACGACGTATATGTACACTATTGCGCCGCTTGGCCCTTGTGGTCAAGGGGAGTTATGAGGAGTCATGCGAGACGATCGGATCAGGCGAGAGCGAGGTGAGCACGCGGCATGCCGAACGCACCGGAGGCTGACGGGCCAGGCCGGAGAGCCGCCGACCGTGGCAGGTACGGACGGCTGAGCAGGGAACGCGTGCTCGCCAGTGCCATGGGCCTGGTGGACAGGGAAGGCCTCTCAGGCCTCAGCATGCGCAGCCTGGGAGCGGAGCTCGGGGTCGAGGCGATGGCCCTCTACCGGTACGCGTCCAGCAAGGACGCCTTGCTGGACGGTCTTGTGGAGGCCTTTCACCAGGAGCTGGAGGAGGCTCTGGCAGCGGACGGGTCCGTTTCCGCGGCCTGGCAGGAAGAGCTGCACCGTCGGGCACGGGCCACCTACGAGGTGGCGATGCGGCACCCCAACGTCGTGCCACTGCTGGCGACCCGGCTCCTGTCCACACCGCTGGCCCGCCGTCCTTCGGCCGTGCTGCACAGCGACGAGCGAGTCCTGGACCTGCTGCATCGAGCAGGCATCCCCGAGCCCACGGCGGTGTCACTGCACCGGGCGTTCACCGCGTGGCTGCTCGGCTATCTGCTGGTCGAGCTGCGCGCCATGGATGACGCTCCCGAGGAGACCGACCCGGGTTTCCGGCTCGGTCTGCACCGCCTCTCGGCGCAGGAGTTCCCACGTTTGCGGGCGACAGCTCCCGCGCTGGTGGGCCGAGGCGGGCCGGAGGGGCTGGCGTCGGGCATCAATGCCTTGCTGGAGAGGTTCGGAAGCCGGCCCGCGGGGTCCGACGAGCACAGGCCGCAGCCGCCGGGGAGCTGACACCGCTTCTCGGGTTGCCGGGCACCTGCCGGGCGCCCCACCGAGCCCTACGTGAAGCCGAAGATGCGCGCGATGAAGTAACCGGCGACGACGAGCGAGCCCAGCAGCACCACGGTCGCCCAGAGGACAGGATGCTCCCAGATGCCGCCGTCGGGGCGCTCGATGTGTGCCTCGCTTATGGAGCCCTCGCAGGGAGGCGTCTCTCCCGGGGGCGTCAGTGAGATAGCCATGCCTCCACCATCTCTCGGTCCGTCCCGGTCCGCGCGGCCTGGGAGATGGGTGCACGCGTGCGCCCGTACGGAGTCCGGCCGGCCCTGTGAGTGATGCGAGGCGGTGGTTCGGGGCACCGTGTAGGAATGCCTGCAGTTTCCACGCCCGCGCCCGTAGTCAAACTCGTCCAGCGCACCACCGAGCCGGCCGCGACACAGACGCTGCGTTCGACAGCCGCAGCCGTGATCGCCTTCGCGGTGGCACAGCTGGTCCTGCCGGCTCCGCATCCCGCGCCGCTCACCGCCCCGCTGACCGCCCTGCTCGTGGTGCAGGTGACCCTCTACGCCACCCTGACCACGGGCATCCGGCGCGTCAACGCTGTCGTCGTCGGTGTCGTGATCGCCGGCGGATTCAGCGCGCTGGTCGGCCTGAACTGGTGGAGCCTCGGTCTGACGATCTTCACCTCCCTGCTCATCGGACGCGTCGTGCGCGTCAACGAGTTCGTCCCCGAGGTGGCGATCAGCGCGATGCTGGTCCTCGGTGTCTCGCAGGTCGCCAACACCGCATGGGAACGTGTGCTCGAGACGCTGATCGGCGCCGGGGTCGGCCTGCTCTTCAACCTCCTGTTCGCGCCCCCCGTCTGGGTCGAGTCGGCAGGCGCCTCCATCGGCGGCCTCGGGGAGCGGATGGGGGCGATGTTCCGCGCCCTGGGCGACGAGATCGGCGGCAGTCACCCCGTACGGGAAGCAGCCGCGCGCCTGCACGAAGCGAGGCGGCTGGACCACGACATCGTGGAGGTCGACGCCTCCCTGCGGCAGGCCGAGGAGAGCACGATGCTCAACCCCCGGGTCCGCCAGGGGATGCTGCACCGCGTCGTGCTGCGGACCGGCCTGGACACCCTGGAGATCTGCGCCGTGGTGCTGCGCGTCCTGACCCGCTCGCTGACCGACCTGGCCAAGGCGCGCACCGGAGAGGCGCTCTTCCCCGACGACGTGGCCAGGGGGCTCAGGGAACTGTTCCGGAACATGTCCGACGCCATCGAGGGGTTCGCGGTGATGATCACCACCCCGATGGCCGAGAGCGGCGAGGAGGCCGAGGAGCGCCTCGCCGACGCGCTCGCGCGCAGCCGTGAGACGCGCGACCGGGTGGCTGACCTGCTGCTCGCCGGGGTGCAGGAACACCCGCGGCAATGGCAGCTGCACGGCGCCCTGCTCGCGGAGATCGACCGCATCCTGGACGAGCTCGACATCGACAAGCGCACCGAGCGCCTGGCCGAGGAACTGGACCGCCGGTCGGCGGAGGTGCACGAGCGCCACCCCCGCCTACGGGCGATGTCCCGCCGACTGCGCGGCGCGACGCCCACGCGACGGCGGCCCGACGAGTGAACCGGCCGGTCAGTCCGTCCTGCGGCCGGGCTGTGTACGCCGGCGGTGGCTGGTGTCGCACCACGGGTACATCCGGCTGCGCCGGCAGGTGCAGATGGCAACCACGAACCGGTCGGAGACGGCCACACTGCCGTCCGCGCCGGTCACCTCCACAGGGCCCTCGACCAGCAGCGGCCCGTCGTCGCCGAGGGTGATCCGGCAGGGACGTCCGGTCCCGCAGGGCTGTTCAGGCGTGTTCGGCACGGATCACCACCAGCTCCTCCGTCGTCTCCGCGCGGTCCATCAGTCCCGTGTCCCGCAACCACCGGAGCCTGGACCGCAGCACGGGCCCCAGAGGCACCAGGGCCCGGTCGCTGACAGTGGCCCGTAGTCCGGCGTCGGACAGACGCCGGAGGGTCACGTCGCTGTCGCAGAGGCCGGAGTGCACCATCAGGAGACGTCCTCCGGGGCGCAGGGCCGCCGGGGCGGCATCGCAGACCCGGTCGAGGATCGCGCGTCCGTCGCGCCCGGCCTCCCAGGCGCGCGACGGGCCACGCTCGGGCAGCGCGCCCATGGGCGACGGCACGTAGGGCGGGTTGCAGACCACCAGGTCGTAGGACCGGCCGGGCAGCGCGGAGAGCAGATCGCTGCGCTGCACTGTGATGCGCCGACGGGACAGCAGTGCGTTCAGCCGGGCCGTCACCACGGCCCGCCACGCGATGTCCACGGCGGTCACCCGCGCACCGCGCCGAGCGGCGTGCAGGGCGAGCGCGCCGCTGCCGGTGCCGAGATCCAGGACCTCGGCGCCCGCTCCCACGTCCTCCCGGTCCAGGGCGGCCATGAGCAGGCGTGTGTCGTACTGCGGGGCGTAGACCCCCGGCAGCGTCATCAACCGGGCGGTACGGGTTTCCTCGGCCATGTCTGCGTACATCTGCGGCTCCCTTCGAGGAACGCGGGGAAGTGGGATTGGTCAGACCTGCCAGTGCGCCAGCAGGTGGTCACCGAGCCGGTCCTCCAGATACGAGGTGGCGGTGATGCCGAAAGCGATGTCGGCCGCCAGATCCGGTTCGTCGTCGAGCAGTCCGCCGATCACGTCCCGGCGCACCACCTGCTCGTGCACGGCGTCCGCCTCGACGTGCTCGGTGTAGAAGAACTCGGCGGCGGGGCCCGCCCCGGCGCGCTTCATGGCTGCGGCGAGGCGCCGTGACGCCGGGGAGGACGTGATCTCGACCGCCGCGAAATGGCCCACCAGCGCACCGCGCAGCCCCCGGTGCAGACCGAACAGCGACATCAGATTGACCAGGGTGAGCATGGGCGCGCAGCCCTCGTCGAGGTAGCGGCCGTACGTGGTGTCCAGACCCAGATCGGTCATGAGATCCGCGAACAGCTGCGCGTGGACGCGGTCCGCGCGCCCCGCGCCGAACTCGTCGTACTCGACCGCCGCCATGCCCGCCTTGGCCCGGCCGCTGAGGCGGGGCAGCACCCAGGCGTGCGGATCGGCCTCCTTGAGGTGGTAGAGGGAGCGCTGGACCGCGTAGTCGCGCAGGTGACGCAGTTCGCCCTCGTCCTGCAGGAACCAGGAGAGACCGGTACCGCGCACCGGCTCCACGAGAAGACCGGCCAGGATGTCGTCCAGGCTCCTGGTCTCCGTGGCGTCGTGCCGCAGCGCCGTGAGGAATCGGTCCTCCAACGCGGCGCGCACACCGAGCAGGGCGGGATCCCACTCCAGGTCGGCGTCCACGCCGGCGAACCCGCGGTAGTGCAGCTCGTAACAGACGTAGAGGGCGAGCTGCAGATCGTCGCCGTACGGATCGGCGGAACGGGCGGCGTCGGTATCGGGCAGCGCGCCGTCGCCCCTCAGGTAGGTGATCACGCCTGAGGAGAGCGGACCGCGCGTCTGCGGAAGGTGAGGGCCTGTGCGTTGACTGGACATGTGTTTCCTCCTGCCCCGACCTGCACGGGAGCCACATGGGCAACCGTGATCGACTTTACGCCGAACGCTCGGGACCGGCCCGTCTTCGCCCGTCCCCCCGCGTAGCGGGGGCCTATCGGTGTTCCCCGTGCCTCGTCCACTCCAGGAGCCGCTCCACCGGCCAGGTGGTGACGATCCGCTCGGCCGGCACCTCGCACTCCTCCGCCCGCGCGCAGCCGTATGGCTGCCAGTCCAGCTGACCCGGCGCGTGCGCGTCGGTGTCGACCGAGAACAGCACACCCGACGCGACCGCCTGCCGGAGCAGACCACGCGGGGGGTCCAGGCGCTCGGGCCGGCAGTTGATCTCGACCGCCGTGCCCGACTCCGCACAGGCCGCGAAGACCTGCTCGGCGTCGAACGTGGACTCCGGCCGCTTCTTCCCACCGAGGAGCCGGCCCGTGCAGTGTCCCAGGATGTCCGCGTGCGGATTGCGCACGGCGGCGACCATCCTCCTTGTCATCGCCGCGGAGTCCATGCGCAGCTTGGAGTGCACGGAGACGACCACCACGTCCAGGCGCTCCAGCACCTCGGCTTCCTGGTCGAGCGAGCCGTCGTCGAGGATGTCGCACTCGATGCCGGTGAGCAGCCGGAACGGCGCCCACCGCTCGTTGAGCTCCGCCACGACGTCCAGCTGCCGCAGCAGCCGGTCGGTCGACAGGCCGTTGGCGACGGTCAGCCGCGGGGAGTGGTCGGTGAGCACCGCCCACTCGTGCCCCAGCTCGGCCGCGGTGCGGCCCATCTCGTCGATGGGACTGCCACCGTCCGACCAGTCGGAGTGCAGATGACAGTCACCGCGCAGCGCGGCGCGAAGCGAGTCACCGCCCGCGGCCGGCGCTGCCGACGCCTCCTCCTCCAGCCGTTCCAGATAGCCGGGCGTCGAGCCCTCCACCGCCTCGCGGATCACCTGCGCCGTCTTCGGGCCGATCCCGCGCACCGACTCCAGCGAACCCCTCGTCACCCGGTCGGCGAGTTCCTTTCCGTCCATGGTGCCGATCGCCTCAGCGGCCGTACGGAAGGCCTTCACCCGGTACGTCGCCGCCTGCGACCGCTCCAGCAGGAACGCGATCCGCCGCAGCGCGTCCACCGGCTCCACGGTCAGGGCCGCGCTGTGTGCTGAGGGTGCCCGTGGGTGCGCCGGGCTTCTTTCATCTCCGCCTCGTACAGGTGCCGGCGTCCTCCCAGGAGTTCCTGGCGCACTCTCTTCTCCACTTCGACGAAGGGCCGGTAGTAGGTGTCGTCGTACGCCTCGACGAGCTGGAACGTCCAGCAGCCGGGGATGACGTTGCGGCCCAGGATCTCGCGCTCCACGAGGTCGGCGTGCTCCGGGTGGCCACCCGTCCGGAGTAGTTCCACCGCGCGGTCGAGCGTCAGGTCCGCACCGCCCGTGAGCTGGTGGAACCCGTAGAGCTGCCCTCTGGCCCGCTCCACCCTCTCCAGCGCCTCCGTCAGCGCGCCGAGCGCTTCGACAGTCGTGTCGCCGACCCCGGACGGCCGTACGTGTTCTTCGTCCGGCCCACTCGCTTCACGGGTCTCACTCATACCTACGACTGTGCACGTGAACCGCGTGACACGTCCCGCGGGGACGGCGAAAGGGTGAGCGGCTCCGAACCCCGCGCGGCGGCGCCGAGATGCGCCCCGCCGGATCCTGACCAGACTGGTTCCCATGGCAGAGAATCGTCGCGCCCGCTCCGGGCACACCACGAAAACGGCAGCACCCCGCACCTCGTCCCGGCGAGGCCCCGAGCACGCTGCCCGTGCTGCCTGCGAGAGCTTGGAACGGCTGATCTGTCACCCCGCGGAGGGGGTGTCGGCCGTGAGGCGGAAGGACGACGGATGGTGCGTCGTGGTCGACGTACTCGAAGTCCCCCGCATTCCCGACACGACAAGCCTGTTGGCCTCCTACGAGGTCCAGATCGACGAGCGGGGCGAACTCGTCGAGTACAGCAGAGTCCGCCGCTACCGGCGTGGCTCAGCCGACGAATGACCCGTTTCGTCCCCACCCGGAAGGACGCTCCATGACCACGACCATGTACGCCGACGAAGTCGCCCCCTGCCCGCCCCGGGCCGGCACGCTCTACGACGTCCTGGAACTCATCCTGGACCGGGGAATGGTCATCGACGTGTTCGTCAGGGTGTCGCTGGTCGGCATCGAGATCCTCAAGATAGACGCGCGCATCGTCGTCGCCAGCGTGGACACCTACCTGCGCTTCGCCGAGGCGTGCAACCGCCTCGACCTGGAACGCGACTCGGGCAGCACGACCATCCCCGAGCTGCTCGGCGGACGCGCCGCCAAGTCGGTGGGCAAGCGGAAGGTGCGCAAGGCGGCGGAGTCGGTCGGCGATTCCGTGCGCAAGGCGGTGGGCGGCGGCGAGGACGACGAGGACGAGCAGGAGGAGCAGGAGGAGCGGCCCAAGAAGCGCCGGGCGCCCGCACGTGACGGGTCGAACCGACGCCGACGCGTGGAGGCATGAGCGTGACCGGTAGCGGTGTGTACGTGTACGCGATCCTCCCGGCGGGAGCGGACCTCCCGCCGGGCACGGCAGGGGTGGGCAGCCCTCCGGCCGCGCTGCGACCGGTGCGGGAAGGAAAGCTCACCGCCGTGGTGAGCGACGCGCCGGTGCAACTCCGGGCGAGGCGACGCGATCTGCTGGCACATCAGGACATCCTGCTGCGCCTCTCGGACGACGGCCCCGTGCTGCCCATGCGCTTCGGGGCGGTCGCGCCGGACGAGGAGTCGGTGCGCGCCCAGCTGGCCGGATCGCAGACGGAACACCTCGCCACGCTGCGGGACCTGGACGGCGCCGTCGAGATCAACCTCAAGGCCTTTCCCGCCCAGGACTCGCTCGCCTCGGTCGTCGCCGAGGAGAAGAACGTACGGCGCCTGCGTGAGGCCGTCCGCAGGCGCCCCGACTACGAGGCGAACGTGCGCCTCGGCGAGGCCGTCGCCACCGCGCTGGCCCGCAGGGCGGGCGAAGCGGGGAAGAAACTGCTTCACAGGCTCACCCCCATGGCCCGTGCGGTGGCCACAGGACCGGAGGTCCATGGCTGCGCGCTGAACGTGTCGTTCCTCGTCGACCGGAGCGCAAGCGACGCCTTCCGTGCGACGGCGCGGACGTTCGCCGATGCGCATCGCGAGCACGTCGAGCTCCGCGTCGCGGGGCCGCTGCCTTGCTACAGCTTCGTTCCCTCGCACGGTCGCCGGGCATCGGTCGCAGGGGTCTGACATGGGACTGATCACCGGCCTGCTCCTGGCGCCCCTCGCGCCGGTGCGAGGCGTGATCTGGGTCGCGGAGAAGGTGAACGACGCGGCCGACCGCGAACTCCACGACCCGGGTGTGATCCGGGCACAGCTGCTCGCCCTGAACCAGGAGCTCGAGGACGGCCACATCAGTCTGGAGGAGTTCGAACGGGAAGAGGAGGAGCTGCTCGACCGGCTTCATGCCGCGCGAGTCCGCCCCGCACCGAACCATCGAAGGTGACTCACTCATGGAAGATCAGACAAAGGTGACGCTCGCAGCAGCCATGGTGGGCGGATACGTACTCGGCCGGACGAAGAAGGGCCGCATGGCCCTCTCCGTCGCGACCTACCTGGCAGGCAGGCGCTTCGGCCTGGAACCGCGCCAGCTCGCCGCGGAAGGCATGCGCCGACTGGGCGAGATGCCTCAATTCGCCGCGCTGCAGGAACAGTTGAAGGGCGAAGTCCTCGAATCCGGCCGAAAGGCACTGACCGCGGCGGCCGACCGGGGCATGAACTCCCTGGCGGACGCCCTGAGCGAGCGGACGGCTCGCCTCGGTGAGCCGGACGAGGAGGAGCCGGAAGAGGACGAAGAGGATCACGAGGACGAGGAGTACGACGAGGAAGAGCCGGAGGAAGAGGAAGAGCCGGAGGAAGAGCCGGAAGAGGACGAAGAGGAATTCGAGGACCAGGAACCGGAAGAAGAGGAGGAGGAAGAGGGAGAGGAAGAGGAGGAACCCGAGGAAGAAGAGGAGCCGGAAGAAGAGGAGCCGGAAGAAGAGGAAGAAGAGGAGCCGGAAGAAGAGGAAGAAGAGGAGCCGGAAGAAGAGGAAGAGGAGGAGCCGGAAGAAGAGCGGCCGAGCGCTCGGCGTAAGCCCTCCGACACGGCCGGGCGTGGGGCCGGCAAGAAGGCCGAGCCGGCCAAGAAGGCCGCGGCCAAGAAGGCGCCCGCGAAGAAGGCGCCTGCGAAGAAGGCGGCTGCCAAGAAGTCGGCTCCGGCGAAGAAGGCGGCTCCGGCCAAGAAGGCGCCGGCCAAGAAGTCCGCGCCGGCCGCGAAGAAGTCGGCTCCGGCCAAGAAGGCAGCAGCGAAGAAGACCGCCCCGGCCAAGAAGGCTCCGGCGAAGAAGTCGGCTCCGGCGAAGAAGTCAGCCGCTCGCAAGGCACCCGCCAAGAAGTCGGCGCCGGCTAAGAAGTCGTCGTCCCGGAAGAGTGCCTCGTCCAAGAAGACGACGTCATCGAAGCGAGCCGCGTCCACGCGCGGCGGACGGCGGAGGTAGGCAGTCATGGCCAGGACCGACAGTGACGCAAAAGAGGCGAACGAATCGGGCATGGACCGCCTTCGCGGAGAGGTCACGAACTTTCTCGGCGCGAAGACGGAGAAGCTCGCGCAGAAGGCGGGTGACAAGCTCACCGGCCTGACCGGGCAGCTCACCGACATGGCCGAGAACGGCGGTTCGCTGCCGTCGGTCGCCTCCCGTGTCCTTCAGGGGGAATCCCCTGTGAAGGCCTTCGTCGCGGACAAGGCCGGGAGCGTGAAGGACAACATCGTGGACAAGGCCAAGGAGACGTTCGGGGGTGGGAAGGGCAAGAGCAAGTCCGGCGGCGGCAAGTCCATGAACATCATCGAGGTACTCGACGTCGGAGTGCCCCTGCGCGACGCCTACGACCACTGGACGCGCTACGACAAGTTCGGCAGTTTCGCCAAGGGCGTGCAGAGCGTCTCCATGGACGAGGAGATGTCGAGCGACTGGAAGGTCAAGATCGGGCCTTCCTCGCGCGGCTTCAAGGCCACGGTCCAGGAACAGGTGCCGGACGACCGCATCGTCTGGACCTCCGAGGGGTCCAAGGGCTCCACACGCGGTTGCGTGAGCTTCCACGAACTCGCACCGAGCCTGACCCGGATCGTCCTGGTGATCGAGTACTACCCGTCGGGATTCTTCGAGAAGACGGGCAACCTGTGGCGCGTACAGGGCCGCCGCATGCGTCTCGACTTCAAGCTTTTCCAGCGCTTCGTGACGCTGACCGACGAGGAACCCGAGGGCTGGCGCGGTGAAATCCGCGACGGGGAAGTTGTCGTGACGCACGAAGAGGCCATGGAGAAGGAGGAAGCCGAGAACGAGGAGCCCGACGAGGAGGAAGAGGGGGAGGGGGAGGACGAGGACGGTTCGGAGTCCGAGTCCGAGTACGAGGACGAAGAGGAACCGGAGGACGAAGAGGAGGACGAGGGGGAGGACGAAGAGGAGGACGAGGAGGAGCCTGAATACGAGGACGAGGACGAGAACGAGGACGGGTACGAAGAAGAGGAGGAGGACGAGGACGGCGAGCCCGAGGAAGAAGAGGAAGAGGAAGAGGAAGAAGACGAGGACGAGGAAGAAGCCGCACCCAGGAAGCGGCGAGGGCGAAAGGCATCCAGGTGACCGATCTCGACCTCGGCCGGGAGGCTTATCCCATTCCTGGGCCGCAGAACACCAACCTCGCGGACATCCTCGAACGGGTCCTCGACAAGGGCATCGTCATCGCGGGCGACATCAAGATCGATCTCCTCGACATCGAGCTGCTCACCATCCGCCTCCGGCTGTTCGTGGCATCCGTCGACACCGCGAAGAAGGCCGGGATCGACTGGTGGGAGACGGATCCCGCCCTGAGTTCCCGCGCCGCCCGCCACGCCCTGCAGGACGAGAACCGTGACCTGCGCGAGCGCCTGGAGGCGCTCGAGGCGAAGTCGGACGAAGAAACGGCCAGCTGACGAGCAAGGAGAACCGAGCCTCATGAAGGAGTGCGGACCCGGACTTCCGGAAGCCGACGCCCTCTACGTGTTCGCGGTGTGCCGGGAACCGGACCCGGCGGTGATCGCTGACCTGCGGGGCGTCACGACGGGTGAACCGTTGCGACTACTGCGGTTCGGGGAGCTGGCGGCGATCGTCCAGACCGTCCGGGCGGCCGACTTCACGGACGAGGCGTGGCAGGCCCGCATGTCCGACCGGGGCGAGCTCGAACGGTACGCACGCGCGCATCACCACGTCGTATCGGCAGCCGCCGCCTCCTGTCCCACCGTTCCCCTGCCGCTCGCCACGCTGTACCACGGCGAGGAGCGGGCGCGCCAGGCGCTGTCCGCCGAGACCGAACGGTTCCGTGCTGCCTTGGAGCGCACGACGGGCCACTCCGAATGGGGTGTCAAGGTCTACGCGGGCGAGCCGCCGACGGCGGACCCGGAGCCCGGTGCACTTCCTCCTCGTGTGCCGGACACGGGGGGCGGGCGTCTCCGGCCGGCCCCCGGAGCCGGTCTCGCCTACCTGGAGCGCAAGCGCGGAGTGCAGGCGCGTCGCGAGCGGCGGCACGAGGACGCACTCCGGTCCGCCGAAACGGTCGACGCGGCCTTCCAGAAGGTCGCAGCCGCCGGCCGCAGGCTGCGACTGCAACCCCAGGAGCCCCCGGGGAAGGGACGCCTCCAGGTCCTCAACGCCACCTACCTGGTGGGGGAGCACCGGTCGGCCGAGCTCGAGGAACTGGCCCGGGCGCTGCGGGCCTCGACCGGCGCGGAGATCGAGATCAGCGGCCCCTGGGTGCCGTATTCCTTCGTCGGCGAGGTGTAGAGATGGAACGTGAAGTGGTGCCCTGGGACAACGCCGAGCCCTTGAGCGGGCCCATCGGGGTACCGCTCGTCGACCTGCTGGACCGGGTGCTGGCCACCGGCGTGGTGATCAGCGGCGACCTCGTGATCGCCATCGCCGACGTCCCGCTCGTGCGGCTCTCGCTGCACGCACTGCTCTCCTCGGTCAACGAACGCGTGCCGGCGCCGTGGGCGGACGGAGGCCCGCTGTGACCACTTCGAGACTCGACGTCGACTCCGATCAGCTGGGCCGGGACCTGGTGGCACTCGTGCTGACCGTCGTGGAACTGCTGCGGCAGCTCATGGAACGCCAGGCCATCCGCCGTATCGATCAGGGCGACCTCACGGACAGCCAGGTGGACGAGATCGGGACCACGCTCATGCTGCTCGACCAGCGGATGGCGGAACTCTGCGAACAGCACGGGGTGCGCCCCGAGGACCTCAACCTGGACCTCGGCCCGCTGGGAAGCCTGCTGCCACGCGACTGAGCCGGCGCTCCGAGGCCGGTGCACGTACAGCTGTGTGAATTGCATCGAATGGGGCATATATTCGATATGTGCCAGCTCCTCGCGTGAGGGCGTGGCGACCGGAGGCAGTCATGATCATCATCGGAGCCATCCTTCTCGTTCTCGGCCTGGTGACGGGTATCGGTGTCCTGTGGACGATCGGGATCATCCTGCTCGTGATCGGGGCCGTCCTGTGGCTTCTCGGAGCCGTGGGGCATGCGGTCGGGGGTCGTCGCCACTACTGGTGACCCGACCGCGGACATGTTTCGGGGGTGAGAATGGCGGGGGTGGAACCCCAGTGGTGCGGGAGCGCTCCCGCACCACGTCAACCCCCACTCCCGAAGCGGAGTGCATTGCATTGCATGAAATGTCATGGCCGCGTCATTCCGGGCGTGGGCGCGGCGCCTCGGAGGCGTCCTCGCCGCCACCCTGCTCTGTCTGCTTCCGTGTACGGGCCCCGCGAGCGCTGACCTGAGATGACCTCCAGCTGGTCACCGAGACCGGCAGCTACCCCCCCAGCCAGAACTACGAGAGCCCGATGTGCACCTCCGGCCTCAGCGGCCGTCATGAGGTCTGCGCGATCCGGCAGGCGTCGCACATGGAACAGACGTACTTCCTGTGCAGCGACGTGAACTTCACCTGACCCCCACCCGTCGCCCGAACGCTCCCCGGCCCCGTCGGATCCCTGTCCGGCGGGGCCTCGCGCGGCCCTTCTCGGGGGCGGCGCCGCGTACTTGCCGCGTGATCGATTGGCGGGCGCGCCCGCTCCGACCTAACGTCGATGAGTGAATGTTTCTGTTCACCACCGGTTCGTACTGCACGTGACGCCATGACCGCATCCCGAGCGAAGTCCGCGCCGATTGCCGAAACCCCGGAGCGGGGCCACGGCAAGGGGATAGCGCTGCTCATCATCGCGTCGTGTCAGCTGATGGTGGTTCTCGACATCACCATCGTGAACATCGCGCTCCCGCACATCCAGACCTCCCTCGGCTTCTCGACCGAGAGCCTCTCGTGGGTGATCAACGCCTACACCCTGACGTTCGGCGGGCTGCTGCTCCTCGGCGGACGACTGGGTGACATCCTCGGGCGCCGGAGAGTCTTCATCTTCGGCGTCCTGCTCTTCGTCCTGGCGTCACTGCTCGGCGGCCTCTCCCAGGAGTCCTGGCAACTGCTCGCCGCGCGTGCGCTGCAGGGTGTCGGCGGCGCGATCGCCTCGCCGACGGCCCTCTCACTCATCACCACGACCTTCGACGAGGGGCCCGCCCGAAACCGGGCATTCGGTGTGTTCGCCGCCGTGTCCGCGGGCGGAAGCGCGATCGGGCTGCTGGCCGGCGGAATCCTGGTCGAGTGGCTCGACTGGCGGTGGGTGCTCTTCGTCAACGTGCCCATCGGCCTGCTGATCGCCTTCGCCACCCCCCGGTACATCAAGGAATCCCAACGTCATCCAGGCCACTTCGACGTCCTCGGCGCCCTCACATCGACGCTGGGTATGGTCCTGCTCGTCTATGGCTTCATCCGCGCCTCCGAGGACGGCTGGAGCGACAAGCTGACGATCGGGTCCTTCGTCGCCGCTGTCGTCTTCCTTGCCGTGTACCTCGCGGTCGAGCGCCGCTCGCGGCAGCCCATCACACCGCTGCGCATGTTCCGCGACCGCAATCGCGCCGGCGCCTACGGCATGATGCTGAGCCTGGCGGCTGCGATGTTCGGGATGTTCTTCTTCCTGACCCTCTTCGTGCAGAACATCCTCGACTTCAGCCCGCTGCGCGCCGGGCTCGCCTTCCTGCCGGTGAGCGCGATCATCGCGGTCAGTGCGGGGATCGCCTCGCAGTTTCTGCCGCGGTGGGGGCCGAAGCCCTTCATGGTGGCGGGCGCCGTCCTGGCCGCCGTCGGGCTCGGCTGGCTCACCCTGACCGATGTCAACAGCACCTACCTGGGCAGCATCCTGGGGCCCCTCCTCGTCTTCGGCTTCGGTATGGGCATGCAGTTCGTCTCGCTGACGCTGATGGCGGTGTCCGGCGTGGCGTCCAGAGAAGCGGGGGCGGCGTCCGGGGTCCTCAACGCCACCCAACAGGTCGGCGGTTCACTGGGGCTCTCCATCCTGGTCACCGTTTTCGGCACGGCCAGCCGCAACGAGGCGACGGACCAGGTGCCCCGCTTCCTGGCCGAGGCCACACCCGCCCAGCAGCTGGAATTCCGCAGAACGGGTGAGCTCCCCTCACCCTGGGGGGACCAGGTCCTGGCATCCGGAGTCTCCAGCGCGTTCATCGCCGCTGCCGTCTTCGCCGTCGTAGCCGCGCTCATCGCCCTCCTGGTCATCCAGGTCCGTGGGTCAGACCTGGAACGCTTGCGGGGCGGGGGTGCCATGGCGCCTCCGGTGGACGAGGAGGGCGCGGCGGACCCCGGATCCGAAACCGGTCCCGAGGGCGAGCGAGCCGCCGAGCCGGACCGCGCCGAGCGGGCGCGTGGCTCCGGGGCAGAGGCACGGAGACGCGATGGAGGCGATGGTTCCGCTCCAGTTGGATAGGGTGCGGGCTCGGCCTGCACACCCACAGCACCCGCGTACGCCCCGACGGCGCTCCGGTATCGCGGCGGGCGGCACGGCGTATCTGCTGAACAGGGACGACGAGGGGCAGGCCGGGTACGACGGCTCGTCGCAGGGCGTACGGGAGCCTGGACCTGCCCGTCTGGCGCACGCAGCCGACCGACAGGCGCCGGACCTGCACGCGGGCGGTGGGGCCGGGGCCTTCACCGCCGGTCCGCGTCAGAGCAGGTTCACGAGGCGGATGTAGCGCACCCAGTCCCAGTTGGCCCCGGGGTCGGTGTGATCGCTGCCCGGGACCTCGTGGTGGCCGATGATGTGGGCGCGGTCCTTGGGCAGGCCGTACCGCTCGCAGATGTCCGCGGTGAGCCGCGCCGACCGCTCGTACATCGTGTGGGTGAAGTACGAGGGCTGATCGACCCAGCCCTCGTGCTCGATGCCGATACTGCGGGTGTTGTAGTCCCAGTTCCCCGCGTGCCAGGCGATGTTCCGTTCCCTCACGCACTGGCCGACGAGACCGTCTCCCGACCGCACCACATAGTGCGCGGACACCTGCTTCGCCGGATTCTGGAAGATGCCGATCGTCTCGGTGAACGTCTGCTGGGCGACGTGAATGATGACGCGTTCGACCGGATACGCCGAAGGGCGGGTCGACACGGTGCAGTTTGACGGGGACGCCGGAAACCACTGAGCCTCGGCGTAGTCCGTGTCCGCCGCAGGGGAAGCGACGGCGCGGACCGAGGCGGGAAGGATCGCCGCCGTGGCCGTGACCGCCGCACCCTGAAGAATCCGTCTGCGCTGCATCAGCACTCCTGTCCGTGGGGCGTCGTCCGGTGCACAGCAGAACACGCGCCGGCCCGCCGCACGGTTCCGTGCGGCGGGCCGGCGGTGACGAGCGCGGCCCCGGCGCCGGTGTCAGAAGCCGGGCAGCGCAACCGTCAGGGCTGCGGCGGGGTCGTCCTCGGCAGGCCCGGCCGGTACCCAGCGACCCCTTTCCCTGAGGTAGGGCCACCAGCGCCCGTCCCGGCCGTACCGCAGCTGCACGCCCGAACCGGCCGCGGTCCAGCGATTACCGGCGACGCGCAGCCGCGGGCCCTCACCCTCCTCCCAGGCCGCCGCGAGTTGCGCCCCGGCCCGGGCGAGCTCCTCGGGGCCGGGCGACCACTCCTCGTCGTACACGGCCAGCGCGGCGGCCCCTCCGTAGCGCCAGGCCCGCACCGCGGCGTCGAGCCCGGCCGGCTGCCGGTCCACCGCCGCGGCGATACGCGCCGCCGTCCGCGCGTCCGCCCTGCTGTCCGCCGCCAGCCGTACCGCGTCCTGCTCCGGCGTCAGCACGGCCGGCAGGGGCTGCCCGCAGTGACCCGCGGCGAGCGCGTCTGACAGCAGCGCGAAGGCACGGACGGCACCGGCCGCCGCCAGGAACTCCAGCGCGTCGGGCTCGATGCCGTCCGCCGGACCCGTGTCCACATCCAGCGAAGGCGGGCTGCCGGGCTCGGCGGGCATCGGCGGGGGAGGAGGGAGCGCCGGCAGGATGTCCCGCGCCGCGAAGGCCTCGTCGGCGCGGACGGCGTGTGTGGCGGAGGGGACGTCCGGGTCCTGCGCCGAGGTGGCGGCTCCCGTCCGCCGGACGGCCCGGGCGGCGCTGCGGACCTGCAGTTCGTCGAGCAGCCACCGTTCGTCGCGCCCGCGCAACAGCAGCAGCAGGAACGGGTCCTGGTCCAGCAGCCGCGCCACCTGATAGCAGAGTGCCGCCGAATGGGGACAGTGATCCCACGCCTCGCAGCTGCACTCCGGTTCCAGGTCGCCGATCCCCGGCAGCAGCTCGACCCCGGCGGCGCTCGCGTCCTCCACCAGATGAGGGGGCATCTCCCGGTCCAGCAGCGCCGCGATGTGCCCGGACCGTTCGGACGCCATGTCCAGGAACCGGTTCCACTCCTCCTCGCTCAGCTCCTGGAGCAGCACATCACTGCGGTACGACGTCGAATCCCCGTGCTGCACCACGGCGGTGAGTCTGCCCGGCCGGACGGACACCGCACCGACCCTGCCCTCCCGGGCGAACGCGCGCCCACGCTTGAGCTGCGCCCCGTCGAGCGCGGTGTCCTCCAATGCCTTCAGCCATGCCTGCCCCCACCACGAGGACGCGAAGCCGCGGCCCCGCGCGGGAGGCAGAGCGGCGAACGTGCGCTCCGGCTCGTGATTCCCACTCATCGTGCGCCCCCTCGCAGCTCGACCAGTTCGGCCAGCTCGGCATCGGTCAGTTCCGTCAGCGCGGCCTCGCCGCTGCCGAGCACGGCGTCCGCGAGCCCCTGCTTGCGCGCCAGCATGGCGGCGATGCGGTCCTCGACGGTGCCCTCGGCGATCAGCCGGTGCACCTGCACCGGCTGCGTCTGCCCGATGCGGTACGCGCGGTCGGTGGCCTGGGCCTCCACGGCCGGGTTCCACCACCGGTCGAAGTGCACCACATGACCGGCCCGGGTGAGGTTGAGCCCCGTACCCGCTGCCTTGAGGGACAGCAGGAACACCGGTGCCTCGCCCGCCTGGAAGCGGTTCACCATGGCCTCCCGCTCGCCCACAGGGGTCCCGCCGTGCAGGAACTGGGTGCGGACCCCGCGCGCGGCCAGATGCCTCTCCAGCAGCCGGGCCATCCGCACGTACTGGGTGAACACCAGCACGCTCGCGCCCTCGGCGAGGATCGTGTCCAGCAGCTCGTCGAGCAGTTCCACCTTCCCCGAGCGGTCCACGATCCGCGGCTCCTCCTCCTTGAGGTACTGGGCGGGGTGGTTGCAGATCTGCTTCAGCGCTGTCAGCAGCTTCATGACCAGACCGCGTCGCGCGAAGCCGTCCGATCCGGAGATCTCCGCGAGCGTCTCGCGTACCACCGCCTCGTACAGGCCCGCCTGTTCCGCGGTGAGGGACACCGCTCGGTCCGTCTCCGTCTTGGGCGGCAGCTCAGGGGCGATGCCCGGGTCCGACTTGCGGCGCCGCAGCAGGAACGGGCGGACCAGGGCGGAGAGGCGTTCGGTGGCCGCGGGATCGTTTCCGCCCTCGACCGCGCTCGCGTAGCGGGTACGGAACGTGCCGAGCCGGCCGAGCAGACCCGGTGTCGTCCAGTCGAGAATCGCCCACAGCTCGGAGAGGTTGTTCTCCACCGGGGTACCGGTGAGCGCGACACGGGCCCGAGCACCGATGGAGCGAAGCTGCCGGGCGGTCGACGAAGCCGGGTTCTTGACGTGCTGGGCCTCGTCGGCGACGACCATGCCCCACGACGCCGCGGCCAGCCGGGGCGCGTCCAGACGCATGGTGCCGTACGTGGTGAGGACGAACTCGCCGTCCGCCAGACCGTCCAGGGAGCGCGACGCGCCGTGGAAGCGGCGCACCGGCGTGCCCGGGGCGAACCGCTCGATCTCCCGCTGCCAGTTGCCCATCAGCGAGGTGGGGCACACCACGAGGGTGGGGCCTGCCGTCGATTCGCCGTCCTGCCGGTGCAGATGGAGTGCGATCAGCGTGATGGTCTTGCCGAGGCCCATGTCGTCGGCCAGGCAGCAGCCGAGGCCGAGCGAGGTCATGGTGTGCAGCCAGTTCAGGCCCCGCAGCTGGTAGTCACGCAAGTGCGCGTCGAGCGCCGCCGGCTGGGGAACGGGGTGCTGCTCCGCCGAGCGGGGATCGGCGATCCGTTCGCGCAGCCGCTCGAGCCAGCCGGTCGCGGCCACCTCCACCCGGCGGCCGTCGACATCGGTGGTCCCCGTCAGCACCGCGCCCAGCGCGTCGATCGGTGTGACCTTGCGGTCCCGGGTGTCGCGGGCACGTCGCGCCTCCTCCGGGTCGATCAGCACCCACTGGTCGTGCAGTCTGACGAGAGGCCGGCCCGCCTCGGCGAGCCGGTCGATGTCCGCCCGGCTCAACCTCCGCTCGCCCAGGGAGAAGCGCCAGTCGAACGCGAGCAGTGCGTCGGCGGAGAGGAAGGAAGGCGTCCGTGATGCCGCCCGCGCGGGCGACGCGTCCTCCTCGTCCTCCGGCCCGATCACTGCTCGCGCGGTGAGCTTCCGCGCCAGCTCCCTCGGCCAGTGGACCTGGACACCCGTCGCCGCGAGAGCCCCGGCCGCGGGGCCGAGCAGCTCGGCGATCTCCTCGTCGGCAGGCTCGACCGCGTCGGGCACGGCAGCCGACAGCAGGGGGGTGAGGGGCGGCCAGGCGCGAGCGGCGCGACGCAGGGCCAGCAGCGCGTCCATCCGGGCACGAGGACCGAACAGTGACGCGCCGGGGGACCGGTCGGCCCACACGTCCGCGGCATCGGCCACCAGGGCGGGGTCCTGGACGCTGTGGATCTGCAGGACCACGCGGAACGAAGGTGCTCCGGTTTCTTCGTCCTCCACGCCCCGCGCACCGGTGATTCCGGAGACCTCGACGCGGAGCGAGAGCCGTACGCCCGCGTCGTGCCCCGCCGCCACATCGGCCGCCCACGGCCGCAGTCCGGGCAGGTGCTGCGGGGCGGGAGCGGCGAACGCCGCCGATCCTGCGGCGAATTCCGCTCCGGGCGTGCGCGGCAGCCCGTCCACCACGGCGTCGATGAACGACCTCAGCAGCGTCTCGGGATCGGCCAGCATCAGAGGGTCGGCCGACGCGTCGAGCGGGACGGCATGGGCCTCGGGCGGCATGGAGGCGGCCAGAGTCCGGATCCGTCCCAGGTCGTCGGCGGTCAGCGGCCCGGCACGCCACGCGTCATGAGCCCCGGGGCTCAGCCCCGGCAGGAGCAGCCCCCGCGCGACGAGTTGGAGCGCGAGCACCCCCGCGGCCCCCCAGAAGGCGGCCGAGGAAGAGGCCCTGGCGGCGTCCGCCCGCGCCCGTGTCAGGAGGGGCAGCGCGGTCCCCACCGGCATGACCGACGCCGGTACGGAGCAAGGGCGTACATCGCCTCCGACGACCGTCAGTTGTTCCGGACTCCCGAGATCACCGGGAGGGGTGCTACCGTCCGGGTTCCAGAACGCGATCAGGCCGGTACGGGCCGGATCCGCGGGGAGGAAGACTGCGGAGCAGCGGGACAGTTCAGAGTTCTCGTTGAGTGTTGCCGCAGGGAGCCTGTGCACAGCGATGTCAGATTCCTCAAATTTGACTAGTGAGCCCGGGGTCGCCGAGGGTACATCACCCACGGCCCCTCCCGGGAGAAATACGCAGGGAGCCCCCTCGCCCGTTTCTGCCTTCTGAAGCCTGAGGTACAGCCAGCCCCACCACCGCACACGGGGGATTCCCCCCGCAGGGCCGGGGTGATGGCGCCATGGCTGCCCGAGGCCCGCCCTCCGTACGTTTGACGAGGTCAGCGCAGTTGCCCAGAAACCGGAGACGTCATGCCCCAGGCGGTAGAAGCCACCATTGCCCCACACCCGAGCGACGGATCGAAGAGTCCGGCGGGATCCCGGAACACCGGCAGTGATTTCGCGCCGCTCCTGAAGACCGTCAAGGGGCAGGGGCTGCTCGAACGGCGCACCGGATGGTACGCGGCGGGTATCGCGGCCAACCTGGCCGCACTCGGAGCGGTGGTCACCGGCATCGTCCTGATCGGCGACTCCTGGTGGAACCTGCTCCTCGCCCTGCCGCTGGCCGTCCTGTGGACGCGGACGGCCTTCTTCGGGCACGACGCCGGCCACGCCCAGATATCCGGTGACCGCACGGCGAGCAGGATCACCGGATTCGTGCACGCCAACCTGCTCCTCGGCATGAACGAGGCCTGGTGGAACGACAAACACGTACGCCACCACGCCAACCCCAACCACATCGACAAGGACCCCGACGTAGGCGTCGGCGCCCTCGTGTGGACGCAGAAGCAGGCGGCACAGCGCGAGGGGTTCGCCCGCTGGCTCACCCGGAACCAGGCCCGGCTGTTCTTCCCGATGCTGCTCCTCGAAGGCATCGCCCTCAAGATCTACGGCTTCCAGTTCCTGCGCCGCATGCCCGTCCGCGAACGGGCCCTGGCCGGTGGGCTGCTGGTCGCCCACCTCGCGCTGTACGCGACGCTGCTGCTGACGACCATGTCGCCCGGGAAGGCCGTCGTCTTCGCCCTGGTGCACCACGCACTCTTCGGTCTCCACCTCGGCATGGCGTTCGCCCCCAACCACAAGGGCATGGAGATGCCCGACCCCGACGGTGACCGCTGGGGTCATCTCCAGCGCCAGGTCCTCACCTCGCGCAACGTCCGCGGTGCCTTCCTCACCGACTGGTTCCTCGGCGGCCTGAACTACCAGATCGAGCACCACCTCTTCCCGAGCATGCCCAGGCCCCATCTGCGGCTCGCGCAGCCCCTGGTGAAAGCGCACTGCGCGTCGATCGGCATGCCGTACGCGGAGACAGGGCTCGTCGAGTCCTACCGGCAGGCGCTGCGCCACATGCACGAGGTCGGCGAGCCGCTCCGGTAGGCCCTCGGTACCGGTCCGCGGCGCCTGCTCCGCGGCGGGTGCTCCTCGGCACGTGTTCCCCGGAGCCGGAACCGAGAGGCGCACACAGGCGTTCTCCCCACAGGAGCGGTTCCGGCCGCGAAGGAGGCACGGATCATGTCGAACGGTGCAAAGATCGCCATCGGGGGAGTCGTAGCGGCAGTCGTCCTGATTCCGTTCATCGGATTCTGGTGGTCGCTGCTGGTCCTCATCGGGGTGCCCACCGTGGGCTACCTCATGCTCGACCCGTCGCAGCGACGCAGGCTCCGCAGAATCAGTCGCAAGGAGATAGGGCGCTGAACAGCACAGTCGCGGCAGTGAGCAGCAACGGGGTGTACTCGTTCACCAAGCCGACCAGAGACAGCATCACCCTTCTCGCCGGACTCGGTGTGGAGGGCGACGTCCACGCCGGTGTCACGGTGAAGCACCGCTCGCGTGTGGCCCAGGACCCGACGCAGCCCAATCTGCGTCAGGTCCACCTCATCCATCAGGAACTCTTCGACGAGCTGCGGGAAGCCGGCTTCGAGGTCGCCCCCGGTGACCTCGGGGAGAACGTCACGACCGAGGGGATCGACCTTCTCGCCCTGCCTGTGGGCACGCTGCTGCACCTCGGAGGTGAAGCCGTCGTCGAGGTGACCGGGCTGCGCAATCCCTGCGCCCAGATCGACGCCTTCCAGGACGGACTGCTCAAGCAGGTCGTCGGCCGTGCGGACGACGGCACTGTCGTCCGCAAGGCGGGAATCATGGGCGTCGTCAGGGCGGGCGGAGCCGTGCGGCCGGGCGACCGGATCACGGCGGTGCTCCCCGCCGAGCCGCACCGGCCGCTGGAGCGCGTCTAGGGGCACGTCCAGGAATAGGCCGTACATGTCGTCGAGGCCGAGCTCGACGGTCCGTAGGCCGTGGTCAGGACGGCCGGACGGCCAGTTCGTCGAGCGACTTCAGCAGCCCGGGCAGCTCGGGGCCGCGGCCGACCGTCATGATCTCGCCCGGCTCCTCGTCCAGCAGGATGAACGCGATGTCGTCGGTCCGGGCCACCAGGGACCAGCCGGGCCCGTCCGCACGCAGCGTGCGGGCCCCGCCGGGGGCGAATGCGGAGCGGATCCGCCCGGGCGGGGGCGGGGAGGTGACATAGGCGCGGGCCGCCTCGAGCGCCCTGCGGACGCCAGGGTGCTGCCCGGAGGGTTCGCCGCTCCCGGAGGCGCTGTTCTCGGCGCCGCTGTCCTCAAGGGTGCTTTCCCCTGCGGCGGCCTCATCGGGTGCCCCGTCCGCGCCGCCGGCCGTCGAGGCCGCGGCCTTCTCGCTGCGGCCGTCCTCGCCCGGCGGGTCCTGTCCCGCCTTGCCGAAGGCCGCCTCGTCGTCGATCTGCTCGCGCCAGGCCGCCCACTGCAGAGCGATCTCATCGGCCCCGAGCCGCCGCTGCGGAGGACCCCAGACCTCGGTGTCCGGCGGCGTCAGCGGCTTCAGGGGCTCACCCTCCACATCCGGGTGGGGCAAAGGATCGTGCGGCGCGGGCACACCGGGAGCCGCGACCGACAGCGCGAGCGGCCACCCCGGAAGGGCGCACACCACCGAGCGGTCGTCGGGGGAGAGGTCGTACTCCATCCCGCAGTCCCAGGAGGCGATGGCGACCGCCACCAGCGAGACGTCATCGACCACCACCGTCCAGCGCGCCCCGCCGCTGTCCTGGCCGAGCACCAGACCGTATCCCTCGGCGTACGGCTCCAGACCGAGCGCGCCACACGCCGCCACGTAGTCGTCACCGAGCACGCTCGGGAACTGCGCGGGGGTCAGCAGCACCGCGGTCAGCACGAACAGTGCGTCGTCGTCGGCGACCGAGTCGTCCGTCCCTGCCACAGCACCCACCCTCATCCCTGGTCGCTTCTTCCGTCGGCGCACCTTAACTACTCGGTAACCCTGTCGTCGAGGCCCTGACAAGGGATGACGCTCACCTGCCCAGAGGGTGCGGACGAGCCACGCGGGCCCCTCGCGCCGTGGTGCCGCCCTGCCGCGCCCCCGTAGGGTGGTGAATCCGGCCGACGAGGGGGAGAGCACGGTGAAGCGGTTCGAACGGCTCAAGGAGATCCAGCGTCTGGACCCGGAGCGAGACTTCCTGGAGATCTACCGGCTCACCGTGACGTACGAATTTCCCTGGGACATCACACGCGCGCTCGAACTCGCCCTGTACCGCACATACGCCGTCCCCAGCATCGGGCGGCTCCTGGCGGAGACAGGCGAACTGACGGAGCGTCCACAGAAGAGGTACGACGACACCGCGCTCCTCCTGGACGCCGTCGTGGAGCACGGCTTCGACAGTGAGGAAGGCCGCACGGCGGTCCGCCGGATCAACCGGATGCACCGCAGCTACGACATCAGCAACGACGACATGCGCTACGTGCTCTGCACGTTCGTCGTGACCCCCAAACGCTGGCTCGACCTCTACGGCTGGCGCAGGCTGTCCAGCCACGAACTGCGCGCATTCGCCGCGTACTACCGCATGCTCGGCGCCCGCATGGGCATCCAGGACGTTCCTCAGACGTTCGAGGACTTCGAGCGCACCCTCGACGCGTACGAGGAAGAGCACTTCGCCTGGGACGAGGGGGCACGCTCGGTCTCGGACGCCACGCTCGGCCTCATGGGCTCCTGGTATCCCCGCCCGCTCGCACCCGTCGTACGCAAGGCAAGCCTCGCGCTGCTGGACGACTCCTTGCTGCGGACGTTCCGGTACGAGCCGCCGGGGCCCGTCGCCCGAGGGCTGACCCGGGGGGCCTTGCGCCTGCGGGCGCGAGCCGTCCGTCTGCTCCCGCCGCGATCCACCCCGCACTACGCCCGCCAGAACCCCGAGATCAAGGGGTACCCGCAGGGCTACGTCGTGTCAGGGCTCGGCACCTTCCCCACCCCGGGAGTGCGGGGCTGCCCCGTACCGCACGGCAGGACCGCGGAGACGCCGGCCGAGTGACGAGCCCAGGGCCGGGTCCTCCTCAGCCGCTCAGCCGATGCGCGCGGAGAGAGCCAGGAAACGGTCGTCCTCGTCCGTGTACGACTCCAGCCGCCAGCCCGCCTCCGCCAGCAGGGGCGCGAGGCGGGGTTCGGCCCTGAGGTCGTCGTCCGAGAGGGCGCGGCCGTGGCGTGCGGCGAGTGCGGCGCGCCCGACGGGGTGGAACAGCGCGAGTCTGCCGCCCGGGCGTACCACCCGGGCCAGCTCCGTGAGCCCGCGGCCGGGGTGCGGCAGATGCGAGATCAGCCCGGCGGCGAACACCGCGTCGAGGGAGCCGTCGCACAGCGGCAACCGTTCGACGTCCGCCAGGAGCAGCGCTCCGCTCGTCCCCCTTCCCGCCCGCAGCGCCGCGTCCAGCATCGCGGAGGTCAGGTCGGCCCCCACCACCGTGCCGTCGCGTCCGACCGCCTCGCGCAGAGCCGGCAGTGCACGCGCGGTACCGCAGCCCGCGTCGAGCACCACGTCGCCGGAGCGCAGGCCCAGTTCGCCGACGGCAGCGGCATAGGCCGGGCCGTCATCGGGAAAGCGGCTGTCCCAGTCGGCCGCCCGCGCGGAGAAGAATTCCTGGATGTGCTCGTGGTCGTCGGCCATACAGACATGCTCGCGCAGTCCGTACCCGAACGAAACGACGCGAGGCGGTGCACTCGTTCGAACCCGCCCTGATCGTGCGGGGACATCTCTCTGTCATATTTCAGCAGCTTTCGAAATGAGCCCCTGAAGTGCGCCCGGCGGCGGGCTACCGTCCCGGATCCATGGGACACCTGGACCACGCCACCTTCGGCTGGCTTACCCCCGTGCTGTCGTACGCGATGGCGTCGATCGGCGCCGCACTCGGCCTGCGCTGCACCGTGCGTGCACTCGGCACCAGCGGCCGGTCACGCCGCAACTGGCTGCTCACCGCCGCGTCCGCCATCGGGACGGGCATCTGGACGATGCACTTCGTCGCCATGCTCGGCTTCGGGGTCACCGGCACCGACATCCGCTACGACGTGCCGTTCACGCTGCTCAGCCTGCTGGTCGCCATGCTCGTGGTGGGAGCGGGCGTCTTCACCGTCGGCTACAGCCGCGACCGCTCACGAGCCCTCCTCATCGGCGGTCTCACCACCGGGCTCGGCGTCGCCAGCATGCACTACCTGGGCATGGCCGCCCTGCGCCTCCACGGCACCGTCGCCTACGACCCGTTGCTCGTGACGGTCTCCGTCGTCATCGCCGTCGTCGCCGCCACGGCTGCCCTGTGGGCCGCCCTGAACATCAGGTCACCGGGGGCGGTCGCGCTCGCCTCGCTCGTCATGGGAGCGGCCGTGAGCAGCATGCACTACACGGGCATGCTGGCGGTCGGCGTCGAGGTCGTTCCCTCGGGCTCCGAACTCCCCGGGGCCACCGTCATGCAGTTCATCTTCCCGCTCGCCGTCGGCCTCGGGTCGTACCTTTTCCTGACCTCCGCCTTCGTCGCGCTCTCGCCGCCCGCCCGGGAACATCCCGCTGCGCGGGTCAACCTCCCTTCGGGCGACCACGCCGAACGGCCCGCGACGGCGCCGGCCCCCTGACCGCCGGGGATTGCGACGGTCCCCGCCCTCCGACCGCCGGGGGATCGCGACGGTCCCGGCCCTCTGCCCGCCGCGGGACCGCGGCTCACCCGTCGTACACAGCATTCGGGGCACAGAGCTCCCCACCCGGAACGAGGAGGCCATGCCCACACCCCGCACGACGACCCCGGACCCCGGTGTGCACACCGGCCGGACCGTGACCCCGCCGCGCGGCCGACGCGCGCACGCCGGGCCGCCGGCGGACGAACGTCCCGAGCCCGAGGCGGGACCGACTTCGCCGAGCGGAAATCCGGCGGAAGGTGGTTCCCTGCGGCCCCGGACCGTGCGGGCGAAGATCATCTCGCTGCTGATGGTGCCGGTGGTCTCTCTCCTCGCCCTCTGGGGATTCGCCACCGTCACTACGGCGCAGGACGTGGCGCGCCTGCGCGAGGTCGAGCGCGTGAACACCACGGTGCGGGCCCCGGTCACCTCCGCCGTCGGTGCGCTGCAGAGCGAACGCAAGGCCGCCATGCGCCAGCTGTCCGCCCCCGGCACGGGGCACGCCGCGGCCCTGAGACAGCAGGGTGAGCGTACGGACGCGGCGCTGGAAGCCCTGTGGCTGAGCGACGGTCACACCGTCGCCGACGCGGGCATCCTCCCCGCCGGGGCGGCGGCCCGCCTCGGGACCTTCCTCGACACGGCACAGGCTCTCCGCACCCTCCGCACCCGCCTCCTGACCCCTTCCTCCGGGCGCGAGACGGCTCCTTCCGGACGTGAGACGGCCCCGGGCGGCGGGGTGGGCTACGCCTACGCGCGCTACACCGAGACCATCACGGCGGGCTTCGGGGTATCCGGCGCCCTGACCGGCATCCAGGACGCCGAGCACGGCACCGAGGCCCGGGTGCTCCTCGAACTCGCCCGCAGCGCGGAGATGCTGTCCCGCGAGGAGGCCCTGCTCGCGTCCGGCGCCCTGACCGGGAACCTCGCCGGCGAACAACTACGGCTGTTCACGGGCGCCGTGGCGACCCGCCGCAGCCTGGCCGGAACAGCGGGGGCCGATCTGCCGCCCGGCGCACGGCCGGCCTGGCGGACCCTCACCGACGGCGGCGCCTACCGCAGGATCACGGCCGCCGAAGACACCGTTCTTGCCGCGCCGCCCGGCCGCCGCGCCGCGAAGGCGGTGTCCACCGCGGCGTGGGAGCGCGACGCCGCCGAGGTGCACACGGGGCTGCGTGGGGTCGAGAAGGCAGCGGGTGACCGGGCGGCCGACCGCGCGAACCCCTTCGTACGCGCACTGTTCAGCCCGGCCGGAGCGGCCGTCGTGCTCGGGTTCCTCGCCGTCGCCGCATCCCTCGTGATCTCCGTTCGGATCGGCCGCGCACTCGTCGTCGAACTCGTCAGCCTGCGCGACAGCGCACTGGAGATCGCCCGGCGCAAGCTGCCGCACGCGATGCGGCGCCTGCGCGCGGGTGAGGAGCTCGACGTCGCGGCCGAGGCACCCGCAGGCCGGCATTCCTACGACGAGATCGGCCAGGTGGGCGAGGCCCTGGACACCGTGCACCGGGCCGCCCTCGACGCCGCCGTCGAGCGCGCCGAACTCGCCAGCGGCATTTCCGGCGTCTTCGTCAACCTGGCCCGGCGCAGCCAGGTACTGGTCCACCGGCAGCTGGCCCTCCTCGACGGGATGGAACGCCGGGCAGAGGACCCGGGCGAACTCGGTGACCTGTTCCGCCTCGACCACCTCACCACCCGTATGAGACGCCACGCCGAGAGCCTGATCATCCTGTCCGGCTCCGCTCCCGGCCGTGCCTGGCGCATGCCCGTACCCCTCAACAACGTCGTACGCGCGGCGGTCTCCGAGATCGAGGACTACTCCCGTGTGGAGGTACGGGCCCTGCCCGACGCCGGTGTGAAGGGCACGGCGGTCGCCGACCTCACCCACCTGCTGGCCGAACTGGTCGAGAACGCGGCGCAATTCTCCCCGCCCCACACCAAGGTGCGGATCAGCGGCGAACCCGTCGGAAACGGTTACGCCCTGGAGATCGAGGACCGCGGGCTCGGCATGGGTCCGGAGCTGCTCGCCGAGGCCAACCGGCGCATCGAACAGTCAGAGACCCTCGATCTCTTCGACAGTGACCGGCTCGGGCTCTTCGTGGTCAGCAGACTCTCCGCCCGCCATCACATCAAGGTCCAGCTGCGCACGTCCGCCTACGGGGGCACCACCGCGATCGTCCTGCTGCCGACAGCGCTGCTCCAGAGCAGCCTGCCGGAGGGGTCACCGGCAGGCCCGGCCGAGTCCGGCGCACCCTCAAGGCCGGTGGCGCGGGACGACGTCGGCCGCACAGGTCCGGCGGCTGAACGTCCGCCCGCCTTCCCCGCCCCGGTCGCCGTACCGGCCCTCGAACCACGCGTGCCCGCCGAGGCGCGGCCGGAGCCGGTCCCCACCCAGGCGCCGGTGACCACTCTGCACCGGCGTGCGCGCGCCGCGGACGGTGAACTGCCCCGCCGCGTCCGGCAGGCCAGCCTCGTACCCCAGCTGCGGGAGCAGCCGAAGACGGAGGGCCGGCACGGCACCGGCCCCGTGCCCATGGCCGAGCGCACCCCGGAGCAGGCCCGGGACCGTATGACCGCCTATCGCAACGGCTGGGTCCGGGGAGGCGGGGCCGCACCGGGGGCGAACGACCCCGGGCGCTCCGCACGCGGATCCGTCTCCCCATTCCGGCATCACACCGAAGGAGAGCAGACATGATCGTGAACGAGAGGCCGGGGAGGGCGTCCCGGCGCTCCGGTGAACTCGACTGGCTGCTGGACGACATGGTCGGCAGGGTCGCCGAGATCCGGCACGTGGTCGTCCTGAGCAACGACGGTCTGGCAGTCGGCGCGTCCCAGGCGCTGAGCCGTGAGGACGCGGAACACCTCGCCGCCGTGGCATCAGGCTTCAACAGCCTGGCCAAGGGGGCAGGGCGGCACTTCGGCGCCGGAGGCGTACGCCAGACGATGGTCGAGATGGACGACGGGTTCCTCTTCGTCGCCGCTGCTGGTGACGGATCCTGTCTCACCGTCCTGACCACGGCCTTCGCGGACATCGGCCTGGTGGCGTACGAGATGGCGCGCCTGGTGAAGAGGGTGGGCGAGCACCTCGCCACCCCGGTGAGGCTCGCCGGACCACCGGCGACGGGCTGAGGAAGGCGCGTGCGGATGAGCGAGGGCGGAGCAACGCCGAGTGGTGGGTTCGGTATGCCGCCCGGAGCCGACCACGATGTGCCGCCGGCCGGCCGGTTGGGTGTGCCGCCAGGAGCCGGTGCGCAGCCCGTCGACCGGTTCGGCGTGCCGCCCGGAGCCGAGCGCGTTGTGCCTCGCGCCACCGGACACGGGGGACAGCGCAGCGGTACGCCACCGGACGACGAGGGCGGCCAGCCTCTGGGCAGTCAGTGGTACGACGCCGACGCGGGGCCGCTGGTCCGCCCGTACGCGGTCACCGGTGGGCGTACCGAGCCGGGCCCCAGCGGGGTGCGCTTCGACCTGATCGCCCTCGTGGCCGCCGACGACGGTGGTCCGGACGGCCACCAAGGGGCACTGCTGGGTCCCGAGCACCGGGCCCTGCTCGCTCTGTGCCGCGACGAGACCCAGTCGGTCGCCGAGCTCTCAGCGGATGCCGATCTCCCGGTGGGAGTGGTACGGGTACTCCTCGGCGACCTGCTGGAAGCGGGCTGCGTCCGCGTCAGCAGGCCCGTTCCTCCCGCGCAACTACCCGACGAGCGCATCCTGCGCGAGGTCATCGACGGCCTCCGGGCGCTCTGAGAGCTTCCGTAACCGTCATGTGCACCTCCCACTCACGACGAATATCGACGCCGTCCGGGCAATGAACGAAGCAGTCCGGACATGTGAATCAAAAACCGTTCACTCCCGTCGGCGACCGCCCCTGCTTGCCATGCTGTCGCCCCTACTGACGGCACGCGCGAGAGAAGTGATCGATGTCCTCCGACCATGTGGACGGCGCAGGCGGCGAAGAGTCCGGGGAATCCACGGCCCTGGCCCTGAAGATATTGGTGGCCGGCGGCTTCGGCGTCGGCAAGACCACCCTGGTCGGCGCGGTGAGCGAGATCCGTCCGTTGCGGACCGAGGAACTCCTCAGCGAGGCCGGGCAGTCCGTCGACGACACCGGCGGAGTGGACCAGAAGACCACCACGACCGTCGCGATGGACTTCGGGCGGATCACCATCAGGTCCGGCCTTTCGCTGTACCTGTTCGGCACCCCGGGACAGGACAGGTTCTGGTTCCTGTGGGACGAGTTGTCACAGGGCGCCCTGGGAGCGGTCGTCCTGGCGGACACCCGCAGGCTCGAGGACTGCTTTCCCGCCGTGGACTACTTCGAGCACCGCCGTATCCCCTTCGTCGTCGCCGTCAACTGCTTCACCGGTGCCCGCACCTATGCCGAGGACGACGTCTCACGCGCACTCGACCTGGACAGCGGCACGCCGGTGGTCCTGTGCGACGCGCGCGACCGTGCCTCAGGAAAGGAGGTCCTGATCCGGATGGTCGAGTACGCGGGCCGCATGCACACGGCCCGGATCCTGGACTCGGTGGGCCAGGCGGCGGCAGGGGCGGAGTGAGAAGCCGGGCCGGGCGACCGGGTGCGAGGTGAGGGCGGCGTGCGGCACCGCACAGGTCGGCGGCGGCCGACCATGTGCGCCGCACGCCCACCGAGGACGGCGGCCGGGAGGTGGCGTGAAGCCGCGCCTCCCGGGTGGAGGGGTGCTTGCCCGCATGGGAGGCGTGCGCAAGGCTTGCGCGGAATGCGGGGAACATATGAACGGGGAGGATGGAAACATGGCGCTGGACCGGGGACTCGACTGGCTGCTTGACGATCTCACCAGCCGGGTGAAGCAGATCCAGCACGCGCTCGTGCTGTCGAACGACGGGCTGGTGACCGGCGCCAGCACAAGTCTCGCCCGGGAGGACGCGGAGCACTTGGCGGCGGTCTCGTCCGGGCTGCAGAGCCTCGCCCGGGGATCCGGGCGTCACTTCGGGGCGGGAAGAGCGCGCCAGACCATGGTGGAGTTCGACGAGGCGCTCCTCTTCGTGACCGCGGCAGGCGACGGCAGCTGCCTGTGCGTCCTGAGCGATGCCGAGGCCGATGTAGGCCAGGTCGCCTACGAGATGACCTTGCTGGTCAACCGCGTCGGTGAGCATCTCGGTGTGACGGTACGACAGGGCGCGGACGACCCGCTCGACCGCCTCTGACCTGCATGTCTGTGGACCAGGCGAAGTTGTCCACAGGCCGGCACGGAAACATCGCCCCCGGGCTACCGTGGTCACGGAGAGTATTCGACCTCACGGGGGAGGACGGTCATGACCGTCACGGAAGCCACGCACACCAAGAAAGCCACACACACCGGGCACACCAGGCACACCGCGGACGCCACGGGAGCCACGGCTCGGACGCCCGTGTCCCAAGCGCGAGCCGCTCAGGAACTGGACCTGAAACGCGGCGAGTTCGACCTCGCCGTCCATCTGGGGCTGATCGAGACCGAACAGACCGCGGGCGCGGGCGGGGTGTCGCCGCGGGTCCGTCGCGGGGAGATCGACCGGCTGCGCTCCCTGCCCGGATTTCCCGAATCGCTGCGGGACCGTGTGCGTACGGCGGGGACGGCGGAAGGCGCGGCGCTGCTCGGAGTGAGCCCGGTGCGCTTCACCGGCCTCGCGCGCATCGGGTGCGTCTCACCGGTGGCGTTCTATCTGAACCGCTACCGCGCGGTCGTCTGGCTCTACCGCGTGGAGGAGCTTCTCGCCTTTGCCGCGGCGGAACCGGACCTGGTCGGAGGGAAGAGCCCTGCCGGGATGCGTGCCATGCTCGACGCCGGCACCGACTGGCGTGCGCGTAACTGGCGTTCCCGCAGGATCGACAGACTGCTGAACCGCACGGAAGACCCATGGGTCCGCGCTGCCCTGCACGCTTCCGGGCTGGACCCGGTGCAGCTCGCCGAGGTGGTGGACGACCCATACGAGCGCGCCTACCTCGCCCGGATGCGGCCCGACCCCGTATACGGCCGTCCCGGGTCCCTGGCCGGAAAGGAGGCCATGGCAAAGCTGATGCTCGCGGATGATCCCGACGAAATCCTCTGGCGCAGGGTGAATCTGACCCTGGAGCTGGACCGGGCACGCGAAACGCGCCCCGCACCCCGGCCGGGCTGCGCATCCGTACCCCGGCGAGGCCGCGAACCGGCTCCCGGGCCGGGCCGGGAGTCCACGCCCAGGACCGTGCCGGAGACGGCGGGGCGGACCGGCCCTGCCTGGCGCCGCACCGGCGCACGACGCCAGGACCCGGGGCGGAGGCTGCTCGCCCGGATCGGTCTGCGCAGGCCGGCGAGCAGAGATCACTAATGCGATTGCCGTGAGCAGTCCTCGCGGCCATCCTTGCCCCATGCTGATCAGAGAAGCCACTGCCGAGGACTGGCCTGCCATCTGGCCGTTCTTCCATGAGATCGTCGCCGCGGGCGAGACGTTCACCTATCCCCTGGATCTCGGTCGCGAACAGGCCCAGGAGTGGTGGCTCCTGACGAAGCCGAACCGGTCGGTGGTCGCGGTCGACGAGGCCGGCACGGTCCTCGGCACGGCCAAGATGAACCGGAACCACATGGGCAACGGCTCGCACATCTCCAGCGCCAGCTACATGGTCGCCCCGCAGTACTCCGGGCAGGGCGTCGGCCGTGCCCTGTGCGAGTACACCGTGGACTGGGCGCGCACGGCCGGCTACCGCGCCATGCAGTTCAACGCCGTGGTGGAGACGAACACCCATGCGGTCAAGCTTTACCGGTCTCTCGGCTTCGAGGTCATCGGAACCCTCCCGGAGGGCTTCAATCACCCCGCCGAGGGATACGTGGGTCTGCACATCATGCACAAGCGGCTCTGACAGCACCTCCGCAGGCGGCCGGGGGACCTGCCGGTGGGACGTGTTCCGGCCATCCTGAGTGTGTCCGTCATGTCACAAGTAGCACTGATGTGGGTGCGGTTGGCGCCTCGATGATGTGTGGGCGATGTGTGGGGGGCGGCTGCGCTTCCTATGAGTGGGGGCAGTACTGTGCGCCCCACCGCCTTACCGGCGGGGAACTCATATGGAGGAAAAATCCATGACCATACCCAGGAGATCGTGGCGTGGCGCGGGAGCATTCGCGGCCGCTGCGGTGGTCGGCCTGGCAGGCGGAGTCATCTCCGCCGGTCCGGCCGCAGCTCACACCCCCACCTGGGCCGTGACCTGCTCCGAAGTGACGCTCAATCTGACGCAGTACTCGGCCGACGCCACCAACCAGGTGACCGTCTCCGTGGAGGGGGGCGACGTGCTGCTCCCCACGACCGAGTTCGGCAGGGACTACAGCACGAAGACGCCGCTCCAGCTCCCGAAGCACGACAAGGAGCTGACGGTCCGCCTGGTCGTCAAGGCCGGTGACGACGACAGGTACTCGGTCGACCAGACCAAGACGGCGCCGGTGTGCGAGGGAACCACCCCGGAGCCCACTCCGACCGAGGAGACTCCCTCGGAGACCCCGAGCACCGAGCCGTCGAAGCCCGAGGCGCCCGAGCCCAGCGCGACGCCGAGCGAGACCGCCACGCAGGCCGCGCCTGCCCCGGCCGAGCCGAGCAGCAGCGCCCCCGACCTGGCCGAGACCGGCTCGTCGTCCGCGACGCCCGTGATCGGTGGAGCAGCGCTCGCGGTTCTGCTCGCCGGTGGCGGCATCCTGTGGTCCGTCCGCAAGCGCCGTAGCGTGCAGCACTGACGTACCCAGACAGCCCGGGCCGTAGGCGGTCGAACGCCTGCGGCCCGGTGACCGGGGCGTACCGTGTCGGTTACGACGCGGTACGCCCTTGTCGTGTCCAGGAGCTTGTCGCGCCCATCGGCGCGGGAAGCAGCGGCACCGGCCGTGGCCCTACGGCGACTATGCGGGGCCGATCTCGCACCAGACCGCCTTGCCCTCGCCGCGCGGCTCGATGCCCCAGCGCTCGGCCACCGCGTCGAGCAGCAGCAGACCGCGTCCGGAGGTGGAGGTCTCACCCGGAGTGCGGCGCCTCGGCCAGACACTGGAGCGGTCCTGGACCGAGAGCCTGATCCGTCGCACGGGCTCCGGCAGGACCTCCAAGGTCAGCACCGCTCCTCCCTCCGTGTGCAGCAGCACGTTGACCAGCAACTCTCCGGTGACCAGCTCCGCGTCGTCCGCCAGACCGCCGAGATCCCAGTCCCTCAGGGCCTGACGCACGATCGAGCGGGCCTCCGAGAGCCCCTGCGGATCGGCCTGATGGATGTACTGGTGCAGTCGCGGCGCACGGGACGAACCCACATCAGGACTGCGCCGTACGACCAGCAGGGCGACGTCGTCGCCCGACCCCCAGCGTTCCCACAGCCGGTCGGACAGATGGTCGGCCAGTGCCTCGGCGCCGTCGGGCCCCTCGCTCACCTCGTGGATGAGCGCCGCCACCCCCGTGTCCACGTCGGCTCCCGGCTCCTCCACGAGCCCGTCGGTGTAGAGGACCATCGTCTCGCCGGGCACCAGGTCGAGGCGGGTCTCGGGGAACTCCTCGTCCCGGAAGTACGTGGAGATCCCAAGCGGCAGACCTCCCCGCACCTGGGGGACGCCGACCCTTCCGTCGGTGTGCCGGATCAGCGGACCGAAGTGCCCGGCCCGGCAGACGCGTACCTCGCCCGTGGCGAGGTCCACCTGCGCGTACGTACACGTCGCGAAGCGGTCGGTGTCCAGTTCGGCGAGGAACCGGGAGGCGCGCGCCATGACGGTGGCCGGGGGATGCCCCTCAGCGGCGTACGCACGCAGGGCGATCCGCAACTGGCCCATGATCGCGGCCGCGTGGGTGTCGTGGCCCTGCACATCACCCACCACCACGCCGATACGGTTCCTCGGCAGTGTGATCACGTCGTACCAGTCGCCGCCGACCTCGCGTCCGCTCCACGCGGCGTGGTAGCGGACCGCGATCTCGCCGCCCTCGATCTCCTGAATGCGCCGGGGGAGCATGGCCGACTGGAGCCCGGTCGCGAATTCCCGCTCCTCGTCGAAGAGGATCGCCCGTTGCAGCGACTGGGCCACGATGGCGGCCAGCCCCAGGCAGAGGATCCGCTCGTCCGCGCTGAAGACGGTGCGGTCGCGGTAGAACAGGGCGAGGCCTCCCAGTGGGCGCGCCTGGGCGATCAGGGGAAGGTAGGCCACGGCACGGAAGTCCAGCCGTCCGATGTGCGGCTCCAGCACCGGATAGCGCCTGACCAGCGAGGCGAGCGAGGTGATGAACAGAGGGCGCCCGCTCAGGATCGCGTCCCCGAGGGGACGTGACGCGTCGAGCTGGTCCGAACCCAGGCCTTCGAGGACCCCCACGGAATCGCCGCTCAGCGCGATGATGTTGAGCGCCGAATCCTCCACCAGACCGAGCGCCAGCCCGTCCGCGCCGATTCCCACCAGCCCGCCCGGCCCCGTGAGGGCGGCGGTGACGTCGTCCACGGTCACCGCGCGTGACATCGCTTTCGTGGTGCGTTCGACGATGCTCGTCTGGCGGCGGTGCCGCTTTTCCAGGTCCAGGACGAAGGCCGAATGGGTGACCTCTGCCGTGGCGTCCCGCACCACACCGATGACACGGTGTGCCCGTCCGTCCTCCGAACGAAGGATCCGGGCCTGGACGTGTGTCCACTGATGGGTCCCGTCCTCCTGGGGCACCTGGAAGTGAACGCTGTAGGAGCTGCTCCCGCCGGAGATCGCCTCGTCGATCGCACCGTCCAGCCGTGCTCGCTCCGTCGCGTCGAGCCGTTCGACCACGGCCGACGGCCGCGCGTCGAAGGTCGCGGGATCCAGGCCGAAGACCAGGAGACCCGCCTCGTCGACGTCCAGCGTCCCCGCGTCCAGATCCCATTCGAAGCTGCCGGTGCGGTTCAGGGCGAGGCGCTCCGCGGTAGCCGTCTCACCGGCGCTGCGGCGGTCGAACCGGAGCCGTGACGCAGCGTCGTCGTGCGGTCGCCGTGGAGTGTCGCTCATGCCTGCTCCGGAGGTCGTCCGGCGGGGCTGCTGGACGTCGCGGCCCGTGGATTCCAATTGTCGAGCCCGTGGTCCGGGAGTGCCACAGCGGTCGTGCCGACGGACCCGGCGCGGAGCCCCCAGGACCGCCGTCGCACAATGGCGCGCAGAGATCGTCCACGGCCGACCGGAGCGCACCCATGAACGACGACGAGCCCGTCCTGCTGCACACCGAGGGCCACGTCCTGCACATCACCCTCAACCGTCCCCGAGCGCTGAACGCGCTCACCCACCCCATGGTGCGCGGCATCGGGGAAGCGCTCACCCGGGCCGCCGGCGAGGAGTCGGTCACGGCCGTCCTGATCAGGGGAGCGGGCGAGCGGGGTCTCTGTGCCGGCGGAGACATCCGTTCGATCTACGAGGACGCCCGCGCGGGCCGCCGTGCCTCCGTCGACTTCTGGCGTGACGAGTACCGGCTCAACGCGCAGATCGCGCGCTTCCCGAAGCCGTACGTCGCGCTGATGGACGGCATCGTCATGGGCGGCGGAGTGGGCGTCTCCGCCCACGGGGACGTGCGCATCGTGACCGAGCGCTCACGTGTCGCGATGCCCGAGACCGGCATCGGTTTCGTCCCGGACGTGGGCGGCACCCGTCTGCTCGCATCGGCGCCCGGCGAGCTCGGTGTGCACCTGGCCCTCACCGGCCGTGCCGTGGACGCGGCGGACGCCATCCTGTGCGGACTGGCCGACCACTTCGTCCCCTCCCACCACCTCGACGACCTCGTTCGCGACCTGTCCCGCAGCACCACCGCGGGCGAGGTGACGGAGACCGTGGGGCGTTACGCGACCGAGGCCCCCGGAGGGGAACTCGCCGAGCAGCGCGTCTGGATCGACGACTGTTACGCGGCGGACACCGTCGAGGAGATCATCGAACGGCTGCTGAAGAGCGGTGTGCCGGCCGCCGAGGAGACCGCCGCCGCGCTCCGGACCCTCTCACCCACGGCACTCAAGGTCACGTTGGCCGCCGTACGCCGCGCCGGGCGGCTCGGCAGTCTCGAAGCGGTCCTCGACCAGGAGTTCCGTGTCTCCTGCCGGGCATTCACGGGACCCGACCTGGTGGAAGGCGTCCGCGCACGCATCATCGACAAGGACCGCAGCCCGCGATGGAACCCCTCCGAGCACGGTGACGTCACCGCTGCGGAGGTCGCCCGTCACTTCGAGCCGCTCGGCGACCAGGAGCTCGGCCTGGTCTCCCGCTGAGGAGGGACCCGTCGCGGAGGGCGCGGGTCGCCCAGGCTGATGCCCGGGCGCCCTCGGACCACCCGGCGCGCGCGGTCATACGCGGATGCCCAGCCGGTCCGCGGCCCTGTCCCAGGCCCCCACGTCCCCCCGCGGCAGGTAGTGACGCAGGTCCTGGGTGCGTGCGACGAGCCGCCGCATGTCCGCGAGTCCGCCCACCAGCCCGTGCGCCCGGGCCTGTACCAGCACATTCCCGAGAGCCGTGGCCTCCGCGGGACCCGCGGTGACGGGCAGACCGGTCGCGTCCGCCGTCCACTGGCAGAGCAGTTCGTTCCGCGACCCTCCGCCGACGAGGTGGATCCGGGTCAGCTCGCGACCGGCCAGCCGCGCGGCCTCGCGCAGCGTGCGCCGGTGCGCCAGAGCCAGGCTCTCCAGGACGCACCGCACGTATCCGCCACGGCCGTCAGGCGAGGTCTGCCCCGTCCTGGCGAGGGCGGCATCGATCCGCGCCGGCATGTCGCCCGGCGCCAGGAACACGGGATCGTCCGGGTCGATCACTGCGGCGAAGGGCCTGGCACGGGCTGCTTCCGCCAGCAGGCCCGGCAGACTCGTCGGCGTACCGTCGCGGTCCCACGTACGCCTGCACTCCTCCAGCAGCCACATCCCCATGATGTTGCGCAGATACCGTACGGTGCCGTCGACCCCGCGCTCGTTGGTGAAGTTCGCAGCCCGGGACTCCTCCGTCAGCACCGGCGCGTCCAGTTCCAGACCGGCCAGCGACCAGGTACCGCACGACACATAGGCGAATCCCGGCTCCGCCGCGGGGACCGCGGCCACGGCGGACGCGGTGTCGTGCGAGGCGACCGTCGTCACCGGCGTACCGACGGGGAGGCCGGTGTACTCCGCCACGTGCGGCAGCAGGGCTCCCGCCCGCTCGCCCGGTTCGCGCAGCTGGGGGAAGAGCGAACGTTCCAGTCCCAGTCGTTCGATCAGGGCGTCGGACCAGGCGCCGGTACGGGCGTCGAGCAGACCGGTCGTCGAAGCGTTGGTCATCTCCGCGCCCACAGCCCCGGTCAGCCAGTACACCAGCAGATCGGGCATCAGCAGGAGCGTGCGTGCGGCAGCCAACTGAGCGGTCGAACGCTGGGCGGCGAGCTGGAAGACCGTGTTGAACGGCAGGTGCTGCAAACCGCTGACCCCGTACAGCTCCTTCGCGGAGACCCCGGCGAGCACCTCCTCGGCGGCGGCGGTGTTGCGGCTGTCGCGGTAGTGGAACGGCACCCCGAGGAGCGAACCGTCGGCGTCCAGGAGACCGTAGTCCACGGCCCAGGTGTCGATGCCCACCGAGGTGACCGGACCGCCCCGCGCCGCGGCGCGCAATCCGTCCAGCATCCCCTGGTACAGGGCGAGCACGTCCCAGCGCAGCCCGTCGGGGAGCCGGACCGGGGTGTTGGCGAAGCGGTGCGTCTCGTTCAGCACCAGCTCGTCCGGACCGACCCTGCCGGTGATCACCCGGCCGCTGGTGGCGCCCAGGTCCACCGCGGCGAACACCGGGTCGTGTCGTGAAGTCGCAGACATGGAACTCTCATCCGATCAGGACGGAGCCGCGCCCCGGCGCGTTCGAGGAACAGCACCCGGGGCGCGGCGCGGTGACACGTGGTCAGCGGAGGAAGGCCGCCGCCACACCGGCGTCCACGGGGATGTGGAGGCCGGTGGTGTGGGTGAGGTCTCCACCGGTCAGCGCGAAGACCGCGTTGGCGACATGCTCGGGAAGCACCTCCCGCTTGAGGATCGTGCGCTGGGCGTAGAACTCGCCGAGCTTCTCCTCCTCGATGCCGTACGTCGCGGCGCGCTGGGCGCCCCACCCGGCCGCGAAGATTCCGGAGCCCCGGACCACCCCGTCGGGGTTCACCCCGTTGACCCGGATGCCGTGCTCGCCGAGCTCGGCCGCCAGCAGCCGTACCTGATGCGCCTGATCGGCCTTCGTGGCGGAGTACGCGATGTTGTTCGGGCCCGCGAACACGGCGTTCTTGGACGCGATGTAGACGATGTCTCCGCCGAGGCCCTGCGCGCGCATCATCCGCGCGGCCTCCCTGGACACCAGGAACGATCCGCGCGCCATGATGTCGTGCTGGAGGTCCCAGTCCTGGGCCGTGGTCTCCAGGAGCGGCTTGGAGATGGAGATCCCGGCGTTGTTCACGACCAGATCCACGCCGCCGAAAGCGAGGGCCGCGGCTTTGAACGCCTCGGCGATCTGCTCCTCCGACGTGACGTCGACGGTCACCGCGACGGCCTTGTCCGGCCCGCCGAGATCCTCGGCCACGGCCTGGGCGTTCGTTGCGTCGAGGTCGGCGACGACGACGCAGGCGCCCTCCGCGACGAGCCGGTGCGCGATGGCCTTGCCGATGCCCGACCCCGCGCCCGTGACCAGGGCGACCCGGGTGGCCAGCGCCTTCGGCTGCGGCATCCGGCGGAGCTTGGCCTCCTCCAGCTCCCAGTACTCGATGCGGAACTTCTCGGACTCCTCGATCGGTGCGTACGAGGACACCGCCTCGGCGCCCCGCATCACGTTGACGGCGTTCAGGTAGAACTCCGCCGCGACCCGGGCGGTCTGCTTGTCCTTGCCGAAGGAGAACATGCCGACACCGGGGACCAGCACGATCGCAGGATCCGCTCCACGCATCGCGGGGGAGCCGGGGGTGGCGTGGCGCTCGTAGTAGGCGCGGTAGGCGTCGCGGTACTCCTCGTGGAGCACCCGGAGCCGGGACACGGCTTCCTCCAGCGGCGCGTCCGCCGGCAGGTCGAGGACCAGCGGGCTGACCTTCGTACGGAGGAAGTGGTCCGGGCAGGACGTCCCGAGTGCGGCGAGGCGCGGGTGCTCGGCACGTGCGAGGAAGTCCAGCACGGGTGCGGCGTCGGTGAAGTGGCCCACCTGAGGACGGTCCGTGGACGCGAGGCCGCGGATCACGGGGGCGAGGGCCGCTGCCCGTTCGTGCCGCGCCTCGGCGTCGAGGGCCTCCCGTCCGGGGAGCACCGGACCGAACGGCTCCGCCTTGCCCCGCTCCTCCAGGAACGTCTCGGCGGTGCGGATCATCCACAGGGCGTTGCGTTCGCACTCCTCGGACGTGTCGCCCCAGGCCGTGATGCCGTGACCGCCCAGGATCACTCCGACTGCCTGCGGGTTGGCCTCCTTGACGGCCGCGATGTCGAGACCGAGCTGGAAGCCGGGCCGGCGCCAGCCCACCCAGGCCACCTTGTCGCCGTAGCACTCGGCCGTCAGTTTCTCGCCGTCGGCGGCGCACGCCAGCGCGATGCCGGAATCCGGGTGGAGATGGTCGACGTGCGCGGCCTCGACGAGAGCGTGCATCGCGGTGTCGATGGAGGGAGCGGCACCTCCCTTGCCGTGGAGGCAGTAGTCGAACGCGGACACCATCTCGTCCTCGCGTTCCACCCCGGGATACACGTCCTTGAGCGCGCGCACCCGGTCCAGCCGGAGCACGGCGAGGCCGGCCTCGGTCAGCGTGCCGAGGTCGCCGCCCGAGCCCTTGACCCAGAGCAGTTCGGCCTCGCCGCCGGTGACCGGATCGGTCTCCGCGGCCTTGGCAGACGTGTTGCCCCCGGCGTAGTTGGTGTTGCGCGGGTCGGAGCCGATCCGGTGGGCGCGCTCCAGGAGCGCGGCGACTTCTGCGTGCGTCGCGGACGTCATGAGGGTTCCTTCGGGAAGAGAAGAGGGAAGGGCGGGTGCGGGACGTACGGCGGGGGAGCGGCGCTCAGGCGCCCCAGCCCGCCTGCTCTCCGCCGACGCGGTCGGAGGCGATGCGCTCCTGGTTGCCGGAGGCCAGGTAGGCTGCGAACGGGTCCCGGGCCAGACCGAGCTCCTCGCGTACCTCGGCGAGCAGCGGCCGGACGTCGGTGTTGAAGGCGTCCATCAGCACGCCGTTGGCGGCGAGGACGTCGCCGGAGCGCTGCGCGGCGGTCAGCGCCTCGACGTCGATCAGCAGCGCCTTCGCGGTGGCTTCCTGGACGTTGGTCACCGAGCGGATGACCGCCGGGATCTTGGCCTCGATGTTGTGACACTGATCGAGCATGAAATTGACGTTGGTCTCGGCCTTCAAGCCGCCGTTCCTCGCCACCTCGTGCATGATCCGGAACAGCTGGAACGGGTCGGCGGCGCCCGCCATGAGGTCGTCGTCCGCGTAGAAGCGGGAGTTGAAGTCGAACGCGCCGAGCTTCCCCTCGCGCAGCAGGAACGCGACGATGAACTCGATGTTCGTGCCCGGTGCGTGGTGACCGGTGTCCACGACGACCTGGGCCTTCGGGCCGAGCTTGAGGCAGTGGGCGTAGGCGGTGCCCCAGTCGGGGACGTCGGTGGTGTAGAACGCGGGCTCGAAGAGCTTGTACTCCAGGAGCATGCGCTGGTCGTCACCGAGCCGGTCGTGGACCTCGGCCAGCGCCTCGGCCAGCCGGTCCTGGCGGCCCGCGATGTCGTCCTGGCCGGGATAGTTGGTGCCGTCCGAGAACCAGAGCTTGAGATCGGGCGAGCCGGTGGCATCCATGATGTCGACGCACTCGAGCAGATGATCGACAGCCTTGCGGCGGACCTTCGGGTCCGGGTGGGTGACGGAACCCAGCTTGAAGTCGTCGTCCTGGAAGACGTTGGAGTTGATCGCGCCGATCCGCAGTCCGAGTTCTTCGGCGTGGCGGGTCAGCGCCGCGTAGTCCTCGACCCTGTCCCACGGTATGTGCAGCGAGACCTTCGGCGCGACGCCCGTGTACGCGTTCACCTGCGCCGCGTCCGCCAGTTTCTCGAACGGGTCACGGGGGACACCGGGCTGGGCGAAGACCTTGAAGCGGGTCCCGGAGTTGCCGTAACCCCAGGACGGCGTCTCGATGACCTGAGACTTCAGAGCTGCCTTGACGGCCGACACATCAGACATGAACACCTCGTAAGCAGAGTCATCCGGCGACCGGTCAGGATCGGGATGTGAATCGTTTCATCCGGAACGTACGCTAGGTTTGGGCCATGCTGCCAGTCAAGCAGCTAGGCAAGTTTCTTCCTGACTTGAATCAATTCATCGCCCCTGATGAGGGGCTTCCGGTGGTCTTGTAGGCATTGACATGTGACCGAAAGGTCACCTATTTTGGGTGTATGGACGAGGTGTTCAAGGCCCTGGCCGACCCGACGCGGCGCAGTCTGCTCGACGAGCTCTTCCGCGAGGACGGGCAGACACTGAGTGCGCTGGAGTCCCGTTTCGACATCACGCGTTTCGCGGTGATGAAACACCTCAAGCTGCTGGAGGCGGCAGGGCTGGTCGTCACGCGACGCCGGGGGCGGGAGAAGCTGCACTTCCTGAACCCGGTGCCCATCCGGCTCGTCCACGACCGGTGGGTCAGCAAGTACGCGGAGCCCTGGGCCGCCGGGCTCAGCGAGCTCAAGAGCCGACTGGAGAATGTCATGGAGAAGGTCTTCGAGATCTACATCCGCACCACCCCCGAGCGACTCTGGGAGGCGATCACCGACCCCGAGATCAGGAGCAAGTACAACTTCGGAGCCCGCGTCACCTCCGACTGGACCGAGGGCTCACGCTTCGAGATGGGAGCGCCTGGCGCACCCGGGCCGCTCGGTGAGGGCCAGAACCTGGTGGTGGATCCGCCGCGCAGGCTCGTGCAGAGCATGGTCGCCCTCTGGAGCGACGAGGTGCGCGCTGAGGGGCCGAGCCGGATCACCTGGGAGATCGAGCCCGTCGGTGACTCCTGCCGGCTCACCGTCACCCACGACGAGCTGCGCGAGGGTGCCAACGAGGAGCTGTACGGCGGTTGGCCGATGATCCTCTCCGGCCTGAAGACCTGGCTGGAGACGGGCGAACTCCTCACCACGCCCGGCTCGCTCATGTACAGCGACCGGTAGCCGGATTTGCGCTCCGCGGCGGCGGGCGCCTCGCCGGGGCGTACGGCCCCGTGCGCGGCGCCCGCCGTGCGCGCGAGTCAGCGACCGGAACCGCTCAGGCTCGGCTGCAACTGCCGTACGAGAGCGAAGAACCGGTCCTCGTTGCCCGAGAGGCCCGCACTCCGCAGGGCCTCGTCCGCCTCCTGGATCGGGGAGGCGAGCAGCGGCATGTAGAGCGGGGCATCCGCCGGATCGGCGAGGGCGGCGCGTGTGGCCGCCAGTAAACGGACATACGCCTGGGCCGCGGCGATTTCTGCTTGGTGCATCTCAGCATCTCCCCGTCAGAGGTGTCGGACCGTCAAGCATCTCTCATGGGTCTGACAACGCACCCGGGGCGATGCGGAGGGGCGCTCAGGAACGTTCCGCGGGCGGAGCTTCGACCTCGACGAACCGGCGTCGGCGCGGCCCCCGGTACAGCAGAGCCGTCCAGCCCAGCCGTCGCAGCACCGACACGCACCCGGTCAGCGCCTCCTCCTCGCCATGTGCGGCCCCGCTGCCCGGCGGCCCGGTCCACTCGACCCGCACCGAGCCGGCCGCTTCGCCCGCGCGGACCCGGTAACCCGTGGCCGTCCGCTCCCCGGACGGGCCCACGGCGGAGGGCGAGACGCCCGCGGCCTCCAGCGCGAGCGCCACGGCCCGCACCGGCCTGTTCAACTCCCACGCGGCCGGCTGCCCCTCGGGATCCGCGGTGCCCGCACGGGTCAGCCGTCTGATCTGGAGCATCCCCTCGAACGCGGTCCGCACCTCCCCGGCACGCACGCCCGGCGGCAGGGAAGTTGCCGGGCCGTCGCCCGTCGCGGGCTCGAACCCCCCTTCCTGCGCAACGCTCACGTCCTGCCCCTTCGCCGATGCCGAGTCCAAGGGCTCAAGTGTGCGCCCGCCCACCGACAATGGCCGCACCAGCTGTGCCCCCACACCGATAAACTCGGCTGCAACCGCACACGACGGAGGAACCGCGCACGTGCCCGACAACCACCCGACCGCACCCGTCACCGATCGGGCTGCCCTGCGGGCAGACTGTGCGAACTGCGCCGGGCTGTGCTGCGTCGCCCTGACGCTCACCGCCTCCGCGGACTTCGCGATCGACAAGGACGCGGGCACACCCTGCCCCAACCTCGCTGACGACTTCCGCTGCGGCATACACACCCGTCTGCGCTCGGACGGCTTCGTCGGCTGCACGGTGTACGACTGCTTCGGGGCGGGCCAGAAGGTCTCCCAGGACACCTGTTCCGGGACGGACTGGCGCTCGGGCGGGGCGGCGGCCCAGGAGATGTTCCAGGTCTTCCCGGTCATGCGTCAACTGCACGAACTGCTCTGGTATCTGACCGAGGCGCTCTCCCTGTCGGCCGCGAGCCCTCTCGCCGCCGAACTCCGCGCAGCACTCGACGACACGGAACGCCTCACCCGCCTCCCCGCCGGTCGACTCGCGGAGCTCGACGTGTCCGCACACCGCGACAAGGTGGCGCCACTGCTGCTGCGCGCCGCCGCACTCGAACGCGCCACCCTCCCCCGGCGCACGAAGCGCAGCCACCGGGGCGCCGACCTCATCGGGGCCAAGCTCTCCGGCGCCGACCTGCGGGGCGCCGAACTCCGCGGGGCCTACCTCATCGCGGCAGATCTGAGCGGAGCCGATCTACGTTCCGCGGAGCTCATCGGCGCGGATCTCCGTGACGCCGACCTGTCCGGCGCCGACCTCACCGGAGCCGTCTACCTCACCCAGGCCCAGCTGAACGCCGCGAAGGGCAACGCCGCCACGCGACTGCCGCCGTCCCTGACCCGGCCGGCGCACTGGGACGCGGCCGGGCCCGGCGCGGCGTGAACACCGCCGCGCTCGCCATGAGTTCGCTCCCTCGACGGCGTCGCTGCGCGGGGCCGTCGCCGAGCTCCGCCGGTGTGACCAGCCGTACACCCCCGGCACGACGGTGCTCCCCGTGCGGCCCCCAGCCGGCCGCGGCGAAGCATCCATGTCCAGCTCCATCCCGGCCCACTCCTCACCCAGGACCGGGACCGTCCTCGTCACACCCGGTCGCTCCCGCGTCCTCGTGCTCCAGCGCGGCCTTCAGGCGCTCCAAGGTCGTGCGGATGTTCACACGCTGGAACTCCGCGAACGTGTGGCCCCGCGTCGCGAAGCGGTCGAAGGCGTTGGCGAGCGGGTCAGGCCATGCCCGCCTGTGGTCAGTCCAGGTCTCGGTCACCCGGGTGCGCCCGTCGACCGCCTCCAAGCGGTACTCCCACAGCGCGATGGGACCGGACAGCAAAGGACGGCGTACACCTATCGCGTGTACGCGAAAGGCGAACCGCAGGCCAGGATCGGCGGCGGTCACCGTGCACCTGGTCGTCCAGCGGAAGGGCCCGCGCTTGTTGCGGCCCTCGAAGACCATGCCCACATGAGCGTCCCGGCGCCCGCCGATCACACGTGCGCCCAGGTTCTCCGGACTCCAGCGCCCCATCGCGGTGGGGTCGCTCAACCGCTCGTACACGGCCGACGGTGCCGCCCGGATCAGGACGCTGTCCGACACGGACATGGTGCGGGGCATGAGCGGTACTCCTCGTCCTCTGTCGCCGGGGCGTCCGGCGGAAGCCCGACGGATCACGTGCGAACGCTCGGCGATGCTGGTTCGTTGGACAGTGTGTCGTACACACGGTCGTGACCAGGACACCGGACCCGAGGAGCCCGTCCATGCCCAGCCACATCCAGCTCGGACCCACCCGCACCACCCCGCCCGCCGGGGAACGGACGCGTCTGGTCGAGCGGCTCATGGAGCGGTTCCCCCATGTGCCGAGAGAGGCGGTGCTCAAGGAGGACCTGCTGCGCGGCGGTATGGCGTTCGACGAGTCGGCGCTCAGTGACAACGAACACGGCGACGTCAAACCGAAGTCGTACTTCATCTTCTCCTTCGACCACGGCACCCTGCCCGAGCTCGGAGCCGCCGCCCTGCGCAGGCCGCCCGAGGAGATCGTGCTCACGGGCGGCCCGTACGACCTGCGCCGCACGGTGGTGTCCGTCCGGGTCAACCCGGCCTCGCCGTACCGCGTTGCCGCCGGGCCCGACGGCGTACTGGGCCTCTATCTCGACGGCGCACGCATCTCCGACGTGGGTCTGCCCCCGATGCCGGACTACTACCGTCACACCCTGGAGAACGGCAAGTCCGTCATGGAGGTCGCCCCCACCATCCAGTGGGGATATCTGATCTACCTCACGGTGTTCCGGGTCTGCCAGTACTTCGGTGCCAAGGAGGAGTGCCAGTACTGCGACATCAACCACAACTGGCGCCAGCACAAGGCGGCAGGCCGCCCCTACACGGGCGTGAAGGACGTCGACGAGGTTTTGGAGGCCCTGGAGATCATCGACCGCCACGACACGGCGAGGACGACCACGGCGTACACGCTCACCGGCGGCGCCATCACCTCCCACATCCAGGGGAGGGACGAGGCCGACTTCTACGGCCGCTACGCCAAGGCCATCGAGGAGCGGTTCCCCGGGCGCTGGACCGGAAAGGTCGTCGCCCAGGCCCTCCCCAAGTCCGACGTCCAGCGCTTCCACGACTACGGCGTGCAGATCTACCACCCCAACTACGAGGTGTGGGACCGCCGTCTGTTCGAGCTCTACTGCCCGGGCAAGGAACGCTACGTCGGCCGCGACGAATGGCACCGGCGCATCCTGGACTCGGCGGATGTCTTCGGCGCCCGCAACGTGATCCCCAACTTCGTCGCCGGCGTGGAGATGGCCGAGCCGCACGGATTCAAGACCGTCGACGAGGCCATCGCCTCGACCACCGAGGGCCTGCGCTTCTTCATGTCGAACGGCATCACACCGCGCTTCACCACCTGGTGCCCCGAGCCGACCACCCCCCTGGGCAGGACCAACCCGGACGGTGCGCCGCTGGAGTACCACATCAGGCTGCTCGAGGCCTACCGGGCGACCATGGAGGAGTACGGGCTCTCCTCACCGCCCGGATACGGTCCGGCGGGCGCGGGTCGCGCCGTGTTCTCCGTCAGCTCGTTCATGGACAGCCTTCCGGCCGAGAACTGACACCTCCCCGGCCCCCTCGCGCCGCACCCCGGACATGCGCGGCGCGACGGGCCGGGACCCGCGCGTCCGGCTGTTCAGGCGCGGAACTCGGCGGTGCGCTCCGGGGAGGCCTCGGCCAGGGCCTTCTCGATGGCGGCCGCGTCACCACGGTTCCCGTACACCGGAGTCCCCGGCTGCTGGCGCCAGGACTCGTCGATGCCGCCCGCGTCGACGGTGTCGAAGCCCAGCTCGTCGATCAGGTCGCGGACCGTCTGCTTCGCGGCCGAGTCGTCACCGGCGACGGGCAGGGCCTGCCGGCCGGCCGCGCCGCGGGGGAGCCCCTTGTCGAGGATGTCCTGCGCGTACGTGCCGTTGAACGCCTTGATCACAGGATGGCCGATCTGCTGCTCGGTCCACCGGCTCTCCGGCAGGCCGTCCTCGATCGCGGCGATTCGGCCGTCCCGCTGCTGAGGGTAGTAGTTGCCGGTGTCGATGACGGCGACGCCGTCCGCCGCTCCGTCGAGGAGCCCTGAGGGCAGGGCGGGGACCGCCTTGAGCGGCACGGTCACCACGACGACGTCCGCGCCACGCGCCGCCTCGGCCGACGTGACCGGCGTCGCTCCGGTCTCCTCGGCGAGTGCCTTGAGCGTCTCGGGGCCACGGGAGTTGGCGACGGACACCTCGTGCCCGAGCGCGGTGAGGCGCCGGGTCAGGTTGCCGCCGATGTTGCCCGCTCCGATGATGCCGATCTTCATGATCAGACCTTTCGCTGCCGCGTGTCAGGGAAATAGGCTCTCGCCGGATCAACAACCCTCGGGGTGCGGACACTATTCCGGTGCGCTGAATCGGTTCCGCAGCCGGGCGGGGGATGGGATCGCTCCGGACGGGCACCCATGGGAGAGAGAAAGCGGAATCTCAGTGCCCCACTTGGAGGCGATGCCCGTGCTGCACGGTGTCGATGTCAGCTCCTACCAGACCGACTTCGATACGGCCGGTCTGGATTTCGTCTTCGTGAAGTCCACCGAAGGCCGTTCCTACGTCAACCCGAAACTGAAAAGCCAGGTCAAACGCGCCAGGGACGCCGGCTGCGTCATCGGTTTCTACCATTTCCTGTGGCCCGGCCACGCGAAGGAGCAGGCGGCTCATTTCCTCGACCAAACCCCCGAGCGTGCGGGCGATCTCCTGGCCGTCGACTGGGAGCGGACCGGTGAAGGGAGCCGCGCGACGAGCGCGGACAAGGACCGCTTCATCCGCGAGGTGAAACGGCTGAGGCCGAGTCACCGTGTCCTGCTGTACTGCAACCGCTCCTTCTGGCTCGACCACGACACGAGCTCGTACGCGGGTGACGGGCTCTGGATCGCCGACTACGGCACGGCGGGAGAACCACGCATCGAGGCGGACTGGCTCATTCACCAGTACACCGACGAGCCGCTCGACAAGGACGTGGCCGACTTTCCCACGCGGGAGGCGATGCGCGCCTGGGCCGAAGCCTGAGAGCGGCTCCGCCGTCAACAACGGCATCCCGGCCATCGGCCAATGGAGTGTCCTTTCCCAACCACTGGTGCAGTGCGTACGGCGATGACCTGCGGCACCGCCGCAGGGAGTCCATCCTGGTCGCCGAGTCAGCAGTCGGCCGTCGACCGAAGGAGTGCCGCAGTGACGACGAGGGGCCCCTCAGCACCGGTGGAAGCCGATGCCGCCTACGAGGACGAATTGCCTGTGCGGCGTCGGCAGCCGGGGAACGTGGTCATCAGGTGGCTCACCACCACCGACCACAAGACGATCGGCACCCTGTACCTGTCCACCTCGTTCGGCTTCTTCATCGTCGGTGGCGTCCTGGCCCTCGTCATGCGGGCGGAGCTGGCGCGCCCGGGTAATCAGCTGGTCTCGAACGAGCAGTTCAACCAGGCGTTCACGATGCACGGCACGATCATGCTGCTGATGTTCGCGACGCCGCTGTTCGCCGGTTTCGCGAACTGGATCATGCCGCTGCAGATCGGCGCGCCCGACGTGGCGTTCCCGCGGCTGAACATGTTCGCGTACTGGCTGTACCTCTTCGGCTCGCTGATCGCGGTGTCCGGTTTCCTCACCCCGCAGGGCGCGGCCGACTTCGGCTGGTTCGCCTACACCCCGCTCTCGGACTCGGTCCGTACGCCCGGTGTCGGAGCGGACCTCTGGATCATGGGTCTGGCCTTCTCCGGCTTCGGCACGATCCTCGGTTCGGTCAACTTCATCACCACGATCATCTGCATGCGCGCGCCCGGCATGACGATGTTCCGCATGCCGATCTTCACCTGGAACGTGCTCCTGACCGGTGTCCTGGTCCTGCTGGCCTTCCCGGTCCTCGCCGCCGCACTGCTCGCCCTGGAGGCGGACCGCAAATTCGGCGCGCAGATCTTCAACCCGGCCAACGGCGGCGCACTGCTCTGGCAGCACCTCTTCTGGTTCTTCGGCCATCCGGAGGTGTACATCATCGCCCTGCCGTTCTTCGGCATCGTCTCCGAGGTGATCCCGGTGTTCAGCCGGAAGCCGATCTTCGGATATGTCGGTCTGATCAGCGCGACGATCGCCATCGCCGGTCTTTCGGCCACGGTGTGGGCCCATCACATGTACGTCACCGGCGGTGTGCTGCTGCCGTTCTTCTCCTTCATGACGTTCCTCATCGCCGTACCGACCGGCGTGAAGTTCTTCAACTGGATCGGCACGATGTGGAAGGGGTCGCTGTCCATGGAAACCCCCATGCTCTGGTCGATCGGATTCCTGGTCACCTTCCTCTTCGGGGGACTCACCGGCGTACTCCTCGCCTCACCGCCGCTGGACTTCCACGTGTCCGACTCGTATTTCGTCGTGGCGCACTTCCACTACGTCGTCTTCGGCACCGTGGTCTTCGCGATGTTCGCCGGATTCCATTTCTGGTGGCCGAAGTTCACCGGCAAGATGCTCGACGAGCGACTGGGGAAAATGACGTTCTGGATGCTGTTCATCGGCTTCCACGGCACCTTCCTGGTGCAGCACTGGCTCGGTGCCGAGGGCATGCCGCGTCGTTACGCGGACTACCTCGCCGCCGACGGCTTCACCACCTTGAACACCGTCTCGACGATCGCCTCGTTCCTGCTGGGCCTGTCGATGCTGCCCTTCCTGTACAACGTGTGGAAGACCGCGAAGTACGGAAAGCAGGTCGCGGTCGACGACCCGTGGGGATTCGGCCGCTCGCTCGAATGGGCGACGTCGTGCCCGCCCCCGCGGCACAACTTCCTGACCCTCCCGCGGATCCGCTCGGAGTCGCCGGCATTCGACCTGCACTACCCCTCGATCCGTGAACTCGAGGAGTCCGCCAACCGTCCCCAGGAATCCGTCACGGTGGCGCCCGGGGACAAGCAGGAATAGGAATCCGGGACGACTGCCCCAGAAGAGGAGGAGCTGGTGGAGCCGGAGAAGGAGAGCGCCAGAGGGCTGGCCCAGGTCGAGGGATACCTGCTCTGGAACGCCGAGGTCGAGGAAGCCCGCAGGCACGCCCGGCGCTTCGCCGACGCGCTGCCCTGGCTCACCACCGCCCAGCGGGAGGAGGTCGAGCGCGTCTACGTCACGGACAGGGTGGCCGTCTCCAAGGAGATGCTCACCCGGATCGCCGGCAGGGCCGTGGAACTGCGCGGTGAGTACACCGCACGCTACGACCGGCTCCGTGCCCGCTGCGTGGCCGTGTCCGTCCTGACCGTGGGGACCGTCGGCGGAGGCTGCGCCGCGCTCACCCTCATCAGCCGCTGACCCCGGACGCCCGGTACCCGGACCACGGTCCGGGCGTCGGCGTCCGGTGCCGCGACAGCGGAACACATGCCCGGCCGGGCGCGGTAACGCCCATCGCCCCGGGCCTCGGCCCGGCGGCCCGCGGTGCTCCCTGACGCACCGGGACCGGGCGGCGGCACGGCTTCACCGAACCGGCGCCGCGTACGCCCGGTCCAGCTCGGCCAGATGCCTGGCGAGCAGCTCGGCGTGCGACGGAGGCAGCTCCGCGGTGGGGTGCCCCAGCTCCACCGCACAGGCCGTCGTCGTGTCGATGAGCCGCTCCAAGGCCTTCGCGACACCTTCGGAACCGGCGGAGTGCCGTGCCACTGCCGGGAGCTCGGCCGCCGACAGGTCGATCGCCGTACGGGCCGCCGCCAGCGAACGGTAGGCCTCGCGGCGCAGCGCCCCCCGCCCGGCATGGTCCTGCGGGGCGGCCATGACGTGCCCCAGGTAGCGGTGCGCCGCTCCCACCGCCGTGTCGAGAGCGGCGCGCACGCCCTGGCCCGGCCGTCCCGGCAGCGGGAGATGCCCGACGATCAGCACCGTCGCACACGCGAGAAGGGACTCCACCACACGGCCCCAGGAGGCGGCGGGCTCCCCGCCCAGCATGACGAGGGACAGCACGAGCACGGTGACCACCGCCGTCTGCACGGCGAAGTGGCGAGTGGCGACCGGGAGGAGGGCGCCGCACAGGACCACGGCCGCGAAGAGCGGCCACGGCCCCGATGCCACCAGGGCCAGGAAACCGAAGACCGCAGCGCCCACGACGGTGCCCACGGCGCGGCAGACCACCCGCGAGGCGAGGGGCCCGAGGTCGGGCTTGACCAGGAAGACCGTCGTGGCGGGCAGCCAGTACCAGTGGTCGTGGTGGAGCCACTGCGCGACGACCGTGCTCGTCGCGCAGCACAACGCGACCCGCACTCCGTACTCGCGTCCCGCGGCACTCCACGCCCGGCGCGGAACCGAGGCGGACGACCGCTTCCCGCGTGCGCCGAGCGGTGAACCGGTGGGGCCGTCGAAGACCGACGCGGCCCTCAGCAGGGCGTCGTCCAGGGCCCGCAGCCCCGCATCCGTCCGTGCCGGAGCCGGCAACGGACCGCAGGGGCCACCGCTGCGCACCGCCGCGGCGAGCCGGCCGGGGCCTTCGGCGATCCGGTCGGGCAGCGGGGCTCCGGCCCAGGCCAGGGCGGTCGCGGCCTCGGCCAGCGGAAACGCCGCCGCGTACTGGGCGTGGAGACGCCGCTCGGCCCCCGAACTGGCGTAGCGACGCAGACGGGGTCCGGCCAGTGCGTCCTGTGCCTGGTCGAGCGCGGCGCTCAGCGCCGCGCGCTCGGCACGGGCATGCGGGCCACCGGTCGCCCGCAGGAGCCGCGCCACCGCCTCGTACACGGCGGCGACGGCCTGCCTCTCCCCGTCGAGCCGGTACGGCCCGCTGCCGCTCCTGCCTTCGGACGGCAGGAGCAACCGGAGCAGCAGCAGCCAGCTCGCCCCCGCGAGGAAGAGCAGCGCGCGCACCGGACCGGGCTCGGGGAGCGGCATTCCGGCGCCGATCACGACCGCGACCATCACCTGCGTACCGCACGCCGACGCGACGGGCCCTGTGGAGCTCAGTGCGCCGGCGACCAGACCCAGCAAACCGAACGCGAGGGGAAGGAGGACCAGGGAACGGCCCTCACCCACAGCCGAGGCGATCAGGGTGCCGAGCAGCAGCCCGCCCGAGCCCGCCAGCGCGGGGACCCCCAGCCGGGTGACCGCCGCGCGGCGGCTGCCGGGCCGGTCGTTGATGCCTGCGAGCATGGCGCCGAGCGCAGCGGGGACGCCGGCGGTCGGCTGCCCGGCCACTACCGCCACCAGCAGGGGTACGCCGGCCAGCGCCCCGCGCAGCACGGCGTTCCACGGGACCGGACCACGCTGGGCCCGCAGTACGTGGCCGAGCCACGGGGGGACCCGGGTGGCAAGACGAGAGGAGTGCACGAGGCTCCTGTCCGCGAGGGGAAACGTCATTTCGCCGGCGGACGCCTTCGGCCTGGGCGCGGCCTCAGCCTAGATCCTTCAGGTGGAGCGGGCGCTACCGGCGTGTTTCCGGTGTGTGACGGCCGGCGGGAGCACCGGACGTCACAGCGCCGCGGCGAAGTTCTGCGTCCACACCGGACCGCTGGACGAGTCCTCCCGGCCGACCCCGATCTCCTTGAAGGCGCAGTTGAGGATGTTCGCGCGGTGCCCCTCGCTGTTCATCCAGGAGTCCATCACCGACTCGGCCGTCTGCTGGCCCTTGGCGATGTTCTCGCCGTACGTGCTCCAGCGGTAGCCGGCGGCGGTGATCCGCGCACCGGGATCCGTGCCGTCCAACGACGTGTGGGAGAAGTAGTTCCGCGCCACCATGTCGGCCGAGTGACGCGAGGCGGCGGTCGCCAGAAGGCTGTTGCCGCTCACGGACGCGCAACCCGCCTTGGCACGTTCGGTGTTCACCAGCGCGATGACTTCTTCTGCCACCGAGGGGGCGGACGAGGGCTTCGGCGCGGCGGCCGGCCGGGAGGACCGTGGACGCGGTTCGGGCGCCTTCTCGGGGGCCGCCGAGGCCGTCCGGCTCTTGGACGGTGATGGCGACGCCGTTCGCGACGGTGTCGGTGAGGCCGATGAAGGCGTGGGGGAGGGGGAGGGGGAGGGGGAAGCGGAGTGGGACGGTGGGGTCGTCACCGCGGCGGAGGGACCCGCGAGGGGCTCGATCGCCGTCGCCGGCCCCTCCTCCCCGTCGTCCGTGTAGAGATGGACCGCGGCTCCGCCGCCGCCCAGTGCCGCGACGGCCACCAGCCCGGCGAGGACCGTGGTGCGGCGGCGGCGCCGGGCACCGTCCCGCCGGCGCTCGGCGCGCCCGGGCCCCGACACGTAGGCGGCATCGGGCAGGAACGCGGCCGGAGTCGTCGGCCCTTCCGGTGGTCCCCCGGCGGAGTACGGCTCCGTGGCGTGGAAGAGCTCATCGGCCCGGTGCGGCTCGCGGGCGGGCGCGAACCCGGCGGCGGACATCGGCTGTGACGCGGACATCGGTCCACCGAGGGAAGCGGCCACGGGCACCAGGGCGAGCCCGACCAGCAGACCCTCCGCGGGCACCAGGCCCGACCGGTGCCCGGAGCACACCGTGCACTCACGGGCATGACGGACCAGGCGCTTGCGCCAGAGGGCGGACGGCGTTCCGTCCCATCCGGCCGTCAGGTCCTCGAGCAGGACGCACCGTGGGTCCGCCGCCAGCGCGCGTACCACCACGCGCGCGGCTTCCAGCCGCTCCTTCATCCTCTGCACGCGTACAGCGGTGTGCTGAGGGGACAGGTCAAGTGCGTTCGCCATCTCGGCCCGGGACAGCTGCCCGGCGGTCTCCAGCCACCACAGCGACACCAGCGCGCGGTCGTCGTCGTCCAGCCACCTCGTCGCCTCGGCGGCCTCGCGCCGCTGCCCCGTCAGCCCGAGCCGGACGATCGTCAGCTCGACGAAGTCGGCGGCAGGGTCGACCACGTCGTACGTGTCTCCCATCGGATCCGCCGACACGGGCCCGCTCCCGCGCTCGCGGAGGTGCCCCCGTATCTCGTTCATGGTGATGGCCACGAACCAGGACCGGAAGCTCTTCGGTGTGCGCAGCGACGGCAGGCCGCGGAGCATGCGCAGCACGCTCTCCTGCACGACGTCGTCGACATCCGCGTGGCCGTTCAGTGCCCGGCCGACGATGTTGTAGACGAGCGGCAGGTAGGACGCGACGAGCCGGTCCTGCGCCTCGGGATCGCCCTTCTGCGCGGCCTTGATCAACGCCGTGTCGCGTGCCTCGCCCATGCTCTGCTCACTCTTCCGGGATCCTGTTCCGTCACTTCCCACACTCGGGAGACGCTGTGCGGCGGGGACAATAACAGGAATCCGGTCATGCGCTCGATATCCGTTCCCGGATCCGAACGCACCGGACGCCGGAGCCGGCGGCGGGGGTGAGGGACGCCGCCGGCTCCGGCGCACGGGCAGCGGGCGCCGGCGTACCGGCGCCCGCTGTGTCAGGAGCGGGGCGGGTTGTCCGGGTCGCGGTCGGATCCGAACTGCTGCTTGAGCTTGTCCTGACCGGTGTCTACGTGCTTGCCGTACTTGCCTTGGGTCCGGTCGTCGATCATGTCACCGGCCTTGTCGACGCCCTTTCCGGCCTGGTCCTCGTGGCCCTTGAGCATCTTCTTGATCTTGTCCATCGCGGACATGGCGGATCCTCCTCGCTCGGCTTCCCCCCACGCATCCACCCTCACCGCACATCGCCAGGTCCGCATCCGCGACAGGAGCCGAAGCGTCCTGTGGGGGGCCTCGACGTGTGAAGAGCGGCTGGCTGGGCAGATACCGGATGACCAGGGAGGTGGTGGCCGTGGGCCGCATCCGGATCGTCCGCCGACCGCAGCCCCCCACGGGGCCGCCCCCGCTGGACCTGAGAACCCCGTCCGGCCGGCCCCTGCCGTACTGACGCCCACGCGGACCTGGAGGGACTCGTGGGCCCAGGATGTGCGAGGCCGACATGAGCGATCACCGCCGGCCCCCGGAGGGGTTGCGCCCGGACGTAGCGCACTCCGCGCGCGTCTGGAACTACCTGCTCGGAGGCAAGGACAACTACCCCGCCGACGTCGAGGCGGGGGAGACGATTCTCACGGCGTTCCCCGACATCGCCGGCATCGCACGCGACCAGAGGGCCTTTCTCGCACGTGCCGTCCGCCATCTGACAGCCGACGCCGGAATCCGCCAGTTCCTGGACATCGGCACGGGGCTCCCCACGGCCGACAACACCCACGAGGTCGCACAGCGGCTGGCGCCGGAGTCCCGGATCGTCTACGTCGACAACGACCCGCTCGTCCTGACGCACGCCCGGGCCCTTCTCACCAGCACCCCGGAGGGAGCCTGCGCGTACATCGACGCGGACGTCCGCGACACCGGCCGGATCCTCGACCAGGCCTCCCGCACCCTCGATCTCGACGCGCCCGTCGGCCTCACCATGCTCGGCATCATGGGCCAGCTGCCCGACAGCGACGATCCGTGGGCCCTGGTCGCCCGTCTGATGGCGGCGCTCCCGCGCGGAAGTCATCTGGTCCTTGCGGACGGCACGGACACCAGTGAGGCGCTCAGCGACGCGATCGAGGCGTACAACGCGCATTCCGCGAACTCCTACCGTCTGCGGAGCCCGGCGCGGATCGCGAAGTTCTTCGACGGTCTGCGGCTGCTCGACCCCGGCGTGGTCAGGACGTCCGACTGGCGTCCGGAACCTGGCCGGGGCGAGGAGACGGCCGCCGGTCACGCGGTCAGCGGTGTGGGCCGCAAGCCCTGAGACCGCCGGCGAGCGGGGCGTATGCTCCGTAGGCATGATCGATCATTCCGCGCAGGCCCGGTCCGCCCGACGCACGAACTGGGCGGGCAACATCACCTTCGGTGCGCAGCAGCTGCACATGCCCGCATCGGTGGGGGAGCTCCAGGAGATGGTCGCCGGTGGGACGGCGGTGCGGGCGCTGGGCACCGGTCACTCCTTCAACACCGTCGCCGACACCGTCGGCTCCCTCGTCTCCGTCGCCGGGCTGCCCCGCGTGATCGAGGTGGACCAGGACGCCCGGACAGCGACGGTGAGCGCGGGTCTGCGTTTCGGCGAGATCACGGACACGCTGCACCGCCGTGGCCTCGCCCTGCACAACCTGGGCTCCCTGCCCCACATCTCCGTCGCGGGCGCCTGTGCCACCGGCACCCACGGCTCGGGTGTGGGCAACCACTGCCTGGCCGGTGCGGTCCGGGCCCTGGAACTCGTCACCGCGGACGGCAGCCTGGTGACCCTGCGCCGGGGAGACTCCGGCTTCGCCGGCGCGGTGGTGTCGATGGGGGCTCTGGGAGTGGTCACCCGCCTCACTCTTGATCTCGTACCCGCCTTCGACATCCAGCAGTGGGTGTACGAAGCCTTCCCCCAGGAGCGACTGCTCTCCCGGTTCGACGAGGTGATGTCCGAGGCCTACAGCGTGAGCCTCTTCACCGGCTGGCACGGCGGGGCCGTCGACCAGGTGTGGCTGAAGCAGCGCGTCACCGAGGACGGGCCCCGCACCGCACCGCAACGGTGGCACGGCGCGAAGCTCGCCACGGGGCCCCGGCACCCGGTTCCTGGCGTGGCCGCCGAGCACTGCACGCAGCAGTTGGGCGTCCCCGGCCCCTGGCACGCCCGGCTGCCGCATTTCCGTCTCGAATTCACCCCGAGCAACGGCGAGGAGCTGCAGTCGGAGTACTTCGTCGCCCGGCGCGACGCCGTGGCGGCCTACGAGGCCCTGGACCGCATCCGGGAGCGCTTCGCCCCGGTGCTCCAGATCGGCGAGATCCGCACGGTGGCCGGCGACGACCTGTGGCTGAGTCCGGCGCAGGGCCGGGATTCCGTGGCGTTCCACTTCACCTGGGTGCCCGACACCGCAGCGGTCACACCCGCGCTCGAAGCCGTCGAGGAGGCCCTCGCCCCGTTCGCCGCGCGGCCGCACTGGGGCAAGGTGTTCACCATGGCACCCGGGACGCTGCGAGGGCTCTACCCGCACTACGACGACTTCGACCGGCTCGCCGCCCGGTTCGACCCCGCCGGGAAGTTCCGCAACGGCTTCCTGGCGCACCACTTCCCCCGTGACGCCTGAGCTCCACCGAATGCCGTGCCGCTCCGTGGCCGGCGGGTCAGCTCCCCGCCGAAGGCCGCGGCGCGAGTTCCTCCACGAGTGCGGCCAGCTCCTCGCACGCCACCTCCGTCTCGTGACGGATGTTGTTGTGCTCGGTCACGATGGCCGCGAGCAGGAGCGAGGTGAGTGCGACGCAGCCGTTGAGGATGCACAGGTTGAGCATGACCTCGAGCACGGAGTGGTTCGCGAACGGACCCACACCTTCCGTTCCGGCGATGATCGCCATGACGGACATCAGGAGGGCGCACGGGGCGCTCCCTGCCAGCTGGAAGCGGAGGGCGGCCCACACCAGTACCGGGAAGAGCAGGTAGATCATGGACAGGGAGCTCCTGGTGGCGATGACCGTCGCCCCCACCGCGACGACCGAGAGCGCCACCGTCTCGATCCAGCGGTCGTCCATCCGCGGCATCCGCACCCTGCGCAGGACGATGAGGAGCGGCGTGACCATGAGGACCCCCATGGCGTCGCCTGCCCACCACGCCGACCAGACCTGCCAGAACTGGCTGGCGGGCAGAGAACCGCTCAGCAGCTGGACGCCGGTTCCCGCGGTGGCGCTGATGGTCATGCCTCCCATCGCCCCGAGGAAGACCAGGGCGACGCCGTCGCGCAGGCGGTCCAGTTCGGTGCGGAAGCCCACGACGCGCAGCGCGAGAAACGAGCATAGCGGTGCCAGGGCGCTGCCCACCACGATGGCGACGCCCCAGAAGGTGAGGCCGTCGCTCAAGGACATGACCGTGAGCAGGGATCCCACCGCGACTCCCGGCCAGATCCGTAGACCCGCGTACAGGAAGGCGGCGAGGGCGATGCCCGACGGCGGCCACAGCGGGGTGACGACCGAGCTCTCCACCGCCACCTGTCTGAGCAGACCGAGCTGTGCGGACCCGAAGTAGGCAGCGGCGATGACCAGCATCTGCACACCCAGCACGGCTCGACGTCTGTTTTCCTCGCTGCGGATCACGCATCTCATCAGACACCGCTGATGACGGCAGGCTCCGGTGACACGCGCGGTGGCCCTTCGCTCATCCCGGTTCCGGCGGGGTGGCGTCGTGGCGCAGAACGAGGACGGCCGCGTCGTCCTCGTGGCCCGTGAAGACCGCGGCCTGGAGCACCCGGTCCGCGAGTTCCTCCGCGTCGGCTCCGGCATGGGCGCTCACCAGCCGCCGGATCCGCTCCAGGCCGTCGTCGATCGACAGCGACGGTCCCTCTATGACTCCGTCGGTGAGCAGGACGAACGCACCGTCCACGGTGAGGTCGCGCCGAGTGACGGGGTAGTGCTGGCGGAGAGCGATCCCCAGGGGCAGACCCCCCGCGTCCGCGGTGATGCCTGAGCGTCCGTCCGCGGTCGCCCACACACAGGCGACATGGCCGGCGCGGGCGCTCCGCAGCTCCCGGGTCTCCGGATCCAGACGGAGGAAGGAACAGGTCGCGAAGAGGCTGGAATCCATCGAGAGGATCAGATCGTTCGTGCGGCCCATGACCTCACCAGGGTCGGCTGCCGTGCTGGCGATGGCGCGCATGGCGATGCGGATCTGCCCCATGAAGGCGGCGGCCTCGACGTCATGGCCCTGTACATCGCCGATGGCGAGGCCGAGCGCCCCGTCCGGCAGCAGGAACCCGTCGTACCAGTCGCCTCCGATGTCCAGCCCGTCGCGCGCGGGAGCATAGCGGGCGGCGGTCTGGAGCCCGGGCAGGGCGGGCAGCGCCGCAGGCAGCATCTTGCGCTGCAGGGCTTGCGCCAGTTCGACGCGTGCCTGGTGCAACTCCACTTCCTGCCGGGCACGGGCGGTCAGGTGCTGCAGTGTGCTGAGCAGGTCCTCTGCGCTCGCCGACCGGGGAGTTCGACGCCGGTTCATGGGCCGCTCCGCGTTGCGATAGTTCCTGCATCCTATTTCGGCGGTGAAACTCCTGCGAGCGCTGAGCCGCGGCCTGCGGACGGGCAGGTTCAGCCGGCTCGTCCCAGGGACGCGGTGAGCCGTCCCAGGGTCTCCTGCAGCGCCAGGACCTCCTCCACGGACAAGCCGGTGGCCTTGAGGATCGCCCGGGGCACGTGGAGGGCGCGCGCACGCAGCTCCGCTCCGGCCTCGGTGAGCCGGACCGTCACCGACCGCTCGTCCTGCGGGCTGCGCTCACGCGCGACGAGCCCCGCCGACTCCAGCCTTTTCAGCAGCGGAGACAGTGTGCCGGAGTCCAGGTGCAGCAGCTCGCCGATCGACTTGACCGGCAGCGGCCCGTGTTCCCAGAGCACCATCATCGCCAGGTACTGGGGATAGGTGAGCCCCAGGTCCTTGAGCGCTTCCCTGTAGACGCCGCCGAAGGCGCGCGAGGCCGCCTGCAGGGAGAAGCAGACCTGGTGGTCCAGCCGGAGGAGCTCGGCGTCCGGCAGATCCGACAGGCCGGGGACGGGGGCGGGTGGTGGCGTCATGGGTCCAGAGTAGCCTGCCGAGGCCATTCAGTTGTGCACAATTAAATTGTGTGTCACTCTCTTGGAGGTGGCCGGCCCGCGGTCACCTCCGTACGAGATGAGGACACCCCATGGACGCGCTGTACACCGCTGCCGCCACCGCGAACGGACGCGAAGGCCGGGCCGTGAGCTCGGACGGACGGCTCGACCTGGCACTCGCCCTGCCGCCGGCCCTCGGTGGCAACGGCGAGGGCACCAACCCGGAGCAGCTCTTCGCCGCCGGTTACGCCGCCTGCTTCGCCAGCGCGATGAGCTCGGTGGGCCGCGAGATGAAGATCGACACCAAGGACGTCGCGGTGACGGCCGAGGTCTCCATCGGCAAGGACGACACCGGCTTCGGTCTCTCCGTGGTCATGCGCGTCGAACTTCCGGAGGCGCTCGAGGGTGAGACGGGGCGGCAGCTGGTCGAGGCGACGCACGCCTACTGCCCGTACTCCAAGGCGACGCGCGGCAACATCGAGGTCGAGCTCGTCGTCGAGTAGTCGCCGGTTTGCCGCCCGCCGACCGGGGAAGCGGTTCTCCGGGCGGTGGGAGCGGGGCCCCGGGATCCGGCTGCGCCTACCCGCTCTGACGCCTCCGGGCGCCCGTCCGGGTGAGGTACTGCCCGGAGGCGGCGAAGCCGGTATCCCGGGTCCGCCGGGAGGCGGCCGGAGCCGAGCGCGTACACTCGGCTCCCGTTTCCGCTGATTGGCGGGCATAACCGATCGTTAGGCAGTTTCACGTGAGTTCCGCAGACACATCCGACGCGCCGATCTACGCCGGTCTGGTGGAGGAGCAGGGCGACGTTCCTGCCGAGGTGCGGCGCATCGCCGAGGAGACCTTGCTGGAGGTGGAGAGCGCGCTCGACTTCAGCGCGGTGCGCGCCTCGGCCGGCATGCGCTAGGGGATCATGCCGGGGCGCAGTGGGCAGGATCATTCCGCCGCCCACTGACCCCTCACCCCGTACGGAGCACCGCGTGACCGTCAGCCTGCACCCCTCCGCAACCGTCCTCTTCCAGGGGGACAGCATCACCGACGTGGGCAGGCTCGTGGAGCCGGACAAACCCCTGGGCAACGGCTACGTGCGGATCGCGGCCGACCTGGTGCGTGCCGCGCGGCCCGGCTGCGGTGTCACGTTCGTCAACCGGGGCGTCGGCGGCGACGGCGTCGCGGATCTGCGGGCCCGGTGGCGGCAGGACGCCGTCGGCCTCCGGCCCGACGTCGTGTCGATCCTCATCGGTGTGAACGACACCTGGCGCCGCTACGACTCCGGCGACCTCACCCCGGTGCGGGCGTTCGAGGACGACTACCGCGCCATCCTCACGCAGGTGCGGGAAGGTCCGGACACCCAGCTGATCCTCATCGAGCCCTTCCTCGTACCCGTGACGGACGAGCAGTGGGCCTGGCGTGAGGACCTCGATCCCAAAATTCAGGCGGTCCGCAGGCTGGCCGAGGAGTTCGACGCGGCGCTGCTGGCGGCGGACGGTCTGCTGAACCAGGCCGCCCGTGCCGCCGGCGGCGCCGAACACATCGCGGGGGACGGAGTCCACCCGACACCGCACGGGCACACCGTGCTCGCGGAGGCCTGGGCGGCGCTGGTGGGGGTGGGCCCCTCCGGGTCCTGAGAGACCGGAATCCTGGCCCAGACGGTCTTGCCCGCCGGGGTGGGCCGGGACCACCCCCATGAACTGCACAGCGCGTCGATGATGCGCAGACCCCTACCCCGTTCGAGCGATTCGTCGTCAGGGCGGAGCACGGGCACGTCGGGGTTCGGATCGTTCACGGCGCAGACGAGGGTGCTGTCCTGACGTGCCAGGCCCAGCCGCGCGGCGGGCGGGTCCGTGGGCTCCGCGGTAGACCGCAGACCGTGACAGACCGCATTGCTCATCAACTCGCCTGCCACGAGGGCGACGTCGTCCGCGCAGTAGCGCAAACCCCATGCCTCGAGCGCCTCGCGGACGAACGCGCGCGCCTGCCGCAGGCTGTCCGGGCCGGGTCCCAGCCCTCGCGTGGTGAAGCCCGGGGCAGCGATGCCCAGATCCCGTGCCAGCTCCTCGTGCGGGTCCGGAGCGACCTCCGCCCGACCTGGCGGGTCGGTCGCCGCCGCTGCGTCACCTGATGTGTTCTGCGCGTGCATGAGCGCTGATCATCCTCCGCACAAGGCCGGTCGATGGTGCCGTGGGGGCCGGGCGACCACTAGTATCCTCGCCGTCCGTCCACGCGGTGCAATTGCATCCGAAATTGCACCCCGGGGTGTGAGCAGGGGACAACTGTTCACCGTGAGGCGGATCCTGGCCGCGCACCAGGGGCAGTCCGCATTCCAGGCCGAAGAAAGGAATCGTTCGCATGCAGCACATCGACAACGGTGTTCCCGCCAACTCCCTCACGGGCGTGGAGTGGAAGAAGAGCCGTCACAGCAATCCGAGTGGCAACTGCGTCGAGATGGCGCTCCTGCCCGCAGGAGGAGTGGCCGTCCGCAACTCCAGGCACCCCGAAGGCCCCGCTCTCGTCTACACCCACGACGAGGTGCGCGCGTTCCTCGCCGGCGTCAGGGACGGCGACTTCGACGGCATGGCCGGCTGAGATCCGCAGAGCGAAAGGCTGAATCGGTACGGCTTTCACGTACCGGCAGGACCTCTTGGGGCTCCTGATGGCACACTGGCGTCACGACGCCCGTCCTCAGGAGTCCGCATGCCCGGAATCGAACCGCTTCAGCCGTTACGGAAGCCGGCGCTCGCGCAGGCCGCGGGGTCAAGTCCCACTGCCCTGCGGCTGGTTCTGGGTGCACAGCTGCGGCGTATGCGCGGAGAGGCGGGGTTCACCCCCGAGGCCGCGGCAGCCCGGATCCGCTGTTCCACCGCGAAGATCAGCAGGCTGGAGACGGGGCACTCCCCGTGCAAGGAACGCGACGCCGTCGATCTGCTCGCCCTCTACGGTGTGACCGATCCCGCGAGGACGGCCGAATTCATCGAACTGGTGCGCCGGGCAGGGCAGCGCGGCTGGTGGCGCAACTACGCCGACGTGCTGCCAGACTGGTTCGAGCCACTTGTGGGTCTGGAGGAGGCGGCGGCGTCGATCCGGACCTACGAGGGGCACTACATCCCCGGGTTGCTGCAGACGGCCGACTACGCCTACGCGGTGGTGCGTTCCGGACACGCCCTCGAGTCGGAAGAGATCACGCGGCGCCGGGTCGAACTCCGCCTCAAGCGGCAGGAACTGCTCCGGCGCCCCGACGCTCCCAAGCTCTGGGTGCTGCTCGACGAGGCGGTACTGCTGCGCCCCACGGGCGGTGCCCGCGTGATGCGTGAGCAGCTCGCACATCTGCTGGACATGACGGAAAAGCCTCATGTGATCGTGCAGGTGGCTCCGTTCGAGGTGACCGCACACACGTCTCCGGGCAACGGCATCACCTATCTGCGGTTCGCGCTGGAGGGGCTGCCCGATGTCGCGTACATCGAGCACCTGACCAACGCCACCTCGGTGAACAAGCAGGAGAGCACGGACGAGTACCGCTGGATCCTGGACTCCCTCAGCGCCCAGTCCCCGAGTCCGGCGGAGAGCAGGGACCTGCTGAGGCAGGCCCTCGGGCGCTACAGCTGAAGGGCAGGCGGCGCCGGCACGGGCGCCGTGGCTGAGAGGCAGGCCGCTCCGACTCGATGCCGTTGCGGCCTGCCCCGTTCCTGCTCGGCCCTCACCGCAGGGCGGCAGCCTGTCCGCGCCGGCACCGCTGGGCGGCCGTCCCTGCCTGTTCCGTCACCACTTGCGGCCGACGCCGCCGTACTCGATCCACTCCTGGGTTTCCTGCTTCGGCGCCAGATCCGAATCCGGTCGCCAGGTCGAGACCTCCACCAGGCCGGGCTCCAGGATGTCGAGGCCGTCGAGGAAGTCGCGCACGTCGTCCTGTCTGCGCACCCGTCCCCACTGGTTGCCGGTGCTCTTTGCCATGAAGTCGGTGACGAAGTCGCGTGTTGCGGCGTCCTCGCTCACGAGCTGGCACACCACGAGGAAGCTCCCCGGCGCCAGCCGGTCGGCCACCCTGCGCACCAGGCCCGCCGGGTCGTCCTCGTCGGGGATGCAGTGCAGCACGGACACGAACAGGGCGGCCACGGGCTCGTCGAGATCGATGAGCCGACGCACCTCGGGGTGACCCAGAATCCCGTCGGTGTCGCGCATGTCCGCCTGGATGACCGCGGTCCGGTCGTTCTCCTCGAGTATGGCCTTGCCGTGGGCCAGGACGATCGGGTCGTTGTCTATGTAGACCACCCTGGCGCCGGGGTCCACCAGCTGGGCGACCTGATGCACGTTGTCCTGGGTCGGCAGCCCGGATCCGTGGTCGATGAACTGGCGGATCCCGTACTCGGAGGCCAGATGGTGCACCACCCGCCGCAGGAACCGGCGGTTGTTCACGGCAAGGACCTTCGTGCTCGGCACGACCTCCAGCAACTGCTCGCACGCGACCCGGTCGGCGGGGTAGTTGTCCTTGCCGCCCAGGTAGTAGTCGTACATACGCGCGACGCTCGGTACGTTCACGTCGATGTTCTTCGGAATGGAGGTGTCCCCGTGGCTCATCCAGTCCCTCGCGGTTCTGAGAGAAGAAGTCGGTGTCAGTGAGGGGTCATGCTAGGGACCTCGTGGGGCGGCTGACAGTCCTCGGGGGAGTGAGGGAGGCTGCGTGACGACTAATCAGCCAGGTGCGAACCATGCCGGACACCCGTGCCGCCGCCATTCACCCTGCGAGCACCGGCATATGCCGTCCAACATCGCCATCGGGCTGTCAATATGCCCTGGTGGACAGCCCTTCCTCACATGAGGGCGCAAGGTGGCGGCCACGCTTCGTCCGTACAGAGCGTTGTTCCGATGCGGCTTGAAATCGACCGTGCATCCCTGAGGTGTTCACCGGTGGAACAGCCCGAAAGTGGGGTGTGGGTCGGCGTCGGACATTCACTGCCCCGCTCCGGCGCACTATCGTTGGGTGCATGTCCGCCCCTGAGCTGATCCGCATCGTCTCGCGCGACTCACCCATGGCCCTGGCCCAGGTCGAACGCGTCCGGGCCGAACTGGCCGCCCTGTACCCGGCCACCGTCACCGAGGTCGTTCCCGTGAGGACCACGGGTGACAAGTGGCTGGGAGACCTCTCGAAGGTCGAAGGCAAGGGGGCGTTCACCAAGGAGGTCGACGCGGCCCTGCTCGCAGGGGAGGCCGACCTCGCCGTCCACTGCGTCAAGGACATTCCGGCGGACCGCCCGCTGCCCGCCGGAACGACCTTCGCCGCCTTCCTGGAGCGCGACGACATCCGCGACGCTCTCGTCCACCCTGAGGGTCTCACTCTGGACCAGCTCACCGAAGGCACCCGTATCGGCACGTCCTCCGTACGCCGGGTCGCCCAACTGGCCTCCTCGCACCCCCACTTGACGTGCGTCCCGTTCCGGGGCAACGCCAACCGGCGGCTGGCGAAGCTGGCGGCGGGGGAGGCCGACGCGCTCCTCCTCGCCGTCGCCGGCCTCCACCGGATCGGCCGGCCGGACGTGATCAGTGAAACCCTCGGACCCGAGACGATGTGCCCCCCGATCGGAGCCGGCGTCCTCGCCCTGCAATGCCGTGAAGAAGACACCGCGACCATCGACGCGGTCGGCGCGCTGAATCACCCCGGCACCTTCCGTGAGGTGACGGCGGAGCGCATGTTCCTGCACGTTCTCCAGGGACACTGCAACTCCCCGATCGCCGGGTACGCCACAGCCCACCGCAACGGGGACCTCTCGTTGCGTGCCTGCGTCTTCACCCCCGACGGGAAGACCGTCCTCAACGCACACGAGTGGGCCGGTCCGCTCGACCCCGCAACGCTCGGCACCTCCGTGGCCGTCACCCTGCTCCGTCAAGGCGCCCGCGAGCTGATCGACTCGATCGCGCACTGAGCCGCCGGCTGCCGTACCGCAGTTCCATGACGTACGGGCCGCAGCGTGTCACTTCTCCGGCCCGTACGTCCGCGTAAGGTCGGGACCATGGTGCATGTACTGAGCAGCCGGGTGCTGCTGCGGCCCAGTGACCCCGATGCCTCGCGCGACTTCTACGGAGGGACGCTCGGGCTCTCCGTCTACAGAGAGTTCGGAACGGGCCGGGAGCGGGGGACGGTCTATTTCCTCGGCGGCGGCTTCCTGGAGGTCTCCGGACGTGCCGATGGGCCGCCGGCCGACACACTGCGGCTATGGATGCAGGTCGAGGACTGCGCGGCGGCGCACGAGGAACTGTCGGCGCGCGGCGCGCGCATCCTGCGGCCGCCGGTCCAGGAGCCGTGGGGGCTGATCGAGATGTGGATCGCGGACCCGGACGGCCACCGCATCGTCCTGACCCAGGTCCCCTCGGACCACCCGCTGCGCTACCGCCCTTGAGACGCCGGGGCGAGGACCGCGAACGTGACGCGGGCGGCCTGTGCGATCAGAGCGTCCCGGTGCTCCGCCTCCCGGGTGCCGCGACGCGAGAGCGCGGCGAGCACGACGGGGTCGGAGTCCGGCGGCCTGATGGCTCTCGATCGTGGGACCCGCACGGCGGATGCCGCGCCGGCACGGTTCCACAGTAGGCCGGTGCCCCCGATCAGCCGCCGACCCGCCGACCCGCCGACCGGGGTGTCGCGGGCAAGATGACGTCGCGTACGGCGACGGTGGCGGGGGTCGCCTCGTCGCATCCTCCGCCCGGCGTCAACACCCCTTGTGCGCTCCGGAGTCCAGGCGTATCCGGGTCAGTCCGTCCTCGCCGGCTGGGCCAGAGGCGGACTTGTCGAGGACATAGGCGGTGCTGTCGTCGGTCACCTTGACGTGATTGGGGAGCGCACTCGTGGCCACGGTCTCCACGACGCTTCCCACCCGCGGATCGACCACCGAGACGCTGTTCGCCAGGCGGTTCACGACCAGGACGTTGCCCGAGCACGGCTCGGTAGCCACGGATTTCGCGCCTTCTCCTGTGGGTACCGACCGGGCGACCGTGCCGCTTTTCAGATCCACCACGGAAAGTGTGCCCGAGCCCTGATCGGCCGTGTAGGCGGTCCGGCCGTCCCGGGAGAGCGAGATCGAGAGCGGTCCGGTGCCCGTGGGGATGAGCCGCGGGGCCGAGGAACCCGGGGTCAGCTCGATGATCCGGCTGTTGGTGAAATCGGTGGCGTAGACCGTCCCGCTCCGCTCGTCGACCGCGAGACCCGTCGGGCCGCTGCCCTCCACGGTGACTCGCCTGACCTCCTTGAAGGTGCGGCTGTCGAAGGCGACAAGTGCGCCGTCGCTGAAGGAGCTCGCCCACACGAGGTCCCGTCGCTCGTCCACGACGACCTCACGGGAGTGGTTCACGTCCGGGCGTGTGGCGAGATGCCTGCCGGTCCTCTGGCTGTATACGGCGACGGAGTTGTTCCGGGTGTTGGTGACCCAGAGGGTGTTGTGCTCGTCGTCCACATCGATGCCGTAGACGGCCTCCACCGTGCTGCCGGTGGGAGGTGTGTAGGCGGCCTCCACCTCGAGAGTGGAGGGGTCGATCCGCAGGAGCTGGGATCCGGTGGTCGGGGCCGGCGGCTGCCCCACGGAAGCGGTGGCCCACAGCACGTCGTTGCGCTCGGAGTAGGCCGACTGGTAGAGACCCTGCGCGAGCGGCACCGTCGTGACGTGCGGGCGGTGCAGGGTGCTGGTGCCCGCCGATGCGGTGCCGGCCGGCGCGAGTGCGGTGCAGGCGGCGAGGGCCACGGCGGTCGCCGCGGCGCGGCGGACACGGCGGTTGAGCGAAGCCATGGGTGCTGTTCTCCCTGGCGGGCACCTCCTGCGAGGCGCCCGCGGTCTGCGGACGCGGATGGACCGCGCCCTTCTCTTTCGGCTGCCGGGGGCCCGGATGCACGGAGACGCGCGGAGTGACGGGCACTCAGCACGCGGATTCTCCAGGGCTCGACCTCCCGAGTAAAAGTTAGGCAAGCCTAAGCTAATCTTTGCTCAAAGGGCAACCGGAACACGGGTTCACGTCCCGCCATCACCGCTCGGTCCGGTGTGCACCGGCCCACCGGCGAGGGCCGGTTCGTCACAGTAGGGCCGGTAGCCTGGCCGCCGTGAGGGCAGGTACCGAGACGACCAGGCTCGTCATCGTGCGCGGCAACAGTGCCTCAGGTAAGTCGAGCGTGGCCGGTGGCCTCCGCGACGCCTTCGGCCGGGGCCTGGCCCTGGTCGCCCAGGACAACCTCCGTCGCGTGGTGCTACGAGAACGGGACCGGCGGGGCGCCGCGAACATCGGCCTGATCGACATGACCGCCCGCTACGCCCTGGACGCCGGCTATCACGTCGTGGTCGAGGGCATTTTGTACGCCGACCACTACGGCGACATGCTCGCCCGGCTGCGCGCCGACCACCGCGGCCCCACCTGCGCCTATTACCTTCACGTGCCGTTCGAGCAGAGCCTCGCCCGGCACTCCACCAAGCCGATCGCCGACGAGGTCGGTGAGTCGCAGTTGCGCGCCTGGTACCGGGAACTGGATCTGCTGCCGAACGGCATCGAGACCGTCATCGGCGCCGACAGCAGCCTCGCCTCGACCGTCGACCGCATCATGCGCGAGACCGGTCTGGCCGCTCTCCCCGCCATGGAGTCCTGAGGCCCGGCGGAAACGCGCCGTACCCCCTGACGCGCCGTGCGTGACCGCATCACCCCTCGGCGGCAGGGCGTGGAGATGCTGTGCCGTCAGGGGTTGAAGCTGCCGCAACGGCAGCTTCTACCGTCATGACCAGGGCCGGAGAGGCCGGCCCGGTGGAGCGTTCGTGAGGGAGCTGTCATGCGGTGGCCGATCGCGGAGGTCGCCCGGATGTCGGGTGTGACCGCCCGCACTCTGCGGCATTACGACGAGATCGGGCTCCTGCCTCCGGCCCGGATCGGAACCAACGGGCACCGCTACTACGAGGAGCCACAGCTCCTGCTGTTGCAGCAGATCCTCGTGCTGCGGGCGCTCGGAGTGGGCCTGCCGGAGATCGGCCGCGTACTGGCCGAACAGGTCGACGAGGTGGAGGCCCTGCGCGGTCACCGGCGCCGACTGCTCGCGGAGCGCGACCGGCTGGATGCCCTGGCCGAGACCGTCTCGCGCACGATCGCCGAACTGGAACAGTCCAGGAAGGACGGAATGCCCATGACTGCCGTCAACCGACCGGAGAACCTGTTCGAGGGTGTACAGCCCGCTCAGTACGCAGACTCACTGCGCGAATTCCCCGAGCACGCCGACGCGGTCGGCCGCCGCACCGCAACGATGAGCCAGGAGGAGGTCGAGGCCGGACACCGTGAGCGCACGGCGCAGATGATCCGGCTGGCGGATCTGCTGGCCGCCGGCCACCCGGCCGACGCCGCACCCGTACAGGCCGAGATCGACGCGCAGTACCAGGCGCTCAGCCGTCTGCGCGCCGTGTCCGGCGAGGAGTTCCGTGCGATGGGGCGCTCCTGCGTGGACAACGAGCGGTTGCGGACGGCGTACGAAGCGATCGCGCCCGGTCTGGCCACGTACCAGCGGGACGCCGTCGAGGCCTACGCCGCGTCCGAGCTGCGCTGAGCCGGCACCCGGGACGGCGGCGAAGGGCGAAGCCCTGCGGCGCCGTCACCGGGCGGTGCGGCCGACATGTGGCTCGTGGCAGAGAACGGTGGGCCCACCGCTCGTCGCTCCATCCGCGCGGGGGGTGGAGCGACGAGCGTGAGGAGGATCAGTCCGGCCATGACAGAAACCGCGGGTGGCGCGACGGCGGGTGGCTCAGGCGCGGATGGTGCGCGGGTGGACAGGTCCCGCTGAAGGCTGCCACGAGCGCCCGCCTACACAAGCCGATCTGCTGCGTCGAGCCCTCGGCTGATCGCTGGCGCCACCATGAACCTCTCCCGCCCGGCCGGGTGAGGGCCGGGGTCGGCACGCTCCGGTGCCGTGTGCGCCATCGGGACGAGGGTGGTGTTTCCGGGCCGCGCACACTAGAACTGGGCCTCATGTATGACCAGCAGCCCCCTCACCCCGCCCGGATGCCCTTCCCCCCGGGGGCGTATGTGCCGCCGCGAGCACCGGAACTCAGTGCCGGCTACCGGCGCTGGGCTCGCATCCTCGTCGGGCTCGCGATCGTCATCGCGGTCCTCGTGGTGGCCGCGGTCGTGGTGAGCGTCGTCCTCCTCGTGCAGGCGGACGCTGACTCGGCGAACGCCGCCTACGGTTACCTCGCCATCGTGCTCTGGGTCGGGATCGCCCTCGCGATCCCTGTCCTGCTCGCGGTCGCCATCCCTGGCGCGGTCATGACCCGGCGTGTGCGGCAGCAGAGGCAGGCGGGGATCACGTGGCCGTGACGCGCCGTCAGGCGTGTGGAACGGCGGCTGTGGAGCAGCGGAGCCATCCGCCGCGCCGAGCGGGCCGCGCCGACAGTGATACGGCGCGGGGTTCTGCCCCTGCGGGCTCAGCGTTCGGTGCGCGCCGGGTTCGCCGGGGGCTGGGGACGACGGTCCGGAGGCAGAGCGCACGCGGGCGTCCCGCCCGGCAGACGTTCACGGTTGTCCGCGACGAGCCGGTAGACCCCGTGGGCGAGCCAGCGGAACGGCGGCAGGGTGAGCAGTGCTCCCAGAACACTCCAGCCCTTTCCGGCGCTCAGCAGCAGCTTGGCGACCGCCTGCGCACCACCGTGGATCGAACCGGTCGGCGTGATCCACAACACCTCGTGCACGGCGCGCTCCTGAGTCGTACCCAAGGATTCAAGATCGGCGAACTGCCAGGGGCTGATCTCGCAGCGGGGCCGGATACGCCGTTCGGCGAAGATCACCGAGGACGTGCAGAAGGAGCAGTCACCGTCGTAGACGAGTACAGGTCGGGTGCGCATGACTCGATGATGCCGCACAGCGCGGCGACGCTCCGCCATGCCTACGGGGACGGTGGCGTCGCCGCCCAGGCCGAGGGCCGGGGCGCGCTTCGGCGCCGGGGCATGGCGGAGCGTCGCACGTGGCGGTCACGACGAGTCCTGGCGGGCGACAAGGACCGCGGAGCAAAAGGATCGGCTACTTTGCGGAACCTTTACCCGGGGCGGGCCGTTGACCAAGTGAGCCGACGGGCTCCTGACCGATCATGCAGACGAAGACCGAGGTGACCTCAATGGCAGTGTGGGACCGGCTCAAGGATCAGGCCAGGACTCTCCAGCAGTCCCAGGGCGCGCGGGGGGCGAGCGGCGGACGAACCAGCAGTGGCAGCGGGCATGGATCGCACGGGTCCAGCGGCGGATCCCGTGCCCAGCTGGTCAGTACGCTCAAGTCGCAGCTCGCCTCACTCAAGACGGAGCTGAAGAGCGGCGCGTACCGGGACGCCAGCATGGCCATGTGCGCGCTCGTCGCGGCAGCGGACGGGCACGTGGACCCCGCCGAGCGCCAGCACGTGGAGTCGATGATCCTCGGCAACGAGGTGTTGCAGAACTTCCCGCCCGAGCAGCTGCGGCAGCGCTTCGGCAAGCACGTCGACCAGTTGACCTTCAACTTCCAGCAGGGCAAGGCCGACGCGATGCAGGAGATCGTCAAGACGGCCAAGAAGCCGACCGAGGCACGTGCCGTACTCCAGACCGGCATCGTCATCGCCGGCGCCGACGGCAACTTCTCACAGGCCGAGCACGCGGTCCTTCTGGAAGCGTGCACGGCACTCGGGCTGTCCCCCGCGGAGTTCCAGCTCTGATCCGCATCCGAGAGGGCGGCCTGTTGCACGCCGGGGCGCAGCGTGCTCGTTCGGCGCCCGACCTGGCGTGCGCAGGCGAGCTGAGCGCATCGCGGCGAGGCTCCGGGACAGAGCTAAGGAGGCCGCGCGAGCGCGTGAGCGTCGGTGATGCGACGGCACCTCGCTGAGCCCCGGCCCTTGCCCGGGCCGAGAGCGGCCGTGCTTCGAAAATCAAAAGGGCTGAGCGGTCGATGTCGCCCGTGTTTACATGGGCGGCATGGTCTCTGCTGAGCGCTTGCTCGCCTTCGCGGCTATGTCGTTCCTCCTCATCGTGGTACCCGGTCCCAGTGTGCTCTTCGTGATCGGGCGAGCCCTGGCACAAGGACGCCGCGCGGCGCTCACCACGGTCGTGGGGAACACGTTCGGCGCCTACGTGCTGATCGTCGCCGTGGCTCTCGGGGTCGGATCGGTCGTGGAGCGGTCCGTCCTGGTGTTCACCATGCTCAAGCTCGTCGGTGCCGCCTACCTGGTGTATCTGGGCGTCAGAGCGTGGCGGCAGCGGGCCTCACTGCAGGCCGCGTTCTCGGCGGAGACGTCCACACAGGGTGGTCTGCGCACGCTGTGGGAAGGCTTTGCGGTCGGTGTGGCCAACCCGAAGACCATCGTGTTCTTCGCTGCCGTCCTTCCGCAGTTCGTCGACCGAGCACAAGGCCACGTCGTGATGCAGATGCTCGTGCTGGGGCTGGTCTTCAACATCATCGCCGTGGCCTGCGACAGCGCGTGGGGACTCGTCGCGGCAACGGGGCGCGACTGGTTCGCCCGCTCCCCCCGCCGGCTCTCCCTGGTCGGGGGCGTCGGCGGCCTGACGATGATCGGCCTAGGAGTCACGGTGGCGGTGACTGGGCGCAAGGAATGATCCCTGGACCGTGGCGTACTCGCGGCAATGCCGTGGGAACGGTGGGGGCGTGCCCGGGTGTCGAGCCGGCTGCGGTTCCTCCACCCCTGCGCCCGGATCGCCGGAAGTCCGCACCGACCACGCCCCGAGCAGCCGAGGAACTGTCCGAGGGGCTGACAGGCTGCCCGAGCAGCCAAAGGCATGCCTGAGCGGATGGCGGGGGTTTGCCCGAGTGGGTGACCAGCCGGTGGGCCGAGGGATACCGTTGAAGGGCCACGCCAAGTCCGCCCCCTGGAGCCCTCGATGAGCGAGCAGCCGGCCGTTGCCGACCCCTCACCAGAACGGAAGCCGCTGGAGCCCGAGGCCGCCGACGCGGTTCGCGCGTACGCCGCCAGAACCCGTGCGAACGCCGACCGCCTCGCCGCGGTTCTCGAGGACATCGCCGCCAACGGCCTGCCCTCGCTGGACGAGTGCACCCCCTGGGAGGACCTACGCGACGCTCGCCTCGCCCAGCTTGCCGACGTACGCCCCGCCGTCGCCTGATGGCTCCCAGGCGAGCCCGTATCGCGTTCAGCGACTCCGCGGCCAAGCAACTGGAAGAGCTCTCCGAACGCGCCGTGCATGCTCTCGACCGCACTCTCGTCGCCGTCAGCGTCGACCCCGACATCGGTGAACCCATCGGCGGCACCACGGCATCCGGCCCGGCGGGGCAGCCCGCCCTGCGCCAGTACACCGACGAGGTCGAGGACGTGCGTGTCCTGTACTTCGTCACTGCACTGCATACCGTTGTGGTGATCGCCTACATCGAGGCCTGAGCTCGCGCGCTCCCGGCGGTCCCTCGATCCCGCATCACGCCCTTGCCGCAGCCGGGTCCCAGGGGCACGGAGGGGGCCCTCTCAGGGCGCTCGACGGCGGGCGCGCCGCGCTCGGCGGTGCCCTGGCTGCCTGCCACGTCACTCCGGCCGGTAGCCTCGGCAGGAGCAGGTAGCACGCGAGCCACCGGACGGAGTCAGCATGACCGACAGCGCCGGTGTCGTGCTGGAAGGCCTCGACAGCATCCGGTCCGACATCGAGGATCTCTACAAGGACCTCCACCGCCACCCCGAACTGGGCCTGCAGGAGCACCGTACGGCGAAGAAGGCCGCCGACTCCCTGCGCGCCCTCGGCTACCAGGTCGTCGACGGCATCGGCGGCACCGGTGTGATCGGGATCCTGGTCAACGGCGAGGGCCCCACCGTCATGGCCCGGGCCGACATGGACGCCCTTCCGGTCCGGGAGCAGACGGGCCTGCCCTACGCCTCCACGGCGACCGTGACCGGGAGTGACGGCACCGAGCTGCCTGTGATGCATGCCTGCGGGCACGACATGCACGTCGCCGCCCTGGTCGGCTGCGCACGCCTGCTGGCCGAGCGCAAGGAGGCGTGGAAAGGCACCTTCGTGGCGCTGTTCCAGCCCTCGGAGGAGCGTGGCGACGGCGCGGACGCGATGCTCGCGGACGGTCTGACCTCCAAGGCGCCCCACCCCGATGTGGTGCTCGCCCAGCACGTGTTGCCCTACCCGGCCGGCTACGTGGGCACCCGCGCCGGATCCTTCCTGTCGGCGGCCGACAGTCTGCGCATCACCGTCCACGGCAGGGGAGGGCACGGCTCGATGCCGCAGGTCACGGTGGACCCGGTGGTGATGGCCGCCATGATCGTCGTACGCCTGCAGACCATCGTCTCCCGTGAGGTGGCGGCTCTGACCCCTGCCGTGGTCACGGTAGGGAGCATCCACGCGGGCACCGACCCCAACATCATCCCGGACCGAGCCGTCATCCAGGTGAACGTCCGGACGTACGACGACGATTCGCGCGCCCGGGTGCTGGCGGCCATCGAGCGGGTCGTGACGGCCGAGTGCCAGGCGTCCGGTGCTCCGAAGCCGCCCGAGATCGAGAAGATCACCTCGTTCCCCCCGACGGTCAACGACGTCGAGGTGACCCAGAGGGTCGCGGAGGCGTTCGCCGGGTACTTCGGCGAGGACGCGCAGACCGTCGACGTGCAGACCGCCAGCGAGGACATGAGCAAGATCCCCGGAGCGTTCGGCGTACCGTTCACCTACTGGGGCATCGGCGGTTCCGACCCCGCGCTCTTCGCGACGGCCGACGGCGCAGGCGCAGGACACGTCCCGGTCAACCACAGTCCGCACTTCGCCCCCGTACTCCAGCCCACACTCGACACCGGCGTGAGCGCCCTCGTCGTCGCGACGCTCTCCTGGCTCTCGGACTGAGGTCCACGCGGCAGGCTGCCCGCCCCGGCTCACGCGTGGCGCGTCCGGTGAGTGGGAGCCGGTCGGGGACGAAGCGTCGGCGGGCGGCTACCACTGCGCCTGTGCATGCGGGGACAGGGGTGGCCTGAGGGCCGGGCCGTGGCTAATAGGGTGACCCGCATGTCTGTCACGTTGAGTTCCACCAAAACCCGCGCCGCTCTGCGTACTTCGGCACGCGTCTCGGGTGAGTTGATCCTGGTCCTGGTCATGGCCTCTGTGGCCGTGTGGGTCCTGGGCCGCATGTGGTCGATCGTCTGGCCGCTCATAGTCGGCCTCTTGCTCACCACGCTGACCTGGCCCTCCGCGCGTCTTCTCCGCAGACGAGGGTGCCCCCCGGCTCTCGCGGCCTCGGTGGTGACGGTGCTCTTCCTTCTCGTCGCCGTGGGGGTCGTGGCCCTGATCGCTGTACCCGTGGCATCCCAGTCCGGTGATCTGGCCGACGGTGTGGTGGAAGGCATCCAGAGGCTGCGCGAGTGGGCCTCAGGCCCCCCGCTCAACATCGGCGACGACCAGATCACCGGCGCGTTCGACTCCGCGACCGAGCGCATCCAGGACAGCGTCGGCAGCATGGTCACCACTGTCTTCACGGGTGTGAGCACCGTCGTCGACGGGGTGGTCACCGCAGTCCTGGCGGTGTTCCTGATGTTCTTCATGCTCAAGGACGGCACCCGGTTCCTGCCGTGGCTGGGCCGTCAGCTGCCCGGACGTCTCGCCACCGATGTCCCGACCGTGGCCGCGCGCGGCTGGACGACACTGTGCGAGTTCGTACGCTCCCAGGCCTACGTCGGCCTGCTCGACGCCGTCCTCATCGGCATCGGCCTGTGGATCGTGGGCGTTCCGCTGGTGCTTCCTCTGGCGGTTCTGACGTTCGTGTCCGCGTTCGTGCCGATCGTCGGTGCCCTCTTCGCGGGCTTCGTCGCCGTACTCATCGCGCTCGTGTCGAACGGCCCCACCGACGCACTCATCGTCCTGGCGATCATCCTGGTGGTGCAGCAGCTGGAGGGCAACGTCTTCCAGCCCATGATCCAGAGCCGTGGACTCGGCCTGCATGCTGCTGTGGTGCTCCTGGCGGTGACGTTGGGCGGCAGTCTGGCCGGCATCGTGGGCAGCCTCCTCGCCGTGCCCGTCGCCGCGGTGATCGCCGTGATCTGGAACTACGTGCGTGAGCAGCTCAGCGATCCGGTCCAGGAGCCGGAGAGCCAGACATCACCGAGCGGGGCTGTCGCCGCCTCGTGACTCCGGAGCGCTGCCCGGCCCGGGGAACGGGCCGGGCAGTGCCGCTTTCCGCCCTTTCTGTCCGTGTTCCTGCGCCGGTGGCAATCCAGCCACCCGCGAGAAGGACCGGAGCCCGGACCGGCTGCGCATCCCGCAGGTCTGAATCACGGACATGGGGGAACGCGTGTTCCAACAAACAAAGGAGCCGGTCATGTTGGGAATCGCCGCAGCTGTACTTTTCTTCATCGCCTTTCTGATCAATGCTGCCGACATCACGACGAACGATGTCTTCAGCTCGGTGAACGTCATGCTGATCGGACTGGGCCTGCTGGCCCTGCACGTCGCGGGAATCGGCCACGGACGGCGAACCGGTCGACGGTGAGTACCCGCCGAGAGGCGGACAGGCGCCTGCCCCGGTGAGGACCGGTGGCAGGCGCCTTGCGCGCGGCGTCCGTCCCGGCACCAGCCCGGGGCGCCATCGACCCAGCCACTGCCATGAGTGCCCGGCAGGTGCTCCAGGCTGCCGGGCGCTCCCGCCGCCCCACCTCCGCAGTGCGTTCCGTGTGCGATCCATGCGCGGCTCATGGAGTGATCGAAGGTACGGTGGTCGCAGGAGGTGACCCCGTGTCCGCTGAGAACGAGCTGTTCGGAGCAGTCGACGCCCTGTTGGATCAGGTCGCGCAGGACGAGCTGCCCGCCCCCGCCGAGCGTAAACGGTTGCGTGAGGCGGCCGGGCTGAGCCAGGCACAGATCGCCGGCGCCCTCGACGCACGCCGAGAGGCGGTGGGCAGCTGGGAGAGCGGCAGGACCGAGCCCCGGCCACCGAAGCGCGCAGCATACGCACGGCTCCTGGCGGGACTCGCCGCCCGCTTCCCCACCCCTGAACCCGCCTTCGCCGCGCCCGCGGACGCACACCGAGGGCCGACGGCCCCCGCGACCGCGCCCCCGTCGCAGGCCGCCCCTGCGGAGAAATCACCGCAGCCTGCGGGCGCCCCGGTGTCACCGCCGCCCGCCGCCGTGCCGTCGCCGGCGGTCGACGAGCATTCCCGCCAAGCGGCACGTACCGCACGTACTGCAAGGACCTCGTCCCCGCAGCGTCGCCCGGCCACGAAGCGGACGGTGACGCCGAAGGCGGCCGCGAGGCCCGTGCAGGCCACCGCCGTCGATCCCCGGTTCGAGAACGGACCGCTCGCCGTCCTCGACGTGGAGGACGGACACGTCCTGGCCCACTGCGTCGGGGGCCTCGTCCTGGATGTGCCCGCCAGATCTCTGCCCGCGCTGGTCGAGTGGACCCTGTCGGAGGCGAAGCTCGGGGCTCCCAGGCTGAGCGGTCCGGGGAAGGACCAGGACCCGCTGCTCGTCCTGACCGAGGCCGCCTGCGAGCGCTACGGCCTGCCCACCCGGCTCAGCCAGGAGGAGCGGCTGTCCGGGCGGGTTCCCGACGACCACAGAGCGGTCAGGCAACTGGCCCGCGCCGACTGGAAACTGACGAAGCGAGGGCTCGGGCCGTGGGCCAGGATCTACCGCCCCGCCCAAGGCGGCAGGCGGGCCTGTGTCCAGCTGTGCCTCCCCTCCTGGGGAGCGCTCGACACCCGGCACTGGGGCGACGCGGCCCAGCTGCCTGCTCCCGACATCGCCCGCATGCTCGGCACGTACGCGTCGCGCGTGATGACCCCCCGCGGTTCCACAGCCGTGACCGGCCTGGAACTCATGACCGCCCTCCACCCGCCGACCCGAGCGGGCGTGCCGGACGGGGCGGGCAAGCGGCACAGCGAGTACAACCCCGGATCGCTGGGCAGTGAGCCGGTCGACTGCGCGCCGTGCGAGGCCCCCGACGGGCACCCGTTGCTGAGGCACCTGCCCCGGTTCCATCAGCGAGGGCCGGCGGAGATGCTGATGGAAGAGGCGTACGACTGGGCGCGACCGATGACCGATGACGAGTACGCCCTGCGCTACGTCGTCGGTATCGACGTCAACATGGCTTTCGCCGCCGGAGCGAACGGCGCGATCGTCGGCCTGGGGGCGCCGACGCACATCGAGCGCCCCGTGTTCGACCCGAAACTGCCGGGTTCCTGGCTGGTCGACCTCTCGCACATCGAGCTGGACGAACGACTTCCCTCGCCCTTCACACCGAGGGGCGACCGGCCGCAGGGGCCGGCCTGGTACGCGACACCCACCGTGGCGTACGCGGTGGAGCTCGGGCACACCGTGGCCCCCACCGAGGCCTACGTGCGCTTGGAGAACGGCCGCTATCTGGACGGCTGGTACAACCGGCTGCGCGACGCCTACGTATCCACCATGGCCGACCTCGGCGTCGTGGCCGATCTTTCTCCGGAAGAGTTCCTGGCGGCCATGGACGGCTACCGCGAGCGGGACCCGCAGCTGGCCGTCGTGCTGTCCGCTGTGAAGGCCACCGTCAAGGGCGGCATCGGTAAACTGCGTGAACGGCCGCGTGGCGAGAACTGGAAGCCCGGCGAAGCGTGGAGGGCTCTCTCCCGTCCGACGTGGCGCCCCGACATCCGCGCCACCGTCATCTCCAGGGCGCGCGTCAACATGCACCGCAAGATGCTGAAGCACGCGACCTTCACTGGGAGGTATCCCGTCGCGGTCCTCTCCGACTGTGCCGTGTACGCCGCCGAGGGGCCGAGCCCTCTGGACTTCCTGCCCTACCGGCAGGGCAAACCACTGCCGGGCGGCTTCCGTCTCGGCGTCTCGCCCGGGATGGTCAAGCACGAGGGTTCCCAGACCGTCCTGTGGGCCGAAGGCGTACGGGAGGAGCACGGCCAGGAGCTCAACCTCGCCCGCTACATCAAGGACGGGCATGTCACCGCTGCGGACATGGGGGAGTAGTACGCCATGAGCATGTTCGGAGAGGGCCTCGACCGGGCCGTGGAGCAGGCGTTCACCCGTCCCGTCCCCAAGTCCGCCGGGGCGCAGATGCGTTACCTCGTCAAGCAGTACAAAGGCACGCGCGCGGTCGCCCAGATGCTGCGCGTGTCCCAGCGTACGGTCGAACGGTATGTGAAGGACCAGATCAAACGGCCCCGTAAGGACCTCGCCCTGCGCCTGGAGAACGAGGTGAAGAAGCGCTGGCAGCCCCAGATCCGTGCCAAGGCGAAACAGGCCGCGGCCACCAGCACCGGTCTCGTCATCGATACGCGTGCCCGCTTCGGATACACCGCGGCGCCCGGGACCACCGACGACGCCCGGCTGCGGCACCTCACGGTCGCCCTGCCGCCGACGTACGCCGCTCGTCTGTTCGAGGCCCGGGACCGCGGGGACTCCGATCAGCAGCTCCGGGACATCGCGGCCGAAGGCCTCCAGGAGGTCTACTTCAAGGACGGCGGCCGACGCGCGGCCGGACTGGCCGTCGAGTACACGGACCTGGAGCACATCGCGTTCGACCTGTGAGCCCGTAAGGCGTCGAGGCCGCCCGACCGCCTTGGAGCGCAGCCACGCGGCCATGGCCGACGTGAACCCGCTACGTCTGCGATGCCCGCGTCGGCCGGGCATCAGCCCAGCCAGCGGCCCTCGCGCATGAGATCTCGCCCTTGCAGTTCGTCGGCCTCCCGCCAGGCCTGGATGCGCTGAGGCCGAATCAGGAAGTACTGGTAGGGCTCGGCGAGACCTCTCGGATCGAAACCGGTCCTGGAGGGAGGTTCGGCGGTCGCGGTCAGAGGCGGACCTGCTCCGTCACGACGAAGACGCTGCCACCGGCAGGTACCCGCCCGGCGGATTCCCGGTCAACTCGCCGAAACGGGCGTGGAATACGGCCTGCGAGGCACAGCCGACCGTGCGCCAGACCTCGCCGCCATCGACGTCTTCCCGCCGCAGCAGCGCCGTCGCGTGCTCGATACGACGCGCCATCAGATAGGCGTACGGCGACCGTCCGTACGCGAGCCTGAACAGCCGGCTGAGGTGACCGGCCGCCATGTTCGCGTCCCGGCCGAGCGCCTCGACGTCCAGAGGCTGTGCGTACTCCCTGTCCATCCGGTCGCGGACGCGCCTCAGCCGCGCGAAGTCCTCCCGGCGTTGTGCCTCGATGAGGGCGCGCCTCAACCCTGGATGACACATGAGGTAACTCCTTCCACCGGGCGAGCGAGGTCAGGGTGCATGCTGAGGACGTGTACGGGCCGAGGCCGCGGAGAGGTCCATGCCCATGACGTTAACCGCGGTCCGGCCGCCAGTGCTTCTCGATTCCTGATCGGTCCGCCCCGTGTCCTACGTTCGCCCCCTGACCTGATCCGGTCGAGTTGGCGGTGACCTTCAACCAGCCTGTACCCGGGCGGCGTGCAGGTTGTCGAGAATCGCTGAGACCGTCTGGTCCGCCGTCTGCTCCGACGTGTCCAGCCAGAGGCCGACGTTTCGCGGCGTCTCCTCGCGCAGAGTGTGGTCGAGGGCGTCGACCGTCCAGGCAGTGCCGTATCCGGTCTTCGGGCGCTCCGTTTCTCTGCTCTGCACGGCTGCGGCGGAGGGAGCCAGCACGACGACGTACAGGGGGCGGGTATGGACCCTGGCGACATACCGGCTCAGGTCTTCCCCCAGGACGATGTCCTGGACGACCGCGGTCCAGCCGTGGCGCGCATACTCGTCGGCCACCAGCGCGGACAGCCGGTAGCGCAGTTCCAGTTGAGACCTGGCCTCGGCGGTCTCTTCAGGCAGAAGTTCCTCCCGGCCGGACACCATCATTCGTCGAAAGACGTCGCCGCGCACGTGGGCAGCTCGGGATAGCTGCCCTGCCAGCAGTTCGGCCACGGTGGACTTCCCCGCGGCCATCACGCCGGTGATCAGGACGACTGCGGAACCCAGCTCGGTGTCCACGCGGACCTCTCATGTACAGACGGCATGCCCGATGCGAGAGCCCTTTTTGGGGGCAGGCGTGAAGCCCTGGTAGGACAGTTCTCACCACAAGATCATGTCCGCTGCGTCCAGAGGCTTCACGTGGGTCACCTATGCTGCCACGCTCGACGTGGCGGCGGGGCCTGCGGGTGGTGACGAGGTCCACCGCCGTTGATCGTCCTCACGCGGTGTGTGCCACACCCCCGTCCTCGTGGAGAAGCCACCGGTGAGAGCCCCGTCACATCTGGGCCCGAAGGCGGCACAACCATCGGCACCACTCGAGGGTCACATCAAGTAGGAGCAAACAGCTCTCAGGGACACAAGGGGGATATATGAGAAACGCCCGTTCCATCGCAACCGTCGGGGCGCTGGCCGCGCTGGCGCTCGGTGCCACGACCGCGTTCGCCACGACCGCGTCGGCCGCACCCAACGTCACGCCCCAGGGCGTGTGCGGCAGTGGCTACAAGACCGTGAACTCGGTGCCGGTCGGCTCCCTGGGCACCGTCTACCTGACGTACAACTCCTCCAACGGCAAGAACTGCGTCGCGACCATCCGCGCCAACCCGGGCACAGCCAAGTCCATGTCCACGTACATCTACGTCCCCGCCACCGACCAGTGGGCCGACGACTCGGGGAACTTCACGTCGTACGCGGGGCCGGCCTACGTCTACGGCAAGGGCTACTGCGTGAGCTGGGGCGGAAGCATCTCCAACATCTACGTGTCGGTGGAGAACTCGAACTGCGCCGCGCTGAAGGAGGTCCGCAGGACCACCATCCGCTGATCCAGCGGCACCGGTCCTGAGTTCGCGCGCCGCCCGCCGCAGTTCGGCCTCGCCGTCCACGCAGCGGGCGGCCACCGCGAGGCCGTGCACGCGTGGCAGGCGGCGCGGGATCGCGCAGCGTTCCGGCCGATCCGTGCGTACGCCTCAGAGCCCGGTGACCTTGGCGCTCGCCGACAGCTCGTAGACGAGGGTGACCGTACGACGGCTGCCGGGCGGCAGCGTCACGTCCCAGCGGGCGATGCCTTCGGAGTCGACGCCCGCAGGCGGCGGGGAGCAACTCTCCCGCCGTAGCCGGATCTCCACCGCCGAGACCTCGGAGACAGGCAGCCGCTCCCGCAGGGCTACCACGTGGTCGCCCTGCTCCTGGGGCGCGGAGAACCGGGAGAGGCTCAGACGGACCGTGCGGGTGATGACGGTCCGCTGGGTGATCCCGGCCGTCTCCCGGGTCTCCTCGGCCCGCCGGACCACTCGATGATCGTCGCTGCTGCCGAAGGCGAGCTCGACGGCTGCGCCGGGAGCGGTGAAATCCATCGTGCCGCGTCCGCAGTAGCCGCTGTCACGGACCAGGTCCACGGGACCGGCGAGCAGTGCGTGACCGGCCGCGTTGTCGAACCGGACGACCCGGTGCACCAGAGGGGAGAGCTCCGGCGAGCAGGTGTACGTACTGCGTGCGGGCGCCGTGAAGGCGGACAGCGGCACGCGATGGGCGCGACCGTCGCCGGGCACCGAAACCTGTGATCGGGCCTTCAGCACCCGGGTCTCGCCACCGTCGTCCACCCCCGGCAGGCCCAGCGCCGGGGCCGGGCCCAGGGAACCGATCTCCTCCTCGCGCAGTTCCACGTCGACGGTGCGGCGTTCCGCGGCGGAGCGGTCCGTGAGCGTGAGCCGGTCCTCGGCCAGGCGCGGCGGGTCGGCGGCGAGCGCCGAGCGGGCGGTCGACAAGGTGAGCCGCACGTCCTGCCAGTCCTCGCCCGTGCGCTGCCAGACCATCGCGTCGGTCTCCAGGGTCAGGGAGTCCCCGTCCAGCACGGCCCGGTAGGCAGGCCGCCACAGCGCACACGGGGTGAGGTGACTCAGGGCCAGTTCCACCGGCCCGGCCTTCGCGGAGTCCACGGTCAGCTCGACATGGGCGACGAGTTCGGAGGGTTCCTGCTCGGACAGGAGCAAGGCTTCTCCGATCTGCGCGAGTTCCTCGTCGAGGTCCGACAACTGTTCTGCCACGGTGCGCAGTTCCTCGCCGCACACGGCGCGTTCGCCGTCGACCCGGTCCAGTTCCACGGTCCAGCGGGCCCTGTCGGTCACGCCCGATCCGGCACCCTCGCCGATGTCCCGCAGCAGATCGGCCGCCAGGCGGCCGAGCAGCTCCTGCCGTACCTCCAGCCGTTCCCGCCGCCGCCCCAGGGCGAGCAGCTCGGCCTCCACGGTGAGCATTCGCCGGCGCAGGGCGGAGTCGTCGGTGTGCGGCAGTGGTCCGCGCGGTGACCAACTGCGGATGATCCGTACGTCGAGTACGGACGCCGGGTGATCGGCGGTCAGCTCGGCATGCAGGGTCCGGTCCACGGCCAGCGCGCTGACCGGGCCGAGGCGCAGCCGTTGAACACCCGCCACGAGGTCGAGCACGGCGGCACGCTCGACGTGCGCGCGGTCCTCCAGACAGGTCACGGCGGTGACGGGGAGGCCGATCGGGTCGGGGGCTGTGGTCATGACGTGTGTCAGCTCCTGCGGTTGCCGCCGACGAGGGCCTTGCCGGCCGGGATGCGGATCTCGTAGCCGCCGTCGAGCACGGCGGTGCCGCCGGCGGGCAGGTCCAGTCGCCATGCGCGGGTTCCCGGAGCGTGCCGACCCGGCTCGGCGTCGTCCAGCGGCCTCCAGTCGGCCCGTTCCTCGATCCGGACGTCGGGCTCCGAGGTGACGGGCACGCGCTCACGCACCTCGAGAGCGACGGGGACGGCGAGGCGGTTGGCCAGCTCCACGTGCACTCGGTGGTCGAGCACGGTGATGTTGTTGCGCAGCCCCGAGGTGGACTCGTTCACATGCGTACGCCGGGTGACCTGAACACCCTCCGCCGGTCCGAGCCCGACTCGGCGGACCCCGCCGGGGGCGAGCGTGGGCAGAGCCGCGGTCAGCAGGAAGTCGTCGTCGACGATGACTTCCACCGGGCCGGCCAACAACGACTGATCGGTGGCGTTGGAGAGGACCAGCGTCGCGTAGACGGTCTGTTCCACGGCGGGTATGCAGAGGTGTTCGGTGTGTGCGCCGACAGGGATCTCGCCGACGGTGACGGTGTGCCAGGCGCCGTCCGACGGAACGTCCGCACGGGCAGCGGTGTCGAAGCGGTGGTCGAAGGAACCGGCCGACTCGCGAGGCCGCACGGCGTGATGAGGCAGGGGCAACGAGGCCACCGCCTCCGCGCGGCGGCGGTGCTCGGCCGCCACCGGATCGAAGGCCGAGCCGGGAAACAGCCGGCCGCGGCGCCCTGCCTGTTCCTCGGGACCGGCGAGGACGAGGGCGGCGTAGTCGAGGTCGCCGCCGCTCGGCCGGGGCGGACCGGCCACCGGTGCCATGGACGGCGCCGGAGGCGGTGCCGCAGCGCCGGGGGCCGCGGGGGACATGGGGGCGAGAGGGGCCGGGGACGAGCCGCCGAAAGCCCCGCCGGCGCCCGTCCGGGCTCGCACAGAGCGCGCCACGGGTGCGGGAGCACCGGGCTGCGGCGCTGGACCACCCGGTGCCGGCGGTGCTCCGCCGTACGCCGGGGGAGCGGGCGGTGGCGGGGGCGCGGCACCGGCCCCGCCCACCGCCGGCACGGCCGTAGTGACCGGGCGGGGCCCCGAGGTGTCGTATCCGGTGAACAGGTCGGCGAGACCAGCGGGAGGCTCTCGCCAGCCGGAGGGCGCGGCGGCGGCCTGCCGGCGCCCGATCCTGATCGAGCGGAGACTCGGCAGGTCGGTGCCGCGCCGCAGGTCGGCCGTCGCGAGCGCGATGGAGACGCCGGTCCAGTCCTCGCCGGTGCGCTGGGCGACGGAGGCACGCAGCAGCAGACGGCCGCGGTCCTCGCCCTGGCGGTACGTCAGACGGTAGGCCGGAACCCAGACGGCGCCCGGCACCCCGTAGTCCAGTTCGAGCTCCACCTCCGCGGTCGCGTCGCGCATGGAGGACGCGTCCAGGATCAGAAGAGCCGAGACCGTGGTGTCGACGGGCGCTGACGGTACGTCGGTGGACGCGCGGGCGAGCCTGTCGGAGGCGACGTCGAGTTCGTGCTCCACGCGGAGCAGTGTCTCCTCCACCTCGACGAGAGAGGCATGGAGCCCCGCGAGGCGCTCGTCCACGAAATCCGCGAGTTCCAGCCATGCGTCGACCGGGGCGACGCGGTGGGGATCCTCCCGTTCACGGGCCGGAGGGACAGGCCGCAGAGAGGCCATCTCCTTGATCCGCCCCAGCACGTGGTCCTTGCGTGCCCGCGCCGCCGCGTACTCGTCCCTCAGCCGTTCGGCCTCACGCCGCAGCTCACCGGGTGCGGACATGCCGAGAGGCTCCGCCTCCACCTCCACCCGGGCCTCGCTGACACGCGCCCCGGAGGTGCCCAGGACGCGGGCTCGCAGCGACCCCTGGTCCAGCGAACGTGGCAGCCCGGTCACCCGGACCCTGCCGCCAGGCGGCACACTTCCCCGAGCCAGACGGCGGCAGACCGCGCCCTGCTCGTACACCACCACGGAATCGAGGGTCGATCCCCACCGCTGTGCCGCTTCGGCCGTCATGCCCCGCCCCCTGTCCACGCCGAGCGAAGCCTACGCCAGGACCTGCGCCGTACGTCATGACAGCAGGTGCGGGCCGCGCGGGAGGGCCCGCGCGACCGTAGTCCCACGGCCACACCGGGCTTGGGGCGCGCGGCCGGCCGCACCGCTACTGCACGGTGGAGTACCAGCGCCGGTGCACGGCCGGGCCGACGCAGAGCACGGCGGCGCCCGCGACCACGCCCACGAGCAAGGAGTGCCCGCCTCCGCCGTTGAGGACCGCGCCGGTGCAGGCCGCGGCGACGGCGAGGGGGCGGAGCAGGGTCAGGGGCCCGAGTCCGATCACCATGGCGAGGGTGCCGGCACGGAAGGGGAGCCAGAAGTAGGCGGCGAGCGAGAGCAGTACGACGAAGGCGTAGCCCGCGAGCGGCAACAGGTAGCCGATGGCTCCCGCGGTCAGCGCCGTGTAGGTCCGGGCAGGGTCGGGCGTCGCCAGCAGCAGGCACGAGGCCGACAGTGCGGGAGCGAGGAGGGCCACCGCCCCCACGGCCAGCCCACGAAGGGCGGCGCGGGCGATGGCCCGCTGTTTACGTATCCGGGCATCGCGGCCCGCGTAGGCGCGGAAGCCGCTGAACGCCGCGTCGACGAGTCCCAGGAGTGCGAGCAGTACGGCGGGCCTCATCGGGTGCTCACCGCGAAGTGCTCCGGACCGACCAGGCGGCGTGCGGCGCGCCCGAGGGCTTGGCGCAGGGGGGCCTCCAGGTGCGGGCGTACCCCTACGACGGGGCGCAAGGTGGTGCAGAACGGGTTCGCCACGCTGCGAGGCTCGTAGAGGAGTGCCCGGATGCCGGGGGCCGAGGCCGCCCGCAGCAGAGTCTCGTCGCCGTGTGCGCGGAGGGCGGAGACCACTCCGTCGTGGCGGCCGAGTGGGTGGCGCATCCGGGCACGGTGGAAGACCCAGGCGCCGATGGGGGCGAGACGGTTCGTCGCTATGTCGAAGTGGCAGAAGGCGAGCGCCGGAGAGGCGGCCTGGGCCTGGAAGAACTCCTCCAGAGCCGGCCCGCGGAAGTGGTGCAGCACGCCGGTCGAGACATAGACGGTCGCTGCTTCCGGGAGGTCGAACGCGTTCCCGTGCACGAAGCGGCAGTCGAGTCCGTCGGCCCGGGCGAGACGGTCGGCTTCGCCGACCAGCGCGGCATCGAGGTCGACTCCGACCAGTTCGACGTCCTTCCCGAGCGCTTCGGTGGCGGCGAGCCGGCGGACCAGGTAGCCCAGGCCGCATCCGACATCGACGAGCCGGTACGGCCCGGCCCGTCCGGTGGTTGCCCGGATCGCGGTGAAGAGCGGACCGAGGACGTGGACCAGGCGTTCACCCATCCGGAGTTCCTCGCTCAGGCGCTGGAGCTCGGTGTGCACGAGGACGAGCAAGCGGTCCACCGCGTGGGGGTCGAGCACGCCGTCCTCGTCCGTGGGCAGGCGGCCGACGATCCGGGCCGCGCGCTCGTCGCCTGTCGCGCGCAGCTGCCGGATCACCTCGGAGCGCCGAACAGGGAGCCGGTGGCCGGTGTGCGGGTCCACCGCCGTGATGAGGTCGGAAATCTCGAGCTGTAGCACGGCAGAACCCTACGACCCCCGGGCTCGCCCCGATGACCTGGCCGCAAGCGCCGTACGCGAGGGCTCCGGGCCGGGTGCGCGACTCGGCGGTCGGCCCGCAGGAGGGCCTGGCCGTAGAGGCGCCCGCCGCCTCTACCCGTCGGTTTCCGTGACTCGCTCGCGCCGGACGCCGGGTGCGCGGTACCGGACTTGCTCGGCTCCGCGCAGAGCTTGCATCGTTTCGTCGACGGTCAGGAGGGCCGTCGTCTCGAACGAGCTGAGCGCGCCGCCTCCACTGATCGCCAGTGCGACCGAGGCCATGGACACGTTGTCCGGTGCCTCCCACAGGTTGTAGCCGTCGTGCGTGCCGAAGGCGTACCAGAAGCCGTGGAGCTTCCCGCCGACGGACTCGATGTACGAGCGAGCGGCCTCCGCGCGGTCCTCGGGATGGCCGATCAGCCTCGCCCATGTCTCCGGCGTGTAGCTGAACCTCGACAGATACAGCGGCATCGTGTCTCTCCTTCGTTTCGTCGATGAGTGCCCCGTCGGGCGGGGGAGGCATCCGGGGCAGCGGGGCTTCCCCCGAACAGCTCGCCATGACGACCGGCATGGCCCCCGACGCGACGGACGAGGGTCGGTGGGGCGCTACGCCTGGTGGTCACGGGGTCTGCGGCCCGCCCCGACGAACCGCCGCCCAGCGGAGTCCACCAGGACGGAGGACAGGCCTGCCGATCGCCTGGCGCCGCTCGTGGCCGCCAAGTTCTCGGCTGAGTACGCGAACTCATGTGCGGGAGAGCGCCGGCTGACAGACTCCGCGCCATGACGAGCGGCAGACGGGCCGGGACGGCCCTGCACCTCTTCCTGGTCTGGGCGACGATGTCGGCCGCCGTGCCGGTGCTCGGCTTCGGCTTGCTGGCGGCGGCCTGGGGCGGTGGAGCCGGCATGGCCGCTCCGCTGTTGCTGTTGGGCGTGCCGTTGACGGTGGGTCTGCTCGCCACTGCGGGCGTACCGGTACGGACGGTCGTGCCGTCGTGCAGCTCCGCGCGTCAGCGGATCGGCTGGGCGGTACTGGTCTTCGTCCTCGGCACCGCCGGCGTTCTGGCCGGTGTGGCCGCCTACGGTGGGGATGTGGACCTGGGCAGCGCCGGCACGCGGTTCGCGCTGACCGGGGTGCCGTACGCGGTGGCCGCGGCGTTCTTCGTACCGGGCCGGTGGGTACGGCTCGGGGCGGTGGCGGTGCTGGCGGCAGGGGTGGCCTACGGGGGTTTCCTCGGCCCGGCGCAGGCGCGGCAGCGCCAGCACGAAGCGGAGGTCGCGCGGTACCGGGAGCATGCGGAGTTGCTGTACATCGCCCCTGCTCCGTCCGGCATGCAGGTCTCCCGTGCCACGGCCGGGCCCGCCTCCTTCAGCGTCGAATACCGTTCCGCCCGGCAGGACGAGTTCGCGCTCGTGGGCCTCACGGTGCGTTCGCTGCTCATGCCCACTGCCACGTGTTCCGACCTCGTGGAGAAGGACGTCACCTGCCGGGTGGACGTGCACGGCGAGATGCGCACGGTCCGCGACCTGCCAGGCGGCGGCCACGGCGTCACCCTCACCCGGCGCCACCCCGACGCGGAGTTCGAGGTCACCAGCCAGACCCTCGACGAAGCCGGGCTGCGGCGTCTCCTGAACAGCGTGCATCCGCTGTCCGACGCCGAGCTGGAGAAACTGATGAGGGAAGGGAAGGTCGACCGCCAACTCTGAGCTGCTCCGGACCGCAGGACTCGAAGCGGCCCGATCCGCGCCGCGCACGTCTGTCCGCGCCCGCACCGGTAGGCCCTCGCCTGCACACGCCGCCCCTCCCACCGGTCCGGCGCACTACGCTGCAGCGGCATCGAGAGCGCGACGAAGGTACGGGGGCCATGGACACAGGTACGCATTCCGTTGCGGGGGCGAGCAGCGCGCCGGATGGTGGCCCTGCCCTGATCGATGCGATCCGTACCGGCGACCCCGGCCTGGTGAAGAGGCTGCTCCGGGAAGGCGCGGACCCCGCCGTGCGCGACGCCCACGGGACGCCCGCGTTCTGCCTGGCGGTCGGGATGCGCTCCGGGACCATCGCCCAGCTGCTGCTCACGCACGGCGCTGATCCCGGCGAGTGCGAGGGGCCCCCACTCGCACTGCGCGAGGCGGCCGATTCGGGATCGCCCGCACTGCTGGAGGCGCTCCTGGACGACGGGGGCCGGGAACGGTATCGCGTATCCGAGATGGCGGAGGCACGGGACCTCGCCCGCCATTGGCACGAGACGGGCGTCGAGAGGGAACTACGCCGCCGTACCGGATCCCAGGGGGCTGTGGCCCGCGTCCGGGTCCAGGACGACGAGTTCAACTGCGTCGACGAATACTCTCTCGATGGGGTGACCGTGCGGGACGGGCATGCGGCGATCCTCACACGCCTGGAGGAGCTGCTCGGCGTCCGTGCCCCCTTCGGGGAACTGATGGGCCGTGCGTTGAGCCACCCTGATCAGGACCACAGCGTATGGGCGAGCGCCACCATCCTGCTCGGCAGGCGGGGAGACCAGGAGACCTGGACCGCTGCCGCGTCGCTGCGTACACATCCGGACCCGGTCCGCCGGTTGTTCGGTGCCGAAGTGATGCGGTTGACCCATCTGTTCGACGCCGGCGACGCGGATGCGTTCGCCGGCCCGGTCCTGGACACCTTCGTCGACTGGTCGGCCGAAGAGAGGGACCCGGCCGTGCTCGGCGAAATTCTCGTCGGCGTCGGAGAACACGCAGGCCCCCGCGCGACCGCGGCGCTCCTTCCCCATGCCGGCCACCACGACGAGCGTGTACGGCGTGCGGTGGCGGACGGGTTCAGCGCGTGGCCCTCACCCCCCGTCTTCTCCGATGCTGTCCGCCAGGTGCTGCTGGAGCTGATGCTCGACCCGGCTCCCTCGGTGCGGTGGTACGCCTGCCTCACGGTGGCCGACGGCCGAGACCGGGAACCCGCCTTCGCCGACGCCATGGCCGCTCTGCTCGACGACGCGGACCGCCGGGTCCGGTTGACCGCGGTCTACGGGCTCGCCCGTCACGACGACGGACGGTGTGTCGAGGCCGCACGCCGACTCGGCCCGCACCGGGCGGGTCACGCGGACGAGGAGCGCTACCTCGACGCGGTGCGGCTCCACGAGTGGCGCCGGCGTGAGACCGGGGGAGTTCAGTAGGGGAGACCCTCCGACGCCGCGTGCAGGGCGGCCAGCAGGCACGTGGCGATCTCGTCGTCCGACGCCTCGGGGTCGTCCGCGTACCGGAGGGCGAATTCCTCGGCCGCCGCCCGCAGCGCCCCGTTCACGGTTGCCGCGTGCACCTTGATTCTCAGCTCGTCGGCGCTGCCGCCGGATCGCTGAGCGAGGAGTTCCGCGAGGACGGGCAGGGCGTCGTCATGGGCCTGGAGCCAGACGGCGCGCAGTGCCGGGTCGGTGGAGGTCATCCGGATCAGATCGAGGATGGCGGGTGCCGCGGCGGGGAGTTCACCGCCCCGGCAGGACTCGGTGACGTAATCCAGCAGGCTTGTCTCCGCCGGCCAGTTGCCCAGCCGCTCCACGGCGAACTCGAGCCCGGCCGCGAGCAACGGCAGTACGCAGCTCTCCTTCGAGGGGAAGTGGCGCCAGAGGGTGCGGGCCGAGATGCCGACGGCCTGGGCGATCTGCTCACCCGTCGTACCGGTGACGCCCTGTGCGGCGAAGAGCCGGACGGCCTCGCCCGCGATCTCGAGGCGCAGCATCGCCTTGCGCCGCTGCGTGAGCGACGGCTTGCTGTCGGCTTCCGCCGTCGGCCCGCGTTCCGCGGCTAGCGTCTCGCCCACCCTCGCCCCGCTCTCGTCCGCTGTCCACGCAGCATAGCGAGCCCTTCAGAAATGACGCACGCAGACACCTTGTCACTGACTGACACGGGGACCTACGCTGCCGTAAGTGACCAGCGAGTAACTCTGCTGCCTCGCACGGCATTTGGCGTGCGACGGCAGGAGAAAGCGGTTCCGGGGGCATCGGCCGGCCAGGCCGGATCCGCCTGCGCGGCACGGACAGCCACCACGACGGGACGGCCCCCCACCCGCTCAAGGAGCCGCTCATGCTGGTCGACGCCACCTGGCACCCCTGGGTGGAGCGCCGACGGACACGGCCTGTGACCTGGAGGGCCGCGCCCGCGGGCAGCGCGGCCTGTACGTCCTCCATCGCGCTCTGATCCCCGGCACGTCCGGCGCCTGCAACCCCTCGAGCACCATCGGCGCCTTCGCCGAAGAGGCGTTGGACGTGATCACAGCCCATGACATCGACACGATCATCTGAATGACGGACGAGGAGCACATCATGAGCCGCAAGAGAACCACTTCCAGTTCCGGCCTCCCCGCCTCCGTGAGCCGGAGCACGACGCGCCCGGCCGAGGTGACGGGCCGTCGCGACGCCCGCCCCGGGCGGCGTGTGCTTGCCGGCGTCCTCGCCGGCGCCGTGTGCGCCTGCCTGCCGGCGCTTCCGGCCTCCGCGGCGACGACGGAACCGGTCGTCTCCCGTGGGGTCACCATTCCCGCGTTCTACACACCGCCGACCGAACTGCCGGGAGCGAACGGAGCGTTGGTCCGCACCGAGGCCCTGCCGCTCGGGCTGAGCATCCCCGGGCTGGACGGCCGCCCGATGCCGGGCACCGCGACCCGGCTGATGTACAGGTCGACCGACTCGACCGGACAGCCGGTGGCCGTGACCGGCGCCTACATCGAGCCGTCGGCCGCCTGGAAGGGCCCCGGACCGCGCCCGCTGGTCGCGCTGGCCTCGGGCACCATGGGCCAGGGCGACCAGTGCGCGCCCTCCTTCGCCCTGCAGAACCCCCTGACCCTCAACGGAGACACGGTGTCAGTGGGCTACGAAGCCCTGGCGATCTACCGGCTCCTGGCCACCGGCGCGGCGGTCGTCGTCACCGACTACGTCGGCCTCGGGACCACCGACAGGCTGCACACCTACGTCAACCGCGTCGACCAGGCGCACGCGCTCCTGGACGCGGCCCGCGCCGCCCGCTCGGTCCCCGGTGCCTCGGTCACCGCGGCGTCCAGGACCGGCCTGTACGGCTACAGCCAGGGCGGCGGAGCCAGCGCCGCCGCCGCCGAACTCCAGCCCTCGTACGCGCCTGACGTCCCGCTCGCCGGGACCTACGCGGGGGCACCCCCGGCGGATCTCACCTCCGTCATGAAGGGTATCGACGGCAGTGCCCTCGCCGGTGCTCTGGCCTGGTCGATCAGCGGATTCGCGCAGGCGGACCCCGACCTGCGCGCAGTTGTCGACGCGAACATCAACGCCACCGGCAAGGCCGCTCTGGCAGACGCGTCGACGATGTGCGTCGGCGACGCGCTCTTCGGCTACGGATTCACCAAGAGCAGCAAATGGACCACCAGCGGAAAGACCATGGGCGAGATCATCGCGGCCGACAGCCGCGCCCAGGCCGCCCTGGACAAGCAGCGCATCGGCGCGCTCAAGCCCGCCGGCCCGGTGCGCCTGGCCACCGGGGTCCAGGACGACATCGTCCCCCACGCGCAGGCCCGGCAGTTGGCCGTCGACTGGTGCCGTAAGGGAGCGCAGGTCACCTACGACGCCATCAACCTGCCGAACCTCGGGGACAAGATCCTCACCAACCACCTGGTGCCGCTCATCACCGACCAGGGGGACGCCGTCTCCTGGCTCACCGACCGTCTCTCCGGCAAGGCGGCCACCTCGAACTGCTGGTCGATGCCGATCCAGCCCTGACCCGGCGCCCCTTGCGGAGACGCCTCGCCCACCGGAGCTACGTCCCGCGGGCGAGGCGGCGAGCCGGACGGTACTGCCTCCGTGAGTCCGGGCAGCCGGCACCCACCGATGATCACACCGAAGGGCGCGACGGAGCCATGGCCCAGCGGATCGCGGAGGTCAGCGCGCGCCCGGTCGGTCGCACACAGGCCTCGGCGACGCCGGACAGCGCGGGCAGGTCCAGCGCCGTACGGGCCCAGCGGGGGAGCGCGGCGACCGAGTTCGCGGCGAGGACCGCGTAGGGCGCGCGTGCGGCCCAGGGGAGGGGCGGGTGCAACAGGATGAAGCGTGCAGCCTCGCGTGCCTCCGGCGTCGGGCGGAGTTCACCGCGGTAGGCCCCGAGGCGGGCGGCGAGTTCCTTGCGGTCGCGCGGGGGATCGATGACCCCGAGCGCTTCCGCGACCCGTGCCGCGTCGGCGATGTACCCGTCGTATCCGGCGGCGTCGAGCGGCCGGGACCCGTAACGCCGGTGCGCGAGCAGGAAACTCTCCACCTCGGCGACATGTACCCAGCCGAGGAGGTGCGGATCTGCGGCGTGGTAGACCTCGCCCGACGAGGTCGTTCCACGCACCTGACCGTGTACGGCCCGCACCCGGTCCACCGCCTGCTGCGCGTCGTCCGCCGTCCCGTACGTGGTCACGGCGAGGAAGGTGCTGGTGCGCTGGAGCCGCCCCCAGGGGTCGCCGCGATAACCGGAATGTGCCTCGACCGCTGCCATGGCCAGCGGGTGCAGGGACTGCAGCAGGAGAGCGCGTAGCCCGCCGATGAACATGGACGCGTCGCCGTGGACGGTTCGGATGGGCCGTTCGGGACCGAACCAGCGCGGGCCGGGCGTCTCGTGGATACGCACACGGTTCTCCGGTCCTGCGGGGCCGGCGACCCGGGAGAAGACGGCGCTGCCGAGCCGCTCCCGCAGACCCGGTACGGCATGCGTGGAGGAGGCCATGAACCCAGTATGCGCTCGGGTCGCCCGGCGGGCGATGCCCTTTCCGCGGCCAGGGGACCTGGCTCACGGCCGGGAGCGCTTCTCGCCCACGGAAGCGTGCCGGTCAGCCGGGAAGGCCGTGAAGAGCGTGGCGCGGCGATGACCGGCCCGGCCGCCCGCGACTGCCGGCCCTTGCGGGAGCGTTCGCGGGCGGGGACCACGGATCACCCCGTGGACTCGTCCGGGGTGGGGTGCTCCGGGTGGACGCCGGCATTGCGGGCGGCGCTGCGGCCCGAACCGGCCTCGTCGGGGTCCGCCTCTTCGGTCTCGGAGGCGGGCCGTGCCTCGGGGCGTTCGGAACCCGGCGGGAGGATCACATCAAGGGCGTCCTCTCCCTCCTGGGCCTGCTGGTCGGGCATGTCTGCGGGAATGGGCGGCGGGCTGCCGGTCGCGCCGGTGTAGGCGGTGCCCGGAGGCCTTCGGTCGGTCATGTCGATGCTCCCGTCTGTAGGTGTCCCGTTGTGGGCGAGCCGTTGTCGCACGTCGCGTACCCGATGCGTCCTGGACGACGCATGTGAGCACCCGCGTTTCCCGGCAGGGATCCCCGAGACCGGCCAGGCCCCCGCGGCCGGTAGTCGTGGGGACAGGGGGCGACCGACGGCGCGGACGGTGAGGCGCGGGCGCGTGAAGCCCTCGTGAATACCCTGTGGACGTGATGTCGGTGGGGCCACTTATGCTGCACCGGAAGATCACGCGGGTCCAGGGGAGGGCGCGGCATGTTCGGCAAGCTGTTCGACAGGGGTGGGGACAGACCGGCGGCGGATCCGCACGCCCTTCCCGTCCCCCGCAGGCAGAAGAACGGGATGTACACACTGCGCGCCCTCGGGGACGCGCGGGTGCTCGCGGTCACCGAGGCGGCCGGAGCCGGTGACTGGGAGGCGGTCAAGCAGGCGCTGACCCCCTTCGACCTCGGCCGCGATCACGACGTGCTGGGCGAGCTCGCCGACTGCGACGGTCTGCAGGACTGGATCGGCCGCGCCCTCGAGGACGACAAGGAGCACCGGGCGACCGCCCTGCTCATATCCGGGGCGCGTCACATCGTCTGGGGCTGGGAGGCCCGCAGCGACGCGCGTGCCGTGCAGGTGACCCAGGAGCAGTGGAAGATCTTCCACGAGCGGCTCCACATCGCCGAGGAGCAGCTGTTCCAGGCCGCCGAGCTGCGGCCGGAATGGGTCACGCCGTGGCGCCGTCTCCTCACCTCCGGCCGTGGCATGTCGCTGGGGCCCGCGATCAACGAGACCCGGCTCGACGCCGCTCTGCGCCGCGAACCGCTGGACCTGGACACACACGTCGAGTGGATCTCGCAGTTGCAGCCCCGCTGGGGCGGCGAGGAGGGCCAGGCCCTGGCGTTCGCCCGTGACGCGCTCGCCCGCACGCCCCGGGGACACCGGCTCGGCTGCGTGATCGCCATGGCGCACATCGAGGAGTGGGTGGAGTCCGAGCGTGAGGGCTGCCTCGAGACACCCGAGATCCGGGCCGAGCTGCGGGAAGCGGCCGACCACAGCATTCTCCACCCCGATCACGTGCGGCGCCCGGGCTGGCAGAACGACTTCAACATGTTCGCCATGGCCCTGTCACTGGCCGGTGAACGTCCCACGGCCCGGCGCGTCTTCAAGGCACTCGACGGTGCCTACACCACCTGGCCCTGGACCTACTTCGCGGAGCCCGAGGAGCAGTTCGCCCGCCGCCACCGCCGCGCCTGAGCACACGCGCCCGTCCGTCGCCCCTCCCAACAGGGACTGCCCGATGACTCTGCCTGACACCGCCTCCCACCCGGCCGGCGCCGACCACACCTTCCAGGTGGACCTGCGCGGCCTCGTCGATCTCCTCTCCCACCACCTCTACTCCAGTCCCCGCGTCTACCTGCGCGAACTGCTTCAGAACGCCGTGGACGCGCTCACCGCCCGGCACGGACTCGAACCGGCCGCTCCCGCCGACGCCTTCGGCATCCGTCTGTACGCGGACGGTTCGCTGGTGCGTCTGGAGGACGACGGTGTCGGCCTCACCGAAGCCGACGTACACACCTTCCTCGCCACGATCGGCCGCAGCAGCAAGCGCGCCGAACGGATCGCTGAGCAACGGGGGGACTTCATCGGGCAGTTCGGGATCGGTCTGCTGTCCTGCTTCCTCGTCGCGGACGAGATCCACGTCCTGAGCCGCTCCGCCCGCACCCCTGACGCGGATGCCGTCGAGTGGCGGGGACGTGGCGACGGCAGCTACACCATCCGCACGCTGCCGCCCTCCGCCCGGCCCCGGCCCGGTACCACCGTCACGCTGACGCCGCGCACCGACGCGGGGGAGTGGACCCGGCCCGAGCAGGTCCACGCGCTGGCCCGGCACTTCGGCTCCCTGCTGCGCCATCCCGTGACCTTCGACGACGGCAGAGGCGCTCCGGGCATACCGGTCAATCCCGAGCCCGCGCCCTGGGCGCGCGCCTACCCCACGCCGGGTTCGCGCTCGCGTGCGCTGGCGGCGTACGGCGAGGAGGTCTTCGGGTTCACCCCGCTGGACACCATCGATCTGGACCTCCCCGCCGTGGGCCTGAAAGGCATTGCCTGCGTGCTGCCCGAGGCGGTACCGGTCGGGCGCCGCCACGGCCACCGCGTGCATGTCAAAGGCATGCTGCTGTCCGAGCAGGCCGAGGAGATCCTGCCCGAGTGGGCGTTCTTCGTCCGCTGCGTGGTGGACGCCGAGAGCCTCCGCCCGACGGCGTCCCGCGAGTCCCTGTACGAGGACGACATCCTCGCCGCCGTCCGCGACGCCCTCGCCGACCGGCTCCGCGCGTGGATCGCCCGGGCGGCGGCCAGTGACCCGGACCTGCTCGCCCGCTTCCTGCAGGCCCACCACCTCGCGGTGAAGTCGCTGGCCGTGCACGACGACGAGATCCTGAGGATGCTGCTGCCGTGGCTCCCCTTCGAGACCACCGACGGGCACAGCACCCTCGACCAGTTCGCGCGCGCCCATCGCACCGTGCTGGTGACCTCGAGTGTGGAGGAGTTCCGGCAGGTCGCGGCGATCGCCTCGGCCGCGGGGCTCGGTGTCGTCAACGGTGGCTACACCTACGACCGTGAACTGGTGCACCGGCTGCCCGAGATCAGGCCCGAGGTCACCGTCGCCGACCTCGACCCGGCGACCCTCACCGCCCATCTCGACCCGGTCGACCGCGAGACCGAACTGGCCGCCGCACCGTACCTCGCGCTGGCCCGTGACGCCCTCGCTGTCTTCGACTGCGACGTCGCGCTGCGTACCTTCCAGCCCGCATCAGCCCCCGCGCTCCTCATCGACAGCCGCGAGGCCAGGCACGAACGCACCCGCTCCCAGCTCGCCCGTGAGCAGGAGGGCGGTCTGTGGGGCGACATCCTGGGGGCCCTGCGGCAGGAGGCCCCACGGGCGCAGCTCATCCTCAACCAGCTCAATCCCCTGGTGCGCACCGCCGTCGCCATCGCCGAGCCCGAACTGGCCCGTACCAGCGCCGAAGCCCTCTACGGGCAGGCCGCGCTGCTGTCCCGGCGTCCGCTCAGACCGGCCGAATCGAGCCTGATCAACCGCTCCTTCCTCGACCTTCTCGCCCACGCTCTGCGCAAGGACAGCTGACGATGCCGACCGCACCCCAGACCACCGACGAGCTGTACCAGGCGCTCCAGGAGAACGACCGGCTCCCGTACGGCCGCATCCGCACCGTCACGGCCGAGGAGCTCGTGGACGCCGCGGAGCGGTTCGAGGAGCCCGTCCCGCTCATCCACGCGCTCCTCGAACTCCAGGAGGCGTACACCTACGGCTCCGAACCCCGGAAGTCACCCGTCGTCTTCGCCCGGCTCCTCGCCCTCTTCGACGAGCAGCCCGACATCTTCGACGCCCGCCTGCGCCACACCCTGTTCTGGCGGTTCAAGTGGGTGGCCAACGCCCTGCGCCAGCTGCCCGAGATGCCGCTGGCCAGCCTGCGCCAGTGGCTGACGGAGATGGGCGAGCGGTACGAGAAGGAGGGCTTCGGCCTCCAGCCCTACTACGGGCAGGCCTACCAGCTCGCCGCCCACCTGGGGAAGGACACCACCCCGGCCTACGAGCTGTGGGCCGGCCGCACCCGCACCCCGCTCAGCGACTGCGAGGCCTGCGAGATCTGCGAGCGCGCCCTGTACCACCTGGTGGCGGGCGACGACGAACGGGCACTGCGCGCCTGGGAGCCCGTACTGGCGGGAACGGAATCCTGCAAGGAGGAGCCCGCCCGCTCCGTCTCGTACGCCCTGCTGCCCCTGCTGCGCACCGGCCGGACCGACGAGGCCTGCCGACTGCACCTGGCCGGTTACCGCAGCTGCCGCCGCAACACCTCGATGTCCGGGGAGGTCGGCCGTCACCTGGAGTTCTGCGCGCTGACCGGCAACGAGGCGCGTGGCCTGGAGCTGCTCGCCGAGAACCGGAGCCTGTTCGACGAGGTGGACTCGCCGCTCTCGCAGTTCGACTTCCTGACGGGTGTGGAAGTCCTCCTCCAGCGCGTCGAGGTCCTCGGCCACGGAGACCTGCCCGCCGCCGGATTCGCGGGCCGCGCCTGGACGGTGTCCGGCCTGCGCGCCGAGGTACGGGACCGCGCCGACGACCTCGCCGCCCGCTTCGACGCGCGCAACGAGACCACGGCCCACACCGACCGCCGCGCGGCGCGCCTGGAGCGTGCCCCGCTCCTTGACGCACTGGAACTCACCCTGCGCACCCGCAGCCTCGACGATCGGGCTCCGGCCGCACCGGTGGCCCCGTCCGCCCGCACGGCCGCCGAGCCTGAGAAAGCGCTCCCCGAACTCATCCTCCAGGCACGGGCGCTGGACGAGCAGGGGCACCCGGACGCACAGGCATGCTGGGCAGAGCTCCGCATACGCGTCGCCGCCCGGGACTACGCGCACCCCGACGATCCGGCCGTGGGTCCGCTGGTACAGCTCCGGGCGGACCTGCTGGACGACGAGGCGAGCAGGGCCGGTGAGAGAGACGCGTTCGAGGACTGCGCCGCGCTCCACGAGGAGGCCGCAGGCCTGTACGAGGACGGCGGCCTGCCGGGTCACGCAGCCGTGGCCCGCGCCTGTGCCGTGCTCGCAGCGGCCGAGGTCCCGGGAGAAGTGGGCGAAGGGCCCGAGGCGCGGGCCGCCGCGCTGACGGCCGCGCACGCCTCCATCGTCGGCCTGCACGAGGACGCTGCCGCCCTCGCCCCCTACCAGGAGGCCCGTCTGCTGCGGCTGCGTGCGACGGCGCTCGGTCTGCGGCTGCAGGTATCGGGGAGCCAGGAACATGTCGCCCCGGTCTTCGCCGAGCTGGAGTTGCTGCACACGTTCGCAGCCCGGCACGAGATCCGGGGCCAGGTCTCCGGTGCCCGGATGCTGAGGGCCACCACCCATGCCATCTCAGGGGATCTGCCCGCCGCGATCACGGAGATCGACACCCTTCTGCCCGGCCTTCGGGAGGACGGGCCCGCCTGGCACCTGCCCCGTGTGCTCGGTCTGCGAGGCAGGCTACAGCTCGGTCTGCAGGACGCGGAGGCCGCGCACGCCAGTCTGTCGGAGGGTCTGCGGCTGGCCGCCGACTGGCCGGCCGGAACGGGGGACCCCACCCGCCTCCACAGCGATCTGGCCGAGGCCTGCATGCATCTCGGCCGCCCCGAGGAGGCGCTGCGGCACCTGACGCGCTCGGCGGAACTGGACCTCCGCCACGGCGACCGGACGGACGCGTTCTGCGCGTACAGCAACGCGGCACAGCTCAGCCTGGACCTCGGTCGTGTCGAGGACTGCATCGCCCTGCTCGACTCCCTGCTCGGCGAACCGGACGTGGTCGCGGGGGAGCTGGACGACCGCCTCGTGGCGCAGCTGCGTCTCACGCGCGCCCGTGCGTTGCGCGCCGGCGAGGATGTGAAGGCCGCCATGGTGGAACTGGTCGAGCTGGCGGCCCTCTCGGCGACCTGGGACGACGACCCGGGCAGCCACGCCATGATCGCCGCGGAGGCGGCTGTGCTGCTCGGTGAATCCGGCGATTTCGACCGGGCGGGCGAAGCCGCGGCGCAGGCACTCGCCGCTCACGCCCGGGCCCCGCGCTACGAGCAGATCAGCAACTGCCTGCGCGAGATCGCCCGCCTCCAGGCACAGCGGCAGGGTCCCGACGGCCTGGCCGACGCCCTGGCCCGCCTCGCCGACGCCGGCCGGATCGCCGAGGAGGCCCAGGCGGCCGGGTACGAGACGCACGGCCGCAGCCTGGAGACCGCGCTGGCCTACGAGCACGGACGGGTGTACGCATACGCCGGTGAGTACGAGGACGCCGTGATCGCCCTGGACAAGGCCCTCGCTCTGCTCGGCGAGCCGGGAGCGGAGGAGGAGCGTGCGGCGGAGTGGGCCGAGTGCGTCCGGCTCGCGGGTGCCGTGGAGGGCATCTACCTGGAGCGACCTGCCCCCGCGCTGGTACGCCTGGACGCGGCGATCTCGCGCCTGTCCGCTCTCGGCCACACGGGGGAGGCCGAGCCGCTGGCTTCCTTGGCCGCCCGGCTGCGCGACGAGGAGTAGGGCGCCGGTATCGGGGTGGGCGCCCGGCGCAAGGCCGGGTGCCCGCCCGCTGCCCTGTTCCGTACCTGGCAGGGCTGGACGAGCCGCCGGGCACGCGCGGACATCCGTACACCCCGCGTGCGGATCATGTGTCCGGCGTCAGCGCGCCCCCCGCTGGTCGTTGCTGTCCTTGCGCAGCCGGTCGGTGTGGCGGCTGATGGAGTCGACGCGCGCGGCCAGGTCGGGGTGATTGGCCGTCAGGTGCGTGTGGGCGTCGGCCAGCGGGGCGATGAGACGGGCGGCGTCGTTCTCGGCGAGGGCGGCCGAGAGCCGGGTGAGCTGCGCACTGGGGATGTCGGTGAGGGCGGTGATCTGGCCGGCGATCTGGCGAAGGTCCGCGGAGTGGTCGCGTGCCCAGGTGGTGACGCTGCGGTCGGCCGCGCGGTCGCTGCGGGTGGCCTGCACGCGCTGCTCGCCGGTGGTCCCGGGAGCCCCGGGGCGTACGCGCAGATAGCGGCGCTCCGCGGCCTGGCGGCTGGTGACGCCGAGGGGCTGGGCGAGGTCGGCCCAGCTGGTGCCTGCCGCGCGGGCCGCTTCGATCAGCCCCGGCTCCCACCCGGCCAGTCGGTCACGCAGCTCCCGCAGGAGGAGCAGAGCGGCCAGCGCCTGCTCGGAGCTGGCCTCTTCCCCCTCGGGGTGTTCGCCGGGGGGCGGCGCCTGAGCGATGCGGACGGCCTCGTCGATGGCGCTGAGCGCCGTCGTGGCGGCGGCGAACGACGTCGGCTCGCCTGGTCGGGATGTTTTCATGGCTCCCCTTCGCGTCGTCACCCTTCGGACGACATCGCAGTTGTCATCGTTTGGATGACATGCTACAACGGACTCAGACGAAGCGCATTGGCAGTTTCTGCCTGACGCATGGAGGTGTTTTCGCGATGTTGATGCGCACTGACCCGTTCCGCGAACTCGACCGGCTCGCCCAGCAGCTCACGGGTGTTTCCGGCACCTGGTCCAAGCCCTCGGCGATGCCGATGGACGCCTATCGCGAGGGCGAGGAGTATGTGATCGCCCTCGACCTGCCGGGTGTCGCCAAGGACGCCATCGAGATCGACGTCGAACGGAACATGCTCACCGTCAAGGCGGAGCGTCGGCCCCTCACCGTCGGCGACGACGTGCAGGTGGAGCTCTCCGAGAGGCCGCTGGGCGTCTTCTCCCGCCAGCTGGTCCTGGCCGACACCCTGGACACGGAGCGCATCAGGGCCGACTACGACGCAGGGGTGCTGACCCTGCGCATCCCGATCGCTGAGCGGGCCAAGCCCCGCAAGATCGCCATCGGTGACGCGTCGACCCACAAGCAGATCGGCGTCTGACCCGGGCCCACCCGCACTCCGGGGCGCCCCGTTCCCGAAGGAACGGGGCGCCCCACGGCGGCGCGCCGGCCCGGCTGGGAGGGCGACTCCCGCCCCGAGGGCGGGAGCCTCGTCGGTCCCGCCGGGCCCGGCGGCCCTCTGCCGGACCTTCCCCCAACAACCAGTAGCGCGGCTGTCGGCTCTCCCCGCCACCAGCGGCAGCCGCTCCCAGAAAGGGCAGTCCACCCATGCGCTTCCCTCGTGAAACGGCCCGCGTCACGCCGAGCATGACGTTCGACCAGATGCTGGAGAAGATCAGGTACGAGGGCGCGTACCCCACGCGCGAGCGAGCCGAGACCGTCACGCACGCCGTGCTGGCCGGCCTCGGCCGTCAGCTCACCGGGGACGAACGCGTCCGTCTCGCCGCATGCCTCCCCGCAGAAGCGGCCCGCACCTTCGCGGCCCAGATCCCTGCCCCCGAGCCCCTCACCGGCTGGGGCTTCGTCAAGGACCTCGCCGCCCGGACCGGGGGCACTGCTGCCACCGTGCGATGGGACACCGGAGCCGTACTCGCCACCGTCGCCGACCTCGCCGGCCCCGGCCTCCTCGACGATGTCCTCGCCCAGCTCCCCTCCGGTTACGCCCTGCTGTTCGGCCGCGCGGAGCTCATCCAGGCCGCGTGAGATCCGTCAGCCACGGCACAGCGGCAGTTCACCCCGAGACGGGCGGCCGACGCCGCTCCAGGCGCGCCGGTCCTGAATGCCGTTGTGACCGGTGACCGGGGCGGGGAGGTCATCCTCGACAGGGCCCCTCCCCGCCCCGGGCACCGGGATCGTACGAAATGTTCGACCGGCCCATGCCCTGGCCGTGCAGCGGCGGGCGCCGATGCCGGGCGGGGCGAGCCCGGCGGGGCCGGCCGCCCGGGAGGCGCTGCCCGTCCCGGTTCCACCCGTCCGGTCGTCATTCGGTGCCCGGCCCCGAAGGCGCGAGGGTGCCGGACTCCGAAGGCGCGAGGGTGCCGGGCTCACCCCCACCGCGCGGGCTACGGCTCGGCGAACAGTCCGCCTCGGTTCAGGCGGCGAGCGCCGCGGCCTCGCCCAGGTGGGCCGCTGCCGTCCGCCAGGCGGTCGTCACCGCGTCCCGGGCCCGCACCGTCCGAAGGGCGTGATCGCCCGTCAGAACCAACGGCGCGCCCACGTGTACATGCAGCCCCGGCCGTCGTACGGGCGCCGTCGCGAGCCCGGCGAGCTGCTTGACCGTGCCGCCCGAGGTGACTCGGCGGGCGCCCGCCTGGCCCACGGGCACCACAGGGGCGCCGGTGCGCGCGGCGAGCCTGGCCAGGCCACTGCGGAATGCTTCCGGAGCCGCCTCCGCGGCGTCCCTGCGGCGCGGCAGCCCGCCCTCGGCGTAGATGAGAACCAGCCGCCCCTGCTCCAGCGCGCCGGCCGCCGCGTCCAGTGCGGCTGCGGCGCGCCGGTCGCCCCGGAAGACGGGAATGTGCCCCTCGCGGACCAGCGCGCGGCCGAGCAGTGGGACGTGCCACAGCCCCGCCGCCGCCATGATGACCGGCTCCGCTCCACCGAGGCGGCGCAGGGCGGCGATCACGATGGCAGGGTCCGCCAATGACGTGTGGTTGGCGGCGAGGATGCTGCCCGGCGCGAGTGCTGCGTCCGGATCGGCGGTGACCGACAGGCGGCCGACGGCAGGCACGAGCACATCGGCGATTCGGCTGAGCATGGACGGTCTCCCGGTCTCGACGAAGTTGATCCTCATCGTCGGCGGCCGGCCCCGGCGGGGCGTGAGCAGTCGTACTCATCTCCGGCACCCGCTCTACTCAGGCGCCGTCTCGACGTCACACCTGATCGTCGACCGGCACGGAACACCGTTCGCAGTCACGCTCACCGGCGGCAGCCGGCACGACGTCACCCAGCTTTTGCCCGCTACGAACGACGCGCTGATCTCCACCAGGCCTGCTCGACCTGGCCTGCGGCCTCATATGTCTGCGTGGGCTCCAGCGCCCGGTCAAACGCGCCAGTAGCGGAGACGAGCCTCAGACCCGTTGATGTGCACGATGCGGTCCTCGAAGAGCCGCAATGGCAGCTGGCCGTGAACTGGAGCCGGCATGAGCCCCAGATCCTGCAGCGGCTCGGCCAGGGCGATGAACCTGAGCCCATCAGGGTCAGGGCCCTCGTAGGCCGCCCATGCCTCGAACAACGACCTCACGCTTTCCCAGCCCGGGTCGGCCCTGTTCTCGTATGACCGCCGGGCGGTCCGCAGGAGGGTCCTGGGGGTGGTGCGTCAGTCCGAGGCGCCGCTGCGCCGGGCGTAGGCGCGGGCGGCGCGGACGCGGTCGCCGCAGCGTGTGGAGCACCAGTGGCGCCGGCCGTGGGTGCGCAGGAGGAACCGGTCGCAGGGGGCTGATCCGCAGGCGGCGAGGATGTCGGCGTCGGGACCGGTGAGCAGGTCGGCGGCGTCGGCGGCGAGGGTCGCCAGTGCGTGGTTGACCGCTTGGTCGGTGGGGTGCGCCTGGATGCGGCGCAGCCCCCGGGCCCCGTCCCAGGCGAGGAGGGGGGCGGTGGGCACGGCCGTGAGGGCCTCGTTCACCGCGCGCAGGGATTCCTCGGGCGGCGTGGTGGTGTCGACGCGGGCGGCGAACAGGGCGCGGATGTGGTCGCGCAGTGTGCGCATCCGCTGTGCGCACACCTCGTACAGCTGCACGTCCGGGGTGGTCAGGTCGTGGGCGGCGAGCCAGCGCATGGCGGATCCCGGGGCTGCGAGCAGGTCGTAGCTCTGGCCGGCGGCCAGGGTGGCGGCGGTGTCGGCGAAGTCCAGGGAGCGGTACCGGTCGGCACCCGGCGCCGGGGGCAGAGCGGTCGGTGCCACGTCGGTGGCAAGGGTGTCGTCCATGCCTCTCATGGTAGCGCTTGCGTTTTTCCGTGATGACTGCCTAGCCTAGCATCACGTTAACCGCAGGTTTTTTTCGTGAGAACGGAGACCTCATGTCCCAGCTCAACGCCAACCAGTTCCCGGTCCGCACGTTCGGCGGTCCGACCGCCCTGTTCGAGTACGGCGGCCTGCGTTTCCTGACCGACCCGACCTTCGACGGCCCTGGCGATTACGCCACGCCCGGCGGCCCGACCCTGACCAAGACCGCCCCCTCCACCACCACGCCCGCCGAGCTCGGCCCCATCGACGTGGTCCTGCTCTCCCACGACGAGCACGCCGACAACCTCGACACCTCCGGCCGGGCCCTGCTGGCCGACGTCCCCCTCACCCTCACCACCCCCGGCGGCGGCGAGCGCCTAGGGGCGAAGGCCAAGGGCCTGGCCGACTGGGAGTCGGTCGAGCTGGAGCGTCCGGGCGGCGGCACCATCACTGTGACCGGGGTCCCTGCCATCCACGGCCCCGGCGCGCGTGAGGAGATCGAGCCCTTCGCCGGCCAGGTCGTCGGCTTCGTCCTGACAGGGGAGGGACTGCCGACGGTCTACGTCAGCGGCGACAACGCCTCGCTCGACGCGGTCAGGCAGATCGCCGACCGCTTCGCCCCGATCGACACCGCCCTCCTGTTCGCCGGCGCCCCCCGCTTTCCCATGCTCTTCGACGGCAACCTGATCGTCCTGGACAGCGCCCAGGCCGCCGAGGCCACCCGGATTCTTGACGCCCGCCGTGTCGTCCCGGTCCACCACGACAGCTGGGCCCACTTCACCGAGGGCCGTGACGAGCTGGAGGCAGCCTTCGCCGCCGCGGGCCTGACCGACCGCCTCGACCCTGACTGGGCGCAGCGCGCCTGAGCCCGGACCGCCACTCAGGGTTCCCTTTCGGGCCTGGCCACCAGGGCCCGTATCCGGCGAGTTGTGCGGGAGTGGGTGAAGGCCCCGATCTCCCGGTTTCCGGTCCTTGGCACGTCGGTGGAGACCGTCTCATTCATAGTCAAGAATGCGACTATTCAATTTGGTTACTATGCTGCCAGGAGTGGTTGAGACATGAGACGACTTGAGAGGGGGCTGGGTCGATGGCCTTGCGGCATGCCGTGCTGGCGGCGCTCCTGGACGGTGAGTACAGCGGATACCAGCTGGCGAAGGCGTTCGACATCGGCGTGGCGAACTTCTGGCACGCTCTGCCCCAGCAGTTGTACGCCGAGCTGACCAAGCTGGAGAAGGAGGGGCTGGTCGCGGGGCGGCAGGTGGTCCAGGAGAGCCGGCCCAACAAACGCCTGTTCCGCGTCACCGACGCCGGCCGCGCCGAGCTGGAGGAGTTCGCCGCAGCCGTGTCCAAGCCCTCGTTCATCCGCGACGACCTGCTCGTCAAGGTCCAGGTCGCCGACCGCATCGGTACCGCGGCCGTGATCGGGCAACTCGAGGAGCGTGCGTCCGCGGCCGAGGCCAAGATCGAGCTTCTCGGCTCGCTGTTGCGGCAGCTGCGCGGCGACACCGCCGAGGAGGAGTTCCTGCGCCGGGGAGAGCGCATCGGGCCCTACCTGACCTGCCTGCGCGGCCTGGCCTTCGAACAGGAACACCTGGACTGGTGCCGGAGGATCGCGGCCGTTCTCAAGGAGAGGCAGTCCACCCGTGCCGAGCGGTGAGTACGTGCGCTACGTCGCACTGGGCGACAGCCAGACGGAAGGCCTCGGCGACGGGGACGACACCACCGGCCTCCGAGGGTTCGCCGACCGGCTCGCCGAACACCTCGCGGCGGCCGACCCCGGACTCCACTACGCCAATCTGGCCGTTCGGGGCAGAGTCGCCGCGCAGGTGCGTGCCGAGCAGCTGGGACCCGCCCTGGCCTTGCGGCCCGACCTGGCCACCGTCGTCGCCGGGGTCAACGACCTGCTCCGGCCACGATTCGACGCATCGGAGGTGGCCGGCCACCTGGAAGAGATGTTCGCCGCCCTCACAGGTGCCGGGACCCAGGTCGTGACTCTGACCTTCCCCGACGTGGGAAAGATCGCGCCCCTCGCCCGGCCCGTCAGATCCCGCGTGTTCGATCTCAATGCCCGCATCCGCGAGGCAGCCTCCCGGCACGGGGTCGTGGTCGCCGACACCGCACGACACGCAGTCTCCACCGACCCGCGGCTGTGGACCGCGGATCGACTCCACGCCAGCCCTCTCGGCCACGAACGAATCGCCGCGGCCCTGGCCCAGGCCATCCGGCTGCCTGGCTTCGACGACGCGTGGACCTACCCACTTCCGCCCCGGTCGGCGCCCGGACGTCTGCAAGCGACAGGACACGAGCTGCTCTGGGTGGCCACGTTCCTCGGCCCCTGGCTCGGACGCCGGCTGCGAGGCCGGTCGTCGGGAGACGGCCGCACCGCGAAGCGCCCCCGGCTCCTGCCGCTGGGCGTCGTGCCCGGCTCCCCTGCGAAGGAGAACCGGGCAGCCCCACGGGCCGCAGATACTGCATAAGGCTCTGCTCGGCCCTCTCAACCCCCGTGCTGCGAGCGCCCGTCGAGTTCGGCCAGACGCTCGCGGCACCTGGCGGCTGTGCCGTCCGCGCCGAGGTCCTCGTAGATGCCGAGTGCTTCCGTGTACGCGGCCCGTGCCTCGGCGCCGGACGGCAGCACGCCTGCCGACGAGTACAGGACGTCGGCGCGACCACGGCGGGAACCGACACGATCGAAAACGGCGAGCGCCTCCTCGTAGGCGGCTCGCGCCCGGTCCGGTCGGCCTTCGGCGTGCTCGGTGTCGCCCAGGGCCCGCAGCGTGAAGCCCAGGCCGCCCGCATTGCCCAGATTGCGGTGGATCCCGGCGGACCGGGTGAGCGTCTCGCGGGCCTCCGCGTAGTCGCCACGCAGACGCTGCACGTCACCGAGGCCGCGCAGCATGTCGGCCTCCCCGCGCCGGTCGCCGATACGCCGGGACAGCTCGCAGGCCCGGACGAACAGGGCGGCGGCCTCGTCGTGCCGTCCGCCCACCCGGGCCACGTGCCCGAGGCCCCGCAACGACTGGGCCTGCCCGCGCACGTCACCGATCTCCTCGTACGTCGCCAGAGCGGTGAGATAGCCCTCGTGCGCCTCCTGCCCCCTGCCCTGGTTGCGTGCGATGTCTGCCAGGCCCCGCGTCGCCTGTGCCTCACCCCTGCGGTCGCCCAGTCCGGCGTACAGCTCACGTGCGCGCCGGAACTTCTCCGCGCCCTCCTGGTAGCGCCCCCTCGAGACGCTGACGTTGCCCAGCCCCCAGAATGTGTCGGCGAGACCGGCCCGGTCGTCGAGTTCCTCGTAGAGGCGCTCAACCCCGGTGAAGAGCTCGTGCGCGTCCTCGTAGCGACTGCGGGCGCGTTCCGTCTCGGCGAGGCCCCACAGGGCGTCAGCCTGTCCTCGCCGGTCGCCCAGCTCCTCGTACAGGTCACCGGCGGCCCGGTAGTTGTCCCGGGCAGCGTCCAGATCGCCCTTCGTACGCTCGGTGTCGGCCAGCCCGCGCAGAGCGTCGGCGCGGCTGGGACGGTCGTGGTCGGTCTCGGCGGCGTCCCTCATGGTGCTCCAGATCCTCGCGAGTTCGGTGGTACCACCGAGCCTGCCCAGGACGGCGTGCGCCAGCGCGGCTAGACGCCTGGCATGCGGGGAGCGGCGTTCGACGGCGGCCACGGTCACCGCGATCAGGTTGGTGCGCTCCTTCTCCAGCCAGGCCCGAGCGGCACCAGGCTCGCCCGTACCGGCGGCGAGCGCGTCCCGTTCCGCCTCGCCCCGGCTGAGGAGATGGGTGAAGAGCCGGTCGAGTGCCTCGTCCCAGCGCTCCTGCGGCTCCTGTTCCACCGCCAGGTTGCGGGCATAGGCGAGGAACAGATCGTGGAAGCCGAAGCGCCCCCGTCCGTGGCGTTGCAGCAGGTGCCTCGCGGCGAGGTCGGCCATCCTGCGACGGCATTCACGCGCCGTCGTACCGGACATCGCCGCGCACGCCTCAGCCTCCAGTTCGGACCCAGGATGCATCGCCAGGACCCGCAGCAGACGGGCCTGCGCAGGGTCGGCCGCCTCCAGTGCCTGCCAGGACACCTCGAAGGCGGCGCCGACCCGCCGGTCGGCGTCGGGTATCTCCAACAGGGGGGATGCCGCCTCCCGCATGGCCAGGAGCAGGTCCTCCGGATCCTCGAAACGCAGCCGGGCGGCGACCGCCTGCACGGCCAGCGGGAGGAACCCACAGGCCCTGCAGATCTCCTTGAGGGCGGGGTCCGCCGCCTCCTCCGCCGGCAGCCCGGCGCTCGCCACGAGGAGCCGTACCGCCTCGTCGGCGGGAAGGATGTCGAGCTCGGTGAGCGTGATGCGATCGGGATCGTGCAGTGCCACCCGACTGGTGATCAGGACGAGATTGCTGTCGTCGCCCGGGAGCAGGCACGCCACCTGCTCCAGCGACGCCGCGTTGTCGAGCAACAGCAGGCCACGTCTGCCGTGCAGCCAGTTCCGCCACAGCGCGGCCTTCGCGTCGAGATCCGGTGCGTCGTCGCCGCGGATTCCCGCCCAGGTGAGGAGAGCCTCCATCGCGGCCTGCGCGTCCAGCGGAGCCCGGTCGGGGGTGTGGCCGTACAGGTCGAGCTCGAACTGCGCGTCGGGGAAGTCGGAAGCCAGCTGGTGGGCCAGATGACGAGCCAGGGCGGATTTGCCGACGCCCGGCATCCCGACGATGGCGTGCACCAGCTCGGGCCGGCCGGTGAGGGTCCCGGCCACCATCTCGGGCACCCGGCGGCGCTCGGCCTCCCGGTCCACGATCCTGCGCGGCGGCGCCTTCAGCGTGGTGCGCACCCCGGCCGCCGGCCCCGGCCCGGCCGGCAACCGGACCGATTCCACCGGGCGTTCGGGGTCAAGCGCACGTAACAGCGGATCACGGCCGGTCAGGTCGCGCAGCACGGCCAGGAACCCGGCATCCGCGAGCAGAGCCCGCACGGGGACGGCCGTCAGCCGCCGCCCCTCGTACGGCCGGTCGCTCCAGGCGACTACGCCGAGCAGGGCGCCGCTCTTGTGGACGACCGCGCTGCCGGACATGCCCGACCACTGATCCCAGCCGGCAGGCCAGGCGGTGGACACGTCGACGGCGTAACGGTCGCTGCGCGTGTACGTCAGCGGGTCCAGGACGCCGCGCACCGTCTCGGTCTCGGTACCGTCGCCCGTGCTGCGCGCGGCTGCCGCGGACATGCCGGTGATGGCGACGGCGACCGGCTCGGTGCCCGCCACCTCGGCCCAGCGCGGCTCGGGAACACCGTGGGCACCGGACGCGTCCGGCGCCTCGACGGCGAGACGGAGCAGCGCCGCGTCGAGCACCTCGTTCCCTTGCCACGCCACCGTGCACGGCACCGGATCGGCGAGGCGCACGGCCCCGCGACTCCCGATGACCGACCTGACGGTGATGTCCGGCCGTGGCCGGCCGTCAGCGAACGTCACGCCGTGCCGGGAGGTGAGCACCAGCAGCGGCGTGAGTAATCGCCCGGACGAGAACTCCTTGCGCCCGTCGGCATCCGCCGGGCCCGCTGTGACCGTGACGAGCCCCGGGTGGAGCGGAGCGGTCCCGTTGTGCGCGCCCCCCGCCCGTGGTGCGCTCACCGCCGGCCGGAGACGGTGGCGGAGTCCCCGGTCAGGGTGTCGCGCACGTCCAGCTTGAGGCGGAGGCGATGGGTCGTGCCCTGGGAGACCTTCGCGTCGGCACCGAGCTTGACCACGCCGAGGCGAACACCGCCCGACCCGCCGGCGTCCTTCCGTACCTCGACGAGGAACTCCATCTCCACCTCGGCGATGTGGAACTGGAGGCGGGCGTCCTTGCCGTACTCCTGTGCCTCGGCCAGCTGCGTGCGCAGCTGTTCGATCGCCTCGGTGATCTCGTTGCCATCCGTCGTCGTCATCCCGCGCCCCCGTCGTTGCCGATCACCTGCCGCCGCATCCTGCCGTACGGCCCCCGACGCCCGCCACCCCCGCCCGACGATGACCCCGTACGTCGCCGGGCCTTTCAGGTGGCCGCATTCTCTCCGCAGGGAAAGAACCGGAATACCTGAGCTCCGGCAGTTGCGCGCCGGTGAGGGGAGGGGCCGGCAGCAACCGCATTTCTCCGTCGGTAAAGCGATGCATGCGCCTTGCGGTGGGGCAGGGAGATTCATCGGTCCCCGGTGCCAGGCAGCTACGCGCAAACGCCGGGTTTCCTCGAATCGCATGGGGGTACGAGCCGGATGAACCTGATCTCGGCACCGCAGAGGTCGAGACACCAAAAAGGAGGAATCCCGTGTTCAAGGCAGTCGCTGACGTTCTTCGCTCCATCGGCGGGGCCATCGCAACCGTTGTGACTCTTCCCTTCCGCGCCGTGGCCCGCCTCTTCAGCGGAGCCTCCGACACCGCGCACGGCCACCACTGACCTGCCGCCGGAGAGGTCGGCACCCGGTTTTCGGAACGCATGTACGCGCGCCCCGGTACGGGATCGTCTTCGTTCTGACCGGGGCGCCGACATGCTCCTTCATGGGCCGGCCACAGGTATCAGGCGAATGAACGACCGCCTTGCCTGACGGCCAGTCGGCTCCATATCGGCGGCAGATGGCGGACATCCGCTCGTATTTCCTCTCCGTCCCGCTCCAGGTGGGAACAGTCGGTCGACACCGACCGCACGGAGAGGGAGTACAGGCCATGACCGATACCGAGAGTGGGAAGCCCGGCGAAGACGGAAGGCGCCCGGTGCTGACCAACCGGCAGGGACACCGGGTCTACGACAACCAGAATCAGCGCACGGTCGGCGCACGCGGCCCCGCGACCCTGGAGAACTACCACTTTCTGGAGAAGATCAGCCACTTCGACCGGGAGCGCATTCCGGAGCGTGTCGTTCACGCACGTGGAGTGACCACGTACGGCTATTTCGAGGCGTACGGCAAGTGGGGCGACGAGCCGATCCGCAAGTACACCCGTGCCAAGCTGTTCGAAGCGGGCAAACGTACGGACGTGGCGGTGCGCTTCTCCACCGTCATCGGTGGCAGGGACTCCTCCGAGGCCGCCCGGGACCCGCGAGGGTTCGCGGTGAAGTTCTACACCGAGGACGGTAACTGGGATCTCGTCGGCAACAACCTCGGCGTCTTCTTCATCAGGGACGCCATCAAGTTCCCCGACGTGATCCATGCGCTCAAGCCCGATCCGGTCAGCCATGAGCAGAAGCCGGCGCGGATCTTCGACTTCATGTCGCAGACCCCCGAGAGCATGCACATGCTCGTGAACCTGTTCAGCCCGCGCGGAATCCCCTCCGACTATCGCCATATGCAGGGCTTCGGAGTCAACACGTACAAGTGGGTGAACAGCGACGGTGACACCGTGCTGGTCAAGTACCACTGGATGCCGAAGCAAGGCGTGCGGAGCATGACCGAGGAGGACGCCGCGAACGTCCAGGCCGCCGACCTCGGGCACGCGACCAAGGACTTGTACGAGGCGATCGGGCGGGGCGACTTCCCCGAGTGGGAACTGGTCGTCCAGATGATGTCCGACGACGAACACCCGGAGCTCGACTTCGACCCGCTGGACGACACGAAGACCTGGCCCGAACAGGACTTCCCGCCGCGTGCGGTAGGACGCATGGTCCTGAACCGGGTCCCGGACAACTACTTCGCCGAGAACGAGCAGGCGTCATTCGGGACCGGTGTCCTGGTCGACGGGCTCGACTTCTCCGACGACAAGATGCTGGTCGGCAGGACCTTCTCGTACAGCGACACCCAGCGGTACCGAGTGGGGCCGAACTACCTGCAGCTTCCGGTCAACCAGGCCAAGCACGCCCGGGTCGCCACGAACCAGCGGGACGGTCAGATGGCCTACGACAACGGCCATGGCGGTGAGAACCCCGAGGTCAACTACGAACCGTCGATCACCGGAGGCCTCCAGGAGAGCGAGTATCCGACGCACGACGAACAGGGGCCGACGATCCACGGGCGCCTCACCCGCGCGAGACTTCCGCGTACGAACGACTACCTGCAGGCCGGCCAGCGCTATCAGCTGATGGAGCAGTGGGAGCGTGACGACCTGGTCAAGAACTTCACCGACCTCTTCGCGCAGTGCACCCGCCCGGTCCAGGAACGTATGGTGTGGCACTGCCTGATGGCGGAGACCGACCTGGGCCTGCGCGTGGGAGAGGGCCTGGGCATCGCCCCCGGAGACGTCAAGCACCTGCCGCCACTCGCCACCCAGAACCTCAGCGACGAGGAGAGCAAGCGGCTCGCCCGCCTCGGGGAGAACCCGCCCCGGGACGTCACCGGGCTCACGATGACCCACTGCGTCCCGAACGAGCGCCACGTCGTCACCCGCTGAGCCTGTCCTTCGCGCGGGAACTCCCCGTGCGGCCGGTGCGGCTTCCCTGCCGCGCGGCACGGATCGCCGCTCGATGAGACGGCACCGGGGAAGGCACAGAGGGCGCCTCCTGGATGCAGTGAGGCGCCCTCTGTGTCGCGGTGCGGCAGTGAACGCCCCCTGTGCCGCGGCGGATGTCCGCGGTCAGACGGGGTCACCGTCCGTCGGCTGTTGCCGCCATGCTGAGGCGATGGTCTCCGGTGCGATGGTGGGGGGCAGCCCCATCAACGCCTGCAACTGCGTGGGCTGGTATGGAGTCGGGCCGTGCCACTCCAGGAGGAGCACGGTGGCGTCATCCTCGAGACGGCCGTGGTGATGTTCCAGGTGGTGGCTGATCAGCCGGCGCAAGGTCTCCGGGACGGGCAGGCCGTCGGTGTGGTGGCGGATGAGGAAGTCGGTCAGACCGTCGAGGCCGAACTCCTGCCCCGTGCCGTTGCGCGCTTCGGTGATGCCGTCGGTGTAGAGCAGCAGGCGGTCGCCCGGTTCGAGCTGGTCGTGGGCCAGAGCGCCGGGCACATCCAGCCCGGACCCCATGGGGGGAGCGGGCGGGCACGAGAGGTGCACGACTGTCCGGTTTCCACGAATGACCACCGGGGGGTGGTGACCGTAGGTCGTCCAGGTCAGGACGCCTGTCGCCAGGTGAAGATCGGCCAGGATGCCCGTGGCGTAGCGGGTTCCCGCGAACTGCTCGTCCAGAGTCTTCGAGGCTCCCTCTGCGGTCTGCAGGAGGTCGGCACCCTGACGCCGGAAGTTGCGAGCAGCGGCCAGCGCCAGATTCGCCGTCAACCCGGCGGCTGTGTCGTGCCCCATGGCGTCGAATACGGAAAGATGCATGACTTCTCCCGCCAGGGCGTAGTCGAAGGCATCACCACTGACCTGATAGGCCGGCTCCATGACAGCGCTGATCAGAACGCGATCCGTAGCGAAAGTCCGGGGCGGCATGAGGTGCCACTCCATCTCGGCCGCCACATTCATCTTGCGGCGCCGGACAAGACGGGAATAAGAATCGCTCGTCCCTCGCTTGCTTTCCAGAAGAAGCGCGACGAGGCCGGCGAGCTGGTTCAGGTCCTCGTCCACCTCCACCCCGGAGCCCTCGACACCCACGCGAAGGACACCCAGGCGCTCGGCGCCGTCCAGCAGCGGGACCCACCACTGGCCCGTCGTCGCTGCGGAGGCCGGAGAGATCATTCCCAGTTGGAAGGCCCGTCCGGGCACGGTTCCCTCAATGGCCAACTCGGTGGGTGCAGCGTCGCCGAAGCGACTGACGTCGACATTTCCGGCCAGCAGGTAAAGCCGTTCCTGCTGCAGGTCGGCCAGATAGATGAGCACGTGTGGCCAGCCTGCCCGAGCAGCGTACGACGCCAACGTGCCGGGCAACTGCTCCAAAGTCATCAGGTGACTGGCAGCGATCAGATCTCCCAGCACGCGTTTGCGCGCCATTTCCGCGCCGTTCACCAACGACACCTTCCCTGTGGCCGAGAGAACTGCGCTACGGCTCAACAGTAACGGTGGGCCCGTGCCGGGTTGCGAAAGAAACGCATATCCCTTCTCGCAGGACTGCGAGAAGGGCTACAGAGGACCACAACGACCGAAACCACGGAACTCGAAACATCGCTGCGTGAAGCCGGACGGGTGCCGAAAAGGAATACGGTAACGGTCCAGAAGCACAATGCTGTCGAGGGGGGGCATCACCCGTCGCGACAATTCTCTCCAAGTCGACATCGGCCCAGCCTCGGGAGCGGGGCGGGACCGCACCCGGCGAACATCAATACCCGGTCGTGCGGCAGGGGCGTTCGAGGGCGTGGAGGGGGCGGGCGATCTCACGCTTCCCCGTACACCGTGACCAGGAGGTCGCCGACGAACCCGGCGATGTCGTCGAGCCCGGCTGCCGCCCGCGTGGCCGGTGCGTCGGCCACCAGGTGGGGGAGTGCGGCGTGAAGCGCCAGAGTGACGGCGGCAGCCCGCTGCCGGCTCACGGGCAGCCCTGCGCTGCGCTGCGCTTGTCCGAAGTACACGAAGTCGGCGGCAGCGAAGGCGTCGAGCGGTGCCGCCAGCCAGGGGACGCGCGTCGCCGCAGCGAGAAGGGCATCCGCCGGGCTGCAGGCCCCTCACAGTCGCAGCCGGATCCAGCTCGCCGAAAGCCATGCGGTCACAGCACTACCTTCGGCTGCGCATCATCGACAACAGCCGCCCATGGGTCTCGTCGTCGGCGGCGACCACGAGCCCACGTCCTGCCTCACCGATCTGGGCACCGTCGAGCCCGGTGACAACGCAGCCAGCAGCCCGGCACAAAGCAATGCCGGCCGCGAAGTGCACGCTCATGGAGAGGTCGCCGCCATCGGTGACATACGCGGCGCGCTTGCCGGCAGCGACCCAGGCAAGCGCCAGGGTCGTGGACACGACCCGAGGCCGGAAACGTTCGGCGAATTCAGGGTGGGCCAGCAGAGCCACGGCCCGGAATCCGGGCGCGCTCGGGAACGGCGGATCCAGGTTGACGTCCACCAATCGGCTGGCGGGCGAGGGCGTCAGCAGTGCGTCGTCGGCCCCGTCATGCCGCACCCAGGCGGTCTCCCCGTCGGTGAAGAAAATCTCGCCGCTGAACGGGTCGGCCACCGCCGCCGCCCCATCGCACAGCGCCACATTGACGGCCACCAGCATGTTGCCGACGGCGTAGTTGAGCGTGCCACACAGAGGATCCACCAACCACTGGCGCACGGCGACGGCGGCGCCCTGCTGCCCGCCTTCCTCGCCTAGCACCGCGTCATCGGGCCGTGCGGCACGGATGACGCCAAGGATCGCCTTCTCGGCTTCCACATCGGCGGCAGTGGCAAAGTCCCCGGCACCCTTGTCGATGCGGTTGAGCCGCCGGCCGTACATGTTGCGGACCACGTCCGCGCCGGCCCGCGCCCCGGCTATCGCGACTGCAGCGTCGTCGGGACTCGCGTATGAGTTGATCACGCCGTGCAGACTATCGAGGCGAAGCTGCCGCCCCGGCGAACCTTCCAGGTCAGCGCGCCAGGTACACCTCGGTGTGTGGGTGGACCACCGCAGGGACGCAGCCGAAGCCACGACCGCGCTCTCCGCGTACCTGGCCGACGAGCGTGAACCGGGCCGTATCGCGGCCGACGCCGACATCGACTCACTCACCCCCTCCCGGGTCGGGGGAGGGCGCCTCCTCCACGCGGACCGCGACCCCGGCCCCCCGGTTCCGGCCTCGGGAAGCCGCGATGAGCGCGCGAGCAACTGTCCACGGGGGGTGACCGGGCACCGAGGCATCCGGGCACGGAGCCCAGTCCACGAAACTGATTGGCGGACCACGGTGGCCGCTGCTACGTTTCCGGAGGCCGTGCGAGAGAACGAGGACGTGGTACCCGTGAACGCAGTATCGACATGGGTGCTCTCCTCCGGAGTCACGGTCGGGCGATAGGTCGTCCGGGAGCGCCGTTTTTCAGAGCACTCCCGAAGGGCACGACCATGCAGATCACATCCGAGCAGCGCCTCGACGACGGCATCCTCGAACGCGAATTCACCATCGGCGAGATCCCCGGCACCCTGTGGACGCCTGCATCCGCACCGGCTCCGCTGATCCTGATGGCCCACAACAACGGCCTGCCCAAAGGGGCATCCCGATTGGTGGCCCGGGCCCGGCACACGGCGGCGTACGGCTACGCGGTGGCCACCATCGACGCCCGTGGGTGCGGTGACCGGCCCCGTTCCGTCGCGGACGAGCAGGCACGCGCCGACCTCCGCCGGGTGATGCAGGCCGGCGAGCCGGTCGACGAGCTCTTCGAGTCCCTCATCGGCCCGCTGGTAGAAAATGCGGTCCCGGAATGGCAGACCACCCTGGACACGCTCCTGTCGTTGCCCGAGATCGGCGGTCCGGTCGGGTTCTCGGGGTGGACTGCCGTCGGCATTCGTTTGGCGGTGGTGGAGCCGCGCATTGCGGCGGCCGGCTTCTTCGCCGGGGGCTATGTGCCTCGCGCGCAGCGCGAGGAGGCCCGGCAGATCACGATTCCGCTTCTGTTCCTGCTGCAGTGGGACGACGAAGGGAACCCCCGGCAGCGGGCGTTGGAACTCTTCGACGCCTTCGGCAGCAGGGAGAAGACACTGCACGCCAACATGGGCGGGCACGTGGGGACCCCTTGGTTCGAGGTGGAGGACGGAGGCCGCTTCTATGACCGCCACCTGAGGTGAGTCCGGTTCTGTGTACTGGGACCTGAAGTGAGTCCGGTTCTGCGACCGGCATCACACCATGAGCGGTGTCGGCCAGGGCGCTGATCGTAGGGGGCAGGCCCCGGCTCGCCTCCGTTTCATGTCGCGGGTCCCTGCCCACCCGGCAAGGACCCGCGACGTCGGTAGGCGATGCACTGTGTTCACCGTGGGCGGCGTGGCGCTTCTGCCCCACGGCAGTGGACTCACCTGGCCGACAGCCTCACATCCCGGACGACGGCCCCCGCTTGCGGGCCGATGGCCCCGATCTTCCTCCACGCCATCCACCTGGCCCGGGGTGCCCTGGACCGTGGTGAGAGTCGCCTCGTTCTCGCGCAGGTTCGCCAGGCGCTCCGCCACGCCAGCGGCGAACCGTCCTCAGCGTGCGGCTCGAACGCGCCGGCGAATGCGAACGCGGAGGCGGACCCCACCTGTGCGGCGCGGGACGCGCTTTCGCTGCGGGCACCCCGTTGTGGCCGTGGGAGGAGGCCACTGTCAGTACCCTGAAGCGGTGATGGCCAATACGCTCTTGCCGAGAGCAATGAGCGGCACTGTCGACCTGCCCCTGTCTCCTCTGCCGGAGCGTGTCGCAGGACTTCTGTCGGAGCTGGGAAGTCCGCCACGACTGGCAGCTCACCTGCGCGCTGTCCATGACGTCGCGCGCCAGCTGGTGGACTGGATGCAACAGTGCTGCCCCGCCGTGATCTTCGACCGCGAGGCAGTGCTCTTCGGGGCCGCCACGCACGACATAGGAAAGACGGTTCACCTCGAGGAGCTGTCCAGGCCCGGATCGGCGCACGAAGAGGCGGGGCAAGCCCTCCTGCTCAGCCACGGCATCAGCCCGGAGTTGGCGCGCTTCGCCGCGACCCACGCGTCATGGGCGGAGGCGGGGGTCGGCTTCGAGGACCTGCTGGTCAGCCTCGCCGACAAGATCTGGAAGAACAAGCGTGTCCCCGAGCTGGAAGATCTCGTCGTGGCCCAGTTGGCCCGGGTCACGGGTCGGGCAGCATGGGAGGAGTTCATCGCGCTGGACGAGATTCTCGCTCGCATCGGCGACGTGGCCGACGAGCGCCTGGCGTTCCAGGCATCTTTCCCGATCCACAACTGAGGCCCTGGGGCGGAGGGCCCCGAAGAGGATGCCCCCGGGGCGCGGATCACCGCCCGCACCCACGATGACCCCGACCGCGTGGTACGGAATTAGATCCGCTGCCGAACGACGGGGGAGACCGAGCGGCCCTCCGGCCAATCGATGCAGCACCGCCGTCCGGCACGGGACTGCCGCGTAGCTCCGCCGCCTGGATCCGCGGAGCAAGTACCGGACGTCAATTGCGGCGACATCGGCGATGAGCCCCGGGAAACTGGTCGTCCATGGATGAGGTCAAGGTCGTCGTCGCCCATTCGGAGCGCGCCACCCTTCGCGTCGGGGACGTGTTCTTGAAAGTGGACGCCGATCAGGCGCGCATCGACGTCGAGGTCGAGGCGATGGCCACGGCGCCGGTCCGTACTCCACAGGTGCTGTGGCGCAGGCCGGCGGTGCTCGCACTCGCCGCTGTCCCGGGGAAGGCGCTCGGCCGTCTCGGCGAGCCGTCGACCGCGTCGTCGGCAGCGTGGGTCGCGGCGGGTGCCGCCATCCGCCAGGTGCACGAGGCGCCGTTGCCGCCCTGGCCCGGCCGGCGGCGCCCGAGGGCCCGACGAACTGGCGGCGGAACTCGACGCCGAGTGCGAGTCGCTCGTGACGAACGCTGTCCTGCCCGCCGACCTGGTCAACCGCAATCGCCAGGTCGCCGAGGCCGCGATCCGGCCGTGGGCTGCGGTGTTCACGCACGGCGACCTGCAGATCGACCACGTCTTCGTCGACGGCGACGAGGTCACCGGCATCATCGACTGGTCCGAGGCCGGCCGGGGCGATGCCATGTTCGACCTCGCCACCTTGACGCTCGGGCACGAGGAGCACCTCGGCGACGTCATCGCCGGTTACGGCACCGACGTCGACCTCGACGTGATCCGCGCGTGGTGGTCGCTGCGAAGCCTGCTGGGGATCCGATGGCTGGTCGAGCACGGATTCGACCCGTTCCTGCCGGGCTGTGAGGTCGATGTGCTGAGATCCCGGATGTGAGGCTGCGCGGGCCGGGCTGCTGCCGGCCTCAGGGCGCACGCGCTGCTGGAGCGAGCCTTGCGCCGGGCCGGGAGCACGGGGGAGAACCGACCGCCGTCGAGGCGCGAGCAGCGGGCGAGTCGCCACCGGGGGCGGTGCTGACGCGCAAGGTGTAGCCGCCCTGGCCACGCCACATGCGCGAGACGTCGCTGCGCCGACGTGGTGCGCCGGCGCTCTGTCACGTCTGCGGGCCGGGGTCACCAGGACGATGAACGATCAGCGGGTTCCCCGGCCATGATGAACGCCGCTGAGTCTGATCGACCGGGCTCAGGCCGAGTGACTACTCCTACTCACCTGAGTAGGCATGCTCATGTCGGCGTCCTGCGCCGTTCGAATACTGGGCGCATGAGACGATCTTCCGAGTCGGCCGACACGGTCGCCCCCATCCTGCGCCGCTCGCGCATCACACTCGTGACGGCGATTGTCGCCACCGTGGCACTCTCCGCCTGCGGCACCGAGAGCGTCGGCACGGACGCCGGCCTGAGCAGCCCCGCAGGGGGCGCCGATGACCGGCCCGGTACGGCCTTCTCGAAGATGCTCGACGAGGTCGCGGAGTCCTGCCCCGCCGACGGGCCGCCGCAGGCGCCCCCGTCCGGGCCTGCGAACGCCCTGCCGCCCGGTGCGGACGAGGCGCTGCCGAGCGGGGCGGTCGAGCCGATCGCCCCTACGGCCGGTCCGGAGGTCGAGCTGAACGCCCGGGACTGGTGCATGGGGCACCTTCACGAGGAGCGCGTCTCCCAAGCCCTCTGGGATCTGAAGAATCCCACGCCCTCCGACGTCAGAACCGTTCTGAACAATCTCGGTTACATCGACGAGCGCATCCACGGGCACCGGCAGTCGGGTACGACCACGCGGTTCTCACTCGACCTGCGCGACCGCGGCGGTCGGCTCTGCGTGGTCGGCGCCGCGGCCGGCACCAGGACGGTCGTGGACATGTGCGTGGCTCCCGCGACCGGCCCGTTCGTGCCGGGACAGCAGAAGCGGTGACGCCAGGGCCCGTGGGGTGATCATCACGGCGAGGGGGAGCCCTCGGCCTCAAGCGCGCTTGACGTACCAGGGCGCTTCATATGAACACCGACGCCGTGCGGTCGCTGCAGCCGCTACCGACCGAGGTGCGGCCAGGATGGTTCAGCGTAGCCGGTTGACCGCGCAGGGTCAGAGTCGGAGGGCGACTCCTGCCACGCTGCCAAGGTCCCACCGATGAGTTTCCAGCGGTCCCACAGTCCACCCATCGACACGAAGGAGCACACCATGCGTAAGATCATCGTCTGTACGTTCATGTCGTTGGACGGCGTCATGCAGGCACCGGGTGGTCCGGACGAGGACTCCGAGAGCGGCTTCGAGCACGGCGGCTGGCAGAAGCCGGTGTCCGACGACCAGGTCGGCGAGGCCATCGCCGGCTGGTACGAGAACTCCGACGCGATGCTGCTCGGCCGCAAGACGTACGACATCTTCGCGGCGTACTGGCCGACCGCCGATCCCGGCAACCCGTTCACCGAGCGGATGAACAGCATGCGCAAGTACGTGGCGTCCCGGACCCTGACGTCCTTGGAATGGGAGAACTCCACTCTGCTGGAGGGCGACGTCGCCGATGCCGTGCGCGAGCTGAAGGCGTCCGACGGCAGTGACATCAACGTCGTCGGCAGCGGCGACCTCGCCCAGACGCTCATGCGGCACGAGCTGGTCGACGAGTATCGGCTGACCATCCACCCGGTGATCATCGGCACCGGCAAACGGCTGTTCGCGGACGGAACGGTTCCCACCGCTCTGGAGCCGGTGAGTGTCTCGACGACGAAGAGCGGCACCGTTGTCGGCGTCTACCGGCCGACAGGCAAGCCCCGGTACGACAGCTACCAGTAGGGGCCCTGACAGCATGCCGCGTGGGCGCACCAAGCTGACGTCACTGGGCCGGGATCGATGCCGGACAAGTTGATCTGGCTCCACTCGCGGAGCGATGGGCGGATCTTGGACGTTGGATAAGGTCCGGGGCGGGAGGTGCGGCGGATGAGTTTTCGGTTGGCGGCGTATGCCGTGTGCATTGAGGACGGGCGGGTGCTGCTCGCCCGTCACGTGCCACCGGCAGGCGAAACTACATGGACTCTTCCGGGTGGCCGGGTCGAGCACGGGGAGGATCCGTTCGACGCGGTGATCCGGGAGGTCGCCGAGGAGACAGGCTGCACTGCGGTGGTGGATCGCCTGATCGGAGTGGACTCACGAGTGATCCCTGCGGCCGAGGCTCGAGCGGGAGTCGAACACCAGAATGTCGGCGTCTTCTACCGGGTCCGCATCACTGGCGGCCGACTCCGGCCTGAACCGAACGGCGAAATCGCCGAGTCGGTCTGGACCAGGATCTCCGACGTCGTCGGCCTGCGCCGGTCATCGCTGGTCGACATCGGCCTCTCTCTGGCCCAGGCCCTTCCGGCAACCGGCCATGTAGATCCTGTCCCGGTCGACGGCTTGATCCAGCACTGAGTATCAGGCCGGCGGAGCCACTCGGTCGAAGTGGGTCAAATCGGAAGGCATGAAGATCGAGACCGTACTCGAAGCTCCACCCGAGCCATGCCGTGGAACACCCACTTTTCTCGCCTCTTGCCGCCCGCCGCACGCCGGGCAGTTTCCTCGCTTCGGGCCCCGTCGTCCTCGGGGTTCCGTCTGTGGCACCCCGGGATCAGATGGTCCAGCGGGCCACGACGGCGTGATCGACGCGAAACCGCGCGTCGCACTCCGCGCAGTACGCGCTGCCGAACAGGTAGGTCAGTGCGTCCGCGACCTTTTGCTGGCCGTCGGTGAGAGCACGCGCGTGGAGCCGCCTGCCCAGCCCTTCCAAGGAAGAGGGGGCTGCAGGCTGCAGCTCCCTACGGTGCCCAGTGGTCTCCTTCATGTAGAAGCCGTCGGTCGTGGTGAAGTAGCCGTACTCGCCGAACACCACGAAGTTCTCGGCCTCGCACACGGGGCAGGGGACTTCGAACTCCTCACCGCTGAGGCCGTGCAACTCCTCCCCCCACACCTCGACTCCCTCGAAAGCGAGCGAGGCTTCCAGCAGCCCCACATAGCGATCCGGGCTGTCGGCCAGTGACGGATGGCGCAGCGCCTCATCCACCAGACGCGTCAGCTCCCCGATTTCCGCAGCGTAGGCATCTCGGGGATCAGATACCCCGGGGGGCCGGTCGGTGCCGGCGACGATGGAAGCCGCCAGGAGCAGCGGCATCGTTCGGTCTGTCGCCGTCAGCCGGCGGGCCTTCTCGGTCAGCGCGGGCAGGGCAGCGTAGCTCGCGGGGTAGACCGTCCCCTGGTGACAGAGGCGGGACCAGAGCTCGTTCCACGCGGGACCTCCCGGGTCGGGCCCGGCTGCATCGAGGAGACCTGGTACGTCTTCGGCGGAGCCGTACGCATGGGTGAGCTCAGACCATTCCGTCATGCGACTGATCAAAACAGACGACTCCAGCGTCCGAACGCGCACCCTGGGAGTTCACCGTGCTCCACAGCCGCCTGACCGACGAGCAGAGGCAGCAGCTTGCCGCCATGTGAAGAACGAGCGGGACCCCCGGGTGCAGGTTTCGACGCGAGGGGGCCGAGGTGAGGGGGGTCGACGTAAAGGGGGCCCACGTGAAGGAGGCCGAGTATGCCGACACTCGTGGCCTGGTCTTTCCTCTCGATTCGGCGGAAGCCGCCCCTCCGCCGAAGAGCCGTTCATAAGATCGCTTTCGGCTCCCGCGAGGCGCGGGAGCTCTTCTGGAGGAGGGGGCTACATGTCGAACATGTCCAGACGTTCGCTGCTGGGGTATTCGGGGACGGCAGCGGCGGGAGCCGTTTTCGCTTCGGCCGGAACTGCCGCGGCCGATGACACGAAGGCGGCGCAGGCGCCGGCGGTGTTCTCACCGGGTACCAAGTTCGAGACCAGCGCGAGCATGGCCGAATCGGACCTCATGATGGAAATGACGTTCAGCGTCCGGGTGGACTGGCCCAACGGCTCTCCCTCGGCGCAGGAGATCACCCCCCTGGAGGTCGCCAACGCGCTGTCGGCGATCGCCGAGTCGAAGGGCTGGCCCCCGCTCACCTTCTACGGCGCCCAGCCTCCCGCCCCGCTGACCTGACATATCCGCGCGAAGGCCGGGGAACGCGCTCGTTCGCTGGACGGGCTCCCCGGCCGAGCGACGACGGATACAGCGGTTGCGTGCCCTTCCAGTGATCTTGGACTTACGCAGGGGACGGACGCCCTGACGCGGGGGCCCCTGCCTGGGGTGGGACGGCGGATGGGAAACTGGCGGGTATGGATATCCGTCGCAGGAACAACGTCACTGTCACAGGCCGCGCGGACGGGCCGGTCCTCCTGCTGGCTCACGGGTTCGGCTGCGACCAGAACATGTGGCGCCTGGTGGTTCCCGCGCTGGCTGAGAGCTACCGGGTGGTGCTGTTCGACTACGTGGGATCCGGCCGGGCGGACCCTTCGGCCTGGGACGAGCGGCGCTACAGCTCGCTTGAGGGCTACGCGCAGGATGTGCTGGAGGTCTGTGAGGAACTGGACCTGCGGGACGTGACGTTCGTGGGGCACTCGGTCAGCGCGATGGTCGGAGTGCTCGCGGCGGCTAAGGCGCCGCAGCGTCTGTCCCGGCTGGTGATGGTCGCGCCCTCGCCCTGCTACATCGACGACGAGGGGTACCGGGGCGGATTCAGCGCCGAGGACATCGACGAGCTGCTGGAGTCGCTGGAGTCGAACTATCTGGGCTGGTCGGCGGCGATGGCCCCGGTCATCATGGGCAACGCCGACCGGCCGGAACTCGGCCAGGAGCTGACGACCTCGTTCTGCGCGACCGACCCGGACATGGCCCGGGTCTTCGCCCGCACGACGTTCCTGTCCGACAGCCGCCAGGATCTGAAGACGATCACGGTGCCGACGCTGATCCTGGAGTGCAGGCAGGACGTGATCGCTCCACGCGAGGTCGGTGCCTACGTCCGGGACGCCATCCCCGGCAGCCGCCTGGTCACCCTGGAAGCGACGGGGCACTGCCCGCAGCTGAGCGCACCGCAGGCCACCCTGAGGGCGATCACCGACTTCATGGGAGCGGCCTGATGATGTGCCGCACCGACCAGTCGGTGCCCGAGCCGGGGGAGGAGCAGGATGTGGACGCCACGGACGCGGTGTTCACATCTCTGCTGGAGGACAGCGCTGAGGAGCTGTACGAGCAGGCTCCGTGCGGGTACCTCTCCACTCTGATGGACGGCACCATCGCGAAGATCAACACCACGCTGCTGGACTGGTTGGGCCTGGAGAGGTCTCGTGTGGTGGGCCGGATGCGGTTCGTCGATCTGCTGACGGTGGGCGGCAAGCTGTATCACGAGACGCACTTTGCGCCGCTGTTGCAGATGAAGGGTGAGGTCAGCGGCATAGCCATGGACATCAAGTCCGCCGGCAAGCAGCGGATGCCGGCGCTGGTCACTTCGAAGGTGAAGACCAGCGAGGACGGCGAGCCCATGCTGATCCGCACCACCGTCTTCGACGCCCGTGACCGCCGCGCGTACGAGGCCGAGCTGCTGCGCGGCCGCAAGGCGGCCGAGGAAGCACGTCGGCAGGCCGAGGCCGACCGCATCCGGCTCCAGGAGGCGCTGGCCGTCCTCCAGCAGAGCCTGCTGCCCCCCGAGCTGCCCGAGGTTCCGGGTCTGGAGACCGGTTCCTACTACCACACCGCCTCCCCGGATCTGCTGGGCGGCGACTTCTACGACCTGTTCCCCCTGGGCAGCGGCCGGTGGGCTTTCTTCCTCGGCGACGTGTGCGGCAAGGGCCCCCAGGCCGCCGCGGTCACCTCCCTGACCCGCCACACCCTGCGCGCCGCCGCTCTGCACGACGCCGACCCGGTCAGCGTGCTGAACACGTTGAACACGGTGCTGCACGATCGGTACACCAGCGGCGACACCCGCTACTGCACCGCCATATTCGGTGTCCTGGAACCCGACGACGGCCACATGGGCGTGCACCTGGCTTCCGGTGGCCATCCTTCCGCGCTGATCCAGCGCGCGGACGGCAGCGCTGACTATCTGCCCACTCCGGGCGGGCTGCTCGTCGGTGTCCTGCCCCAGGCCTCGTTCACCACCGCCCGCGCGCGGCTGCTGCCCGGAGACACCCTGCTCCTCTACACCGACGGCCTGACCGAAGCCCGCACCGGACCCGATCGCGAGCTGTACGGCGAGGACGCCCTGCGCGCGTTCACCGCGGCCCAGCCGCCGGCGGGCCCGAAGGCTCTGATCGCCGCCCTGAGTGGACTGCTCACCTCCTTCGGCGACGGGCTCGACGACGACACCGCGCTACTCGCCCTCGGCGTGCCCGCCGCCCTTCCCGTCCCCGGAGCGAAGGTCTGACATGAGACCGTTGACGATCACCACCCGCGAAGCCGTCACCGGTCCCGTACTGGAGATCAACGGTGACCTCGACCACGAGACGGCGCCCGAACTGCGCAAAGCCGTGGAGGACCTGAGCCTTGCCTCGGGGCAGCTGTTGGTCCTGGATCTGGGCGGTCTGGACTTCTGCGATTCCAGCGGGATCAGCGCTCTGCTGTCGGCCCGGAGCCTGACCATCGAGTACGGCGGCCACATAGCCCTCGCCGCGGTCCCCGCCAACACCACTCGCATTCTGCGCATCGTCGGCCTGGACCAGGTCTTCGCCATCCACCCGAATGCCGCCACGGCCACCGCCCGCAGGTCCGCCGCCGGCTGAACCTGCCCCGAGCAGCAGTCAGCCGGAGTGACCGGGTAGGCCGGGCCGGTCCTGAAGCCGCTGAAACGACGCCTGGGCGGGCCTGGCCGGACAGCCGTCCGCGAGAGCGAGGGTTTGTTCGCCGTCCGGATGCTCGGGCTTGACTGTGCTCAGTACGACAGCAGCCCCGATACGGCACCAGGGCCCGGACCCGCGGCGCGGTCCGAGCCCTGGTGCCCTGCGGTGCCGCCTTGTGGCGGCGGTGCGTCAGCTCTGGGCGGTGTTGTTGTCGCTCGACTGTCCGGCGGTCCCAGTTGCGCCTGTCTTTTCGCGCATCTTGCGAACCAGCTCTGCTTTCTGGTCGGCGGCGCTCCGGCGGTCGAGGTTGCGGTGCGGACCGTGGTTCTGCCGTTCGGCGCGGGACTGCCTCTTGCGCTGGCCGCCCCCCTGGCCCACGGGGTTGTTGATGTTCTTGCTGTCGGTCATGGGTTCTCCCGGTGGCGATGTGAAGTGATCTACGGATTCGTCGGTAGGGGGATGGGTGCGGCGACGTCGAAGGACGTCAGCGCGGGGGCCCGTCACGCTCCCGCTCGTAGACCGGCGACTGGAAGAACATGACACTGACGGTACCCGGTTCCGCCGACCCCGCGTGCCAAGCCCCTCGCCGCCCAGGCCGTGTGGCCGGGCACTGAGCTTGATCGAGGTCTGGAGAAGGGCGCTGCCAGGCCTGGAGGTCCTGATCGACGAAACGCGTCTGTATCTGGCTGCCATTGTGTAGAAGACCTTCTTCGTTCCCAGCGCTTCTCGTCGAGCATCCGGACGACGCCGTACGAGCCAAGGTCCTGCTCCCCGAGCCTGCTGTAGCCGGCGAAGGTGAACCACAGCGCCGGTCCAGGCCTTCGTCCTCGACAATGTCTGTCGGCTTTGTAGGCGGCCCGGTACGCATCGATGCCTCTTGACCGTTGTCGTGTTCCCGTTCTGCGGCCCAGGCGCGGCGACACACTGGCTGCGCGGCCTCGGAGCGGCGAACGGTCCGACCAGAACGACCGGGGGGGCCTGGCCGGGCCGTCGACAGGAAAGGAGTCACTCGGCCCAGGGAAGCGGGATCCTGTCCTCGCTCCCCGGCAGCATCGCCTTGCCGCCCACGGCCATGGCCACCAGAGCCTCCGCTGGGCCGCCCACGGCCTTCAACCGCCGTACCGCACCGGCGGGCAGGATGACGGCCTGACCGGTCCTGGCCTGACCGGTCCTGCCTTCCACCTCGATCTCGAACTCGCCCGACAGGGGCATCCAGACCTGTTCGCGGTCGATGACGTGCACAGGCGTGGCGGAGTCCGCGCCGATCTCCACCCGCCATGTGCTGATCTCGGTGCTGCCCTGGCTGGGGGCAGCCAGGGCGAACATCGAGCCGCTCGGAGTCCTGGTCGTCCGCTGCTCGCTTTCGCTGACGACGTACATGTACACCCCTCTATGTAAAGGCACTTTACTCGTGACGAGTAAAGTGCCTTTATTCAGGTGTGTCAAGATGATCCGGTGGAAAACCGTGACCCCCTCGAACGCGCCGAACTCACCTTCCTGCTCGGAATGGCCTTCCAGCTCGTCCTCTCCGAGTTCGTGAGCCGCCTCGACGCCGCCGGCTACGCCGACCTGCGTCCCATGCACGGCCTGGTCTTCCAGGCGCTGCGCGGTTCCGGCGCGACGAGCAGCGAGCTGGCCGAGCGGCTCGGGGTCACCAAGCAGGCTGCCGGCCAGATCATCGACGATCTGGAGAAGCGGGGTTACGTCGAGCGGCGACCGCACCCTGCCGGCGGCCGCCGCAAACTCGTCGTCCTCACCGACAAGGCGCACGAGCACCTCACTGTGGCCGGCCGGACCTTGCATGAGCTGGAGGCGCGGTTGACGGAGCAGCTTCACGAGGCCGGCCGGCAGGTACCGCGAGCCGAACTCGCTGCGGTCATCCGCGCTTTGGCTGGAGACTCGATCCCGCCATGGCGCCCGGTCTGGTGAAACAGCGGGCGTCGTGGCGAAGGGGCACCGCCGTGCGTAGCGTCACCAGGCCAGGAGGGGTCGAGCCCATGGATGAGGCTGGGCCATCGACGCCGGGCGGTCCCCTCCCGTAGGCCCGGTCCCCTCCCGTAGGCCCGGTCCAGTTCGCGGGCCCGGGGCTCCTTGCCTCCTCGTACTCGCCGACCGGACCACGGGGTTCGCCGCTGGGAGCGGCCAGGGGAGCGCTCGCTGGTACCGAAGGATGGGTCGGCGCCTGCGCCGGAGCACCGGCGCTCAGGGAATGGTCAGCACGATCTTGCCGGTGGTGTGGCCCGACTCGCCCAGAGCGTGGGCCTTGGCTGCATCGGCGAGTGGGAAGACGGCCTCGACGTGGGCGCGCAGCGAGCCGGAGGTGACCAGGCCGGCGAGGGCGTTCATGCCGGCGTGGTCGGCTTCGACGAGGAGGGTCTCGACGCGCACCTCGCGGGCCGCTGCCTTCGCGGCCTCGTCGGGGTCGGCGCTCGGTAGGAGCGAGACGAGGATGCCGCCGGGGCGCAGGACGTCGAGGGAGCGGGCGCGGGTGTCACCGGAGAGGGGGTCGAGGACCATGTCGACGTCCTGGACGGCGTCTCGGAAGTCGGTGCTGCGGTAGTCGATGACCTCGTCGGCGCCGAGGGAGCGGATGAAGTCGTGTTTGGGGGCACTGGCGGTGCCGATGACGTACGCGCCGCGGGACTTGGCGATCTGGACGGCGAGGTGGCCCACTCCGCCGGCTGCCGCGTGGATCAGGACGCGCTGTCCGGCATGGACCGCGGCGGTGTCGACGATCGCCTGGTACGCGGTCAGGGCGGCGAGCGGCAGGGCGCCGGCCTGGACGTGGTCGATGCCGGTGGGCTTGTGCGCGAAGGCGCGGGCGGGGCCCGTCACGTACTCGGCGTGGGAGCCGACGCCGTGCGGGTAGGGCAGCATCCCGAAGACCTCGTCGCCGGGCTTGAACAGGGTGACGCCGAAGCCGACGGCCTCGACGACGCCGGACACGTCCCAGCCGAGGACCAGCGGCAGACGGTCGAGGAAGAGGCCGGCGGCGCGGTGCTTCCAGTCGGTCGGGTTGACCCCCGCCGCGCGGACGGCGACGAGGATCTGGCCCGGGGCGGGCGTGGGACGGGGCAGGACGACCTGAGCGAGGACCTCGGGCGAGCCGTGGGTGTCCTGGCGGATGGCGTGCATGGTGTCGGGATTCGTCATGTGCACCAGCCTTGCCGGAGGTGCTTCCCCGTACCATGGCATGAATGCCAACTTACGACGGGATCGTGCCATGACAGCTGTTCATCGGGTCGCCGTCCTCGCCCTGGACGGGGTGTACCCCTTCGAGCTCGGCATTCCGAGCCGGATCTTCGGCGCGCTCCAGGACCGCTACGAGGTCGTGACGTGCTCCGTCGACGGCGGACCCGTCGCCACGAACGCCGACTTCTCGGTGACGGTGGGGCACGGCCCTGACGTTCTGGCGACGGCGGACACGGTCCTTCTGCCGCCCTTCGACATCTCCCGCCTCTCGCGCGAGCTGCCGCCGGGAGCGGCCGAGGCTCTCGCGGCGGTACGGCCCGGGACGCGGATCGTGTCGATCTGCACGGGGGCGTTCGCGCTGGCGGCGGCCGGACTGCTCGACGGGCGGCCCGCCACCACCCATTGGGCCGTCGCCGACGTCTTCCGGGCCTGGTACCCGACGGTCGCGCTCGACCCGGACGTGCTGTTCGTGGACGACGGCGACGTGCTCACCTCGGCCGGTGCCGCCTCTGGTGTCGACGTCTGTCTCCACCTCGTACGGCGGGATCACGGTACGGCTGTCGCCAACCACGTGGCACGGGTCTGCGTGGTGCCGCCGTGGCGGGACGGCGGACAGGCCCAGTACATCGAGCACCCGGTGCTGCCGCCGTCCGTGGCCGGCACGTCGGCCACCCGCCAGTGGGCGCTGGAGAACCTGCACGAGCCGCTGACGCTGATCCAGCTCGCCGGGCATGCCCGGATGAGCCGGCGCACCTTCGTGCGCCGGTTCAACGAGGAGGTCGGGACGAGCCCGGGGCGCTGGCTGATCCAGCAGCGGGTGTCCCGGGCCCAGCACCTGCTGGAGACCACCGACCTGGCCGTCGACGACATCGCCGGCCAGGTCGGTTTCGCCACCGGGACGTCGTTGCGTGAGCACCTGCACGCCGCGATCGGCGTCTCGCCGATGGCGTACCGCCGCACCTTCCGGGGCGCCGGCGCCCCGGCGGGGTGAGCCCCGCCCGACCGACTCGCCCCAGCTGTGGACGATACGGGCCGGGCGTTCGCCGGGGCGCTGGCTACTGCCAGGGCCGCCGCCCCGGGCCGGTCGGGTGCGTGCCGGTGACGCCCATGACCACCGAGTACAGACTGGTCTCCGCAGTGATGAAGAGGCGGTTGCGCTTGGCGCCGCCCCAGGCGATGTTGGCGACCGCCTCGGGGACGTCGAGGCGGCCGATCAGGGTTCCGTCGGGGTCGTAGCAGTGCACGCCGTCGTCCATCGCGGCGGCCCAGAGCCGGCCGCCGTCGTCGAAGCGGAGGTTGTCGAAGCGGGCCTTCTCGCGGGCCCCGGCTTCGGCGAAGACCTTGCCGTCGGAGAGGGTGCCGTCGTCGCGTACGTCGAAGACCCGGATGAAGCCCGCCCGGGTGTCCGAGACGAACAACTGCTGCTCGGCGGCGGAGAAGACCAGTCCGTTCGGGGCGCCGAAGCAGTCCGCGACCAGCCGCACCTCTCCGGTGGACGGGTCGATGCGGTAGACGTTGTTGGCGCCGATCTCGCTCTGCGCGCGGTACCCCTCGTAGTCACTGGTGATGCCGAAGTCGGGGTCGGAGAACCAGATCGAGCCGTCCGACTTCACGGCGGCGTCGTTGGGGCTGTTCAGCCGCTTGCCCTGCCACCGGTCGGCCAGCACGGTGATCGTGCCGTCGTGCTCGGTGCGGGTCACGCGGCGGTTGCCCTGCTCGCAGGTGATCAGGCGGCCTTCGCGGTCGAGGGTGTTGCCGTTGGTGTGCCCGGCGGTGCGGCGGAAGACGCCGACCGAGCCGGTCTCCTCGTCCCAGCGCAGCATGCGGTCGTTGGGTATGTCGCTCCAGACCAGCTGGCGCCAGGCGGGGAGGTAGACCGGCCCCTCGGCCCAGCGGCACCCGGTGAACAAGACCTCCAGCGCGTCGTCACCGTTCATGCACCTGCCGGTACGGAACCGGTCGTCGAGCATCTCGTACAGCCCGGGGCGCTCGCTGCTCATGGGGTCCACTCCTCGCGAAAGGTTTAGTCTGCCGGTCTGCCGAATGTGAGTCGGCATGATGTGATTAATACAAGATGAGATATGGTCTGGGCCAGCAGATTCCGAATGGAGAGTTGTGGATCACATCGATCGTGCGCTGCTGGCCCAGCTCCAGCGGGACGCCACCCAGTCCTACGCCGCGCTGGGCCAGGCCGTCGGTCTGTCCGCCGGCGCCGCCCATGAACGGGTGCGGAAGCTGCGCGAGCGCGGCGTCATCCGGCGTACCACGGCCGAGGTGGACCCGGTCGCCGTGGGCAGCGCCGTGCTGGCTTACGTGATGGTCGACTCGACCTCCTGGATGGGGGATTCGGCGCAGGACTTCGCCGCGGTCCCCGAGATCCTGGAGGCGCATGTCATCGCGGGAACCGCCTCGCTGCTGGTGAAGGTCAGGACCGCGACCACCGAGCAACTACAGGATGTGCTGCGCCGGATCTACGCCATCGACGGGGTCAGCGGAACGCAGGCCACGGTGGTCCTGGAGACCTTCTTCGAGCGGCCCCTTTCGCCACTGACCGGTGAGCAGGCGTGATCTCCGGGCGCCCCGGCCGTGGTGAAGACGATGTCGTCGCTGGTGCCGGAGTCGGGGTGACGTCGCTGGCGTCCGCATGGGTCTCCAGAGACGTCGGCCAGGCGCACGACCTCTCGAGCCACGGCGACCGGCGGGCTCTTGTCACGGTCGACGCGCGATGAGCCGAAGCGTGGTAGGCGTCACCTGCGGGGGGCCCGACCTCCGGCGTAACCGTGCGAAGCACGGGGGGTTGTCCCGGCTGGGGTGGCGCTCCGCACATCCCGTGAGCCGGCCAGCAGCCTGCGACAGATCGCTGCTGCGTCCGCAGTTGTGCGCCGGACCATGGCGGACGTCGCTTCAGCCGGTCACAGCCCGGCGACGTCCTCGGCCCTCTTCAGTACGGAGCCGAGTGCCCCCACCACGGTGTCGTGTCTCCTCTCGCGCGCCGCCCGGTCCGCCGGCACCAGCCGGGCGGCGGTCTGCACGGCATAGGCGTCCGGGTCACCGAAGGCAGCCCGCGGGTGCTCTCCCGTCTCCGCGCAGTGTGCCGTGACATCCTTGACCGCCTTGAGCACGACTGCCCGGTCCACGCCCGGCTGCATGGCCAGCCGTACCTGGAAACGCGCCATCCACTTCTCGCGGTCCTTCCCCGTCGTTGCGTCGGTCATCTGGCCCTTCTTCGCCACGTGCCCTCCCAGGTCATCGGTAGCCGTCCGTCATCGAGTCGGACGCCGGGGCATGGAATTGGGTTGCGCGAGGGCCGGAGTACCCGGAGCACCTTGCCGATGTGCGGGCGACGAACGATCGAGACGCGACAGGAGCGCCCTCCCGGAGCTTCTCTTTGCCGCCGACCGCTCCTCGCAAGCTCGCGACAGCCGGCAAATCGGTGGCGGGTCCGTCAGGAGGGCGGCGGCCTGCGCTCTGCCGGTGTCAGCAACAGCACCTCCAGCGCGTGCGCACACGAGCGGGCCTGTTCCAGAAACCAGTCGGTGCGTTCGGCCGTGATCACGGACGGAGTGGCTCGGACGGCGAGCGCGAACCGCGCATGGCCGGCGCCGTCCAGCACAGGCACGGCCAGGGTGCGCACCCCCAGGGCCGACTCCCCGTCGTTGAGCGCGTACTCATCAGCACGGACGCGCTCCAACTCGGCTGCCAGCAGTGCTGGTTCCACGATCGTGCGGTCGGTGAAAGCGTGCAGCGTGAGCCCGGCGGGGCCGCTGTCGCCCGGCCGGGCCCAGGCGAGCAGCACCTTGCCCAGAGCCGTCGAGTGCAGTGGCCGGCGCAGCCCCATCCGCGGTGTCACCGAACCGCCCGCGACGATCACGGCATGCGGGCCGCTGCGCAGAGCCAGGTCGGCCGTCGCGCCGGTGCGCTCGGCCAGGTCGGCCAACTCCGGTGCGGCCAGATGGAGCCCACGCTGGTGGTACGAGAGCCGGCCGAGCTCCGTCACCGCAGGGCCCAGCCGGTAGCGCGCGGTCCGTGCGTCCTGTTCCAGGAAGCCCGCGCCCAGGAGGGTGCGGGCCAGCCGGTGTGCCGTGGAGGCCGAGAGTTCGAGGCGCCGGGCGAGGTCAGCGGCGCTCAGGTCGGGGCCGTTGTCGTGGAAACAGTGCAGGACGTCCAGCGCGCGCTGGACCGCCTGTGCCCCACCCGGAGCACGTGCCGCCGCTGTCTCGCCCATGCCGGTCTCGCTCTCCGCTGGGGAGGTGGAAGGGACCATGATCTCCACATTACGGGAGTCAGAAGCCCTCGAACCTGGCTGCGCAACGCTCTGTTCACAGTCGATCCCACATTATGGGAGGCCAGTTGTGGGTGGGAGTGAGCCCGTGGCAGTCTGCAGTCCTCACCACAGGCGTACGGAAAGGAGCAGTGCCATGGCAGGCCTCAGCGCCACGTCCCCCGGCAGCTCCATTCCGGTCACGCTCGCTCTCACGCTGCGCCGTCACATCGACCTGGCGCGCGTTTCCAGTGCCGCCTGTCGCTGAAGCTCCGTACCTCACAGCCTGCCGCTGCGCCCCATACCTCGCCTGCCGCTGAAGCCGCGTACCGCTCAGGCTCGCGCGCCTCGCTGACGCGCCCGGCTGTTCCCGCGTCGCCCCCGCCGCCCGCGGACCGTGCCCCCGCCCTTCGACCCGGGCGCACCCTGCCCCCTGCTCCGTCCACCCTCTTCGGGAAGAGACCATGTCGCACACTGCCGCGCTGCCCGACACCCTCTGGTTCACCCGCTGTCCCGTACCCACCGCGACGGGCATCGCCGCCGACCGGCACTGGCTCAACGAGGAGTTCGCCCCGGACGGCATCGCGGTGCGTTCCCTCCAGGACGCCGCCCCCGACGCGGACCGTGCCACCCACTACACCCACGCCCTGCCGGGCCTGTTCCGCGAAGGCGGCAACGTGCCCGCCCTCTGGGCCCGTTCGCGAGGAGAGGCGACCCGGCTGATCGGCCTCACCTGGATCGAGGAACGCCAGGTCGTGCTGGTCGCACCCGGAGCCGGGATCAGGGGCGCCCACGCCCTGCGCGGCCTGCGGCTCGCCGTGCCCTCCCACGCCATCGCCATCGACTTCTGGCGGGCCATGGCGCTGCGCGGATTCGAGGGCGCGCTCGCCTCTGCCGGCCTGGAGCTCGGGGACGCCGCACTCGTCGACGTACCCGCCCACGCGCACGAGGGCCAGTGGGCCGCCGAGCTTGACGCACTGCGGCGCGGTGACGTGGACGCCGTGTACGTGAAGGGCGCGGTCGCCGTCGAGGCGGCCCGCCGGGCAGGAGCGGAAGTCGCCGTCGAACTCGACGAACTCCCCGACCGCCGCTTCCGCGTCAACAACGGAACACCCCGCCCCATCACCGTCCACCAGCGGCTGCTGGACGATCACCCCGACCTCGTCGACCGTTTCCTCGCCGTCCTGCTCAGAGCGGCCGACTGGGCCACCAGGCATCCCGTCGACGTCGATCGCATCCTGGGCGCCGAGACGGGGGCGGGCGCCGACGGGGTCGCCGGCGCCTATCGCCCCGGCACCCACCTCACCCTGCACCCCACTCTGGCGGCCGAGCGCCTCGCCCTGCTGGCCGAGCAGGAGGCCGCGCTGCGTGCCCACGGCTTCCTCCCGGAGCGCGTCGACGTCGACGCCTGGGCCGACCTCGAGCCCTTGAGCAGGGCTGCCGGCCGCGCAGGCCTTCACTCAGCCCTCTCACCCGCCCGCGAACCCGAAGGACCGCTGTCAGCATGAACCTGCACCGATCTGTCCGTACGACGATCGCCCCCGCCCTGCTCACGGTCACCGCCGTCCTCGCCCTCAGCGCCTGCGGTACCTCCGACGCGGACAGCGGATCCGGCGCCACGAGTACCGTCACCGTACGCATTCCCGACCCCGGCAACTCCGGAGTCCTCGCCGCCGGCAAGAAGGACGGCAGCCTCGACGAGGCCCTCGGCAAGGTGGGTGCCGAGGTGGAATGGACCGGCAGCGCCGGGCCCTTCGCCCCCGCGGCACAGGCGATGAACGCGGACCAGCTCGACTTCGCCACCGGTTCCATCACCTCGGGCATCACCTCGCTCGCGCAGCGACCCGGGTTCAAGTTCTTCACCGCCGTCGACCCCGACGGGGCGGGCGAGGGCATCCTCGTCCGAGACGGTTCGGGCATCGGCTCCGTCGCCGACCTGGTGGGGAAGAGGGTCGCCGTCAACCAGGGCGGCACCGGTGAGTACCTGTTGCTGAAGGCGCTGGCCAAGGAGGGGATCCCGGTGGACAAGGTCCAGCGGGTCTACCTGCGCCCCGACCAGACCGCCGCCGTCTTCAACGCGGGCAAGGTCGATGCCTGGGCCGTCTGGGCCACCTATGCCGTGGCCGAGATCGGCAGCGGCAAGGCCCACTTCGTCGCCGACGGCGCGGCCATCGGCTCCGACAACTACAGCCTGAACGCCGTGCGGACCGGCTTCGCCGAGAAGCACCCCGAGATCGTCAAGGCGCTCTACACGTACCTCCACACGTCCAGCGTCAGGGAGAAGAAGGACCCCGCCGCCTACCTGAACGTCTTCACCGATGTCGGGCCCACCGCCGTCACCGGTAAGGCCAAGGAGGTGCAGACCGGGTTCATCGCCCAGGGCGGCACGGTCGATCCGATCGGCCCCGAGGACATCACCCGATTCGAGGCCGTCGCCGCCTTCTACGCGGAACAGAAGGTCACCAAGAACAAGGTGGACGTCGCGGCCCACCTCCTCGACGTGGAGAAGCTGACATGAGCGCCGTCTCCGGGGCAACAGCCGCAGAGGGCCTGATCACTCCCCGTCCCGGGCTGCGGACGACGCGCAGCCGGCCCTTCGCCGTGACCGTCCGCGCACTGGGCCCGGTCGCTCTGCTCGCCCTGTGGTGGGCGGCCTCGGCGACGGGGGTGCTCACCGCCGACGTGCTGGCGTCACCCGCCGAAGTACTGCGTGCAGTGGGCGAGTTGTGGGGGAACGGACAGTTGCCTGACGCGCTCACCACCTCGCTGACCCGCTCCGGCATCGGTCTGCTGATCGGCCTCGCCGTCGGGCTCACCCTCGGCGTCATCACCGGATTCACCAGGATCGGGGACGAGCTTCTCGACTCCTCGCTCCAGACCCTGCGCACCATTCCCTTCCTCGCCCTCGTACCGCTCTTCATGGTCTGGTTCGGGATCAACGAGACGGCGAAGATCCTGCTGATCGCCGTCGCCACCACGTTCCCCATGTACGTGTCCACGTCGAGCGGCGTACGCAACACCGATCCCAAGCTCGTCGAGGCCATGCGCAGCTTCGGGATGAGCCGGCTCGCCGTCGTCCGGGAGGTCGTCATTCCCGGCGCTCTGCCGTCCCTTCTGGCCGGACTGCGGCTGTCCATGACGCTCAGCGTGATCGCCCTCATCGCCGCCGAGGAGATCAACTCCACCGAGGGCATCGGATATCTGATGTCTCAGGCGCAGAGCTACGCCCGTACCGACATCCTTGCCGTCTGCATCCTGATCTACGGCCTGCTCGGCCTGGCCGCCGACATCGTCGTACGGCTGCTCGAGCGCGTCCTGATGCCGTGGCGGATCCCGCAAGGAGGGACACGATGACCGCCGCAGCGGAACGACCTGCCGTACGGGTACGGGGTCTGCGCCGGGTCTTCGGCACCCGGGCCGTGCTCGACGACTTGCGACTCGACATCGCACGGGGCGAGTTCGTGGCCCTGCTCGGCGCAAGCGGAAGCGGCAAGACCACCTTGCTCCGCATCCTGGGCGCGCTGGACGGTGCCGACGGGGGAGAGGTGCTGGTCCCCGAGGCCCGCACCATCGTCTTCCAGGAACCCCGCCTCGTACCGTCCAAGAAGGTGCTGGCCAATGTGACGGTCGCCCTTCCGCGCAGCCGCGCCCCGCACGGGCTCAGGGCCCTGGCGGAGGTCGGCCTGGAACGGCACGCCGAGGCCTGGCCCGGCACGCTCTCCGGCGGCGAGGCCCAGCGCGTGGCCCTCGCCAGGGCGCTGGTACGGGAGCCCGAACTTCTGCTGCTGGACGAGCCGTTTGCCGCGCTGGACGCCCTGACCCGATTGAAGATGCAGGACCTGGTGGGGGAGCTGTGCCGCAAGCACCGCCCCGCAGTCCTGCTGGTCACCCATGACGTCGACGAGGCGGTGCGGCTCGCGGACCGCGTCGCCGTCCTGCGCGACGGGAGGCTCGTCACCGACGAGTCCGTCGACGTCGGCAGGCCGCGCGACCCGGGCGATCCCGCGTTCGCCGCACTGCGTCGCCGGCTGCTCAGCGACCTGGGGGTCGACGCCGGCCACGGTCCGCACCGACCCGATGCGGACCCCGGTCCGCGACCCGACCCCTCCTCCTCGTCCTCGCAACTCCTCACGTCTTCCGAAGCCGGAGTGATCTGAATGACCGTCACCATCGGGGTGCACAGCAGTAACCCCTCCCTCTACCACCTCTACCACCTCTCCCGTCTCGGCTTCGCGCAGGAGGAACTGGCCGCGCTGGACGAGACGGTCGCCTTCTTCCCGTACACCAACGGGGTCCGCACCGGCGAGCTGCTCACCCAGGGCGTCATCGACTTCGGCGGCACCGGCTCTACCCCGCCGGTCACCGCGCAGGCCGCGGGCCACGACCTCGTCTACACCGCGGTCTCCGCCCCGCGTCCTGGTCACGGTGCCCTCCTGGTGCCCGAGGACAGCCCCGCCCGTACGGTCGCCGACCTCAAGGGTGCGGCCGTGCACCTGGCGATCGGGTCCTGGCAGACCCATCTGATCGCCAAGGCGCTGGACGACGCCGGGCTCTCGTACTCCGACGACATCACCGCGGTCCGCAGCGGCGGTGACAGCGAGCGGCTGCTGCGCTCCGGAGAGATCGGCGCCTGGGTCGCCCAGGGCCCCGAGCTCGCGGCCGCGCGGAGGGCCGGGGGACTGCGCACGCTCGTCGCCACGGGCGACGTGATCTCGGACCGCTCCGTCTTCTTCACCCGGCGCGACTTCGCCGAGAACCGCCCCGAGGTCGTCGAGGCGCTCACCCGAGCCCTCCGACGGGCCGACGACTGGGCGGCAGCCAACCCCCGCGCCGCCGCCGAGATCGCCGCGGCGGACCTGGGCGGAAGCGCCGACGACTGGGAGACCGCTCTGCGGGCCCTGCCGTGGAAGATCGAGGCGGTGAGTGACGAGTTCATCGCCGAGCAGCAGGAGGCCGCGGACATCTTCCACCGCACCGGTTTCATCGACCGGCCGGTCGAGGTCGCCACGGCCCGGGCGCGCGTCACCGGCTCTGCCGGCCCGAAGGCGGTCTGAGCGCCGTGGCGGCAGAAGTCCTCTGGTACATCATCCCGCGCGAAGGCGCCTACCCGTGGGAGCCCGAAGGCCGGCGGACCGCCGACCTCGGCTATCTGAGCCGGCTCGCCGGGGCCGTCGAACAGCTCGGATACAGCGGCGCCCTGCTCGCCACCGACCTGTACGACGTCTGGCCGCTGGGCAGCGCACTCGCGGCGTCCACCAGCACCCGGTTCAAACCGTTGCTCGCAGTCCACCCCGGACTCGTGTCGCCGACCCTGCTGGCCAAGATGGCGCTGAGTTTCGACCAGCTCTTCGGGGGCCGGCTGCGCTTCAACGTGGTCAACGGTTCCACGAAGGCGCTGCGGGAGTACGGACTCCATGTGGAGCACGACGAACGGTACGCACTCAGTGCCGAGTACTGGTCGATCGTGAAGCGGCTGACGGCCGGAGAGGTTTTCGACCACAAGGGCCGTTTCTACGACCTGAAGGACGCGGGCGCCTCGTTCCGGGAGCTGAAGCCGGTGCAGGCCCCGCACATCCCGCTGTGGTTCGGCGGCTCGTCGGACCCGGGGATCGAGATGGCGGCCGAACACGTCGACGTCTTCCTCACCTGGGGGGAACCCCCGCACCTGCTGAAGGAGAAGCTGGAGAAGGTCCGGGCACGGGCCCGCGCCTACGGCCGCACCCTCCGCATCGGGCTGCGGCTCCACCTCATCGTCCGCGACACGGAGGACGCGGCATGGGCCGCAGCTGACCGGCTGCTGGACGTCACCAGCGAGGCCACGTACGCACGCATGCTCGGTGACCGGGCCGGTGAGGAGGGTGTGGGCTGGCAGCGTCAGTTCCGCCAGCACGGCGGGCGGGTCCCCGCCCGGGCCCGTGAGCTGGAGACGTACCCCAACATGTGGCCGGGTATGAGCTTGTTCCGGCCGGGCCCCGGCACGGCGGTCGTCGGCTCGACGGCCCAGGTCGTCGAGCGTCTCAAGGAGTTCGAGGAACTGGGTGTCGACACGTTCATCCTGTCCGGGAACCCTTTGCTGGAGGAGGCCTACAGAGTCGCGGAAACGGTGCTTCCGGCGCTGGGCGTCACTCGCTGACCCACCGGCCGGCCGGGAGTCGTGGAGCCGAGGCCCGGCCGGCCGCCTGGGCGGGGGTGACGGCGGGCTGAGCGTGGGCGAGCAGGACGTGAACAGGTCCAGTCCCGTCCGGGCAGCCGTGACCGGCGGTGCCGGCCGACCCACGCCTCGACACAGCCGGGCGGCGTGCTTTCTCGGCGCGCCGCCCGGCTGTGGTCAGTCAGTAGGCCACCGGCTCTACATCCAGGACCGCCTTGCCCGCGACGCGCCGGTCCAACAGCGCCTGGGCGGCCTCGGGGACACGCTCCCAGGAACCACGCCAGCCGACCTCCGGGGAAAGCTTTCCCGCTGCCACGAACTCCAGCAGGGTTGCCAGGTCCGGGCCTACCTCGTGCACGTCACCGAACGTGTTCATCGTCCTGGACGGTCCCACGGAGAACAGCGAGTACGGCGCGAACACCGCGGGTTCGTCGGAAGCCCAGCCGATGTTCTGCACACCCCCGCCCGGCGCGAGGAGTTCCCAGGCTGCGACCAGCTGTCGCCCGCCGACATTGTCGAGGATGAGGTCAACCGGCCGGTCGATGCCTTCCAGGCCCACCACCACTTGGTGGGCGCCCAGCTCGGCAAGGCCTGCGGCTCGCGTCGACGATCCAACCGAGGCGATCACATGGGCACCCCCCAGGGCCGCGAGCTGGACGGCGTAGCGGCCGACGCCGCCGGCCGCGCCGGTGATCAGTACGCGTCGGCCCAGGATGGGGCGGGAGCGCAGCGTGCGTAAAGCGGTGATGCCGGCCATCGGCAGCGCGGCGGCGTCAGCGAGGCCGACCCGGGCGGGCACTTCGGCCACCGCGGTGGTGTCCACGGCCATCCGCTGGGCCCACGCGCCGGCTCCGAATGCCGCGACCCTGGCTCCTACGGACGGTCCGGTGCCGTCCGTCGCGGCACGTACGACGACACCGGCGGCGTCGTAGCCGTGAACGGTCCCGGCCGGAAGCCGCCCCGCGAACGCCACCTCGCCGCGGTTGAGCGAGATGTGCTGGACATCGACCAGCAGTTGATGCGGTGCTGCCTGAGGTTCTGCGGCCGGCCCGAGGCGCAGGGATCCGGGAGCGTCGGGATCGACGACGAGTGCGTGCATGACCATGAGGCCCCTCTGTTGGTGTGCATTATGCGGACCGATAGTCCGTTTGGCGCACGGTAGTATGCGGACCAACAGTCCGTCCAGGTGAGAGATGTCGATGGCTGAACAGCGGGCCGAACGTGCCGACGCGGTCCGTAACCGTCGCGCGGTGCTACGCGCGACCGAGCAACTCCTGACCGAACGCGGCAGGGACCATGTGTCACTCGACCGTGTCGCCGCCCTTGCCGGAGTCGGGAAAGGCACCGTCTTCCGGCGCTTCGGCAACCGCGCCGGACTGCTGCAGGCGCTGCTGGAGGAGAGGACCCGGGAACTGCGCGATGCGGTCGGGAACGGGCCCCCGCCCCTGGGACCCGGAGCGCCCGCACCGGAGCGACTGCTCGCCTTCCTGGACGGGCTCGGCGCGATCGCCGAAGGCAACGCCACCTTGCTGTCCGCCCACGGGCAAGCCTGTGCTGAGGACAGGTACGGCGATCCCAGCTACCAGCTGTGGCACCACCATCTCGCCGCCTTGTTCGCCGACGGACGACCCGACCTCGACGCCGACTTCCTTGCCCACGCCGTACTCGCCCTCTTCGACGGCGACCTGGTCCGCCACATGACGCCGCATGACGACCCTCGGCGCTTCACCCGGTCCGTCCAGCAGATGGCCATGGCCTTGCTCCGCCGTGACTGATCGTGCACGACCGGCTGCGGGCGGCGCGAGCGGAGTGCCGTCCGCCACAGGGCGGCTTCTACCTCCACCCCGACTTCTCCCCGCAGCGCCGCACCCTCCACGCGCAGGGTGTCACCACCGGAGCGGAACTGGCCGCCGTGCGGCTCGACCGGTGTTCGGCGTCGCCACACTGCCGGGCAGCGCGTTCGGCGACGCCGGCACCAGATTCTCCCTGCGGGTCGCCACCATTCTCCTGTACGGGATGTCAGTCGAGCGTGGTGGGATGGCTGTCAGCGCGGTTCCCACGCTGTGCCGCCGGACGACGCGCCGCTTGACAGCAGCCCTCAGGCTCTCCCAGGCTGCGCCGGCAGACGTGCGGAAGTTCAACGGCGCGGCGAGCGGGGCCTGGTGAGAGGGCCGTGCCAGTCGAGGCACAGGACGGTGGCATCGTCCTTGGGCGGCCGCCCGTCGTATGCGTCGGCGACCGCGGCCACAAGGGCGCGCACGACTTCGCGCGGATGCTGATCGGCGGTGTCGCGCATGATGCCGGGCAGAGCGACGGTCGCCGCTTCGCGCTCCTGCATGCCGTCGGTATGGAGGAGAAGCCGGTCCCCGGGACGCAGATCGACGTCCTGCACCAGGTACGGGCCCTGCTGCGGAACGCCGAACGGCATGTTCGCCGTGAGACGCACCTCGCTGACCACGCCGTCGCGCAGCCGCAGCGGCCGCGGGTGACCGGCGTTGACGAGCTGGGCACCGGTCCCATCCAGGGCGACGCGCAGCAGCTGGCCGGTGGCGAAGGTGCGCCGACCGTGGTCGAGAAGGGCCTGGTGGACCTGCCGCGCCTGTTCCGCAAGGTTCGCCCCGGCGCGTCGGGCGCCGCGGGAGGCGTTCACCAGGAGGGTGGCCATGAGGGAGGCATCGACGTCGTGGCCCATGGCATCGGTGACGGAGAGGTGCAGGGTGTCGTCGTCCAGGCTGTAGTCGTAGGTGTCGCCGGCGATGTCGGAGGCGGGGACCAGCGCCCCGGCAAGGGTGAACGCAGGGGCTTCGCAGGAGGAGGCGGAAGGCAGCAGCTGTCGCTGGATCTCGGCGGCGAGGCTGACGGTGGTGGTGCGATTGCCCCAGTGGTACAGGTCGGTGAAACGGCGGTCTGTGACGATGATGTACGCCAGCGCGTGCGCCGCCTCCTCGACCTGGTCCAGAACGTCCTGGGTGACGTCGGCATCGGGCAGGAACAGCTCCAGGACACCGATGGCGTCGCCGCGATTGCTGACCGGGGCAAGTATCCGCCGCCCCTGGTCCCCCTCCGGCGTCTGCACCAGTTTCTGGGTACGCAGGACCTCGTCGTAGACACCGCTGTCGTCCAGGGGAACGCCCTCGGCGCGGTCCTCCTGCGCCTCACCTGCCGTGTCGCTCACCCGCAGCAGGCGCCTGCCCACCACGTCGACGAACAGGAACGACACGTAACGGGCACCGAACCGGGTGCGGAGATTACGCGCTACGACGTCGAGTGAATCCGCCGGCGCGGCGTCCTCCGCCGCCACCAGCACCTCGGCCAGTCCGATGCGTTCTCTCGCCATGACAACCTCCCAAAGTCTTGCGGCTTCTCCTGCCCACATGGCGCGATTACGTGCTCTCACCACGTCCGTTGCCGGAGGTCGCGTGCGCCGGACCGAGGGCTGCCGGGGGTGCGGTCCATGAGGAAGGGGCGGCTTGCGGGCGAGGCACGGCACGCCGCACGGACCTGGATGTCCCGGTCCTCGGTCACACGGGTCGTCCGGCGAGGGGTGCACGGCGAGGTCGCCATGCACCGCCTGGCACGGCTCCGACAGCGCTCGGGATGCCGGGTTCAGGCCACGTGGACGCCCGAGTGTCCCGGTGTGAACCTCGCGACCTGACCTGGCCGCAGTGAACGATCCGCTCTCCGAGGCCCCGCCGGCCCATCTCGTCCAGGAACGTGCTCAGCGGCGACGTCATCAAGCTGTAATTGTCGTAGTGCACGGGCAGCGCGAACCGCGGGCCCAGCGGCCGGGCCGGAAGAACGGCATGACGGCGACGACGCCTGACCATCCCCCCAGCCCGGCCCCTGCCGTTCGAGCACCGGAGCGCCTCGCCTCTTCCGGCTCAGTCGGCGCCGTGCTGCTCGGTCTACGGGTGGCGGGCCGGAACCTGCGGCAAGTGAGGAACGGTAGTCAGATGCTCCGCGGAGGCAGCGGGCGCAGGGCCGGGCCGTGGAGCACCTCGCCGTCGATCCCGAACCTCGAACCGTGGCACGGGCACTCCCAGGCGGTCTCGGCCTGGTTGAAGGCCACCAGGCAACCGAGGTGGGTGCAGCGTGCGGACACCGCGTGGGCCGTACCTTCCTCATCGCGGTACACGGCGCAGCGGCGCCCTTCGACCCGAACGACCGCCCCTGAGCCCGGAGCGATGTCGGTGACCGAGTCCACGTGGGTGCTTTTCAACCGGTCACCTACGAAGTGCCGTGCGACGTCCGCCTGCTGCTGCAACAGCGCCGACCCTTCCCGTACGGTGCTCCACAGGCGGCGCGGGTCGTACAGGCTTGCCCACTCGGGTTCCGCGCCGGTGAGCTCCGCTGCCAGCAACTGACCGGCCATGGCGCCTCCGCTCATGCCCCAGCCGCCGAATCCGGTCGCCACGTACACATGACGGGCGCCCGGATGGAACGGGCCGACGAGCGGCACGCCATCGCTCGCCTCGTTGTCCTGGGCAGCCCACCGGTAGGCCGTGGCACCGACCCGAAAGTGTTCGTGCATCCATCCGTCCAGCCGCAGGAACCGCTCGCGGCTGTCACCTGTGCCGGGAGTGAAGCTCTCGCCCGTGACGATGAGGAGACGCCGGCCCTCGTCGAACGGCGCGGTGCGGACCGATCGTTTACCCATGTCGTCCGTGATGTACATGTGCTCCGGCGCCTCGGAGGCGGGCAGGGGAGCGGCCACGACCAGTTCGCGGCGCGGCGACAGGCGGGCGAAGTGGAGCGCACGGTCGAAGACCGGGTAGTGCGTGGCGACGACGACGTCCGCCGCACTGACCGTCACGCCTTGCTCGGTCGTGACCTTGCACGGACTGCCCTCGGTGAGGCCGGTCACGCGGGTCCGTTCGTGAATGACACCGCCGCGGGCGGTGATGTCATCGGCCAGAGCAAGAAGGTACTTGCGCGGGTGGAATCGTGCCTGGTTGCCGACCCGTACAGCTGCGCTGACGGGAAAGGGCAGGTCCGTCCCGGTCACGAAGTCGGCGTCGAGCCCCGCTTCCGCGGCAGCCTCGGCCTCGGCTTCGAACATGGCGCGTTGGTGCGGGTCAGTGGTGAAGGTGAGAGCTGAGGACCGTTCGATGTCGCAGTCGATGCCCAGTTCGGCAGCCACTGCTGCGACCTGTTCCACCGCTCCCTGCTGGGAGCGGGCGTACGCTCGTGCGCCTTCCTTCCCGCGTGTGCGGCGCAGTCGTTCGTACACGAGGGAGTGAGCCGCGGTGAGCTTCGCCGTGGTGTAGCCGGACACCCCGGCAGCCACGCGATCCGCTTCCAGCACGGCCACATTCCGTCCGGCCCGGATCAATTCCCAGGCGGTGCTGAGACCGGCCATACCTGCGCCGATCACGACGACGTCCGCCGTCGTGTCGGCTTCGAGCCTCGGCCATCGAGGGCCCGGAGCTGTGTCCATCCAGTAGGACTCGGCTGTGCCGGGCAGTGCGTCTGGTGTGGTCATGAACCACGTGTTCCCTGAGCGACCGGAAGGAGACGCAGTTGGCCGGCTCTTCCCCTTGCTCAGCATGGTTGTGCGCGTCTCGGGGGTCGCCAGGATGCCGGTGGCGTAGCGGTGGTCCGCACCGATGAGCCCGCCCAGCGGTGGTGCCGTCGATCTGCGATTCCGCGTCCGGCCCTTGAGCGCAAAGTTATTTGCGGCGCTGCGGTGCGGGGACCAGACTGTGCAGGTGCTGATTCGACGCGAAACGCCTGCTGATGTCCCCGCCGTAAGCATCGTCACCGCGGCCGCCTTCGCCAAGCCGGAGACCCCGGTTCCTGTGGAGGTAGCCCTCCTCGACGAGTTGCGCACGTGCGACGCCTGGCTGCCGGAACTCTCGTTCGTGGCACTCAGCGACAAGGGTGAGGTAGTAGGACACGTGGTCTGTACGCGAGGCCATGTCGGCAGCGCTCCCGCCGTGGGCCTCGGCCCGCTCAGCGTGCACCCCGACCACCAGAACCGCGGTGTCGGCCTCGCCCTCGTCCACACCGTGCTCGGCGCAGCGGATGCCCTGGGCGAGCCCCTTGTCGCGCTTCTGGGCAGCGCCGCGTACTACAGCCGCTACGGGTTCCGCACCAGCACGGACTACGGCATCACCGCACCGGACCCCTCGTGGGGCGAGTACTTCCAGGTCCGAACCCTGAGCGCCTACGACCCTGCGCTGCGGGGCGCCTTCACGTACGCCGAGCCGTTCGAGCGGGTCTGACATCGGGGCAGGGGCCGGCGCGGTTGCCCGCCTCGAACACGATCGGCTCTGGCCCGGCGCGACAACTCAGGCGGGTTTGGCGCCGGAGGGACGCCGGGTTTCCGCCGCCGGGTGCCGCGCAGGTCAGCGGCGGGGGAGCACACCCAGCAGGGCTGCGGTCAGACCCAGCCGCAAGGAGTCCTTCAGCTCCAAATGAAGGCGGGCCAGGTCGGGCTCGGCCTCGTAGGCCGCCCGCAGGCTGGGCGGGGGTGCGCTGTACGCCGACAGCGCGCCGGCCAGGACCATGGCGTGCAGGCTGAACTGTGTTGCGTTCTCGCCCAGTTCTGGCAGGTACTTCCGGATCAGGGCGGTCATGGTTGCCAGACGGTCCAGGGAGGCGCGCTTGTAGCGTGCTACGACCTGGACGGAGACGTTGTGTTCCAGGACGCTCCCCTGTGCGCCGAAGAGGTCGCACAGCACCACTCGGCCGGAGAGTGAGCGGCTGAGGATCTCGGCCACCGCTGCCGCTCGCTCGGCCATGGGCAGATCTTCGTCCACGCCGGCGGACAACTCGCCTGCCAGGTCCGTCAGCCACTCCCGCAGGTAGCGGTCCAGCAGTTCAAGCAGCACCGCCTCGCGAGACTCGAAGTACCGCAGCACATTCGGCTTCGCCAGGCCTACCCGGCGGCTGAGCTCGTTCAGGGTGACCGCAGCCACGGGCATCTCGTCGAGCATCGCCGACGCCATGTCGAGGATCGCCCGTCGACGGATCTCCCGCTGCTCTTCGGTTCGCGCCCGCTGGAATGTCACGATCGCCAGCCTAACTTAAGTACCTTCGGTACGTTGACAACGTACCGAAAGTACTTTAACGTTTGAGATGTAAGATACTTTCGGTATGTTAACTGGTGGGGGCTTGACATGGGCAAGAAGTGGACGACGGCGGACATTCCGGACCAGCACGGGCGGGTGGCCGTGGTGACCGGGGCCAACACCGGACTCGGGTACGAAACCGCCAAAGCGCTGGCCGACTGCGGGGCGTCCGTGGTGCTCGCCGTGCGCAACGTCGAGAAGGGCGAGCAGGCCGCCGCCCGCATGGCCGGCGATGTGACCGTGCAGGCGCTGGACCTGACCTCGCTCGACTCCGTCCGGGCCGCGGCGCAGGCGCTGAGGTCACGGCTCGACCGGATCGACCTGCTGATCAACAACGCCGGCGTGATGTACACCCCGAAGCAGACCACCCGGGACGGCTTCGAGATGCAGTTCGGCACCAACCACCTCGGCCACTTCGCGCTCACCGGCCTGCTGCTGGACATGATGCTGCCGGTGCCCGGCTCGCGGGTGGTGACGGTCAGCAGCACCGGCCACCGTATCCGGGCCGCGATCCACTTCGACGACCTGCAGTGGGAGCGGTCTTACAGCCGGGTCGCCGCCTATGGTCAGTCCAAGCTGGCCAACCTGATGTTCACATACGAGCTGCAGCGCCGGCTCGCCACGCACGGCACCACTGTCGCAGTGGCCGCGCACCCCGGCATGTCCAGCACCGAGCTCGCCCGCAACACCCCCGCCGCCCTCCGGCTTCCGCTCACCTGGCTCGCGCCGCTGATCACCCAGACCCCGGCGATGGGCGCGCTGCCGACCCTTCGTGCCGCCACCGACCCCGCCGCGCTCGGCGGCCAGTACTACGGACCTGGCGGACGCAACGAGATCATGGGCCACCCCCGGCTGGTCACCTCCAGCCCGCAGTCGTACGAGATGGTCGTCCAGCAGCGGCTGTGGGCCGTCTCCGAAGACCTCACCGGGGTGAACTTCCCCGTTGCTGAGTCCCAGCAGAATCCGCATTCCTCCGGACCGGCCGTCACGTTGTAGCCCGCGCCGGTATGGGGCGCCCGCTCGTCGCGGTGCAGCGGGTGGCGCCGGGATCGACGAGGGGCTCCCACTCCGCCCCGACCCCCAACCCGTTCCTCTCGGTTGCCGGGCGTGGGGGAGGGGTGTGGTCCCGCCCCGCATCGCGCCGAATTGGCCACGGCCGGGGCGTGCCCTGGCCGCAGGAGGCCGACGACCGAAGCGGAAAGGTGAAGCTGTGGCGCCCCTGAACCTCCAGTTCCCGTGCTTGAGCCTCGGAGTCAACCGCTGACGGGCGGTCCACGGCGCACTCAATGCCGAGGCATGCAGACAATCCGGCTCCCGCCCCGGCTCATAGGGTGGCCTCGCGCGACGCATCTTCATTGTTCCGAGGCGCCGTGTCCAGAACTGCGTCGAGTATCCGCCGGGAACTCTCCAGTTGGCTGATCGTCTCGGTGATGCGGGCGCGTTCACGCCGCAATTCCCCGATGAAGGTCGGGCAGCCGAGTGGCACCCTCAGTTCGTCTTTGTCGCGCACACAGTGCACAACCTTGCCGATAACGGCGGTGGAGAGCCCTGCGGCGAGCATTGCTCGGATGTGGCGCACCATGGCGACGTCTCCCTCCGCGTACTCGCGGTAGCCGTTGTCCGACCGCGCCGGTCTGAGCAGGCCCTGCTCCTCGTAATAGCGCAACAGCCGCCGGCTCACCCCGGTTTCGTGGGCGAGGTCGCCAATTCGCATGCAGGGCAGCCTCCTTGACCTTCTCATTGGTGTGATGCCTTACGGTCCCCAGTATTGCCGATCACGAAATGGAGGGCCGGTCATGCCGGGTGCAGTGATCATTGGTGTGGGACCGGGAATCGGGCGGGCAGTCGCCCGTCGGTTCGCCAGAGAGGGGATGCCGATCACGCTGGTCGCCAGGGGCGGACAGGTGCTGCGCGACGTTGCTGACGGGCTTGCTCCCTATGGCGTCCCGATCATGACGTTGCGGGCCGACAGCACCGACCGGGCCGAGTTGGACGGGGCCCTGGACCAGGCCGTCGGGGAGCACGGCGTACCGGAGGTTGCCGTGTACAACGCAGCACTCGTCCGCGCGGACGGGCTGGGCGAGATGTCGGTGCGCGATCATATGGAAGCTTGGGCGGTCAACATCGTCGGCTCGCTGAATGCCGCAGCGCGCCTCGCACCGGCCATGGCGGCACGAGGGAACGGAACGTTCCTTGTCACAGGCGGCATGCCCGAGCCCAAGCCGGAGTATGTGAGCCTCTCCCTGGGCAAAGCGGGCGTCCGGACCCTGATCGCGCTGCTCGATCAGCAGTACGGCTCCTTCGGAGTCCACGCGGCGAGCGTCACCGTGGATGGGCCGGTCGCCCCCGGCACCGACTTCGACCCCGATGACATCGCCGAGCACTACTGGCACCTGCACACGCAGCCGCGCCACCTCTGGGATCGCGAGGTGCTGCACGCCGGCTGCTCCTGACAGCGCCCTGCCGGCAAGATCAGGCGAGCCGTCCGATCCGTCGAGCGATCAATGCACGGACTCTGCTCACGACCGGCTATGCACACCACGAGGGATTCCTGTGACAGCTCAGGGCACTGGCCATGCCCCAGACTTCGGCTTTCCGGGCGTTGCGGTCCACGCACGGGATCTTGAGGCCGCGATCAGCCCATGGCAGGCTCATGCCGCATGATCGATGAATTCGCGAAGGGAAACCTGCACGGGAGACTGCGGCGGGACCGCGAAGCGCTGCTCTGGAAGCTCGACGGCTTGTCCGAATACGACGCCCGACGACCCTTGACAGTGACCGGGAGCAACCTCCTCGGCCTGGTCAAACACGTGGCCAGCGTCGAGGCCAGGTACTTCGGCGAGGTCTTCGACCGCCCTTTCCCGGATCCGCTGCCCCGGTGGCAGGACCACGACGGCAGCGATCTGTGGGCGACTGAGGGCGAGAACCGCGATCAGATCATCGAGTTCTACCGGCGCACGTGGGAACACTCGGACGCGACGATCAACGAGCTTCCCCTCGATGCCCCCGGCCACGTGGACTGGTGGCCCGATCTCCATTCCTGCACGAACCTGTTCGCCGTCATGGTCCACGTCCTCGGCGAGACCAACCGGCATGCCGGGCACGCCGACATCCTGCGCGAAGGCGTCGACGGCCGAACCGGGATGCGCCCCGAACATGAGATGCAGGTCGACGAGGAAGCCCGCGCCGCCTACTACGTGAAGATCGAGCAGGCCGCCAGATCGGCCGCATCGGCCAGAGAACAGAGGTCTGTGCCACGTGACTTGAGGTTCGAGCGGCATGATGGCGGCCGTGAGGGCTGATCTGTCCAAGCGCCTGGTTCCTGCTGAGCTCTGGGAGCCGGTCGCCCCGCTACTGCCGTCGTTCGCGGCTCGACCGCAAGGTGGCGGGACCGCTCCCCATGACGAGCGGGGGTGTCACGGCTGTGGCGTACATGCTGACGAGTGGGTGTGCATGGCGGTATGAAGGTGCCGTCATGCCTCCGGCACCGGCGGCACCACCTTTTTGATCATCTCGGCTGAGGGCTCAAGTCATTTCGGGGCCGAAGGCCGGGGGCCTCATCGCCAGGCCACGAAGACGGTAGCGGGGGGCGCGCTGGCCGGGCCGAATCCGGTCGATCACGGTAAGAAGGGTAGCGAGTTACACGTGCTGTCCGAGGGGCACGGCCTGCCGCTGGTCGTGGCGGTGTCGGGTGCGAACCTGCACGACAGTCAGGCGTTCGAGCCGCTCATCCTGGGGATACCGGCCGTCCGCTCCCGGCGCGGTCCCGGCCGCAGCCGACCGGTGAAGGTCCGCGCGGATAAGGCGTATTAGTCGTTCTTCACCTTGTTCTGCACCGAACGCACCGGGCCGCTCACCAGCTCGCGCAAGCGGCCTGATCTCAGTCGGCGGTTGCATGACGAGGTGTTTGGCGGCTGGTTCCGGAGTCAGTTCTGGTGATCACGCGGTTCATGCATGTTGAGCGGAGATGACGGCGTTACCGTGGGGGCGGCCAATAACGGGAGGCGGGAGCTGCCGGGGTGCTGACAGGATGTGCGCGCTCAGTACCCGAGGGAAAGGCCCCACGACGGTGGCTCGTGCCATTACTCTGATCCGATCCGCCTCCCTGTCCGACGTCGCCGAGTACGCCTACGCGGCCACGGCGCCTGCTGAGTCACGCCTGATCTTCCTGGCCGGAGCATGTCCGCTGAACGATGACGGCTCCACGGCAGCGATCGGGGACTACGCCGGCCAGGCAGCGAAGGCGATCGAGAACATGCAGGCTGCGCTCACCGCCTCGGGTGCGTCGCTCCAGGACGTCATCAGTACAAGGGTTCTCGTCGCATCGGCCCGGCGGGAGGACCTGGTGGCCGCCTGGCAGGTGGTCCGGGACGCGTTCGCCGACCACGACGTCCCCAGCACTTTGATGGGGGTCACCGTGCTCGGTTACAGCGACCAACTCGTCGAGATCGAGGCGGTCGCCGCCGTACTCGATTCTTGAGTCCTGTCCAGCGGACACCGCAAGGAATGGCCGGCCGTCCGTCAGGACAGCCGGCCTTGGAGGGCTCCTCGACTCGCGCGCGGGTGCCGTGGCGCGGCGGTAGGAGCCGGTGGCCGTGAAGGCATTGTTCCAGCCGTCGAAGGACTCGCCGGAGGCGATTGAGCAGGAGCGCCGGCGCCGCGCGGAGGGCTGCACCATGTACCCGGCCGAGGACTCGCCGGCCGAGGCGGACATCGCGTCGTGCGAGATCTGCCGGCCGGACGCCGGGTTGACCGCGAGTAGTGGTCACCGTCCGGTGAGAAGCACGGCCGTGAACACCGCCCCTGAGTCGCGCCCCGCACCGGAGCGTCGTACACCGGGAAGATGAGCGAGGAACAGACGTCGTGGCATCCGGGCGAGGTTGTGCCGGAGAGCGGGATCTACGAGTGTGACTGCGGCGCGGGCCACCACTGGAGCACCGACGTGAAAGGCCACCGCTTCCCACCCCTTCCGGCAGGCTGCCCGGGAGCCGCGTGGACGCTCCGGACGGACGCGCACCCCGACTCCTGACACCGCGCGGGCGAGCCGGTGCTGCCGCAGACGTGGCGCGGGGCGCTGGCCAGGATCGCATGGGCCTGGGCGCATCCGTCGTTCTTCTTCCTCGACTTGCCCTCACACTGCCGCCCCTGGGGCTGACTGCCCTCGCCGTGGCAGCCGGTGCCGCGCTCGCGAAGCGGACCAGGACCACGTTCGCCATCCCCGATGACCACCCCAACGGCCAGCCACGCCGCATCCAGGTGAAGTCTGGGGCGCGGAAGACGAATGCATGCGCGCACGACGAATACCTGCCGGGTGCCAGTTCTCCGCCCGGGCATTGCTGAAGCTGACCTTCCGCACCTCGGCGAGCGACCGACCCCAGCCTCGCCCGGCCATCGGCGGTCGCCACATCTTGACGCCCCATCATCGGGACCGGCACCGACTGCCACACCCGAGCGCGAGCCGAGAGCCCGCCTCCACCGAAGCTCTCTCGAGCGCACTGCTACGACCAGCACGAGGGCTTATGCCGCCGCATAGTGGTGTGCGCGACCGCCGCGCCATTCCACCCACTCCGGACGGTCCAGCAGTTCGTCCGCGTCCGGGAGTCCGGCCCGCCGCAGGAACTCGGTGACGTCCCGGTCCCCATGGGCGAGTCCGGCGATCTGCCCCCGGATGGTGACCCTCCGGCCCCCTGAGGCGGAGGGCCGATGAATGACGATCGGCGCGCTCATAACTCCAGGGTGCGCCCGTGTGCCTGGTGAAGCACACCGGCCCGTGGCCGGCATCCCGGACCTTCCGTCGGCCGCCGGGGTGGTGGCCTGAAGGGGCAGGAGTGTGTCACGGTGAGGGGACGCGAGACCGTTCGGCACCCACGAGTGCCGGACTTTGGGTTCCGGGCATTGCCCCCCTCACGGGCTCCCGGCCCCCCAAGGTCATCCCTCACGAGGGATCTCGTCTTTGGGCTCACAACCCCCGGAAGGGGGCATGTCCACGTGCACGTCACCGCGATGATCGACGCCACGACCGCCCGAATCCTCCCGCACGGCGAAATCGACCACGAGACCCTGCCCGAACTCCGCGCCGTACTCTCAGCCCTGCCGCAGGACGTGACCGAGGTGATCTGGGACCTCCGGAACACGCCCTTCATCGACATCGCAGGTCTGCATCTGCTCATCGACCCGCAAACGGCAGACAGCCCACGACGGACCACAGTGACGGCGATGCCTATGCAACCGCTGGAACTGCTACGCACGGCGGCGGAGGTCTTCCCCACCCTCGGGTTCGCCGAGTTGCTTCCCGAGGCGCGACCGCAAGACGCCGCCTGACTCCTGGGGTCCTCGGACACCGCCGGGCTCGGCATGCTCCCGGTCGGCGGCGTGCCCGCCGTGTCACCACGCGCGAAGCCATGTGGCGGGCGCCCTCAGTCCGCCGAGGCGCGTGGCACATGACCAGGCGGTTTGCCCGTATGTCAGCCCGCCGCACCGAGCCGCCGACGACCCGACGGGGGAACCAGCTCGCGCTAGCGCCTGAGCGCAGCGACAGGGAAGCGGCCCCTGGAGGTCGGCGGCAGGTGGTCGTCGTTTCCGGCTTGTGGCGCGGTGCCGTTCTTGGGACCCTCTGCGCATGCTCGAGTTTCTCCCCGAGGTCGGTCTCCGGCTCCCTGGCTGTGCCGGGACCCTCCGCTTCGGCATGGACGAGCGCACCGCCCGGTGGGCCGTCGCCACCGTCGCGGATGTTCGCGACGGTTGGGTCTGTGGCGCCCGCTGGGCCTTCAGCGCGCAGTACCGGGGCCTGACGTTCGAGGCATACGGCGACATCACGGACCGCCGCGGCCGACACCATGACACCCCTGGGCTGGCCGGCATCGGCCTCACCCGCGACCCCTTCACGCTCGACGGGCCGTCTGCCTGCCCAGTTGTCCTCCACGGCATCGACCTCTTCGGCTACCCGACCACTGAGGTTTCGGACGCCCTCGGCGACAGCCTGCCCCCGGCATTCCGGCTCAGCGGCGACGGTCCCTACCTCACCGCCGTGTCGGTCCGCGCTGAGCCCGTACCTGTCGAGAGCTGACCGCTCCGGCGCGCTCGAAGGGGACGTGTGCTGCGCGCAGGTGGGCTATCGCCGGCGGGCCGGCCTCCGTGGCCGGACGGATGCCGCCTTCCGGCCGCGCGGTGTCCCTCAGCATGCGCAGGCAATGCCCGAGCGCGGAGCGGTCAGATCGTCGACGGGACGCTGCTCGGAGCCGGCGGCGGAGTCGTAGACGAAGCCCTCGCGTACCCAGTACTCGAAGCCTCCGAGCATTTCCTTCACCTGGTAGCCGAGGCGGGCAAAGGCCAGCGCCGCGCGGGTCGCGCCGTTGCAGCCGGGGCCCCAGCAGTAGGGGACCACAGTCCGGGCCGGGTCGATCAACTGCGGTGCCAGGTCGGCAATCCGCGCGGTGGGAAGGTGAAAGGCCCCTGGGATGTGGCCCTGGTCCCAGGCGGCATCGCTGCGGGTGTCGACCACCACGATCCCGGGTGCGCCGGATGCCAGATCGGCGTGGACGTCGGAGACATCCGCCTCGAAGGCGAGGCGGGCGGCGAAGTGGGCCGCGCCCACGGCCGGGGCGGCGGCGGGCACGCTCAGCACGGCGCTGGTGATTTCGGCGGAAGCGGTGGCGGACATGGGAGACCTCTTGATTCTTGCGGGTCGGACGGAGAACCGATGGGCGGGCCAGGTCTCCCCGGCCGGCGATGGCTCCATCCTCTGATCCGTGGGTCCGCCCCACGAGTGGCGTAAACGCCTACGGTCGTCAGGATTCCGCCAGGCGTGCCGGTCGTACGGACCGACCGTCACGTGTGGTCCGGGCGCGGGTGAACGTCTTGCGGTAGGCCGTCGGCGTCGTACGCATCTGACGGGTGAAGTGGTGCCGGTACGTCCCGGTGCTGTCGAAACCGACTGCGGCGGCGACCTCGTCCACGGTGCCCTCGCCGGACTCGAGCAGCGGCAGGCTGGCGGCTACGCGCTGGGCGATGACCCAGCGCATGGGGCTCACGCCGTTGCGGCGGGTGAAGTGCCTCAAGTACGAGCGTTCGGACATGCGCGCGGCCCGGGCCAGGGCGGGCACGGACAACGGCGTGTTCAGATGGCGCAGCGCCCAGTCCATGCTCTGTGTGACCCCGTCGTCCTCGGGGCTGATCTCTCCCACCGCCGCCTCGATGAACTGCGCCTGCCCGCCCTCGCGGTGCGGCGGAACGACGAAACGGCGCGCCACCGTGTTGGCCACGGCCGCACCGTGATCGGCCCGGACCAGATAGAGGCAGAGGTCGATACCAGCCGCACTGCCCGCGCTGGTGAGGACATCGCCGTTGTCGACGTACAGCACGTCGGGGTCGACCTCGATCCCCGGGTGCCGTTCGGCAAGAGCGCGGGCGTAGCGCCAGTGGGTGGCGGCGCGCCGGCCCTCCAGCAGGCCGGTCGCGGCCAGCGCGAACGCCCCCGAGCAGATCGATACCAGGCGCGCTCCCCGAGCATGGGCCCGCAGCAGCGCATCCACCAAGGCAGGCGAGACCTCCGCCCCCGCGTTGGCCACCCCCGGCACGATCACCGTGTCCGCCCCGGTCAGCGCGTCGAGCCCGTACTCGGCGCGCAGCGTGAAACCGCCGACCGCCCGCAGATCCCTGCCGGGTTCCTCGGCACACACCCGCAGCTCGTACCAGGGAAGGTCTCCCAGCTCGGGCCGGGACAGGCCGAAGACCTCCACCACCACGCCCAGCTCGAACGGCGCCATGCCTTCGAAGGCCAGTACAGCCACCACGTGCGCTTGAGCCATGGCCGGATCTTAACAATCGCCAAGATGCAGCCACGGGGGCGCGGGCCGGGAGAGAAGATGGCTGCATTCCCCCATCGGCGTCTCCAGCGACGAGGCACGGCGGGCCGTACATCCAGGAGCCGTCGGACGCGGGTCCGCGTCGTCCAAGAACAGCACGAGCCGCAGGGCGCGTCGGGGCCGGCGGTGTCGATGCCGGGTGGAGCGCACTTGATCGTCGACCGGCACTCGACCCACGGGTGAAGACCGCCGGAGCCTCGCTTACCTGATCGCTTCGGCTCGGTGAAGTTCGTGGTCGGGTGAGACGGATCGCGGCGCATACGGGCACCGGCCGGGACGCCGCAGATTGCCGACGATGAGGTCAGGCCCGGGTCGGGCAAGATGACGCCATGGCACCGCAGATCTTGTCCCCGACTGAGTCCTGGCGTCGGATCGACGCCTGGCTGGCGACGCATGTTGCCTCCGAGTTCGCACTCCTCAATCCACCGGCAACACCGGAGGAGATTCGGCAGGCGGAACAAATCCTCGGCTCCCAGCTGCCGAGTGATCTGGCTGAGTCTCTGCGCTGCCACAACGGCGTGAGCGCCTGGACGAGCTTCCTGCCGGAGCAGTCCCCGCTCTCGGCGAACGGCATCGTGGAGCATTGGCAGACCCGCATGGACGTCGCGGCGGAGAATGACGGCCTGACCCCCCGCCCCTGGGAGAACGAGCCTTGGTGGCACCCGCTCTGGATCCCCTGGGCCGAGAGTGCCGATGGCGGGGCCCAAGTGCTCGACCTGCGTCCCGGCCCAGACACAGGTTGCCTCGGCTGGGCAGGCCACAGCGGCGGCGGCGACTTCACCGATTCGTGGCCCGATCTGGCGAGCCTTCTTCACGCGGTCGCTCAGGCGCTTCACGCAGGTGCAGACGTCCGCGGACTGCGCCCCCACCTCACCACGCGAGGTTCTCTGTGGTGGGAGGAAGACGGCTGCGACGAGCTCAATGGTGACCCGCTGAGGCCCGCCCCCATCGGGCTGCCACAAGTGCCGCCCCGCAAGTGATCTATACGTGGCGTCGGGCATGGTGAGCCTGGTCAGGGCTCGATTCGCAGGTCCTCGATGAGGCCGTCGCTGAGGCTGAAGCGGTAGTGCGGTCCACGACGCCGCCCGGGAAGCCGCCCTCCAGGTGGTGGGTGGCGACGTAGTGGTCCGCATCGGCCTTCTGCGCGCCGATGAGTTCGATCGTGCACGTGTACTCGCCGGAAGCGCGGGTCATCCAGGCTTCGATCGCCGGGCTCCCTGATGGGTCTTGCTCTCGTCGGTCACGCTTGCGTCCGGGCTGAGGAAGCTGAGTGCTGTGGTGGCGTCGTGGGCGCGGTGCGCGTCCAGGAAGCCGGTGACGGCCTCGGGCGGGCCTCGGGAGCGACGGTCTGGGGCTGATCGGTGGACATGAGGACTCCTAGGGGTGGAGGGATCAGATGGTAGGAACGGTGCCGCCGTCGTTGACGTGCTCGGCGCCGACGATGGCCGAGGCGCGGTCGGAGACAAGGAAGGCGACGAGTTCAGCAACTTCCTGGGGGCGGGAGGGGCGGCCCAGCGGGATTCCGCCGAGGGAGTCCATGAGCTGCTTCAGCGCCGCTTCGGTGCTGGTGCCGGAGTTCTCCGCGATGCGTGCGACGAGCTGGTCGGCAGCGGTGGTCTGGACGAAACCGGGACTGACGGAGTTGACCCGGACGCCGAACGCAGCGACCTCGTTGGCCAGGCCGCCCGAACTGGCGGACGAGGAGGTCACGCAGGGATGAGCGGCGGGTGTTCGAGCACGCTGGGCTTGTACTCGACCAGCTGGATGCGGCCGTCGAAGGTGCGATGCTCGATCATCTCGAGGGCAACGTCCGGATAACCGTCGTAGATGCGTTCTTGGCCCGTGGCGCCGGTGATCACCGGGAACATCACGACCCGGAAGCGGTCGACGAGTCCGGCTCGTAGAAGGGACCGGCACAGGCTGAGGCTGCCGATCGTGCTGAGAAGCCCTGAACCATTCGACTTCATGGTGCGGACCGCCTCGACAGCGTCGTCGCGGACGAGGGTGGAGTTGGCCCACGTCAGGGGGTCCTGGAGTGAGGAGGAGAACACCACCTTGGACGTACGCGAGAGCTCGTCGACGGAGGCCTCCTCCTCGGGCCTGAACTCGTCGGTGCCGTTCGGGACCGCGCCTGCGGCGAAGCCCGACATCAGGCGGTAGGTGTTCGCTCCCATCAGGTAGGTGACCTCGGGCTGCTCACCGAGCCATGCGAGGTACTCCGGGCCCTCGAGGCCCCAGAACCCGGGCCATCCTTCTCCCGAGGCATAGCCGTCGAGGGAGGTGATGAAGTCGACGAGAAGTTCCGACATGGCGGTGTCCTTTCCTGGGGTGTCACTAGCTTGGACCGACCGGGAGCAACAAACTCATCGGCCGCGCTGTGGAGTGACGAGGAAATAGCCCGGCCCGACCGGCACGCTCACGCAGGCCGAGCGCAACGTTCAGTGGTCAGCTGAATGAAGAGCGCCGGGCACCGACTCGTCGAAGATCTCGATCAACCGGTCGAAGGCCGCGCCCGGGTCGAAATGGTCTTTCCAGTGCCGGGTATCACGTGCTGAGGTCGAACATGCCCCACGCGGCGAACGGCTCGGCCTGGACGTAGATCCTGCTTCCTCCTCGGCAGACGACCCGCCGAGGGGCCGGGGGCAAAACCATCGGGCAGGGTGAGCAGGCCGACGTCTGTCGGCTGGACGGATGTTTCGGGGATATGGCTGGCCTCGTCCACGAGCAGGTGCTCGATGGCGTCCCCGGCGCAGAAGGACGAGGTCGCGCGCCCGAAGGTGTCGAAGACCTGGACTTGGTTCGCGTCCTCGTATGCTCGTCGGAACTGCTGGAACCAACCCCGACAGCCTGGCGAGCAGAACGCGGAGGGAAGGCATGGACATCGGGCGGCCAGCCCGGACGGCCGTCGCCGCATTGTGACCCGGTGGGCCGTCGAGCGGACGTTCGCCTGGTTCTCCCAGTTCAAACGACTGGGCATCCGCTACGAGATTACGAGCCGACCTCACCTCGGACATCCAACTCGCCTTCACCGTCATCTGCTTGCGACGACTCCGGATCTCACTTTGAAACGATCAGTGAACGGGAAGAGTGTGCCGCCGAGCCCACGCGCCAATCGCATGGGCGATGGCTTGGGGTTGGTCCTCGGGCGCGTGGTGGCCGGCCGGTCCGCAGTGCTGGGTTTCCAGCGCGGCGATGTTCGCCGCGCACCATTCGGCCATCTCTCTGCCGACCAGCAATGTGGGCGAGGAGTCGAAGGTGAGGAGCAGCTTGGGGACCTCGCGGCTGTTGGCCAGCCACTTGACGTACTGCTCGGCTCGTTCGGCGACGTCGGTCGGCTGTCCGTCCAGCGGTAGCGAGCGTGCCCACTCCAGCACCGGGCGACGGCTTTCCCGAGTGGGGTACGGCGCCCGGTAGGCCCGCATGTCTGCCTCGGTGACCGGGTTCAGCACGCCACCGGTGAAGGCCGATTCCAGGAAGACGTTCTGGTCCAGGACCAGTGCCTCGCCCTGGGGTCCGCGCATGGCCTGGGCGCGCGAGCGCGGGCCGTCGCCCAGCTCGCTCCATGACATGGGCCGAACTATGGTTTCGAAGAAGGCCATACCGCGGATCCGATCAGGGTGGCGCGCCGCCCAGTCGAAGGCGAGTGCGCCGCCCCAGTCGTGGCCAATGAGCACCACGCCGTCCAGACCCAGTTGGTCGAACCACTCGTCCAGGTAGCGGGCGTGGTCAGCGAACCGGTACAGCACGTCGGGCTTGCCGGAGCGGCCCATGCCGATCAAGTCGGGGGCGAGCAGGCGTGCGGGCAGGCCGACTTCGGGCAGCACCTTGCGCCACAGGTGCGATGAGCTCGGGTTGCCGTGCAGGAAGACGAAGGGGGTGCCGCTGCCGACCTCCTCGTAAAACATCGTCGAGTCCAGCACGCTCGCCACAGGCATGACGTCCTCCCATTGGTTCGTCACACTAACATTCCGTCGTCGGGCAGAGTAGTTTGTTAGTGTGACTAACGCAAGGATGTGGGCATGAGCAACTACAACCCTGACCCCGCTTGTTCGGCCGACCGGCAGGCCACTGCCGCGCGCCTGTGGAATCTGCGGACCCGGCTCCTGTCACTGGCTGCGATCCAGTCGGATCGTCTGGTGAACGAGAAGCTGGCGCGGGCGGGCGCCCGCAAGTGGCATTACGCGGTGCTCGCCACGCTGGACGAGTTCGGACCCGCAAGCCAGGCGGAACTGGTCTCCCGCACCGGGATCTACCGAAGTGACATGGTCACGGTCATCAACGAGCTGGCCGATCGAGAACTGGTGAAACGCTCACCCAACCCCGCCGACCGCCGACAGAACGTCATCACCCTCACCCGGCAGGGCCAGCGGCAGCTGCTCAAGCTCGACAAACTGCTGTCCGAAGCGGAGAGCGACGTGCTTGCGCCACTCACTCCGCCGGAACGCGAGCAGTTGGCCCGGCTCCTCGCTGTCCTTGTGCAGCACCACGGCCACGGCATGTGAACAAGCGCGGTTCGGATGGAAGCGGAACCAAAATTTGCGCACCCTTGTGTCCGTCCACCAGATCTGTCGCTGATCTCATGATGCGACGTCGGGTTGATCGTTTGTCCGGGTGTGCAGTTCAGGGGGCTTGCAGAAGGCACTGTCGCATCTGGGGGAGTGGTGATCGAGTCGATGCGGCGGGGGCCGGACGGCCGGACAGCACGGTGTTCCATACGCTGTCGGCACCGCGCCAGTGGTGCGAAGAGCCTTCGGGCCGCGGGCATGGCCGGTGCGAGGGGCGTCTGGGAGTCGCAGCGCCGGATGGCTGCCGGGGGTGAGCCCCCAATGTCAGAGACGAGCAAAGAAAAGAAGCCGGGCTTCAGCTTACGGATCGCTCCAACCTCTCTGCTGTCCGCTCTCGCTCATCAAGCGAGTTCGCCGGTGAACAGTCCCGCCTGATCGGGCTGCTGCTGCCACGATCTCGGATGTGATCAGAGATCTCGTGCCCGATGATCTGAATTTTCGTCCTGTGTACGGGTGCGGCACGGCGTGATGTGTTTCGCCAGAAGGTGGGTTGCTCGGGGTCACAGCCTCGCGCCGTTTACGGACTGGACCGAGGCCGGCGCCTGTCCTCCGCCGGCTGGAACCGGCCGGGCAGAACTCGATCTCCTCCGCACCCGCATCCTCGTCCTGGGCCGCTTCTACTGCTCGCGCTGATTGTGGGTCGAAAGCGCTGCCGCGGTGGCACGGGCGAAACCCTCTGGGTTGTCCAACATGATGTTGTGCCCGCAGTCCGGGACCGAGACAACAGTCACGCCGGCTTCGACGAGCGCATCGGAGCCCGGAAGCGGGCCGTCGGCCTCAGGCCGCATGTAGGTGCGGGGGATTTTCAGCTCCACTAGACGCTCGCGCATAGAGGGATCGGTCCCGCGCGTGAGGTGGACCGCGCTGCGATGCAGGGCTTCTCGGCCCGCCAGGCGCATCGTGGACCACCAGTGGGAACCGGCCCGGTCTCGGATCTCTTCCCAGCCACCCGCAAGGAAGTCCTCCTCGGAGTACGCGGCGATGCCGCTGCTGCCTGCGGAGCCGGGCGTGGGCGGGATCGGGTCGAGATTGGCGTCGACCAGGACCAGGCGTGCGACCAACTGGGGGTGCCGGACGGCCAGGACGATGGCTATCGAACCACCCATGCTGTGCGCGATCAGCTCAGCACCCATGACACCCGCGCTCCTCAGGGCTGCGGCGAGCGCATCGGCGTGGGATTCCAGGGTGTAATCGAAGTGTGCGGGCCGGTCGCTGATGCCGTGCCCGAGCAGATCGATCAGCAGTGAACGACGTCCGGCGAGCAGAGGATGAACGGCAACTTCCGTGAAGTAGGCCGGCGACGTGGCCCCCAGCCCGTGCACATAGACGCGGGAAGGCTCCTGTCCCGGCAGCTCAACCCAACGGATCTGGTCGCCCTCAGGCGTCACTGCGGCGTTACGCACAGCCTGCTCCCCTTCGCTTCTGATCGGCCCTGGCAGGAGAGTAGCCACCCGCCTCACTGACCGTTTCACGATGAGGGTCCGTGCTCGGACGGCAGACGCTGTCTGAGGCTGGGACGTGGTCTCCGCCGCTCCCGGTGGGCACACGGAACATGTCGAGCATGCAGTTCTCGAGAAGCCGGCCAGGAACGCGTCGTGAACTGGTGGCCAGAGCCCTGCCGCAGGCCCACATGGCAGTCCTCATGCCTGTGAGCTCACCTGCCGATCGCCAACGCGGCAAGGACCAGGGTGATGCCCAGCCCTCTGGTCGAGCTCCACTTTCACGGCCTGGCGTTCGGGTGGGGCAATATCTATGCCCGCGAGGTGAGGGTTTGACGTGCCGTGCGGAGAGTGTTTGTGCTGCTACTGGCTGAGTGAAATGATTTTCCGTGCCCACGCTGTTACTTCATGCTAGTCTCGATCTCAGTTGCAGTTGTGGTTCCCAAAAATTCAAGCGCCTAAGCCAGTATTTTCGGCCACTGGAAGCGTTTTGTCTGCCGGTCATTTTCCGGTCGGGGCATCATCGCGGCGACCCGGGTACCTGACATCGAGGATCCCGGCGTACTGCCCCCAAAGGAGACATGACGTGGCATCAGGCACCGTGAAGTGGTTCAACGCGGCCAAGGGGTTCGGCTTCATCGAGCAGGATGGTGGCGGCGCCGACGTGTTCGCCCACTTCTCGAACATCGCCGCCCAGGGCCTCCGTGAGCTGCTCGAAGGGCAGAAGGTCAACTTCGACATCGTCCCGGGCCAGAAGGGCCCGATGGCCGAGAACATCATTCCGGCCTGACGCTGTCGCGTACTTCGTAGCTGGGGCCCGCATCCCTCGGGGTGTGGGCCCCAGCTACGGACATTTCCCGCGTTTTCCTCCTCTGGGCATTGCCTGGGTTCCTTCTCCGGGGCCCGTGCTTCTTCTGAGCTGAAACCGGTCGACGTCCGGGATTTCACGTCCCGTGTGACTCGCTCGTTTCAACCTCTTCTTGCCTCACCTGGTTCACCGCACACCAGATTCTTTTCTCATTCCATTCGGTCCGTTTCTTGTGATTCCCTGCACTGTTTTAGGCTGTGGGAATTTCCTGGTACGTGCCGTGTATCAAGGAAGGTTCTCGATGAACCCCACACGTACGAACAGCCGTTCCTCCAGCCGCAACCGGACCGACTCTCTCGCCTTCGGCGCCGACGCCGGTCCGCGGCGGGGCGCACGCTTCAGCTCGTCCGTCCCGAACCGTTCAGGGGGTCCGAGCCGGTCGAGCGGACATGGCCGGCGGCCCGCGGCGGTGCAGGGGGAGTTCGCCCTCCCGAAGACGGTCACACCCGCACTGCCCGCGGTCGAGGCGTTCGCCGACCTCGACATGCCGGGGCAGCTGCTGGCGGCGCTGACCGCCCAGGGCCTGAGCGTTCCGTTCCCGATCCAGGGTGCGACCCTGCCCAACACGCTGGCGGGCCGTGATGCCCTGGGGCGCGGGCGCACCGGCTCCGGCAAGACCCTCGCTTTCGGCCTGGCGCTGTTGGCCCGCACCGCCGGTCAGCGCGCCGAGCCCCGCCAGCCGCTGGCCCTGGTCCTCGTACCGACGCGTGAGCTGGCACAGCAGGTGACCGACGCGCTCACTCCCTATGCCCGCTCGGTGAGGCTGCGCCTGGCCACTGTTGTCGGCGGAATGTCGATCGGGAGGCAGGCCAACGCGCTGCGTGGCGGCGCCGAGGTGGTCGTCGCGACTCCGGGCCGGCTCAAGGACCTCATCGACCGCGGTGACTGCCGACTGAACCAGGTCGCGATCACTGTCCTGGACGAGGCCGACCAGATGGCCGACATGGGCTTCATGCCCCAGGTCACCGCGCTTTTGGACCAGGTCCGCCCCGAAGGCCAGCGCATGTTGTTCTCCGCCACCCTGGACCGCAACGTCGACCGCCTGGTCCGCCGTTACCTCACCGACCCGGTCGTCCACTCCGTCGACCCGTCCGCAGGCGCGGTCACCACGATGGAACATCACGTGTTGCACGTCCACGGCACCGACAAGCACCGCACGACGACGCAGATCGCGGCACGCGAAGGCCGGGTGATCATGTTTCTGGACACCAAGCGGGCCGTGGACAAGCTCACCGACCACCTGCTGGCCAACGGCGTTCGGGCCGCCGCACTGCACGGCGGGAAGGCGCAGTCGCAGCGCACCCGGACCCTGACCCAGTTCAAGACCGGGCACGTCACCGTGCTTGTGGCCACCAATGTCGCGGCCCGCGGCATCCACGTCGACAATCTCGACATGGTCGTCAACGTCGACCCGCCGACCGATCACAAGGACTACCTCCACCGCGGTGGCCGTACGGCGCGAGCAGGGGAGTCCGGCAGTGTCGTCACCCTGGTCACCCCCGACCAGCGCCGCGACATGACCCGCCTCATGGCCGCCGCAGGCATCGTGCCCCAGACCACCCAGGTCCGCTCCGGCGAAGAGGCACTCGGCCGGATCACCGGCGCCCGGACTCCCTCCGGCATCCCCGTGACGATCACTGCGCCGGTGGCCGAGCGGCGTCAGCGCAGCGCGCCCTCACGTCGTCGGCGCAGCCCCGTCTCGGCCGCCCGGAGCGTGAACGTGCGCCAGTCCTCCTTCGACGCGGCGGCCTGAGAACTCGTGATCGGGAAGCTGACCCCTCATGCAGGAGGTATTTTGTGACGCTGGTTCAGATGCACCCCCGCTCGACGAAGGCCGGTGTCGTACACAGCACGGTGGCCGACGTCATGGACACCGCAGGACCGCAGGTCTGTGACGACATGACCGTCGAGGTAGCCCTGGCGGTCATGGCCAGTGCCCGTACCGGGCATCTGCTTGTCTGCGACGACAGCGGCCTGTGTATCGGACTGGTCACCCAGGCTCAGCTCACAGGAGCGCGTGACGCCTCCGCGTACTCGGACAAGGTTCAGCTGCGGGACATGCTCGGCGCCCGCGGGCCGTTCACCTCGCCAGTGACCACGATGGCCGAAGCCGGGCACCTGATGCGCCACAGCCAGGTTGATGCCCTGCCCGTGGTCGACGAATACGGCATTGGCTTGGGCGTCCTTGCCCTTGCCCGCTGAGCCGTATCCACCGCGGCAGAGCCACTCCCTCTTCGTTCCTCTCCCTGTGAGGCATCATGCGCTGTGTCATCGCCCGCTTTCCGTTCGACCTCACCAGGAGCGGCGTCCTGGAATCGATGAAGGGCGTCAAGCCCGAGCAGGCTTCCGGCGAGTCCGTGATCATCGGCCGGCGAACCTACCCCGTCAAACAGGTCGGCCAGGTCGTCACACGCCAAGACCGCCGTGACTTCAGTGCCGGCGAAGTCCTGCGGGCCATGACCCAGCTCGGCTTCACCTGCCGCGACCTCGCTCCGGCCCCCGCACCCACTCGTGGTCTCGACCCGCTGCGGCACGCTTCCGCGATGCTCGGCGCCCCTGCGGCAACCTGACCGACGGAGCGCGAGCCGTCGTCGGAGCGGCGCTGAGGGTCCGACCGGGGTGCCGGTCGGACCCTTACCGCGTACCGAGGTTCTTGGCGCGGCAGTGGGTGGGTGCTCGGAGTAGACGAAGTCACCCATGGTCCCGGCACTGACGTTCGCGATCTGTCCGCCCTCGCCTGCCGTCAGTGGCGACCATGGCGGAAAAGGCGCTCAGGCGCGGGCCGAGTCCGCCAGGACCTCCGACACTCGCTGCCTCCCGATGGCTTCGCAGCCAGGCGAACGCGCCTCGGTCGCCTACCGCACCTTCCCCAGCTCGGAGCCGTGGGCGACCACACACGCGACCGACCACCGATCACGACTCCGGTTCCGAGACGACACACCCACCATCCAAGATCGGGGAGGAACTTCGGGAGATCGCTCCTGCGGATGGACGTACACTCCACACATGGGTCGCACATGTGCAGTGAGGGAGTGCCTGCTCCAGGCCACTCATGCCGTGTGTCCGACCGCCGCAGGTGCACGCGCAAACCTGGTGAACATGCCGGCGGCCTGCTGCCGCGCGCTGCACGGCCACGGTTAGCGATGCCGGGCAGCTCTCGGCCCTGATCACTCCGCGTCTGTGCCGGCAGAGCCCTTTCCGGCCACCGTCTTCTTCTCCACTGCAACCGCAACGTGGCTGTCCTCGCCACAACATCCTGCTCTGTCACTCCTTGGCGCCCTGCGCGCCACCTGCGCGCCGACTGCCGGACGACCGGCAGCCGGTGCATCCACGAGAGGACCCCTGTGAAGTTGAGCGAGCTGCTCGCCGGGCACGACCATGAAGTCCTTGCGGGCGATCCGGAGACGAGGATCACGGCGGGCGCGTGCTTCGACGCTCACCGCGCCGTCCCGGGATCCCTCTTCATCGCGGTGCCCGGTCACCGCGAGGGTGGCCTCGAGGCCATCGGGCCGGCGCTCGCACGCGGCGCGGTGGCGATCCTCGTCGACTCCGCGGCACCGAAGCCTCCGGCCGCGGCCTGGGCGTCGGACGCGGGCGTGTGCGTCGTGGCGGTGCCGGATACACGCAAGGCGGCTGCGGTCGTCGCCTCCCGGTACCACGGCGAGCCCGGACGCCAGATGGACATGGTGGCCGTCACCGGCACCAACGGGAAGACGTCGGTTTCGTACATGGTCGAGTCGGTGCTGAGGATCGCCGAGCGAGCCAAGGTGGGGGTCATCGGGACGGCGGGCAGCCGGATCGGCGACGAGCTGATTCCGATGCCGAGGTCGGTACTGAGCACTCCGGAGTCGCCGGACTTCCAGTATCTGCTCGGGTGCATGCGCGACCGCGGTGTCGCCACCGTCGTCCTGGAAGCCACATCGATGGGTCTGCTGACGCACCGCCTGGACCACTCATTCGTCGACGTAGGGGTGTTCACCAACCTGACGCAGGATCACCTGGACGACCACGGCACCATGGAGAACTACCGGGACGCCAAACTCCGTCTCTTCCAGGGGCTGTCCCGGCGTGCGGTGGTCAACGCCGACGATCCGCTCGGGGCGGACATCGGGACGATGATGCCCGGCGCCGTCGTCACGTACGGCATCGACGCGGAGGCGGACTACCGCGCGACTGACCTCACCATGGACGCCGTCGGCACCCGCTTCACCCTGCACCACGCCGGCCACAAGTATCCGGCCGCGATCCCCCTTCCCGGACGGTTCTCCGTCTCCAACGCACTGGCCGCTGTCGCCGCCTGCCACCTCACCGGCCACAATCTGGCCGGACTGGTCAGCGCACTCGAGCAGATGCCCCCGATCCCGGGAAGGTTCGAACGCTACGAGACCCAGGACGGCACGTCCGTCATCGTGGACTACGCACACTCCCCGGACTCGCTGGAGAAGGTGCTGACCACCATCCGCGGCTTCGCCTCGGGCCGGGTCATCACCGTCTTCGGCTGTGGCGGGGACCGGGACGTCACCAAGCGCGCTCCGATGGGGGAGATCGCCGGGACCTACTCCGATCTTTGCGTCCTGACCTCGGACAACCCCAGGAACGAAGACCCTCGGGAGATCATGGACCAGATCGTCCCGGGCCTGATAGCAAGCGGCGCCGCCTTCGAGCGGTTCGCCGACCGCCGCCGCGCGATCTCTTTCGCCCTGTCCGCCGCCGGGCACGGCGACATCGTCCTGATCGCGGGCAAGGGCAGCGAGCCCTACCAGATCGTCAACGAAGAACTGCTCCCGTTCAGCGACATGGCGACGGTACGCGAACTCGCCATGCGGTAGGGGCACGGCATGGCTGCCGTCGATGACGTCCGGGCAGGTCGGCTCGGTCATGGTGCTCGCGCAGTACTACAACTTCGTGCGTCTCGGCCGCCAGGGCTGCACCTATGTCATGAAGATCATGCAGGAGAACGCCCACGCGCCGGCGGACAACCTGCATAACAGCGGCCGCTTCCAAGCGGTCGGCAGCGACGCCGAGCAACTGCCCTCGTTGCTCTCCGACTCGCCGGCAAGCGCTCCTACGACGAGTCCGACGTCGCCTGGCAGCTCGGCAGAGCGCGGCTGGATGGTGCCCCGTACAACCTCCATTGCCCGAGTTCCGGCTCTTTTGCGGCTGGCAAGTCCCTGCCATGGCGCGGAGTTGCCGCCCGCAGGTCTTCACGTCGGGCGTGACCGGCCTATAGACCCATGGCATGTTCTCCCCCTCTCAGTCGCCCGCTTTCCGAGGCAGGCGCCGGCAAGTGATCTCAGCGGCCATCGTGGTGCCGCTGCTGGCGTCGGGACTTGCAGTTCTGCAAGCGCCCGCACAAGCCGCACCGAGCAAGCCCACCGCTCCCGCCAGACCCTCGGCGACCCACAAGGTCACCCTGGTCACCGGCGATGTCGTCACGGTCACCACGATGGCCGACGGCAAGCAGACCGCGGATGTCGACCGGCCGGACAGCGCTGTCGGCGGCGTGAAGATCCAGAAGATCAAGGGCGACCTGTTCGTCATTCCTGACGAGGCCACTCAGCTCCTGGGCACGGACAAACTGGATCGGCGACTGTTCAACGTCACCGACCTGATCGAGATGGGCTACGACGACGCGAAGTCGGCCGCGGTACCGCTGATAGCGACGTACGGCGGGTCGAAGTCCCGCTCGGCCGTCGAGCCGACGGCGCCCCGGGGCAGCAAGCTGACCCGCAAGCTCAAGGGCATCCGCGGTGCCGCACTCAGCACCCAGAAGCGGCAGACCCGCACCTTCTGGACCACCGTCGCGCCGCAGGGCAGTGCGAAGCTGGGCGCCGGTGTGGCGAAGCTGTGGCTCGACGGCCGCGTGAAGGCGAGCCTGAAGGAGAGCGTGCCGCTGATAGGCGCGCCTGAGGCCTGGGCGGCCGGGTACGACGGCAAGGGCGTCAAGGTGGCGGTGCTCGACACGGGGATCGATGTCAACCACCCCGATCTCGTCGGGCTGATCGACGGCACGGCCAGCTTCGTGCCGGGTGAGCCGGTCACCGACGTCAACGGCCACGGCACGCACGTGGCCGGCACGATCGTCGGTTCGGGCGCCGCCTCCGGTGGCGACAACAAAGGCGTCGCTCCTGGCGCCGATCTGTTCGTCGGCAAGGTGCTCGGTGGTGTGGAGGGCTACGGCCAGGACTCCTGGATCATCGCCGGAATGCAGTGGGCCGCCGAGACCGGTGCGGACGTCGTCAACATGAGCCTAGGCGACTCCTACCCGACGGACGGCAGCGACCCGATGTCGCAGACGGTCGACGCACTGTCCGAGCAGTACGGCACCCTGTTCGTCATCGCAGCCGGCAACTCGGGCCCGGAGAGCATCTCCGCCCCGGGGGCAGCCGCCGCAGCGCTGACCGTGGCCGCCACGGACAAGCAGGACCGCCTCGCGAACTTCTCCAGCACCGGCCCGCTGGCCTACTCCGGTGGCATGAAGCCGGACATCGCGGCGCCCGGCGTGGACATCACCGCGGCCCGCTCGCAGGACATGACCGACGGCGGTGAGGGCCTCTACCGCACCATCAGCGGCACCTCGATGGCCACTCCGCACGTGGTCGGCGCGGCGGCGATCCTGGCCCAGCAGCACCCGGACTGGACCGGCGCGCAGCTCAAGGAACACCTCATGAGCACCGCCAAGGGTCTGGACGCCGGGTACTCCCCGTACGAGGTCGGCACCGGCCGCCTCGACGTGGCCGCCGCCGTGCGCGCCACGGTCCGCGGTACCGGATCGCTCTTCTTCGGCAACTACACCTGGCCGCACAAGCCGCAGGACGTCGCCGTCACGAAGGACCTGACGTTCACCAACACCGGTCCCGCCGAGGTCACACTGGACCTCGCGCTGACCGACGACGGCGGGCCCTTCGTGCTGGGAGCCGCCACGGTGACCGTCCCTGCGGACGGAACCGCCACTGTCCCCGTGACCGGGGACCCGCAAGCCGCCTCGGCGGGCCGGCACGTCGGCTACGTGACAGCCACGGACACGGTCACCGGGAAGCCCGTGACGCGGACTTCCGTCGCGCTGCTCAAGGAGGAGGAGCGCTACGACCTGAACATCAAGCTGGTCGGCCGGGGCGGCGAGCCCGCCAGCGGCTGGGTCGGGATCAACCTGGCCGGTGACTCCTGGCCGTGGAACGTCTACGTCGAGGGCTCGACCACGATGCGTATGGCACCCGGTCTGTACACCGTCGCGGGGTACCTCGACGTCCCTGGCGAGAAGGCTGACCGCTCGGGCGTGGCCGTGCTGGTGGACCCGGAGACCGTGCTCAAGGACGGCTCAGCGAATGTGGTGCTCGACGCGAGCAAGGCAAACCTTCTGCAGACCGAGGCGCCACAGCGGACCGAGGACCGCCAGCGCAAGGTCGACTTCAACGTCCACTACAAGGGCCTCGACCCGTACATGGACTACCGGAGCGCGTACGTGGTGCCGCCGACGTACGACGACATCTACGTCGCCCCGACGGAGCCCATGAAACAGGGCGAGTTCATGCTGATCACCCGCTGGCGCAAGGGTGAGCCGCAGCTCGGCCTGAGCACCTTGGGCGGCCGGCTCCGCTTCGACGCCACGGTGCAGGCGGGCAGCGCCCTGGGCACCGCGACGGACACGCTGACCGCCGTCCACGCGGGCAACGGCGCGGCGACCGCGTACGAGAAGATCAACGCCAAGGGCAAGGTCGTCGTCACCACGCGCAGCGACGAGGTCTCGCCGCAGGAGCGCGCCGAGGCAGCGGCCGCGGCCGGTGCGAAGGCGCTGATCGTGGTCAACGACGGTGTCGGCGGCCTGATGGAGTACGTCGGCGAGTCGGCCATCCCTGTCGCCACCGTGCACCGCGACGCGGGCAAGGCCCTCATCGCAGCTGCCAAGACCGGCACCTCCAAGCTGACCGTGAAGCAGACCGAACACACGCCGTTCGTCTACGACCTGACCCGGGACTACCCCGGCCAGGTCCCGGACCGGGCCATGGTCTACAAGCCGTCCCAGCGGGACCTCGCCCGGATCGATGCCCGCTACTACTCGGCGACCGACGGCGGCCGGGCCGAAGGGTACCGGTCCGACTTCACCCTCAGCCCGTCGTTCAACATGCCCGAGATCGAGTGGCACCCGGGCACCCGCACCGAGTGGGTGACTCCGGGCCAGGTCTGGAGGGAGTTCCATACGCAGGGCGTCGACAGGGCCCTGCCGTGGACGATGGTGTCGGGTGACAACACGTACGCCAAGGGCAGCACCAGCCGCCTGAACTGGTTCGCTCCATTGACCCGCCCCGCGCAGAGCGAGTCCTTCGGTGTGTACAACTCCCGTTGGCAGAACTACATGACCTGGAACGTGCAGGCATGGGCCTCCGCCAGCGACAACATGCGGCTGGGCGGCTACCTGCCGTGGGGGGAGACACCGTCCCACCTGCAGGTCTTCCAGGGTGACAAGCTGATCCACGACAACCCGGTCAGCGGAGACATGCAGTGGATGGAGGTACCGGCGGGCAACCTTCCCTACCGCACCGTCCTCGACGTGGAGCGGCCCGGTGACGTCTTCCGGCTGTCGACCCGCACCCACACCGAGTGGACGTTCGTGTCCGACACCGTCGACTCGGACTTCTTCGAGCCGTTCTCGGTGCTGAACCTGGACTACGAGCTGGAGTCCGACCTGCACGGTGACGTCAAGGCCGGCGCGACCCAGCGGATCGCGCTCGAGCCGGTGTCGATGAACCTCGACACAGTGCCGGGCAAGGTCACCACCGTGAAGCTGGACGTCTCGTACGACGACGGCGCCACCTGGCAGAAGGTGACCCTGTCCAAGGGCTCCGGCGGCTACTGGACCGGTTCGTTCAGGACGGCCAAGAAGCCCGGTGGTTTCGTGTCGGTCCGCGCGAGCGCCGCGACGGACCGCGGCTTCAGCGTCAAGAACGAGATCATCCGGGCGTACGGCCTGCGATGAACAGCACAGACGGGCCCCGGGGAGGCGACTCCCCGGGGCCCTTCCCGTCGCACCTGCTCCCAGCTGGGACTATTCAGGGACTGCCACCATGGCGCATACTCTCCCCGCTGCGGCAAGCAAGGGAGAGTCGGTCGCCGATGCTGGATGTTCTGGGCCTCGAACCCGATGACGAGCGCGTCTACCGCGCGCTGCTCGGACGGCCGAACTCCACCGCGGTGCTGCTGGCGGATCTGCTCGATGCCCCGCAGGCCGACATCGACAGAGCCCTGCGCCATCTGGTCGAGTGGGGACTGGTGATCAGGTCGGCGCACGATCGCTTCACCGCCGCGCCGCCGGCCGTGGCGCTCGGCGCTCTCATCAGCCGACGCCAGGACGGCCTGCGCATGGCCGAGCAGGCGCTGGTGACCTTCGCCGAGGAGCACCGGGCGGCGATGACCGGGAACAGCATCAGTGATCTGATCGAAGTCGTGACGGGCGTCGACGCCATCCGCCATCGCTTCCTCCAGGTGCAACAGGCGGCCCGCACGCAGGTCCGCACATTCATCACCGCACCGTTCGTCGCCGTGCCGCCCGGCGAGAACTCGGCCGAACCCATTGCACTCGGCCGGGGCGTGCACTTCCGGGCCGTACTGGACCGTGCTGTGCTGGCAGAGCCGGGCATCATCACCGATGCGATCGACTCCCTGCGCAACGGCGTGCAGCTGCGGGTCGCCGATCAGTTGCCGATGAAGCTCGTGCTGGCCGACGCCGACCTGGGTCTTGTCCCGCTCGCCGTCACACCCGCGGGGGAGCCCGGCGCCGTACTGTTGCACCGCAGCGGCCTGCTGGACGCGCTGGACGCGCTGTTCGAGACGGTATGGCGCACGGCGCACCCGCTCGAACTGTCGGCCCGCGGTGAAGCGGCTGCGGCCACCGTCGAGCTCGGCGCGGAGGGCCCGACCGACCTGGACCGGCGGATCCTCGCCCTGCTGCTGGCCGGCCTGACCGACCCGACGGCCGCCGCACAGCTCGGCCTCTCACCGCGCACACTGCACCGACGCCTACGCCGCCTCATGGACATAGCCGGAGTCCGGACCCGTATCCAGCTGGGCGGTCATGCCGTCCGGCACGGCTGGGTGGAGCAGAAGTGAACGGGCGAAACATGCCTTCCACGCCCTGGCTGTCGGCCGTCTGCGCGACGGCGCGGCGCGCCGGATCGGGGAACGCACCTGTCACCGATTCACGCAGCAGGTCCAACTCCGCCCGGACGCGGGCGGCTCACGGCGACGGGAGGATGGACTGGTCGAATTGAGCGTTTACCCCGACGAACGGGAACTGGTGGCTGAGGTGTCGGTGTCCCACGACATCTGGGGGCATCGCGACTTCCAGGGCGTGCCGCTCCCGGAGGTCGAGAAGCGGAACGCCCCCGCCTGGCCGCCCGGCGCTCCGTGCGCTCGAAGCGCTGCTGGGCCGGTCGATGCGCTCGAAGCGCTGCTGGGCCGGTCGATGCGCCCGGGCGGTCCGACATGCTTCGGCTGCGCCGACGGGTACGGCCTGCGTATGCCGAGTTGATCGACGGCCTGGCGCCCGACCTCACCGACCTCCTGTGACCGTGAGCAGGCGCACCGCCCTTCCAAGGCCGCAGCCTTGGCCGAGCCGCGGCTACTTGCTCCCGTCGGCCGCTCCGTGCAGCCGGTGGTGCAGGGCGCGGATGTCATCGACCAGTTCCGGCACAGGCCCCTCCACCACCGCGTCCGGGACGACCGCGGTGACGGGCAGGGCGGCGACCGGGGCCGCGGGTACACCCCACTCGGCGAGCCAGGCCGCGAGCTGCGCGCCGGAGGCGACGTACACGATGCGGCCGAGGCCCACCCAGCCGTGCGCGGCGGCGCACATCGGGCAGTGCTCGCCGGAGGTGTACACGGTGGCCGCCGCGCGCTCCTCCGGCGAGAGGTGCTGTGCCGACCAACGGGCCAGGGCGAACTCGGGATGCTGGGTGTGGTCGCCGGAGGCCACGTGGTTGTGGTCCTCGCGCAGGACCGAGCCGTCGCCTGCCACCAGCACCGAGCCGAAGGGCTCGTCCTCCGCGTCGAGGGCCTGGGCCGCCAGTTCCACACAGCGGCGCAGGTGCCGCAGGTCCACGTCACTGATCATCGGGTCAGCCTAGCCGCTCGCCGCCCCGCCGAGGTGCGCCCGCCGCCGAGGTCGCGGAGCGTGGAGGCAGGGAAGGGATGCGTTCCGGCAGCCCTCGTGCGCACCGTCGCCGTGTAGAGGAGCCCGGCCGCGGAGGAGGGCTCCGCCGGACACCTCCAGGAAGCGGAAGCAGGCAACCGCCATGGCAGCAGCCCCCGTCATGCAACTGCCGGTCATCAGCGAATGTCGGCCGGGAGTTGCGCCGACAACAGCGACCACATCTGTCACGCCACCGTGGTCACGATCGGTGATGCCACCGAACCCGTCTGCTACACCTTCATGACCGCCGATGTACAGGGCGGGAAGCCGACCGCTACCGGCCCCGTCGGCGCCTGCAAGAGGGCTGACTGCCGGCACAACGACGCCTGAAGTGCCACGCCCCGGCGATCGCCGTCGGCTCCGAGCAGGAGCAGGTCGGCCGCCTCACCTACGAGTAGGCCTGAGCGCCCCGATCACCCCTCCGCGAGCGGGAGTTGGGCCGGGCTGACCTGTTCGCCGAGGACGTCGGCCAGGAATCGGACCAGCCACCTCTGCGAGGGCGTCCGCGAGGACTCGGGGCGGGCGTAGAGGGCGATCTCGATCGGGTCGGTGCGGAACGGGAGTCGAACCGTGCGGACCTGGTGGGAGACGGCGAAGACCTCGCCGACGTGCTCGGGCACCACGGCGATCAGGTCGGTCTGCTCCAGCAGGTAGGGCAGGACCGAGAACCGGGTCACCTCCAGGGCGACCCGGTCCATCAGCCCGTGTGTGACCAGCAGCGCGCGCGGCACGCTGTGCCCGCTGGGGCCGAAGACCGTGGCGTGGTGCTCCGCCGCCAGCTGCTCCGGCGTCACCTCCTGGCCCGTGATCCGCGGATGCGAGGACGCCACCATGCCGACGTAGCGCTCCCGGTACAGCGGCACCCGCTCCGTGCGGTGCGAGGCGAGGACCGGGGTGGCGACGAACGCGTCCAGCTCGCCCCGGCTCAGCTGCCGCTCGGCGTCCTCCACGTCCAGCGGGCGGACCGTGAAGGAGACGCCGGGGCCGCTCGCCGCGCGGAGGCCACCAGGCGGGGGAGGAGCGTGGCCTCGCCCAGGTCGGAGAGGGCGAGGGTGAAGTTGGCCGACATGGTGGCCGGGTCGAAGTCGGCGGACTGCCGCGTCGCCGCGTCGATCTGCGCCACCGCCCGCTGGAGCGGCTCGCACAGCCGCCGGGCGCCCGCCGTCGGGGTCAAGCCGCGGCCGCTGCGCCGGAACAGCTCGTCGTCGAAGTGCCGCCGCAGCTTGGCCAGGCTGTAGCTGACCGTCGGCTGTGTGACGTGCAGCGCGTCCGCGGTGGCCGTGACACTGCTGGTCTCGTACAGCAGGACGAACAGCCGGGCCAGGTTGAGGTCGAAGTTCCGCACGGAGCCGGAGCCTAACGTTCCACATCGACAGGCTCACCGTGCGCCGGTCGCAGGCAACACCCCTGCCGTGGCCGGAGCCTGGCGTGCACCCCATGTCGACGCCGACAACTACGCCAGGATCGAGGCGAACATCCGCTACGCGCAGGCCGCCGAGCGAGGAGGATTCACGTTCCTGTTCACCCCGGACTTCCCCGCCGTACGTGGGGATGTCGAGCACTCGACGCTCAGCAACATCATGGACCCGATGATGCAGCTGGCCGCCATCTCACAAGCCACCTCCAGGATCGGCTTTGTCGCGACGGGTACCACCACCTTCCAGGAGCCGTTCAACACCGCACGCCAGTTCAAGGCGCTCGACGTGATGAGTCACGGCCGCGCCGGGTGGAACGCCGTCACGACGAGTGATCCGGCCGTATCAGCGAACTACGGCAGACCCGTCGCGGATCGCGGCATGCGCTACCAGCGCGCACATGAGTCGATCCAGGTCGTCGAGGCACTCTGGGGCAGCTGGCAGAAGGACGCCTGGATCAAAAACCAGACCTCCGGCCGCTTCATCGACGCCTCGAAGCTTCGGCCCGTCAACCTGGAGGGCGAGTACGTCGCCTCACGCGGGCCTCTCGCGATCCCGCCATCGGAGCAGGGCCAGCCGGTGATCTTCACCTCCGGAGGGCCCAGCCCCCACCTCCTCCAACTCGCCGGCCGCTACGCGAGCGGCTTCATCGCCGAGGTGTGGACGATCGAGGAAGCCCGCGCCCAGCGGGAGATGGTGCGCAACGCCGCGCGGGAGGCCGGGCGCGACCCCGACGACATCAAGTACTTCGCCGGACTGATGACGACAGTTGCCCCGACGGTGCGCGAGGGCCTCGACCGCCGCCTCACCCTGGCCGGCGACGTCATCGAGGCGCGCCTGCCGCACCTCGGCGCGCTGCTGGGACTGCACATCGAACCGAGCCGATACGACGAGCCCCTCACACCCCATCAGCTGGCCGCTGCTCACGCGTCCCCCATGGATCCGCGTTCCCCCATCGCCTTGGGCGTCGCGCGCGGGGGCTGGTCGCCCCGCGACATCCTCGCCCACGGCGTGATCGACTACCACCCCACGACGGTCGGTCCCGCCAAGGTGCACGCCGATCACCTGCAGGAGTGGTTCGAGGCGGGCGCCGCCGACGGGTTCTGGGTCTCACCCGACATCTACGAGGACGGCGTCGACGCTTTCGTCGACGAGGTCGTGCCCGTTCTGCGCGCACGCGGCATCTACCCCGAGCACTACGTCGGCGCAACCTTGCGTGAGAACCTCGGCGTACCCAGGCAGTACGGTCCCGACCCCCGCATCACGAACGGCAGGGTGAGGTGACGACCAGCCACTGGGGTCCGTCTGGGCTTGTTCCGCTTTGACGGACGCTTGAGCAGGCAACGCACCGCTGAACGTCACAGCACCTTCCGAGGGCGGATCTCAGCTTCCCCGGTTTCCGGGGAGGCGAGATGATTCCGTATTTTTCCGTAGTACCTGCCCCACCATGACCACCTTCGTGGACCGCGTCGAGTTGCATGCCGCCGCGGGTAACGGAGGCCACGGCGTGGCCTCCGCACACCGTGAGAAGTTCAAGCCGCTGGGCGGCCCCGACGGGGGCAACGGCGGGTGTGGCGGCCGATCAGGCGCCGGGGCCCTTGACCGACAGTGGCGAGTCGGCATGAGTCATAGTTCGCTCGCAAAGAAGACTGTGCTGGCCACCGCGAGCAACAGGTAGACACCTGGAAACGCGATGTTGTAGAACACGCGAGCACGGGCGTGGGCGACGACTGCTCCGATGAAGAAGCCGATGAGTCCCACTCCTGCCGCCAGGCCGAGCGAAGGAACTCCAAGGAGCCCGACGGCAAGACCTACGGCGCCTGCGAGCTTGAGAGTCGCGAGATACGGCAGCGTCGCTGCTGGGAGCCGCACTTCCTCTGAATTGGCGAGGACGAACGAGGCGCGGACATAGTCCGCGACGGCTATGAACCCGTTCGCGGCAACGCACGTGATCGTGGCGATCAGCAAGGCAAGGTTCACGAGCTGCATGACTCAACGCCCGTGAACGCCTCAGACGCAATCGCGCCACCGGCTGCTCGGTCGCTGACACAGGCCGCGTAGGGCTCACCGGGCGCGGATGTCTCGCCAGGGGCGGTGAACACGCAGGTCAGGAGCGAACGCAGCGTGGGCGCGATGACGGAGTCGGCGCCGATGTGCACCATCTGTAGGCTCATAGTGCTGTCATCTCCTTTGGGATGTGAACAGGAATGGTTCTGAACCGACCTCCTGACGTCCGCTAGCTCGAAAAGGTGACACCCCGATGCCAATCACCATCGGAGAGTTCGAGGCCGCTAGACCACACCTGTTGTCGGTCGCGTATCGCATGCTCGGCTCGTCGCATGATGCGCAGGACGCGGTCCAGACGGCGTGGGTACGGGCCGCGACCACGCGATCTCACTCGGAGATCGAGAACCCCGCAGGCTGGCTACGGACAGTCATCGCCAGCGTGTGCCTGGACGAGCTGCGGATCCGGCGCCGCCGTAACGAAGCAGGGCTGCCGGCAGCCGTCATTCCTGCCGAACAGCTCACGGCAGACGAAAAACTCCTACGGAAAGAAGGCATCTCTCGTGCACTCATGGTGCTGCTGAACCACCTGACGCCGCCGCAGCGAGTCGCGTATGTCCTGCACGACCTGTTCTCGGTGCCGTTCGATCACATCGCGGACGTGCTGGGTGGGACGGTGCCCGCAGCTAAGAAGCACGCCAGCCGAGCCCGACAACGCATCGGAAGCGCTCAGCCCGCCGAGCACACCGACCGTGCTGACCGGCCGATCGTTGAAGCGTTCCTGGCCGCGGCCGAAACAGGAGACACACGCGCGATGATCAGGATGCTTGCTCCGGACGTTGTCCGTGACGCCGACGCAGCGCTGCTGCCGCGTGACGCCCGCACTCGCGTCGTCGGCCCGATGGGGATCGCGAGCGAAACCAGACACTTCCGCGACCGGATTCGAGTCATCTGCCCCATCGCCGTCAACGGCAAGAGCATGCACCTCATCGCTCCCGGCGGGCACCCACTCGCGACGCTCGAAATCGCCACCGCCGGGCAGAAGATCAACAGAATCACGTTGCGCTCCGCACGACCGGGTCACGAGTACGCAGCATGGGACGCGTCAGTGCCCTCCTGACCCGCATCAGCCAGGGCGGCAGCGGCATGTTCACGGGTTTCAGCAGCAGCCGTCCTTGGCTGGGCCTGCCGTGGAGGTTTTCCGCCTGGTCGCAGAGCAGGAACCGGGTGAGTGCGGGGGTTGCGGTTGTCGCAGCGGCAGCTTCTACCGTCCTGAACAGGGCCGGAGAGACCGGCCCGGTGACGCGATCGTGAGGGAACGGCGATGGACTGGCCGATTGCGGAGGTCGCTCGGATGTCGGGCGTGACCGCCCGGACCCTGCGGCACTACGACGAGATCGGCCTGCTGCCGCCTGCCAGGGTCGGGGCCAGCGGCCACCGCTACTACGGGGAGCCCCAGCTGCTGCGGCTGCAGCAGATCCTCGTCCTGCGGGCGCTGGGCGTAGGGCTTCCCGAGGTCGGCCGGATCCTGGCTGAGCAGATCGACGAGGTGGAAGCCCTGCGCGGACACCACCGGCGACTGCTTGCTGAGCGGGACCGGATCGACGTCCTGGCCGGCACCGTCTCCCACACGATCGCCGAACTGGAGCAGTCCAGGAAGGACGGCACACCCATGACCGCTGTCAACCGACCGGAGAACCTGTTCGAGGGCATCCAGCCCACCCAGTACCAGGAGAGCCTGCGTGACTTCCCCGGGCATGCAGAGGAAGTCGCCCGCAGGGTCGCGGTGATGACACCGCAGGACATCGAGGCCGGGCAGCGCGAGCGCACGACACAGATGATCCTGCTGGCCGACCTCATGGCTGCCAACCACCCGGTTGACGCCGCGCCCGTACAGGCGCAGATCGACGCCCAGTACCGGGCCTTGACCGAACTGCGACCCGTGTCCGCCGAGGAGTACCGCACCATCGGACGCTCCTGCGTGGACAACGAGGCGTGGCGCGCGGCGTACGAGGCCATCGCACCCGGCCTGGCCGCGTACCAGCGGGACGCCATCGAGGCGTACGTCACCACCCGGCTCAGCTGACCCAGGAACGGGCAGCACCTCGGCCGGACCGAGGTGCTGCCCGTTCTCGTGAACATCGAGCCCAGCCCTGAAGGAGAACCGGGTCGGGCCACCTTCGCGATCTCACTGATCGTCCTGCCCGTGTGCCCGAGCTCCTTCACGATGGTGTTGCGGCTGTCCCGTACCGGCGGACTGCCTGCCGTCCCCTGTGTCAGCATGCCCCCCTGACCGCATCGTCTGGGGGACCCATGTACACCCGCGCCGCCGCTACGCTCACGACCGCTGCTTTGCTGCTTGCTCCGCTTACCTCCTGCGCTTCGGGCGACGACGACTCGGCTGTGGACAGGCCGTCCTCGTCTGCCGCTAGCTCTTCCGCCGAGGAGAGCGTCGAGCCGCCCCGCGACGTTGCCGCCGAATTGAGCGAGGCTGTGGCGTCTTACACCAAGGCCTACTTCGAGGGCGACGTCGGCACCGCCTACGGTGCCCTGTCGGAGCGCTGCCGGGCCGAGATCACACCGGAGGCGTACAGCGCGGTTGTTGGCCAGGCCACGAAGGATTACGGTCCGGATCACGAGGCGGCGGACATCGGCGCGAGCGTGTCGGGGGACTCGGCTCGCGTCTCGTACAAGGTGACCGGCTTGCCGAAGTTCGACAAAAAGGCACAGCCCTGGACGTGGGAGGGCGACGCCTGGACCTATGACGCTTGCTGATCACGGTCCCACGGCGCTCACCCTCGACGTCCATGAGATCCAGGTCGGCAACATCGATTGACCAGCAGGCCACTGACCTGGCGTGGTGAGCGCCGGTCCGGTCCGTGGTGAGTTTCTTTGGCGGCTACTCACCACGGCAGGTGAGGATGGGTATGGCGACTGCCCACGAGGATTCCGTGGCGGTCTCACCGCCCCGTGTCCCCTCGACATCGCGCCGGCGGCCACCCACTGCGTCTCCGGGAAGCAACGAAACGCATGTGAGTCCCGCGCTCGCAAACTCCTTGGTCCACGACCCCTACGTGGCGTGTGGATGACTCCGGTGCTGGGCGGGCGAGGTGGGAAGCGTTGTCGGTTCGGGAGTGGCCACGTTACCGACGGCGAGCTTGAAGTCGGGGCAGTCGACGAGCGGCTCGTGGTCGCATGCGGCCGCGTGGCGCAGGCTGTCACGAAGTCGCGTGAGCTGGCCCACCTGCTCATCGAGTGCGCGGGCTCTGGCGGCCATGCGAATGCGCAGGTCGGCGTCGGAGGGCCGCGCCACGAGGAAGCGGCCGATCTCGGCGATCGAGAGTCCGGCGCTGCGAGCGCAGGTGATCAGCGCCAACCGGCTGAGTACATCCGGCTGGTACGTACGGCGCAGGCCGTTACGGCCCGCCGCGGCGATCAGCCCCTTCTTCTCGTAGAACCGCAGAGCCGAGGGCGCAAGCCCGGATCGCTGAGCGACTTCGCCGATGTCCAGCAACGCAGCGTCCATGAAGTCTCCTTGACTTGAAGCGTGCTTTAAGTTGCAGTCTAGGCGATATGAGAATTCATCACTTGAACTGCGGCTCGGTCCGCACGATCGAAGCGACCTACGAGGGCCCGCGGCCCGCTCCCGCTGTCAACCACTGCCTGCTGGTGGAGACCGACGCCCACGGTCTGGTCCTGATCGAGACGGGACTGGGCCTCGGCGACGTTCGGGACCCGGCAGGCACGCTCGGCGACGGCTGGGTCGCCATGGCCCAGCCCACGCTCGACGAGGCGGAGACGGCCGTCCGGCAGATCGCCCGGCTGGGGTACGCCCCGTCCGACGTCCGCCACATCATCGTTACCCACCTGGACGTGGACCACAGCGGCGGACTCCCTGACTTTCCCGACGCACATGTCCATCTGCTTGCCTCGGAACTGAGCGCGGCACGTGCCCAGTCGCCCAGTTTCCGCTACCGGCCGGCCCACTGGGCCCACGAACCTCGCTGGGTTCCCTACGGGCCCGAATCCGATGAACAGTGGTACGGCTTCACAGCGTTCCAGGCGAAGGGGCTGCCGCAGGAGATCAAGCTCATCCCGCTCGGAGGCCACACCGAGGGACACACCGGGGTCGCCGTGCGAAACGGCGAACGCTGGCTTCTCCACTGCGGCGACGCCTACTACTACCACCGCGAACTGGGTGCCCGGAAGGAAGTGCACCCCGTGCTCGACACCGTTCAGACCCTTTCGCAGGTCGCCCCCGATCTGCGGCTGGGGACCCAGGCCCGCTTGCGTGAGCTGATCCGTGACCACGGCGACCAGGTCGAGGTCTTCTCGGCACACGACCCATGGGAGTTCGCCCGCTATGTGGATGACGGCGGGCCGACGGCGCGGACGGGCCCGTTTCCCGGTGCCACCGGGGCCTACTGACCGGGCATACCAGGCGCGGGTGGGCTTGCCGGGGCCGGCCACGGGGCCGCCTGAAACCCGGCCCCGCCCGCGAGCTCGCCGACCGCCGCACCGCAGACCGGCGGCCGCTTCACCGCGTCCTGGACCAGCCGCCCCCCACAGTCGGCAGCGGGCCGCGACAAAGCAGTCGCGGTCACCTGGCGCAAGGGCTCGAAGGCTGCCATGTCCGCCGTTTTGGTTCTTGCGGGTCCGCCTCGCCGGCCGCCGGCCGCAACCCGCCCCGGGCGGTGTCATAGGTCTGCGGTGGCTGATCGCCCCGTGGCCCGAAGGAGAGAACGAGCCGGTCAAGTACTGAACTTCCAACCTGCTTGCCGACGTCCCGGCCCGGGACATGGTCCGACTCGCGAAACTGCGCTGGTATATCGAACACGACTACCGCGAGCTGAGACGACGCTCGGACTCGACCACTTCGAGGGCCGCTCGTTCACCGGCCGGCACCGCCATATCGCCTCTGTCACCGCCGCCCACCTCTTCCTGGCCGAACAACGATCCTGCCCAAAAGCCCCTGCCAGGGCCTGACCGTCTACCAGGCCCTGGCCCTGGCCCTTCTCTCGCACCTGTTGGCCGCCTGGACCGGCACCTGCCCCGCCTGCCGACAACCCACCGCATGGCAGACCTACGACGCCACCTGACAAAGCCCGCCCTACCGGGCAACCGCACGGAGTGCGGCCTCGGCAGCGTGAGCGATGAGGGCGTCGTCCCGTTCGGCATCCTTGGTGTCGCGGCGCGAGAGGACGGCCAGAACGAGGGGATCGCCGTGGGGTGGCCAGATGACCGCGATGTCGTTGCGGGTGCCGTAGCCCCCGGAGCCGGTCTTGTCCGCGACCTGCCACCCACGGGGAGTGCCGGCGCGGATGGTGTGGTCGCCGGTGGTGTTGCGCCTGAGCCAGTCGGTAAGTACGGCACGCCTGTCCGCCGGGAGGGTGGTGCCGAGGACGTACGCGCGCAGATCTTCGGCGAGGGCGCGGGGCGTGCTGGTGTCGCGGAGATCACCTGGGACCGCGTCACTGAGCGCGGTCTCGTAGCGGTCACAACGGGTGATGCTGTCGCCCAGCGCGCGCAGGGCGTCCTGAAGGCCCTGGGGGCCGCCGAGTTCACGGAAGAGGAGGTTGGCCGCGGCGTTGTCGCTGTAACGGACGGCTGCGTCGCACAACTCACGCAGGGTCAGTCCGGTGGCGAGGTGCTGCTCGGTGACCGGTGAGTTGCTGATGAGGTCGTCGCGGCCGTAACGCACGAGCCGGTCCATCTGCCGCAGCGATTTCCTGCCGAGAACGGCGCCGGCGAGCAGCGCCTTGCAGGTGGAGGCGTAGGCGAAGCGTTCGTCGGACCGGTGGGTGACGGTCCGGCCGCTGCCGGTGTCGAGCGCGTAGACCCCCAGCCGGGCGTCGAACTCGCGCTCCAGTTCGGTGAAGGCGCGCTCCGCAGGGGAATCGGCGGACGGTGGTGATGCGGAGGACTTCGCCGGACCGGATGTTGTGGGAGCGGTGCCGTCCGGGGTGGTGGTACACCCCCCGAGGGGCAGGGTCACGGCTCCGGCCAGCACGGCAAGGGCTGCACGACGAGAGACATGGATTCGACGGTGCATGAGGTGCGGACGTTCCCTTCTGTAGCAGTCGTTCGGGCAGGCCGGTCTCTGCTTACCGCGCGAGGTTGCTCAGGAACCGCGCGGCGACCGGGCCCGCGTCAGCGCCACCCGAACCGCCGTCCTCGAGGAGCACCGCCCACGCGAGGTCGGTGGCGCCCTGGTAACCGATCATCCAGGCGTGGGTGCGCGGAGGGGTTTCACTGCCGAATTCGGCGGTTCCGGTCTTCGCGTGCGGTTGGCCGGGCAGGTCCTTGAGGGCGCGGGCGGAACCGGCGGTCACGGTGGTGCGCAGCATGGCGCGGAGCCGGTCTGCGACCTCGGGGCCCAGCGTCTTCGGTGCCTGGTACTTCTTCTTCACCGCGTCCGGCACCAGTACGGGCTGGTGAAACGTCCCGTTTTTGACGGTGGCCGCGATGGACGCCATGACCAGCGGTGACGCCTGAACGCGTGCCTGGCCGATGGTCGCGGCGGCCTTGTCGTTGTCGCTCGTGGAGACGGGAACGCTGCCGTCATAGGTGGTCGTGCCCACGTCCCAGCTGCCGCCTATGCCGAACGCCTGCGCCGCGTCCCTCAGGGCGGTGCCGGAGAGCCGGTTGCGGGCGTTGACGAAGTAAGTGTTGCAGGACTGGGCGAAGACGTCCGTGAAGGTCGAACCGGCAGGCAGTTCGAACTGCTTCTGGTTCTCGAAACGTTGCCCGTCGACACGCGCGAACTTCGGACAGGCCGCCAAGTCGCCGGGTTCCATCCCGCCTTCCAGAAGAGCCGCCGCGGTCACGACCTTGAAGACGGAACCGGGCGGATAGCGCCCTTCGAGGGCGCGGTTGAAACCGCCGGGACGGTTGGCGGCGGCAAGAACGTGCCCGTTGCGCGGGTCTATCGCGACGATCGCAGCATTGACCTCGACCCCGGTCAGGGCATCGGCCGCCGCCGCCTGGACGTGAGGATCGATGGTGGTGCGCACCGGGCGGCCCTCGACCCCTGCGGCAGTGGTGAGGTCCTTGACGGCGCGTCCGCTCTGCCGGTCCGCGACCACGACGGACTTGGCTGCGGTCCTGCCCCCGGAGAGGAGGTCGTCGTAGCGGGCCTCCAGGCCGGACGTGCCCTTGCCGCTGACGGGATCGACGGTTCCGGTGAGACTCTCCGCGCGGAGCGGGTCCCCCTTGGAGTCGAGCACCTTCGCCCTGGTGTTCACGCTCTTGAGCGCAAGGGTCTGCCCCGGCTTCAGCTCCGGGTGGATCACTGGCGAACTGAACTCGACCTTCCAGGTGCCCGACGAGTCGACCACCTGCGCGCCGGAGCGCCAGATGACGTCTCCGGCGCCCGGTACCGCCATGGTCACCGTGAAGGGGAAGTGAACCTCCCCCTCACCTTTCCTCGCCCCCTTGCCTTCGACGATGGTGGTCTTGGAGGGCTTGAGATTGGTCAGGACCGACGTGAGGAGCGACGCGGCGTCGTCGGGTGTGTCGGTATAGCCTGCCGCCCTCCGTGCGTCGTGCCCGGCCCATGCGGCGAGGAACGCGGCCATGGGCTCGCGGGCGGCCGCCACGTCCATGTCGCCTTCCTTCGCGTCGCCGCCCCGGAGACCGAACGCGGCATACCCGCCTCCTGCCAGCACGAGAACGGACAGGACCACGACCAGAGGCCGCCGCACGCTTCGCGTTCGGCGGCGGCGCGGGGCGGAACTGTTCGGGCTGTGAGTACGCCTCAAGATGATCTCCGTCTCGGGTCGTGCGGTCCGCACCGGATGGTCGGCCGGATGCGGTCTCGGTGTGGGCGAGGTACCTCGGCTCGGCAGAGCTCGGTGCCGGCGCGGCCGAAACCGGTTTCCTTCAGGAGTCAAGCCCGCTGCCGGACTGCATGTCGAATACGATCTCGGCGACTACACGATTCGCAGCTCGTATCAATACAGGACAGGGGGTGCGGGGTGCTGACAGAACGGCATCTGGAAATCTTTGTCGCGGTGGCGGAGGAGGAACACTTTGGAGCTGCGGCGCAGAGGGTGGGCATCACCCAGCCGCCGCTGTCCCAGGGTCTGCGGCGACTGGAAACGCTGCTCGGCGTCCGTTTGTTCGACCGTGACAGAGGAGTCTCCCTCACCGAGGAGGGGACTCAGCTGCTTCCACACGCCCGCAAAGCACTGGCCGCGCTCGTGGCACTCCGTGAGACCGGGGCTCGCGAGCAGGCCGACGGCCGACGGCTGCGGCTCGGGCTGGCTCCCGAAGTACCGACGCCCCTCGCAGCAGGCGTGGCGGCCGCGCCGGTCCGCGCAGGCGAGCGGACGCGGATCGGTATGGTGACGGCGTCGACGTCCGTGTTGCTCGGCGACGTCGCCGCCGGGCGGCTGGACATCGCCGTGATCCGGCACCCCTCCGTGCTGCACGGTCTCGCCGCCGGGCGCGTGATCCTTCTGCCGACCTGGATCCTCGCCCCCGCCGGTCGCGGGGATGTACGTGACGCATGTGCGCCGCGTCTGCCCGTTGCCGTACGTCCCCGCGCCGAAGCCCCTGCGGCCCATGACCTGTTCATCGACACCCTGGCCAGCCGCGGCCGCCGAGTGGAAACCGTGGTGGTCTCCGACGAGCGTGCGGGCCTCGCACTCGTCGCGGCCGGCCAGGCAGTGCTGGTCACAGCGGACGACACGCTCACCGCCTCCGGCGTCGAACGGCGGCCGACCACGGACCCACCGCTGCCACTGCGCCTTCGGGTGGCCTGGGACCCGCGTCGCCCCGGAGCGGAGGAGGCCGCCAGGACAGCACAACTGCTGGAGCGCGCGCTGACCCGGAAGGCGACACCGTGAGCGGGAGACTGCGAGGCAAGGGCGTGGAAAGCACCATCCGCGGCATGTTCGACGACGCGGGTGTCCGCGGTTGGCTGCATGTGGCGGAACTTCACCGGCCGTCGGCCCGGGTGACGGTCGATCCCGACGAACAACTGCCCATGGGTTCGGTGTACAAAATTCCTGTGATGGTCGCCTTCTGCCGGCTCGCGGATGCGGGGCTGATCGACCCGGTGCGAAGGGTGACGCTGGAGCCCGGCGAACGCGTTCCCGGGCCGACCGGCATCTCCATCCTGCGCGACGCCGTCACCATGTCGCTGCGCGACATGGTGGTGCTGATGATGACCATCTCGGACAACACCTCGGCCGACGCCGTACTCCGAGCGGTCGGCCCGGACGTGGTCGACGCCGTTTGCCGCAGCCTGGGCATGCCCGACACCCGAATCCACGGAGGCGTCGTCAACACTTTCAGCCAACTGGTCGCCGAAACAGGCACCCACTCCCTGGACGCGGCCCTGGCGCGCGTGGCGGACAACGACACGGTCGTGCCACCAGGCGTGTACGACCCCGCGTACAAGGCCTCCACCACACCATCGGACATGGCACGGCTCCTGCGAGCGATCTGGACCGGACAGGCCGCCTCCGAGGAACACTGCGCCTTCATGCGCGGGGTGATGCGCCAACAGCCCTGGACACACCGGCTCGGCTCCGGATTTCCCTACGACGACGTCACTGTCTACGGCAAGACCGGCACCTTCGGCTCACTGCGCCACGAAGCGGGCGTCGTAGAACTCGCCGACGGCACCACCTACACCGCCGTCGTCCTCACCCAGGCAGCCCGTTCGGACAACAAGCTCCCACGCGCAGACGCGGTCATCGGCGCTGCGGCCCGGGCCGCAGTGGAGGAACTACGGGGACGCCAGGGCACGTGACGGAGGCGAGTCGCCGTGGCGGGGGATGCGCCGGGCATCGGGCCACGCCCGCGCCACGCCGACGACACCGGCTGCCGCGCCGAAGAACTCGAACACTTCGGGGGCCGCTCGTTCACCCGTCGGCACCGCGACGTAGCCCAGTCGCCGTCGCCCGAATCTTCCTGAGGGAACAGAGATTTCGCCTACAAGTCCTTTCCGGAGCCGACTGTCTGCCTGGCCCCGGCCATCCTCCGACACCTGCCGGCCACCTGGACCGGCACCTGCCCCGCCTGCCGGCACCCGCCCCTCGGCAGACATACGGCACCCCCTGACAAAGCCCTACTAAAAGTTGTTGCAGAAGGGCGGGTGTGGGCAGGTCGATGTGGTGTTTGACCTGGTGGTTCAGCCTGTCATGGCGAGGTTGTGCATAGGGGGGTGGGGGTCGGCTGCCCGGCTCGTACAGGGCTGGCGCAGGGGTCGGGCCGGGCAGCCGGAGGGGCGTGCGTCAGCTCGTCGAGGGGTTGACGGTGAGGGTGGCCGCGTTGTTCGTCAGGTCGGGGTCGAAGGTGCGGACGGCGGGTTCGTAGGCGTCGTTGTAGAGGGCGGCGCGGGCGGTGGCGTTCGGGATGACCTCGTCGATGTGGAGGGTGAAGGGGAAGGTGTGGGTGGCGGGCTTGCCGGATTCGGTGAGGTAGATGGGGGTGTTGCAGCGGTAGCGGGTCTCGGACTGGGACCAGCAGGCGTCGGGGGCGGAGGCGACCGAGGTGCCGGCGGGGATGTCGATGTCGACGATCGCGGCGGGTTCGCCCGCGCCGAGGGAGGCGACCCAGGCGGGGCCCGCGTTGTGGACGGTGACGGTGGCGGGCACGGTGTCGCCGGCCGCGCCGGAGACGGTGGAGGCGGTCAGCCGGTAATCGGCCTGGTTGACGGTCTTCACCGTGAAGCTGCGGTACGGCTGGAGCTCGTCGGAGGGGGCGGCGGTCGGGGTGAGGTTCAGCTCCGGGCCGGCGCCCGGGGTGAAGGCGCGGCCGGCGCGGGCCTCGGCGAGCGCCTGCTCGGAGTAGGGCTGCGCCGAATAGTCGACGCGGTCGAAGAGGGCCATGTCCTTGGTGCGGAACTTCAGCGGGAGGGAGTGGTACGAGCCCGGGGTCGTCCGCTCGTCCAGGACGCAGAGGAACGTACGGCCGGTGACGGCGTTCGTGGACTCGCAGTTGGAGGGGACGGACATGCCGAGGCGGATGCCGCGGGAGGTGAAGACGGTCAGCAGGGTGCGGTCGGCGGTGCGGTTGCCCTGGTTGCCGAGGACGACGGAGGAGTCGAAGGGCTGGTCGGGTGCCATGCCGGTGCGGTACTCGGCCTGGGTGAGGCCGAGCGCGGGGCCGTCGTTGACGGCGACGTAGGTCTCGCCCGGGTAGGCGTTCATGCCGCCGGCCTGGGCGGTGTAGCGGACGTAGCCGTCGTTGCCGTCGGTGGCGCCCGGCTTGGTGGTCAGGCCGATCCGCGCGGCGGGGGCGTTGGCGCCGCCGGGGAGTTCGGGGGTGGTACAGACGGCGGTGGTCTCGTTCTCCGGGCGGCAGTTCGCGGGCCAGGTGACCTCGGCGAACGAGGCGACTCCGGAGGCGTCGACGGTGAGCGTGCCGGCCGGGACGGTGGTCGCCGTGTTGTCGTGGCTGATCTGCACGGTCAGCGACTGCGACGGTGCGGGGGAGCCGTCCTCGGACGGGCCCGCGAGGGTGATCTCGTACGGGTCGGACCAGAGCCACAGGGCGTCGGAGGCGGCCGCGGCGGGGGCCGCGGCCGGGCCGGTGACGGCGGCGAGCGCGCCGAGTGCGGCGGCGGTGGCGATGAGCGTCTTCTTCACGGGGATCAAGACAGCGGAGATCGGCGGATGGTTGTACGGGGGAGGAGGGCCGGTTTCAGTCCGCCGGGTCAGCCGTGCGGTCGTCGAGGATGCCCGAGCGGGCGATGAGGTAGCCGAGTCGGGCGCGGCTGCCGCTGCCGAGGGCGGCCAACATTCAACCAGCAGTCGAGACCCTCCGGGGCTGCGTTATCGGCTCGCGGAGCCAGAGGATGAGTGCGGCGAGGTGAAGTCCGGCGTGGTAACGAGCGGCGAGCTTGTCGGGGCGGGTCGCGATCGCCCGGAACTGCTTGAGCCGAGCGAAGCAGCGTTCGACCACGTTGCGGGTTTTGTAGAGCTACCGGTCGAAGGCCGGCGGTCTGCCGCCGGCCTTCCCTCGCCGCAGGCGGTTGGCCGTCTGGTCAGCCCGTTCCGGGATCACGCCCTGGATGCCTCGCCTGCGCAGGACCTGGCGGATCGCGCGGGACGAGTGCGCCTTGTGCGCGATGACCGCCTCGGGTCGAGTCTGCGGCGGGGCCGCCCGGGACCGGTCCGGGGCACCCTTAGGTCGTCCATGACCGTGTCGAAGACGGTGGAGTCGTTGACGTTGCCGGGCGATCGCCGACCTCTACCCCGGTGAGTCGAAGACCGATCTCCGGGACGCTCCGGTGATCGCGTATGCCGCCCGCACCATGCCGCACACTGCGGGACCTGGCGCCGGACGCCGAGACCGTTGCCGAGCTGAACATGCTCGTGGGCCTCGACGACGACCTGGCCGACGAGGTCACCCGCACCAAGAACCGTCTGCGTGGCCTGCTGACGCAGATTCATCCCGCGCTCAAGCGGGTCCTAGGTCCTCGCCTGGATCACCCAGCTGTCCTGTTCCTGCTCGACCGCGTGTCCGGCCCTGGCGCCGAGAGGACCGCAGGCACTGGGTGATCGCCCGCCGCGCCTACAGTCGGGCGGCCAGTTTCCGCAGTACCGGATCGACCTGGATCTTCCCGGGCGGCAGGATCCGCCACCGGGACCGATCGCCTTCAGACGGCGCCGCAGCAGACCGGCGAGGTGGCTGGCGGGGCGTGTCGACAGCGGCAGACGGCACTGGTGGACAAGCGGGCAGGTGCCCTCGGCGTGCTCTTCGGCTCTCTTCACACAGAGCCCAACGGCCCCCAGGGGCACCGTCGTTACGTTCATGTTGCACCATTCCAGGCTGCTCCTGTCGGTCTCGCCCCGAGCGCCGATGTCAGTCAGCAGGTCCGTGGGGTATCGCCGCCCTGATCGGCCGAGTAAAGCAGCTCGATGACACGTTCCTCGTACCGGACGCGGGCCGGGGAGAAGTCGTACGGCATCTTGCCTATGGCCTCCACCACGCTCATCCTCGCCTCGCCTTCCTCCTCACCAGCGAGCTCGCCGTCCTGGTCCAGGAGGTCGTCGAGGGCCTCGTCCAGGCCGGATCTGTCGATGGTGGCTCCCAAGGCGGTCTCATGAGCACACCGCTGGGCAGCCAGGTCTTCGATGCCGGGGTCGTCGGGGGACATGGTGTCGTCCAGGGCCCCCTCGGCCTCGGCCAGGCGGTCTTCCTCGGCCCGCAGTTCGGGGTGGGTGGCCAGGGCGATGAACCGGTTGGCCTGGGCGGCGGCCCCCTCGGGACCGAAGGTACGCTCCGTGACCAGAAGGGTATCGAGATCGGCCGAGCGCAGGGATCCAGGCGGCAGATCGTGCAGGCGGCCACTGACCAGCGGTGAGAGCAGACCCAGGGGGCTGCCCGCCTCGCGGAGGCGGTGCACGGCGGCCTGCTGGGCTTCGACGGCGGCCGCCTTGGAGGCAAGGGATTCCTCCAGCCGGGCCAGGGACTGCTCGATGCCGGTGGCGCCCTCAAAGCCGGCCCGGATGTCATCCAGGGAGATACCCGCATCAGCCATCTTGCGGATCCACAGCAGGCGGATCATGTCGTCGTATCCGTAGCGGCGGCGGTCGTCGCTGCCGCGTTCCGGTTCGGCGAGGAGCCCGATGGCGTGGTAGTGGCGGATGGCACGGGGTGTCGTCCCGGCGAACGCGGCGGCATCGCCGATCTTGACCCGGCGGGGAATCGCAGGAAAGTGCATGCGAGGGAACCTCTCAATGTCGTACTTGCCACCTACTGGACCACGTGCCGCTACGGCACATGCAAACCCCGCTGCCGCAGGCTCGCCCCGCGCTCCCGCACCATCAAGGGGCGTACGGATTGCTGCACGGGCAGAAAACGGCCCGGATGAGCAGACTTGGGAACAGAACAGGGGGTGGGGAATTCAGTCAATGAGCTGTTTCAGAGTCGCCACTGATCGGGTGATGCCGGCGGTGTGCGCAACGCACGAGGCTCCCGTGCCGTTGGGGGAGGTGTTCGAAGTCTCAACCCACAAGCTCAGGAGCCGAGTTGGTTCCCTATGCAGCCGCACTCGACCTGCCTCATGCCCTGGTCGAGTGGGTCACCATGCTCATATCCACCCGCGAGGGTGACCGCCGCTGCAAGCTCCCGCCGCACCAGCGTGCCCTGGTCGGCCTGGTGTACCTGCGACGGCACGACACTCTCGCCCAGCTCGCTGCCGGGTTCGGCATCTCCGTCGGCACCGCGCACGCCCACGAGGCAGCCGTCGTCGACATGCTGGTCGACCACGCGCCCGGCCTGCTGCGCACTCTGCGCGAGGCCGACCCTGACCACGTTCTGCTCGATGGCACTCTGGCGGAGTGCGACCGGGTCGGCGACAGCCGGGCCGACTACTCCCACAAGCACCACCGGCACGGGGTGAACGTGCAGGTGGTGACCGACCCGGTTGGGCGGCTGCTGTGGATCTCGCCTGCACTGCCCGGCCGCACGCATGACCTGACCGCGGCCCGCACTCACCGGATCATCCGGATCTGCGAGCGTCAGGGCGTTCCAGTCCTGGCCGACCGCGCCTACATGGGAGCCGGACCGTGAGGCCACGCCCCTCAGGCGCCCACCGGGCCGTGGCCTCACGCCCACCCAACAGACTGTCAACCGCGCGCTGTCCGCGGCACGGGCTCCGGTCGAGCGTGGTGTCGCACGGCTGAAGTCGTGGCGGATCTTCCGCAAGGCCAGGTGCAGCCCGAATCGTCAATCGCTGCAGCCGTCCTCACCCTGGAGCGGCAACGCTGAACCCAAGGCGCCGATCTATCGCGAGGGGAGGCCGACGAGATCCAGGCCCTGCTGCAGCGCGGTCCTGATCGGCGGCAGGTTCGGGCTGAGGCGGTTTGGCCGAACCGTGGGCGTCAGCCGCCCCCGCCTCCGCCGCTGGTGTTGTCCGGACCGAGGTCATACTCCCGGCTCTGGTTCGCGCCGGATCCCCAATGCTCGTAGCAGATGAGCCCCGCCCCGATGAGCAGGACGATCCCCGTAGCTATCAGCGATATCCATGCGCCGGCGTCCATACGTGCGGATGTACCCACCGCTGTCAGCGCGAAGCCTCACCCGGGCCTCCATCGATCCGGATGATTCTCTCCACATCATGCGAACGGACCGCGGCAACGAGGCGGCAGGGGTCCTGGCCCGCCGACTGGTGGTCCCGCCGCGCCGCTCGGGCGGTCAGGAGGGCGCTACCTCGACAGCTCTTTACCAAAGGAGATCGGCGCCGACCCGCTCACCGAGGTCGTCGCCTGGGCGCTGGAGCACCTCCACGAGCAGTTCGACGTGGAGAGGCTGGCGGCGCGGGCGTACATGAGCCGTCGTGACCCCGGCGTCACTCGATCGTGGCCACCTTGAAAAGGCTCAATGAGTGCCATCAGGGCGGCAGCGTCCCTGGTCACAGGCGAGTGGTGAACCGGCCGCCGGGCAGGTTCCGAAGCCAGCCGCGGTCGGCCAGCCTGACCAGCTTCCTGCTCAACGGCTCCAGTATGGCCCGCAGCTGACGTCCACCCACTCCCGTCCACCCAACCGCTGATCGGGACCTCACCGAAGGCGCTGTCCGGGAGAGTCCTCGCTGAAAGTCAGCCTGAGCCCCTGTCCGCAGGTTTGAGCGGAGACCAGGTCCCGGTTGCCAACAGATCACAAAGTGCGCTGAGATGATCTTCGATCATTCAGCCGCGTTTTTTCGGGGGTGCCGACTTGGCCGGACAGACAGGATCTCAGCCGGGAAACAACACTAGGCCGAGTGGGCCCTCGCCCGGGCTGGGACCTGTACCGGCCATGCCGACACGTCCGCCCCGGAGGCCCTCGCACTTGAGGAATCCCATATATCTGGTGCCCGCCGTGTTCGCCGTGGCCGCCGCGGTCACGACGGCCATGGTCACGGGCGGATGGGGTTGGCTGCAAGGGCAATGGTCGGATCCGCCTGGGCTGACGGTTCATGCAGCTCTGGGGTCTTGCCCCGTTTACACGGACAAGTCGCTTGATGAGCTTCGTCAGGACCCGAGCAGCGACAAACTGCGGCAAGGTGTTGCCGTGACCTCCTCCGACGACGACCCGGCAGACCTTGCGCTGACCTTGCAGGCTAAGACGTCCCAGGCCATCGTCGTCACGGGCGTCACGGTCCGCCGGCTATCCGCCGGCCCCGTACCGCGTGCGGGATCCATCGTGAATATGGAGTGCGGTGGCTCTATGAGTCCCCGCGTATTCGATGTAGACCTCATGGCCACACAGATCCGTCTGCGGCCGGTCAGCTCAGACGGCAGCAAAGCCGTCGGCTTCCCGCTCAAGGTCTCCGACAGCGATCCGGAGCAGCTCAGCCTGAAGCTGCTGCCGGGGAGTCACGATGTCCGTTTCAGCGTCGAGGTCAACTGGATCTCCGAAGGTGAGGCCCACAGCGAAACGGTGGCCGATGGCGCGCCGGTACTTCGCGTTACAGGCCCGGGGCGTCTCCCGGTCTACTCGTACGCAGAGACGTTCACCAAGCCATAGCCGGTCTCTGCAGAGGATGACGCGATCTTGTGTGACTGCGGGGGCTGATCGGACGAGGGAGAGTTTGCTCACTGCTGTCCAGGGCGAGCTGAACCAGCGGGTCGGAGCGAGACGTGGCTGTGGCCGACGGACTATTCGATGCTGACGGCGGCGCAGCGCGCTGACTTTCCGAGGGCGACGAGTGCATTGTCCAGGTGGCGAGGCGTCGCCGGTTACGAGTGTGCCTGCGGGGCAGCCCACCACTGGAGCACGGACGTGAAGGGCCACCGCTTCCCACCCTTCCCCGCGGGCTGCCCTGGCGGGGCGTGACCAAGGAAGATCGCGGATGCCGAAGGGGCGGGGCCGTGGGCTGGGGAAAGAAGCGATCTCGCGAGATCGGCACACTGCTGGGCAGGGTGGTGCGGGCTGCCCTCTGCGGTGTTGGACCGTAACGGACCGGGCATGCCATGGGCGAAAGAGCGGTGACGTGACCACAAGGGGGATGGGCGATGGCGAAGCTCGGCCAAGGGGCACTTTTCCTGTTCTACTACCTCGACGTTGTCGCTGTTCTCGCCATTGGGGACTGGATTTCCGATCTGGGTCCTCCTTTGCTTTATGGCAGCCCGGTCGCTTTCCTCGCTGGGTTCGTCACTCAGGCGGTACATGACATCTATCGGCGAAATGAGGAGCGCAACGCGCGTCTGTAGGAGCCCTGTTGCACAGCGCAGCCTGGAACCGTGCTGGACGTAGTGCAGAAGGTTCCCGCGCCGTGCTGCCGAGCAGTCCGGCTTCGACCGCAGACGATCCGGTATGGATGTCACCGGACACACACCTGTGTCACGTCAGCCCCAGCCCCAGCCTGTGAGGTCTATGAGGTTCCCAGGCCGTTTCCCAGGTAGAAGCGTCGACCTGTAAGGGGGTGAGCCTGTGAGGTGGACTCGCGCCCGCGCTTCCGCACGCCCTGGTTCCAGCAGCCGGCACGGAGAAGTAGTTGCCGGAAAGACATGGTGCGTTCGATGGTCCAGCGGTCTCGGCTGAGTCGCGGCGAGGTCTCGATGCCTTTGCGGGCGATGCGGTGCCGGATTCCACGCACGGATAGCCATTGCCGCAGGTGGTGGTAGTCGTAGCCTGTGTCGGCGTGGAGCTTGCCGGGTCGGCGTCGACGGGGGCCTCGGCGGGAGCGGAACGGCCGAGGCCCAGGCCCTCAAGGCATGGGCCGAGCGCGCGGATAGCCAGGCCGGTGCATCCCGGGCTCCCGTGTCGGTGGCGCAACGTCGTTGCCGTTTCGCACCGAACGACGGCACCACCTGGGAGTTCAGCGGAGAGATCCGCTTCGGTGAGCGCGCGCACCCCGGCAGTCTCACCTCGGGCAACCTGAAGGCCGTGCGCAGTATCGCGACCGGCGACCTCACCCCTCGGGAAGGCACGTACGGGGTCCACCAGGAGCTTCACTCACATTGACCGGCGGTGGCGGTGGCGGCGGTGTCGCCCGCCGGCCGCCGTCACGGTGGCGCTGTCAGCAGGGAAGCACGACAGCGCCGGCTCCCCGGTTGCGGGAGTCGGCGCTGCCTCTGTCCACGGCTAAGGGTTGACGCAGCCGATCGAGCCGACCGGGAGGTTGTTGCCGGTCGATGTCGCTGTGAATCCGAAGGTGACGCTGCCGTCCGGTGGGATGGACCGGTTGTAGTCGAGACTCCTGACCGTGACCGTTCCGTCGGACCCAGTGGTCAGTGCGCCGTTCCACACGCTGCCGATCTTGGCTCCGGCGCCGGGCGTCCACTTCACCGCCCAGCCGTCACGCGCCGTCGTGCCGTGGTTCATGACCTCGACGGACCCCTGGAAGCCACCGCTCCAGTAGTTGGTCACGCGGTAGACGGCCATGCACCCACTGTGCGGGTCGGTCGGCGTGGGAGTCGGGTCCGGGGTCGGTGTGGGGTCCGGTGTGGGCGTGGGGTTCGGGGTGCTGCCCGAGCCCCGGATGCCGGTGACCTCGCCGTTACCGCCGTCGAAGACGACGTCGGAGCAGGAGAAGAAGTTCTCCTGGCTGTCCGAGCGCACCCACTGTATGAACATCACCGCGTCACCCGAGCGGCCCGAAGGCAGGTCCAGATCCCAGTAGTAGTGGCCGCCGTCCGTGCCCGGAGAGCCCGTCTGGGGCGGGTTGGTGACGGTCTCGATCAGGTCCAGGTCGTCCCAGCCGAGCTCGGTGCTGGGCGAGTAGCCGGGCTTGGACAGGTACACCCGGAAGGAGCCCGGGTGCGCGGCCCAGTTGCTGTGCTTGACCTGGATCGTCCGGCCGGCCGTCAGGTGCGTCCGGGGCCAGTCGGAGCGGGCGGCGTTGTATCCGGTGAAGTTGTACGGCGACCGGTCGCCGGCGCTGCACAGCTTTCCGTCCGGGACGTAACCGGCCCCTCGTCCTCCCGCGTTGGAGTCGAGCACGGCGAACCAGTTGTACAGCGCCGTCGAGCCGCTCTCGTTGAGCGCGGCCTTGCACGCCGGGTTGGTCGGGTCCAGGGAGCCGGTGCTGGTCTTGGCGTCCAGCCAGCAGAGGTAGGTACGCGAGCCCGGAGTCATCGTCACGCCGTGGGCCTGCGCGTTGCCCTGGCCCAGCAGGGTCAGGACGATGCCGCCGAGCAGGGTCGCGAACACCGCCGCCAGGGAAACAAGTTGTCTCTTGCGTCGAGCCATGGTGTCTCCTGTGCCTGTGTGGGGATTTCTTCCGATTGCGCCTGTCTCCCTCTGCCACCGTCCGGTGAGGAAACCCTCGCCCGGCGGGGGAGGCGCCCGCCTTGAGAGGCGAGGGATCTGGGGGGGTACCGTGCGCGGACCGGGGAGGCGGTAGGCCCGGGGCGGTCGGCGGCGAGGCGGGCGGGGAGCGCGGGGCCCGCCCCGTACGTGCGGGGAGGTGAGGGGGGCGGGACGTGGTCGTGCGCCGGACTCAGGCGCAGCGGGCGCCGTTGAGGCTGAATCCGGACGGCTGCGAGAACGTGCCGCTGTAGGTCCCCTGGAAACCGAACGCCTGGCTGGCGCCGGCCGCTATCCGGGCGCTGTGCGCGAGGCCGGTCGCCGTCACCGCTCCGGACGTCCCGCTGACGGTGGCGTTCCACGCGTTGGTGACGCGTTGGCCGGAGGGCAGGGTGAAGGACAGCTTCCAGGAGTCGACGGGCGTCGAACCGGTGTTGGTCACCGTGACGTCGGCGGTGAAGCCGCCGGTCCAGACGTTCGTCGCGTAGGTCACCTTGCAGGCCGTCACGGGGTCCCCGGGCCCACCAGGATCGCCGGTGCCCGGGGTCCCGAGGTTTACGGCCGAGGAGAAGGAGTTCACCGCAAGCCCGGCACCGTTCTGCCACGGCTCGAAGCCGGCCTGGACACTGGTGAGATACCAGTTGTTCTGGGCCATGCCGCGGGAGACGGTGTTCCGGACGAAGTCCATGACGTCGAAGCTCCAGCTGGAGACGGCCGACGGGGCGACGAAGGAGATGACGTCGTTGGAGCCGTTGCTGCCCGTCCACACCTGCCAGGTGCGCCCGCCCACGGGGGCGGTGCCGACCTGCGAGCCGATCGGCTGGATCGGGCCGACCTTGTTGAACCAGATCATGATCTCGGTGCGGCTCACCCCGTCCTTCTTGGGCGTGGGGTCCAGCCAGATGTCGTACGACGCGTTGTACACGGCGTCACCGACATAGCCGTAGGAGATGCTGCTGGGGGCGCTGGCGATACCGCTGACCTGCGCCGGGAGGTTCGTCCCGGGCGAACAGTTGGTGTAGTGACAGCCGTTGAAGACCGAGGGATAGGACTTCGGGGCGCCGTTCGTGGGGACGGAGCCGTCGGCCTGGGTCACCCTGAAGCCGCTGTCGGTAGCGGTCACGCACTGGGGGGCGCTGGTGCCCCATCGGTTGTTCTGGACCACGTAGCGGCCCTGGATCGTCGTCGAACCGTACTGTTCGCAGATCAGGGTGTCCGCGTGGGCCGCCGGAGCAGCGGCCAGGACAGCCGCCACGGTGGCGAGAGCGAGGAGCAGCGCGCCGAGCAGGCTGCGGGAGGTTCTGGGGCCGTGCGGTGACGCTTGCATGCGGGGCCTCTCCAGGAGGGATGACCGGGTGGGGCGATCAGGGAATCGGGAGCGCCCAGCCACTTTCAATTGGGAGCGCTCCCACCCGCTGGTTCGTAGGGGACTGTAGGAGCGTCGGTGTGTCCCTGACAACCCATCGGGACGGAATGAGGCAAACGGCTTCCGAAGGGGCAGGTCAGGGGCAGGGGTTGAGCCGGTCGAGCGAGCGGGCCCTCGTTACTGACGGTGTTAACGGTCGGCGCTGTTCCACCCGCCGCAGGCACCTGTCCTCTGAGGCGTTAAGGGGTCGTTTTCGTCCGATGTTGCATCCCGGGATGGCATGTTCTGTGGTTGTCTTGGTGTCGCGCAAGGAGATGGTGCTCTCGCTGGTGAGGCGGCGGGCCATGAGGTCGGTCATGGCGATGTGGATCGCGGCTTCGGAGCGGATGGGCAGGGTTTCGTAGTAGCGGGCCAGGCGGCGGTGGAGCGTGAGCCAGCCGTAGGTTCGCTCGACCGCCCACCGTTTCGGGATCGGGGTGAAGCCCCTGCTCCCGGGCTTGCGGGCGGTGATCTCCATGTCGACGCCGCCGGGGGTGGCGGCATGCTCGACGACGATCCCGGAGAAGGTCGACAGCGAGGCCGCCCGCCTGCGCAAAGGATCGCGAGGCGGACGGCCTCCGGGCCCTGACGAGGAGCGGTACAAGAAGCGCAATACCGTCGAGAGGGCCATCAACAGGCAGCCGCAGACCCCTGGCAATCGACTTCACATCGCCGTCCGGGAGCAAAAGGGGTAGCAGGGATGGAACACCAGGCTGAGACGCCCTGGCAGAGCCTGGTCGCCCGCCTGGTGGAGGTGGTGCTGGAGGCGAGGGCCTGGGCGGCTCGCGCGGTGGGTTCACCAGCAAGCTCCACCTGAGCGCGGACGGCCGCTGCCGCCCGCTGTCCCTGGTCGTGACTGCAGGTCAGCGGGCGGACTGCACTCAGTTCAAGCCGGTCCCTGGAGAAGATCCGGGTGCCTGGATCTGGTCTGGGCAGGCCGCGCAAGAAGCCCGACAGTCTTGCGGCCGACAGGGCTTACAGCAACGGCCCCATCCGCGGTACCTGCGACGGAGGGGAGTCCGCCACGCCATCCCGGAGAAAGCCGACAGCCAGGCGGCCCGCCTGCGCAAGGGCGCACGCGGTGGACGGCCGCCCGGCTTTGATGAGGACCGCTACAAGAAGCGCAACACTGTCGAGCGGGCGATCAACCGACTCAAGCAGTCCCGAGCGGTGGCCACGCGGTACGACAAGCGCGGTTGCGTCTTCCTCGGCACTGGCACCGCAGCGTCACTTGCAATATGGCTCCGGTCCTGACAAATGCGAGGCAGGTCAGCACCCGCTCGGGCCACTCTGTGGCTGCCGTCTTAGGGTTCCGGAATGAGTAACTCTGCTGCGGCCGCGGTCCTTACAACCACCGATCTATCTGAAGCGGTACGTGCGGTGCGTACCTTGCTGGGCATGGCAGACATCGATCAGGGGGAGGTCGACTTCGAAGCCGTGATCAGGTCGCCGGACGTCCTGGCGCGAGTACGTCACGTACTGCCCGACCTCGAATGGTGGGCGTTGGCCGGCGAACAGCATGGGTCTTCGAAGGCCAACGACAACCCTGCAGACTGTCTGCCGATCCGAGTGTTCGACTGGGGGCGTCCGCTGGACCGCGCTGAGCCCTTCGTCGCCGCTTTGGGGCCGGACCCCGCGGCTGTTCGATGGGATCTGAACGCATGGCCTGCGGTTCCCGAAGCCGGGCTGGAAGCGATCTCGCAGAAGTACGCGTACCTCACGCTGACAGTGAATTCCCGGGACCTCTACCAGGACGAACCGTCGCGGGACCACACCGTCCACGTTCACGTCCGGGATCGGAACGGCGACCAGATCGCCCGCGTCCACTGGCTCGCCGATCAAGTGGGTGGCCGATTCACAGGCAGGGTGGAGTTGGCGCCTCTGTAGCCCCTCAGCAAGCAGGCAAGACCGCGTCCGCGAGTTCGAACAGCGCGCCGGCACGCCTGGTCAGACAGGAGTGGAACTCACCCCGGAAGCGTGACAGTCCCGCAAACGGATCCGGCCGGACAGCGGAAGGACGCCTGCACGTACGGAAGTTACCAATCCGAGTGATCAAGTACGACGGGCCGTTCGGACCTCGATTTCAGCCGCAGGCTGACCATCTGGCGCCTCATCAGGCTGTTGCTGATACCCGACCTCAGCCTCGACACCAGCGGCACGCAGCCGGTCGACGAGAAGAGTCATCTCGGGCATCGTCCCTGCGAACATGCCAGCCCGGATCTGCTGGAGCGTTCTCTTCGTCTGAGCCAGATCTCCGGCAAGTTCGGCGCGAAGAACCTTCATCACGTGGACCGGACTGGCGAGAGGATCACTGAGTATGAGCCGTGCCTCGCCGTGCTCGGCCAGAAGACGCCGGCGCAGGTCGTCCGGTACGGAGCTTCCTCCTGGTCCACACTCGTACAAAGCGTCACCGCAGCCGGAGCAGTGGTAGCCGATGTCCCATTCAAGGCTCTGCCCAACCAACGCCTGTACGCCGACGCACTCCAGCTCCGAGCCGCAGCCCGAACACTGTGCCGGGTACCTGACAGACGCGATCAGCACGACATGTCCCATCCACTGTGCCCTACCCTGACGACCCGGACTCCCGGGCCCTGAGGCTAAAAGGCAAGCCAGGGCCCCGCGTCAGGCAACGTTTGCCCTGTCTGCCACAGGCACCTCGGGGCGATGTCCCCGTCGATATGTCCGCCGTTCGGGGGCGCGGACAGCGCGGGGCAACGCAATCCCGAGCCGTCGTCCGTCGCGAGGGAGCGGCCAACGTGCCAGGACAAATCACGTCAAGCCGTAATTGGTGTGGACCGGTATCGCAGGGCTACCGCCCCCGACCGGAACTCATGGCGGTCCACGAGCTCGAGCTGGATGCGCTCGCGCAGACCGGCGAGCAACGTCGGCCCGTGTCCGGCAAGGACCGGCTGAACAAGGAACTCGTACTCGTCGATCAGTCCCAGATCTGCCAACGCCAGGGGGAGCGTCACGCCACCCACCCACAGGCCCTCGCCTGACTCCTGCTTGAGCCGCTGGACCGCTTGCCCCAAATCGCCTCGCACCAGGTCGGCATTCCAATCGACCCCGCTCAGCGTGCTCGACACGACGTACTTCTTTGCGCTGTCGATGGTCTCGGCGAACGGGATCTGCCACTCATCCATCCAGTCAGGCCACGTGCCCGTGGCCGGCTTCCGCCACGCCGACTCCATCATCTCGTAGGTCACCCGGCCGAATAGCAGGGCATCGGCTTGCTCCATCTCAGCGGTCCAGTAGCGCATCGACTCCTCGTCCGGGGGGAGCCCTGCCTCGTGATGGCAGCAGCCGTCGAGCGTGACGTTGATCGAGTATCGAAGTGGTCTCATCTTTTGCTCTCCCTCGATGCGCGCCCCGCGTTCACCGGACTGTACTCCGACGACTGTCGGCGCCCCTTCTTATCGGCGCCCCGAGCGCACCTACTTCGACGCCGTCATGATGCGAACGCTAACGTCGTCGTGATGCAACCAGACCGCAGACCGAGCGCGCGACCGATTCGGCGCTCGGGCGTTCAGGTTCGCAACGGGACGACGCCTTTGACGCTCGACTTCGATGCACAGTGCCGCGTCACCTACCGTCGGCTCAAGCGTCAACGACGAACGTTTCTATCCGTCGGCCTGCCGCGTTGCGGACGCGGCGGGCTCCACCCTGTTCGGCGAGCAGGCTGAGGGCGTCGGATGAGGTAATGATCTGCGCGGTCAACTCATGGATCGCGGAAGGGCCAGCCATGCCAAGCTGCCGACCGCGGCGACCAGCCCGGCTACGGCGCGGGGAGCCAGCAGCCCTATCACTCAGCCGATCGCCATCCAGGAGATGGGGAGCACCAACAGGTGTCCGACGACGAACAGTCCGGAGCCGCTCGGCCAGACTCCGACGGTGAGCGTGCAGCGGCCTCAGCGCTGTGGGCAGCCGGGCAGTCGGCTCAGGAACGCCACAGCACACAGCACAGGGCTCAGCGCGGCCAGTGCCCAGGTCCGGCCGGCGAACTCGGCGGCTCAGCCGATCGCAGCGGGGCCGAACAGTGTCCCCACATGCACGGGGAGCAATGTCCGTGACCTGGAACGTCACCGCGCACCCACCAGCCCCTGCCCCACTTGAGGGGTAAACCGGTAGCAGGGGCGCGGTCGTAGCGCTCTGCGTCCAGCCGGCCGAAAGGCTGACCGCCCGTCAGCCCCACACGAGGTGCCGGATACAGGCTGATCCGTGGCGGAAACGTTGCGCGAAGCGGCCGAGGGGGCCCAGGGAAGTCGATACGCTCCCCTTGACTTCGCGGCTTCGGCAGGGGCCGACCTGGCGTAAACAGAGGATGATCCATCATGAGCAGTACACCTTCTGCCAACCTTTTCAAGCCGCTTCAGGAGAGCGATCCTGTGGTTGTGGGCGGATATCGCCTGGCTGCCGTGCTCGGTTCCGGGGGTATGGGCAAGGTGTATCTCTCCTACACGCCGGGCGGCCGTCCCCTTGCGCTCAAGGTGATCCGGCCCGAGTTCAGCGAGGACCCTGAATTCCGGCGGCGGTTCAAACAGGAGGTCCAAGCCGCGCAACGGGTGCAGGGTCTGTACACGGCGCCGGTCATCGACTCCGACACCGACGGTGCTCAGCCCTGGCTCGCCACCGCCTATGTGCCGGGCCCTTCCCTCGCGCACGCCGTGGCCCAGCACGGTGGACTGCCTCTGCGCAGCGTACTGTTGCTGACCGTGGGGGTGGCCGAAGCGCTCCATGTGATCCATGGAGCGGGCATTGTCCACCGGGATCTGAAGCCCGCCAATGTGCTCCTGGCCTTCGACGGCCCTCGCGTGATCGACTTCGGCATCGCCCGCGCGGCTGACGCCACCGCGCTGACCGGCACCGGCGTCAGCGTGGGCACCCCGGCGTTCATGGCTCCCGAACAGGCCTCGGCCGGCACGATCACTCCGGCCACCGACATCTTCGCCCTCGGACAGATCACGGCCTTCGCGGCGCTCGGGTCTCCCGCTTACGGCGACGGGCCGTCACACGGGGTGCTCTATCGGATCGTCCACGAGGATCCCGACCTCAGCCAGTTGCCCGCAGAGCTGCTGCCGCTGGTGTCCCGTTGCCTCATCCGTGACCCGGTCGGCAGGCCGAGCCTGACCGAAATCATCGAGCTGTGCCACGAGTTGTCACCCGTCGCTCTGCGCCAGGGTGAGGACTGGCTGCCGCAGGCGGTTGCTGGATCGATCACCGAGAGGCTTCAACTGCCCGAACCGGCGAAAACCCCACCGCCTCCCGCCGCCGCTCCGACGCCGACCGAGTTCACCCCGCCGGGCGCCCCGTCCACACCGACCGGTTCCACTATGTCCTCCGCCCCGACCCAGAGTGCGCCCGGACTGCCGGGACCGGTGCCTCCGCCGGGCCACCCGATGCGCCCCGGCTACCCCGCCCCGGCGCCCGGCTCGCCGACGTACTCCCCGCTCGGGCCGGGGTATCACACACCGCACCCCGTCACCGGGGCTCCCTACGTGCCACCGGCACCTCGGAAGCCGAAGCGGACGGGGCTCATCGTGGCCGCATCCGTCGTGGGCGCCCTCGTCGTGCTGGGAGTCATCGGGTCTCTTCTGCCTGACGGAGACAACGACAGAAGCAGCGGAGCGAACTCTCCGCGTAGCACCAGCAGTAGCGGGTCGGGGGATGGTGAGTCCTCAGGTGGGAAACAGCCCACGGCAGACCCGAAGCCGTTCTCGTACAGCGGCGTCGATGTGCCAGAAGGCTACAAGATCATGCTCGCCGACAGCCCGCCCCGCCCGCTCGAGAGCGAGGACGCCGCTTACGACGGCGGAGATCTCTACTTCGGCGTCGTGCGCTTCCTGGACGAAGCATCGATCGGCACCGCCAACGGCAAACTCGTCCTGTTGAACAACACGCAGAAGGGATCCCTGGAGACCTGCCGCACCGAGACGCGTTACGCCAAGAAGATCGGCCTGGATCAGCTGAGCAACGGTTCGGAGATCTGCGTGCTCAGCGATGCCGGCCATGTGGCGGTGGCCACCTACCGAGGGCGGTCGGGCGAGAGCGACCCAGGCTCGTACGTGACCATCGACTTGCGCATCTGGCGTAACGCAGCGGAAGCCAAGGACAACGAGTAGCACCTCGTCTGGTTTTGGGCCAGTTCTGTCGCGGAGTGGGCTCAGTTGCGGGGTAGGAGGCCGGTTCGTGAAACCCTCAAGCGATGCCGACACGGCCGTCGAGTCCACTCAATAGCGCTCCATTCGCACAGTGCCGATCCTTGATCGACCCTGCGGTTCTGCATCAACCGGTCGGCTGCGGCGCCCGGTTGCCCCGAAGTCGCCACACGCGCAGGCTCGCACAAGGAGGAGAACTCTGATGTTTCTGGCCGCTGACGGTCGTGGGAGCTGGATTCCGGAAGGGACCGACGGATCCGTCGTCGCGATCCTGATCCTGGTTGGGATCCTTGCCATGTTCGGATACGGGATCTGGAACAAGAAACGGAAGGGATGACCCCGTGGCGGGATTCCCAGAACGTGCTCGGGACCGAATGGCGGACCAGAAGGCCATCCGGAAATCCGGGCCACAGGGCTGGTGACACACCTACAGGTGGCTTTGCCCACGAGAATGGGTTCTGGGCCAACTTCTGTGAATGGTGACGCTAAGAACTTGTACCATCTAGGTGATGTTGGCTGGTGAGCTCTCCACTTCCGACGAAAAGTGAACGGCGCACCCGCGTACGTCCCGGACGGGGACCCGCAAAAGCACTGCGGGATAGCACCACGATCAGGCGTACCGGGTTACGGCGTAAATCGCGCCCACGATACTGACGCACCACAAGCCGTCGTGAAATCCCCGGTGTTCATCCGCTTACGACCGCAGCATCGACCGACGGGCCGACGAGGGTCGTACAGAACCAGCACCTGCGACCCCACGGGTGGGAGACTCAGGCTTGGCCGACGCCGGAGGGCGGCGCGGGAGCGGGTCCGGCTCCGGGCCGTGGTCGGCTTCGAGGGCGGCGACAAGTACCGGAAGATCGCTGCCGCGTTGCGTGTTGCGGGCCGCCTCGATCGTTGCGGGTGCGGCGACCCGGCGGTCCGGGGGTCAGCTGGGCAGCCGCGGCACGCTCTCGATCAGGCGGCGGGTGTAGGAATGCACCGGTTCACCGAGCACCTGGGAGGTGGCTCCCTGCTCGACGACCCGGCCGTGCTCCAGCACGGCGGTGCGCTCGCACAAGGAGGCCACGACCGACAGGTCGTGGGAGACCATCACCATCGTCAGCCCCCGCTCCTCCTTCAGTTCGGCCAGCAGGTCGACGACCCTCACTCGAGTGGTGACGTCCAGCGCGCTGACCGGCTCGTCGGCCAGCAGGACGCGTGGGTCGCAGACCGTGGCCCGGGCGATCGCGATGCGCTGGCGCTGGCCGCCGGAGAACTCGTGCGGGTAGCGGTCGACTGCGTCCGGCTGGAGGCCGACGCGCTCCAGCGCTGCGGCCACCTCGGGCGCCGCCGAGGCGCGGGTGGCGAGCCCGAGAGAGCGCAACGGTTCAGCGACGATCGCGCCGACCTTCCGGCTGGGGTCGAGGGAGGAGTACGGGTCCTGGAAGACGCACTGCACGCTGCGCCGGAAGCGGCGTATCTGCTCGCGGTCGCGCGGGTTCAGGTCCGCCCCGTCGAATCGGACCGTGCCGGCCGTGGGGCGGGCCAGGCCCAGCAGCAGGCGCAGCAGCGTCGTCTTGCCCGCGCCGGACTCGCCGACCAACGCGAGGCTCTCTCCCGCCTCGACGGCGAGGGAGACGTCCCGCACCACGTCCGTGGCGGCCCCCCCGGTAGCGCACCGAGGCATCCTTCAGCTCCAGCACCGGTGTCATCGCGCGCTCCTCAGGTCCAAGGCGGACTCCAGCTTCCGGGCACTGGCGACCAGAGCCCTGGTGTACTCCTCGCGTGGCGCGCGCACGATGTCGTGGACCGCGCCCTGTTCGACGGCCCGGCCGTCCTTCATGACCAGCACCCGGTCGGTGACCTTGGCCACGACGGCGAGGTCGTGGCTGACGAACAGCACGGCCATCTGCCGCTCCCGTACCAGGACGTCGATCAGCTCCAGCATCTCCGCCTGCACGGACACGTCCAGAGCGGTGGTGGGCTCGTCGGCGATGAGCAGCTTCGGCTCGCAGGCCAGCGCCATCGCGAGGGCGACGCGCTGACGCTGGCCGCCGGAGATCTCATGTGCGAAGGCGCGGGCGATGCGGTCGGGTTCGGGCAGCCGTACCTGTTCGAGCGCGGCGTGCACGGCCCCGCGGAGCTGCTTGCCCCTGAGGCCTGTACGGCGGGCGAGCGGTTCGGCGATCTGGCGGCCCAGCCGCATCAGCGGGTCCAGTGCGGTCAGCGGCTCCTGGAAGACCACGGCCGCGTCCCGCCCGCGTACAGCGGTGAGCCGTCTCTCGGCGGCGCCCACGGTCTGCGTCCCGGCCAGCTCCACGCTGCCGGTCGAGGTCATGCCGTCGGGCAGCAGCCCGAGCACGGCGAGCGTGGTCAGAGACTTGCCGGAGCCGGATTCGCCGATGAGACCGAGCCGTTCGCCGCCGGACACCGCGAAGGACAGGTTCTCGACCAAGGTCCGCCCGTCGGGGGCCTGGACGGTCAGTCCGCGTACGTCGAGGAGAGTCACGTGCGCCTCCGCCGGGCAGCCGGGTCGAGGGTGTCACGCAGGCCGTCGGCGACGAGGTTCACACCGATGACGAGCAGTACGAGCAGGATGCCGGGCGCGAGCGCACCGGCCGGCGCCGTGGTGAAGGTGGCCTGGGCCTCCTGGAGCATGCGGCCCCAGGACGCGTTGGGCGGCGGCGCTCCGAGACCCAGGTAGGAGAGCCCGGCCTCGGCGAGCACGGCGAGGCCGAACTGCAGGGCGAGGTTGACCACCAGTGTGGGCCAGATGTTGGGCAGGACGTGAGAGAGGACCGTACGCGGCCATGAGGTGCCGGAGGTATGGGCGGCGGTGATGTAGTCCTGGGCCAGCACCCGCTTCACCAGAATGCGCACCAGCCGTGCCACGACCGCGCTCTGCGCCAGGCCGATCGCCATGACCGCCGAGCCGAGCGTCGCCGACCGTGCGGCGACGATGAGCATCGCCAGAAGCAGCGTCGGGAAGGCGATGAGGATGTCCAGGAACGCCGAGAGCGTGTCGTCGATCCAGCCCTGCGCGAACGCCGCGAGCACGCCCAGGGTGACCCCGATGACGGCGGCGATGGTCACCGAGCCGAGCCCTGCCTCGACGGCGATGCGGGAGCCCGTCATCACCTGGGTGAACAGGTCGCGCCCGAGCTTGTCGGTACCGAGCAGGTGACCGCCGCCGGGCCCGGCGAGCCGTCCGCCGGAGGTGTCATCGGCGTCGTAGGGCAGCCAGAAGAACGACACCACGGCCAGCAGGGCGATCAGGCCGGCCAGTACGCACCCGACGGCGAGGGTGGCGGAGCGCCGTGAGCGCCTCCTCGCGGTGGGGTTCGTGGGCGGCTCGGTGGGGGTGAGCAGGTCCGCGCCGGTCATCGGGCACCTCCCGAGAGTCGGCCGCGCAGCCGCGGGTCGATGATCCGCTGGACCAGGTCGGCCACGAAGCCGATCACCAGCACCGCGAGGGTGGATACGAACAGCACGCCCTGGATGACCGGGTAGTCGTGCTGCGCGATGCCGGTGGCGAGGAGGGAGCCTAGGCCCGGTAGCGCGTACACCGACTCCACGACGACCGCGCCGAGCAGCGTCGAGGCGAGTTCGATGCCGAGGACGGATATCACCGGCACGGCGCCGTTGCGCAGACCATGCCGCCACATGGCGCGGCCGAAGGAAGACCCGAGGGCGCGTGCGGTCCGCAGGTAGTCGCTGCCGAGGACGTCGAGGGTGGCGGAGCGGACGTAACGGATCAGGGACGCGCTCATCACGAGGGCGATGGTCACGACCGGCAGGACGAGGGCGCGGAACGCCTCGGCGGGGTCGGACCAGCCGTCCTGCGGGAAGCCGCCGGAGGGCAGCCAGCCCGCGTTCAGCGCGAACACCGCGATGAGGATCATGCCGAGCCAGAACACGGGTATCGCGATGCCCAATTGGGACACGCCGCTTAGCAGCGCGCCGTACCAGGTGTGCCGCTTGTACGCGGCCGTGAACCCCGCGGGTACGGCGACCAGGACCGCGAGGACGAACGCGGCCAGGGTGAGCGGCACGGTGACGTTCAGCCGAGCGGTGACCTCGGGTCCCACGGGCAGTGAACTGACGAACGAGGTGCCGAGGTCACCGCTCGCCAGCTGCCCGAGCCAGTGGGTGAACTGTTCGGGCAGCGGGCGGTCGGAACCGATGGAGTGGCGGGCCGCGGCTATCTGCTCGGGGCTGGCGCCCACTGCGGTGAGCGCGTTGGCCGGGTCGCCGGGCAGCATGCGCAGCAGGACGAACAGCACCACGCTGGCCAGGGCCAGCGATACGGCGAGGAAGGCCAGCCGGCGCAGCAGATAGCGCGCCATCAGCCCGTCTTCTTGATGTCGTAGGCGAAGAACTGCGAGTTCAGGCCGTTGAGCGGGTAGCCGGAGAGCTTGTCGTTCGCCACGACGATCTGGGGGTAGAGGTACAGCCAGTCGCTGGCGGCGTCCTCGGCGGTCTGCCGGTTCACCTTCTTGAGCAGATCGGTCTGCTCGGTGGTGCTGGAGGCTTCCTCGGCCTGCTCCACCCACTTGGTGACCTGCGGGTTGTCGTAGCCCCAGTAGAAGTCGGGGTTGCCGTACCAGACCAGGTCGCGGTCGTTGACGTGTTCCTGGAGCGTGGCCGTGAAGTCGTGGTTCTTGTAGACCTTCGTGTACCACTCGTCCGGGGTGATCGTGTTGATCTTGACCGTGATGCCGACCTTGGCGAGCTGGGACTTGATGAAGGTCGCCGCTGTCGGGTGCGGGTCGTAGTTGGGGGTGTCGAGGGTGAAGCTGAAGCCCTTGGCGTAACCGGCCTCGGCGAGCAGCTTCTTGGCCTTCGCCACGTCGTGGGCGTCGACGTCGGTGAGGTCCTCGTACCAGGGGTCGGTGGGTGGCACCATCGAGCCGATCTGCTTGCCGTAGCCGCCCCAGACGGACTCCAGGAGCTTCTTGTCGTCGATGGCGGCGGCCACGGCCTGCCGCACCTTGACGTCGGTGAAAGGCTTGGCCTTGTCGTTGAACGCCAGCAGCAGCTTGGTGGTGGAGTCGCCGTCGTTCACCTTGTAGTTGCCGTTGCTCTTGAACTGCTGCAGGGCGTCGGGCGACTGCTCGCTCGTGACCACGTCGACGGCGTTCGTCAGCAGCGCGTTGTTCAGCGCCGTGGCGTCCTTGTAGTAGTGGAAGACGACCTGCTTGTTGGCTGCGGCGTCGCCCCAGTAACCGGCGAAGCGGTTCAGGCTCAGCGCGGAACCACGAGTCCACTTGTTCAGGGTGTACGGGCCGGTGCCGTCCTCGGTCGTCTTCAGGTCCTTCGCCTGGGAGTTGATGATCCAGACGTAGGAGAGGTTGTAGACGAAGGAGATGGACTTCTTGGACAACGTGATCTTCACGGTCCGCGCGTCCGGGGCGGCGATGTCCTTGACGACCTCGAGATTGCTCTTGCGGGCGGACTGGGAGTCGTCCGCCAGTACCTTCTCCAGGCTGTACTTGACGTCCTGGCTGGTGAGTTCCTTGCCGCTGTGGAACTTCACACCGTCACGGAGGGTGAAGGTGTAGGTCAGACCGTCGGCGCTGATTTCGTAATCCTGGGCGAGGAGCTTGTCGACCTTGCCGTCGTCGGCGAGTCTGAACAAGCCCTCGTAGACATTGCCGTTGAGCGCCTCGGTGACCCCTTGGCCGCCGCCCGCGGTGTTGTCGAGGTTCTGCGGCTCGTAGAGGGACCCGATGTTGACAACCGCGTCCTTGTCCCAGGTTCCGCCCGAGGCGCTGGACCCCCCTGAGCCGCCGCAGGCGGTCAGGGTCAGGGCGAGAGCGGCGGCGGTGGCGGTGCCGTACAGGACGTTCTTCTTGATGTTCATTGAGGTGAGGGCTCTTTCGGTGCGGTGAGCTGCGGGGCGATCAGTGCTGGGCGTCGAAGCCGTCACGGAAGACAGGGAGCTTCTCGCCGGCCTCGACGGGCAAGTGGAAGCGGTTCTGCCGCGGCGGCATCGGACAGTTGTACTGATCGGAGAATCCGCAGGGCGGCACGAAGGCCTGGTTGAAGTCGAGGACGACCCGGCTCTCGTCGTCCGTACGCCGCACGAAGAGGAAGCGGCCGGCCCCGTAGGTGACGTCGCCGTTGGTCGGGTCACCGAAGACGAGCAGCAGGGTGCCGTCGTCGTCGAAGGCACTGAGCGTGTAGGCGCGGCCGTCGACAGTGAGCGTGATGTCGCCGGGGACGACCAGGTCGCGGCTGCCGCCGTTGTCCCGGATGTGCTCGAAGGCGATGCGCCGGGCATCGGCGACGGGCTTGTACGAGGCCTCCAGGACCCAGGCGGGGTCGTAGGGGAAGGTGTCGACCCGGTCGAAGTGGCGGATGGCGGGTGAGTCGGCGTCCCAGAACCGCAGACCGTGCTCGTCCTCGCCGGTGACCCGGTCGGTGCGCTGGAGTGTGGTGACGGTCACAGTGTCCGCCAGGCCCGTCCGCGCGTCCGCCGCGTCCGGGAGCTCGCCCGCCGGAGCCCAGCGGGTTTCGACCAGGGCTAGATTGCCGGTCGGGGACGTGAGCGCGCGGTGGCGCTCGGCACGCCAGGCGTCCCATTCCGCCGCAGGGTCGATGGATACGTGGTCGGGGGCGGGCTGGGACACGGCAGTACTCATTCGTCTAGGCGGGCAGCCCTCACAATCCCTGGGCAACAGGGTGTGAATAAGTGGCCAAAGTATCACCTTTATTGACCATAAGCTCATCTAATGTCAAACGTCCGTGCCACATTGTGAGACGGATCTCCGGGGTGAGGGTGGCGGGCACCTGTCCCGGAGAAGGCAAGATCAACGGATGCGTTCTCCAACTCCCCATCAGCGGCGACAGATCGGACGCCGCAGCCTCAAACCACCTGCTGGCCGTCGTCGGCGACAATCCCAATGACCTTCCGTAGGGGCTTCGGGGCCGGGCAGCGAGGGCGGGCACGCCGGTGGTCGAGACAGGCTTCCGTGATCGCCAAGCAGGCCGCACAGGACGTCGACCGCGTGGAGAGCGCCAAGACGTGTCGTGGGGGCTGGCGGGGCGGCTCGGAGGTACTGCAGGGAGTGTGGTGATCCGCTGCCGCTGGCGCAGACGATGGCGGCAGAGGCAGTGTTCTGTCCGGGTCGGTGCAGGTCACGGCAGCGGCGGAGGCTTCAGCGGACCCGGCAGCGGGTGGCTGCGATGTAGCGCGGGGAGCATGCGGAGTGCCCGGCCTGCGGTCGGTCGGGACGGTGGGGGTGCAGCGGTGGAGGTCTGCGGTGTACTGCTCGGACCGTTGCCGGGTGCGGGCCTGCCGTCAGCGGTGGGCATCGCGGACCCGTGTTACGGAAACGCCATGGCCGAACGCCTCGCGAACACCTTGAACACCCCCGTTATGTTCGGCCCGGCCATGGCGGCGATGCAGTCCGTCCAGCTCATCCCAAAATACAATGGCCCAGGTACTTGCTCCGACACGTACTCCCACTGATCGCGCTCCCCGTCCGGAAGCACCGCCCACAAGTCTTGGTCCGTCACATGATGATCACTCGCCGCCGGGGTCATGGTGAGGCCGGCACTCAGCATCGGCACGGCGGCCGAACTGTCGCCTGTAGCCGCAGCACTCGTGCGCGGACCAGACCGTGCGAACCCACCCCGCACCCGGCACCACCCCGCTACAATCCCCACACTCAAGCCGTTGACCAGGACATACACCGAAGTCCGGCTGGAGGACCAGCCGGTCGGACCCGGCACGCGAGCTGAGGTGGTGACCCGGCATGGGCGGTGGTGCAATGCCGGCGCGGGGCCAGCGGCATGCCCCTCCTCTCGGCGAACGGGACGGGCGGCTCGTCGGGAGCCCTGACGGCACTGCCGCCCACCCCGGGCGGGGACTACGCGGTCCCGGTGCACCGTGTGCCCTGAGACCGCGATCGTGCGGGGCGGAGGCCGGCGGAACGGACTCCGCCCCGCACGGTTCTGGTTGTCAGGAGCAGTTGACGCCGTTCAGGGTGAACCCGGTGGGCGCGGAACCGGGTGCCCCTGATCCCTGGAAGCCGAAGGAGGCCGAACCGCCGGGCGGGACCTTCCCGTTGTGACCGGCGTCGGTGGCGGTCACAACAGCTCCGGACTGGGTGGCGATGGCGTTCCAGGCGCCGGCCACCTTCTCGGAACCGTTGAAGGTCCAGTTGAGGCGCCATCCGTCCACAGCTGTGCTGCCGGTGTTCTTGACGGTCACGTCGGCGGTGAACCCGCTGCCCCACGACGAGCCGACCTTGTAGGTCACCGAGCAGGCGGCACCAGCGGACGGAGTCGCAGTCGGCGTAGGCGTCGGAGTGGGGGTCGGGGTCGGCGTGGGAGTGGGAGTCGGGGAGGGAGACTCACCGGGATCGCCGTCGGGCAGCTCACCCCACTGCTGTGACGTTCCGTCCAGCAGCACGAGCCTTGGCGCGTCCGCCGGGGTGGAGCCCGGTGCCGCCGGCAGGCCGGCGTACGACCAGTCGTTCGACGGGTCCCAGGCGCCCGAGGAGGCGACCCGGAACTGCACCTCCTTGCGGTAGGCCGACTGCCCGGCCGGGGCGATCACGCTGTTCGAGCAGTCCACGCTGATGTAGTGGACGTTCCCCTCGTACTGCTTGGCGCCGGAGGCCGTGCCGCACTGGTTGTAGTTGGTGGTCACCGTGATGTCCGCCGGCGAGACCCCGGGCTCCAGGGTGAAGTAGTAGCGCAGCGAGGCCTTGGCCAGCGGCCTGGCCGGCCAGGCCGACTTGTTGACCAGGTACGCCTTGATCTCGGTGAAGTTCGCTCCGGAAGCGTTCACCGAGGCCTGGGCCAGCACCTCGGGCCCGTCCGGTGTCTCGGCCTTGGGGAACGAGGCGAGCGGGGCGCCGCCGTACTCGGCGTACAGCCGGGCGAGGGCACCGGTGAAGGCGGCGTTGTAGTCGGTGGCGACCTCGTTGTTGACGTAGTTCTGCCGGTCGTCGGTGTAGGAGTCGTCCGCCGCGCCCGGCCCGCCGACGAGTGCGCCGTACAGGACGTGGCGGGTCTCGACGGGGTTGGTCATCTGGTCGGTCCACGACCCGTGCGCGGTCCGGTGGTGCGGTTTGGTGGGAGGGGTGGCGCCGAAGCCGACGACATAGCTGGCCTTGCGCGGGTTGTCCCCGAGGGCGTAGTTGATCTGGCGTACCGCGAAGTCGTGGTAGCGGGCCTTGCGGGTCGCGTCACCAGAGAGCCAGTCGCTGTAGGAGAGCGCGGCGAAGGCCGTGTTCGCCGCGTAACGCAGTGATCCCCAGGAGTCCAGCACGGCCTGGCCGCCGGGGGAGTAGGCCACCTTGGCGCCGTTCACCCCGGTCGTCCACCAGTCGAGCCAGCGGTTGGAGTCGTCGACGTACCTCTGCTTCCCGGTGAGCTTGGCGAGCATCACGTACGAGCCGTACGAGGTGTCGTCCCAGGAGAGCGTCCACCGGTATGAGCGGGTGGAGGTCTGCGGCTCCGTCGACAGGCCGTCGTAGTACGTCTCGGCCTTGGCCAGGTAGGAGGCGTCACCGGTGGCTTTATGGAGCCAGATCGCGCCCCACACCAGCTCGTCCTGGTAGCCGCTCCAGGAGTTGTAGTACGACTTCGCGTCAGTGATGCAGTCGCTGTACTTGCCGCGGTAGGTGTCGGCGAACGAGTAGAGCTGCTTCGCGTGGGTGAGGAGCTTCGCCGCGTACGCAGGGTCGTCGTCGGCGAAGAGCATCGAGGAGGACGCCATCGCGGCGGCCGTCTGCCCGGCGAGGTCGGTGCCGGGGCAGGAGGCGTCGATCTTGTACGCGGGCCGGGCCATGGACATCACTTCGGCGGGACCCCACCACTTGTGGTCGTCGCCGCCGTTGCCGACCTGCCCGTAGAGCACGTTGGCGGAGGGGTGGGCCTTGACGAAGTAGTCGTTGACGAAGCGCAGGTTGTCCTTCAGGCGAGCCAGTTGCCCGGACGCGGCGTAGGCGTTCTTCTGCTCGATACCGCCCCAGGCCAGCACAGTGGCGCTGTAGGCCATCGGCAGGCCGAACTTCACGTGGTCGCCGGCGTCGTACCAGCCGCCGGTCAGATCGAGCCCGACGTCCTTGCCGTCGTCCATGCCGGAGTCGCCACGCCAGGAGACACGGTTGTCCTCGGGAAGCTTGCCCGAGCGCTGGGCCTCGTAGAAGAAGAGCGACTTCTGCAGGGCCTCGCCGTAGGCGAACGCCGGGGCTGCCTGCGCCGGGGTGGCGGCCGGGGGCAGGAGTCCGGCGGCGAGCAGCGCGGCCACGCCGGCGAGGGTGACTCCCAGGCGGGAGCGGCCGGCGGTGCTCGGCGGAGAGTGGCGGGATATCGATCTGTGGAACGCGCGGGGAAGGGAGGGCAGTCGCAACGGATCGTCCTTCGGTGCGGCGGGCGGCGTGTGGCGCCCGTGGTCGTACCGGACCGGCGGATGACATGCCGGGCCCGGGCCGACGGGGCGGTGGTGCGGCTCGTGCGGAAGTGTGGCGTGCGCGGGTGCTGAACGGTGCAGATGTGCGGCTCGTGCGACGGGGCCGGGGCGGAGTGACACCGGCCCGCACGGAAGCGTCGGCAGCCCGGAGCGATGTCCGGCGCGACGGGCGTGGGAGCGCTTCCACGGACGTGTTCATGAAGCCAGCGCAGGCCCGCCCTGTCAACGGGGCGCGTAGGGCGAGAGGGGAATTGCGGGGGCAGGGCGCCCTTGGCCGGAGCTCGGCGGGCGTGGTTCGAGCTGGGTCCGGCGCTCACTCTTTACACGCTCAACCGGGTTCCCCGCCTCTACGACACCACCGCCGTCCGCCCCGTAGCCCGATACCAGGCAGGCATGCTGGCAGCAGCCGCCCTCCTGGCCACCACCATGGGCCTCGGTGCCACTTACGCGGCTGACTCCTCCATGTCCCTTGCCGCGGCAAGGAACTTCATCGGATACCTGGGTACCGGGCTCATCGTCCAATACCTCGCCGGCCACGTGTACGGTCCCCTGACGGTCGCCCTCGTGCCCGCCCTCTGCGCACTCATCGGCCTCGGCCCCGGCGGGCGCCCCTTCCCCTGGACCTGGCCCCTGCACGAAGCGACCTCCCCTCTAGCCGCCACCACCTCCCTGCTCCTGCTCGCCGCAGGAATCGCGGCGACGACACTTCTGGCGCCGCGTCGTGATGTGTCGCGACCTGCGCCCGTCTGACCAGCCATGCCGTAGCAAGGCGATGCCGGCCGCCGGGGCGGCGGCAGGTGGGACACCGGGCAGGGAGTACGGGCGACTGGCAGGAGCAGGGCGCTTCTCGCCCGATTGCACCGGCGGCTCTTGGTCGTTGCGGACTGAAGCCCTTCTGGACGTCTGAAGGGATGGTTCTGCGCCCGACTGTCGAGCCGATGCTCGTCCCACGCGACCGAGGCCTACCTGGCCCTCAACGCGCACGCCCTGGACTACCCGCCCAAGGCCGCCGTCGCGCTGGTAGGCGACGCGGCCTGCGGAGCCCTCGGCGTCGCCCGGATCGCCCGGCAACTGTGCGACTGGACTGCCACCTGACCCTTGCGGGACGCGCACTCCAGGCAAGGATGGGGCGCGGAAGGGCAGGCGCCTGCGGCAAGCGCCTGCCGGAAGTGGTGAGGAGCGGATGCGGTGCTTTCGCGTCCGAGTTGGTGCTCCTCATCCAGCTTGTTCGTCATGCCTCCGGTGCTGACCACCGTCGGCGGCCGCTGACGCCGTTCGAGCGCGTGTTGGTCGTTGTTTCTCGCAGATCATGACGTTCCCCTGCCCGGGCAGGGCTGGCGCGTCCCCGGACGGCTCTGTCGTCAAGCTCGGGCCGACCTCACAGACGGACACCTGCCGGATCAGCCACCTCTCCGTCTGCCCGGGACGCGGCGCCTGAGCCGGGCCCGAACCCCTTGGCGATCAGCCACCCGGCCAGCGCCAGCTCCCACGCGAACACCGGGAGTGCGGCGGCCGCCCCCGCCAGGGAGAGCTGCGGGTAGGCCCCGAACATCACGGCGACGGCCGAGGTGCAGATCAGCGGCCCGCCAACCAGGCCGAGCACGGCGATGAAGCGCGGCACGAGCCGTGTGCGGTAGGCAAGGTAGGCAAGCAGGGCGCTGTTCAGGCCGAGGGCGATGTTGGGTCCGAGCAGGAACGTCCAGCCGTGCACGGCCACCAGCGCGACGTCCGCCCCTGCCGCCGCCTCCGTGTCCCGCCGCAGGGTGACGAGCGCCAGGACGGCGACGATCCCGAGGGTGATGACGGCCGCCTCCAGCAGCCGCCCGAAGGCGTACCCGAGCGCGAGCCCCTCGCCGTGGCGCCGCAGGACGGGGAACAGTGCCGCCCCGGTACCGGCCACCGCCACCACCAGCACCACCTCGCAGAGCACCCCGAGCAGCGCCCGCATGTCGGCACCTTGCGCGAGCCGGCCGTCCGCCGCTCCGAGCAGGGGGCGGTACAGAACGGCCCCGGCTATCGCGGCGGCCTCGGTCAGCAGGAACAGCGACCCGGTGGCCACTGCGGTTCTTCGATCCGGACTCATCTTCTCGGTACCTCTCGCTCGGTAGTGGTGTACGCCGTACACCTGGCGGAAGCCTGGCGGAAGCATAGGTGTACGGCGTACACTCGTCAAGGAGAGGGCGTCGTCGAGAAGGGAAGGGGCCGACCGGAATGACCCGACAGAAAGCCACACACACGCACCGGACCCCCCTGAACAAGGACCGCGTCCTGCGCGCCGCCATCGCGCTCGCCGACGCCACCGGCATCGACGCGCTCAGCATGCGCAGGCTCGCGCAGGAGCTGGACGTCGTACCGATGGCCCTCTACAAGCACGTGGCCAACAAGGAGGAGCTGCTCGACGGCATGGTCGACACAGTGGTCGGCGAGATCGACCCGCCAGCTACGGGCCCCGACTGGCAGAGTGCGGTCCGCGGGCGGATCCTCTCGGCCCGACGGGTCCTGCTGCGCCACCCCTGGGCGGCCCGGGTCATCGAGTCGCGGACCGGCCCCACCCCGGCCGTGCTGGCGTATCTGGACTCCATGGCCGGGAGCTTCCGGGACGGCGGCCTCTCCGCCGACCTTACGCACCACGTCATGCACGCGATGGGCAGCCGCCTGCTCGGCTTCAGCCAGGAACTGTTCGACACCCCGGGCCCCTCCGGCCCGCCGAGCCCCGAGCTGGCGGCGCGCTACCCGCACATCGCGGAGCTGGCCTCGACGGCCGCACACGACGGGAGCTCCCTGGTCGGTGGCGGCTGCGATGACCAGTTCGAGTTCGAATTCGCCCTCGACCTCCTCCTGGACGGTTTCGAAAGCCTCCGCTGCCAAGGCTGGACGTCCGCACGGAAGGCGTAGCGGGTGCCGCTGGCAGGGAAGGAACGAGGAGGGCCCCGAATACCTCGGGGCCCTCCTCGTTCCGACGGTGCAGACCTTAAGGATCAGCGCTTCCACCTGCTCAAGCGTCGTCACGCGGGCCTGAGTCAGACCGTCCCTGCCGCAGGACGTTGTCAGGGTCGGTTCTGTCCCGGGTGTCAGTGCTGCCGTGCATAGTGCCGGTCATGATCAACGACTTGGACAGGACCGACTGGGCGTCCCTTGGGCACGCCTACGGGGCGGCCGACGACGTGCCGGGGTGGCTGCGCGGCATGGTGTCGCCCGACCCCCACGTACGCGAGGAAGCGTTCGGCAACTTCTACAGCGCGGCACTCCATCAAGGGAGCGTGTATTCCAGCACGGTGGCCAGTGTGCCGATCCTGTTCGCGATGGCGGACGACCCCGCGACTCCTGACCGCGGGCACGTCGTCGCGCTGCTGCTCAGTATCGGGCGGGAAGCGGTCGACGCCGAAGAGATGTACGCCGTCATCTGCGGCGAGGACGGTGAAGAGTCCACGATCTACCCGGACACCGCGAACCTGATGCGCAAGCACGCCGACGCCTTCGTCGCCTACGCCGGTGACCCCGACCCGCGGGTGCGCCGGGCGTCGATCGAGGGTCTCGGGCTCTTCCTGGACGACGCGGGACGGGCGGCAAGGCTCCTGCGGGACCGTCTCGTGGCAGAGAGCGGGACTGCTGAGCGAGGCCTGGTGGTGCGGACGATGGCCGACCTGGCGATCCGTCTGCCCGCGGCGGCTGCGCCGGCGCGGGCGTGGCTGGATGCGCTGGCCGACAACGACATCACCGATCCGGACACCCGTCTGGCGGCGCTCGTCCACCGGGCCCGCTGCGCTCCTGATTCCATCGATGAGCAGACGGTGCCGACCGCGATCGAACTGCTTCGCCAGGTCACCCCCGCGCCCCGGCCCGAGGAGGACGAGCAGGGGCACCAGGATCCGTCCCGTCCGTGTGCGTGCGAGGCCGAACCGGACCCGGACCCGGACGTCCCTGGGTACGTGGCGGCCGCCTTCGCCGATCTCGAACGGCATGGGCGCATCCATGCCGCCACCACCCCTTTGCTGACGGCTCTCCACACGGCCCTGGGAGTACGTGTCGAGGACCGGACGGCTCTGCTCACTGCGCAGCTGTGCAGCCCGGACCCGGGGACCCGTTACGACGCCATCGCCATGGCACGCAGTGTGATCATCTCCTGGCGGGGCGATCACACCGGCCTGGTGCGGCTCATCGGCAACTGCCTGCTCCCGGACGACGCCTACACCGCCGAGGCCGCGGCCGAGGCGTTCGGCTCCCTGGCCACCCTTGCCGAACCGGCCCGCGAAGCCCTCGCCGCCTACGTCACCACCCACCGGCCGGATGCGTGGGCGAGCCCGCACCGCACCGTGCGCCGAGCCCACCAGACGGCCGTCGTGGCGCTGGCCGGGCTCAAGGACGCGCGAGCCCTGCCCAGCCTGCTGACCGCGCTGGACACCGACACCGATGCCTGGCGCGCCCTGGGCGCGGTGGGCCATCTGCCCCAGTGCGCCGTGGAACTCACGCCCCGGCTGATCCGGCGTCTCGCCGACGTCGGCCACTCCGGGGAGTGGCCCGATGTCAGCCCTGAGACGCTCGCCTCCGTCCTGGCCAAGCTCGGTGATCCGGCGGCCGTACCCGCCCTTACCGAAGCGGTCCAAGCCGCCGTCCGGCACAAGCAATGGCGTACCGCGGAGCCTGTCCTGAAGGCGCTCGCGTCGTTCGGTCCCCGCGCCGCATCCGCCCTGGACGTCGTCCGCCCCCTCACCGACGCAGACGATGTCTCCCTCCGCACTGCTGCGGCGGGCGCCGTCTGGGAACTCGAACGCCGCCCCGACAGCGTCATGCCGCTGCTGGAGCGCCTCCTCGACGACCACCGGAACCTTCATGCGATCGACCTCGCCGGCCGCATCGGCCCTGGCGCCGCAGCCGTCCTGCCCCGGCTGCGGCAGATCCTGAGCGAGCGGGTCGAGCAGAACGCGCGCAACGAGCAGAACGGCTCGGCCGTACTGAACGACTCGTGGACCCTCGTCCACGTCGCATCCGCCCTGTGGGACATAGGCGGCACGAGCGAGGCCGGCATCGTCGTGCCGGCGCTGCTGGCCGCCTGGAAGCACAACGACTCCACCGCACGCGACATCGTCGCCTGTCTCGACCGCATGGGTAGGGCCGCACGTCCCGCCCTGCCCCAGATCCAGGCCGCACTTGAGCAACCTCATCGCGGCGACCAGATGTGGTCAGGCGCCATCGCATTCGACCTTGAGGTCGAGCACACCTGCCGTGTCATCCTCGCCCGCCTGACAGACCTTCCGGACCCGGCAGTCAGCGGCATGTGAGCCGCTCGTCCATTGCGCGCAACTGAGCAGCCGAAGCGTCGTAGGGCAACAGGGAGGACGTGTCTGAGAAGGAGACAACGGCGGGCCAGAGCGGCGACGCAGCGGGGGAGTTGTTGCCTGCGTGGAGCTCGGTGACGGCCGAGGCCGCCCCGGCCAGGAGGGCGGCGAGCTGAACAGAAGGGTGGTCGGCAGCATGCCCGGCGTGCCCACCCGCATTCAGAAGGGCGCGGCTGCGCCCTCAGACGCTGACATCCGCACCCGGTTCCTCGGTCAGCACAGCGAGGACCAGGACGACGGAGCAGACGGCGGCGAGGACCCCCAGCGGTGACCGCCGGCCACCCGCACGCGACGCTCCCGGCATCGAGGCCCGCCATGCACACCAGCACCCACACGGTCCTGCACGACCCCGACGGCCTGATCGAAGCCGAGCTCCCGCTCGACCGCGGACCGTATGCGTGCCTCGTCACGGCCGTCCTCGACATGGACGGGCGAGGACATGCTCACCACCCGCGACCTGGAGCAGATGGCCCTCCAGCTCACCGGCCACGCCCGCGCCGTCGCCGCGGACGTTCGCCGCCGCGCCGACCAGCTGCCCAAGGACAGGGGACCCAAAGCGCTCGCCGACGTCGTCCTGCGAGAGGCAGAAGGCCGACTGTCCACCACGATCGAGGGCGCCGTCGGCTGCGCCCAGAACCGCGCTCGGCTTGTCCGTGCCCTCTACGCACGCCTGGACCGCCTGGAGACCACAACTGGTCAGCCGGCCGCCCGGCCCGTATGCGTGGTGAGGGGTGATCAAGTACGTGCCGGTGGTGATCTGCTCTTCCGTTCAGCCGGTCACCTCGATCAGCTGCCCGTCCAGGGCCCACCGGACAGTTCGCGGTAGTCGCGGCCTGGCTGTGGCCCGGGCCCCGGGTCGTCATGCTCGCTGCCGTACACCCTCGGCCCCTGTGTCATGCGACCAGTCTGGTGCGCCACGGGATCCACCTGGACGGGAATCGGTGCGACTGCACCGCGAAGAGTTCCTGCCCGCTGTGCAGCCCATGCATGTGCAACACCAGCGTGACTTCGACCAGATGGTCCCAGGCGAATCTGTCCAACGACTCGTCACCCAGAACACCGCACTGAAGCACCGGTTTCATCAGCTCACCCAGGAGCATCGCCGACTTCGAGAACGACTCGAAGGGCTCGGTCCAACCTCCGCTTCTCCGAGAGGCGGATCGCCGACCTCGAGGCCCTCAACCCTTGAGACCGAGGGATTCTCTCTACGGAGAGGAGAGACGTCGTCCTGAACGGCGGACCGGTGCACCGAGGATCTGCTCAACATCGGATGAAACGACGTCCAGCAGTTGCTGCCCGAAGAGGCACAGCGACTCCTCCCAGGGGTGTCCGAAGCTTCCGACGCGGAAGTCCTCGGACAGGAAGATGAAGTAGTCGCCGTTGGGATAAGGGCTCAGTGGCCAATCCGGCTGTTCGGGGCCACCAGCGTCCTGCGGCGAGAACTGGTACGAGGGATGCTGCCAGTCCAGGGCGAACAACCGGCCATGCGGCCCGACGGACGAGGCCAACCCTTGCTTGACGACCTCGACCAGACGGTCGAGACGCTCATAGCTCGGCTCATCGGGGAGGGACCTCAAGCTCCAGGTGGCTGAGTCCGCAGGCTCCACGATGGCTGGCCAGTGGGCCGGATACACGCTCGCACGGAAGCGGAACTCCTCGTAGAAGCGATCCCAGACGCGGCGGTACTCGGCGTCCTTCAGTTCGGCAACCACCCCATCACTCATCCGCCGATCCTATGACCTTCGCTGGTGCCGACCTCGACCCAGTACGTTCCGGACGCCCCACCGCGCATCATTGCCGGTCACAGACGACACGGATGCTCTTGTGGTCGGCAAACTGCGGGTGATCAGAAACTGGATCGCGGATCACGGCGAGGGCCCCTCGGTCAGGCAGATCGGAGAACGGGTCGGCCTGTCCAGCAGCAGTGGCCGGACAGGCTCTGTAACCGTCAACAGCTCTGAGCCGTCGACCGGAACGACCAGCCACTGGAGGGGGCCAGGTACCGCTGATGCCCGGTTCGGTCTGCGGACGAGCACGTAGCGCCGAGACGTGAGCGCCCCGGTTGAGAATGTCTCCCAGGGCGTACGCGGCCTGCGGGCAATGCGTGTGCCCACAGGTCGGTCGGCACAGGGCGCGGTCAGGGTGTGGTGGGTGTTTGCTGTGCGGGGGGTGGCTGATGCTGTGCGGCTCCCTGCGGCGTGGTGAAGGCGATGCACAGCACGGCGAAGGCCGCCGCGGTTGCGGTGATGGCCGCGGCCAGATCACCGGTGCGCCGCCCGGACGCTGTCGGTGGTGCCGGGGAGGCAGTGCGGTAGACCAAGACGCCGATCAGCACGCTGAGCACGAACAGCACCCCGATGACGGGACTGACGTAGAAGGTCATCAGCTCTTCCCGTCCGCGGCTGCCGGCAGGTCACTGTCGGGGGGACGGGGCTCGCTGCTCTGCGCGAGCGCCCACAGGGGGTACGGGGGCTGGGATCGAGGACCGAGCGCGGTGGAGAACTTGCTCACGGCTCCCAGCTGACGACGCGACCCTCGAGGATGGCCTAGATGTCCTCCACTTCACCGCCGCCTTGTCTGGCGATGGCCCACTCCGTGGGCTGTCCCGCGGCGAGGAACAGGCCGCGCAGCAGGTCCTGGAGCGTGGAGGGTCGCTGGGCCGTCACGCTGGCGGGGTCGGCCTTCTGGGTGCTGTCGGAGTAGGCGGCCGTTTCCCACAGGGACCGGATGGCGGAGACGTCCCCATCGCACACCACGGTGAGGCGGTAGGCCGTCGCCCAGGACGGACGCCGCTTGCCCACGATGATCCGGGAGAGGTAGGAGGGATGCACCCCAGCCTCGGCCGCCACGTCCTGGCGGGTACGAAAGAGCTGCAAGCTGAAACCGTCGCACCGCCATCGGCTGTTCCGATAGTCCGGCCCCAGACGGTTCCGGGCGCCCCCGTTCCACGACGTCGCCCCCCTGCAGCCCTCAAGGAGCCTGCGGCGGAGGGCTATACGTTGCTACAAACCACGGACGGCCACTTCGGCGCCGTGCGCTCGGTGGCGTTCTCTTCCGACGGCCGCCTGCTCGCGAGCGGCGGAGACGACATGCAGGTGCGCCTGTGGGACACCGAGTCCGGCCAGGCCATCGGCCGACCCCTAACGGGCATGCCTGGCGGCGTCTCAGCGGTGGCGTTCTCTCCCACCGCCAGCCTGCTCGCCAGCGCTGACGACGCCAGGAGAATCTGGCTGTGGGACACATCGACCGGCTCGCGCGTGGACCGGCTCTTGGCCGGGCACACGGGTGCCGTGCGCTCGGTGGTGTTCTCTCCCGACGGCGAGCTGCTGGCCAGCGCGAGCAACGACAAAACAATCCGGCTGTGGGACCCGGCCAGCCGCCAGCTCGCAGGCCAACCTCTCGTCGGTCACTCCGGCGCCGTGTGCTCGGTGGCGTTCTCTTCCGACGGCCGCCTGCTCGCGATTGCCAACGGCGCCCAGGCGGTGCGGCTGTGGGAGCTTGCCCGCCTACCAGGGATATAGAGCCGCAATCACAGCACAACGGGGCGTGGGTGGCTTCTGAGCAATGGTTCCCTAGCGGCTCCGGCATAGGGCCCCCAGCCTCCTTCGGAGGGGGCCCGATCGCACGGCTTGACCGCTGAGGGGGTCAGTTGGGTGTGGTGGGCAGGCCTTGAGTGGGGGAGGCCCTTTCATCTACTTTTCCTGTTTCGGCGTCGACATAGACCGGGTAGAGGTCACTGCCGGCTGAGACGGGAATGGCCCATTGCGCCCGCCACTCCCCTCCTCGTTGGATGGCCAGCAAGTTACCCGGGTCCGTCTTTGCCCCACCCGCGAACTCGGACGCGGTGGCCGCGGCCTGCTTCTCGCTCACTCGGCGCGGCGGTAGAGAAACGGCGTCCTCCGTATGCCGGGTCAGCAGTGCTGATAGACGGCCGGCTCGGTTGATCTGCACATCCAGACGCATCGGCATGAGCACCCCGTCGACACGGCTCCGCCAGCTGACCATCCAGCCGAACTCCGCGTCATCGCCGACTGGAAAGGACTTTACGTGCGAGTCTTTGAGGCCCCACGGAAAGCGCTCCTTCGCATACTTCGTGGCGATACGGAGCGCGTCGTCGGCGGTTTCGGGGGCAGCTCCGGCTCCTGCCACGGCAAAGCTGCCGGGTCCGGGCTCGCTTGAGCTTTCCAGACTGGCTGTGAGCTGCTCTTTGTCCGGCCAGCTCAACTCGGCGAACCCCGTCTCCAAAGTGATCAACAGCAGGTCGGAGGCACCGTTTTGCCCGGGCTGGAGCTGCACGTTCGCGATATCGAAGTGGTCGTCGAAGGCGGCAGCGAGGACCTGCTGCGCCTGAGATCTCTCGTCGCCCCCCGCGATCTGTAGGCTCGTGGAGTCCACGGCCAATGGAGTGATCCAGGCTTTCCACACCACCGCGCATACGACAAACGCTGTCACGAAGGTGACGGCGGCCGGTTTCATCGCAGAGCGTAGGGGGTGAAGCTCGCCTCGGACAGCACGGAGGACAGTCCAGCCGGCAAGTGCCCCGAGTCCCGCACCGATGGCATTCGTCAGCACGTCGCTGCTGTCGCAGCTCCGTCCCACCCATGGGGCGAGCGCCTGGCTGAGCTCGGTCACCACTGACAGCAGCGCCCCACCTAGAAAGACCGGGATAACGCGTCGAACAGCAACAATTCCAAGAAATCCGATAGGCAGGAACATTGCCACATTGAGCAGCCCCTGCTCTGTCGCGAAAGGTTCCCCGAGGTTTCGGTTGACAACGCACTGGCCGGACACGTGCCCAGGTGACGGGAAAAATACGGTGACGCTCAGCTCCGCTGCCACGACGGCAGCGAGTCCCGCGTATGCCCACGGACGATTCAGGAACCTCTTCGCGGCGAAATAACCGACGAGGGCGGCGATGGTCACCGCAGCCAAGGCGAGGAAAACGAATTCACCTCGACCATTGAAAACAGCTTGCAGCATGGTGGCGCAACACCTTCAAACGGGAACACCCCGCCCCGGTGGTCCGGCGCTTTCCCACCGGACCAGGTGCTCGGGTTGAGGGGCGCCGCGGTCGTGGCAGGGGCGGTCTCTATCTGACCTGCTGTGCCGTGTCAGGTAGAAATGGTGCTCCACCAGGTTGGCAATTCGGTCGGCGTGCAGCCGCAACTGGCGTCCTTCCGGCTGCATGCGCGCGGGAGCCTGTGGTGGTCGGCTGCTCTACTTCTTTTGGCGGGGGGTCAGCATGCGATCGATGAGGTTGCTGGTGGCGCGCTGGACATGGGGTGAGAGGTGCTTGGGGTCGTTGAGTGCGAGTGGCCAGTGGAAGGTGCCTGCGACGAAGACGAGGGTGCCTTGGGAGTCTTCGCAGAGGCTGGTGTTTTGTAGGGTGCGTCCTCGTCCCCAGCTGTCGATGTAGGGGGATGCCGAGAGCAGGGTCTGCTGGCTGTCGGCAGGGGAGGGCATGGAGGGGTTGAAGCCGTCTGCCTCGACTGCGATCAGATCCGGGATTTTGTCGCCGTCGCGCAGTCCGGTTCCGGCCCAGAACCAGTGCTTGCTTTCGCGGACTATGAGGGGTGCGGGCTCTTTGAGGATGCCGTTGTACTGGACCCCCATCAGCCCTTGCTCGGCCTTGCGATGCTTCTTGCCGAGGTTGCGCCAGCGCACGGTGGGTCCGGCTTCACCAGGCTCCGGATCGGGAGCTTCCTTGTAGCAGGTCACCACGCGTCCTGCCGCGCCGTTGGCCGCTGCTTCGACCCGTATGTGGAAGTAGATGTTGTTCGAGGCGAGGAACGCCAGGTGTGTCCCGACAGCCACGGCGTCTTCTGCGCAGTCCCGCATCTCTTTGGACCAGTACTCGTCGTGTCCGGAGAAGATGATCGCGGTGTACTGGGAGGGATCGATCCTGCCCTCGTGGAGATCGATACTGCTGGCGTAGGTGATGTCGTAGCCGGCGCTCTCGGCCCACCGGGCGGCGCTGGCGTCCATGTCGAACCAGCGGGGGAAGCCGCTTTGCATGTAGGGCCGGTCGAAGGAGACCTTGTAGGCGCGTTCCGGGTTTCCGCCCATCTCTCCGTCGGCGGTGTACCCCTTGTACAGGTTTTTCCCGGTGCGTCCGTCGAGCGGCCACATGTTGTACGCCTGGTATGTGGTGAAAGGGACGATCATCAGGATGTCGGAGCTGCGGCGAATATCGCGCACGACGAAGGGTGTGTAGCTGCGGTAGCCGTCCTGTGAGGTGAAGACGGCAAGGAATATCCCCGACACCCACGTCTTCGGTATCTCCAGGGACCAGGAGACGGGCCAGTCGCACGCGATGAGGCCGGTCTCCGGCATCGGGTCCGGCTTTGCCTGCGGCGTCACGCTCACCGACTTGCTGGTCAGTAGGTGCCGGGCGCCCAGGCTCCCGTAGTGACCGATGCGATAGACCTCTATGGAGCACATTTGGGCGGTATGGGACGAAATGTGAAAATCGATGGATTCGCCGTGGCTGACTGACGTCGTCGAGGCGAAACCCTGGATCTGGGCGAGGGCGTCGGTAACACCCTTCGTGCCGTCGCGGCCCACAGGCCACTGGTCCGAACCGGCTGCGCCGTTCTCCCGCACGACAGGGTTGTTGCCGGTGCGGGCGGGCGGGCGAGAGGGGAGGGGGTCGGCTTGTCCGCGCAGCTGGTAGCCGGCGAAGCCGACGGCTCCGAGGCTGATAGCGCCGAGCGCTGTCCGACGAGTCACCTTCGACACAGGGATACTCCGAAGCCTGGACGCCAGGCTTCACGCCTCTCGCGTCGATTCAAGGTGCGACTGGAGGGCACATAGATACCTGTGCGCCTCTTGTGTCAGCAGCTGTTCATCATATGTATGTAATGGCCATGATGAACAGGCACAGAGATGTGCGGTGAGACACACGCCACGTTTCAGCCACAGGCAGCGCTGCCGCGTCGGGGGCGACCTGCTCTGGGGGTGGTGACGGGCCTGTGTCACGAGGCCCGTCACCACCACGAGGTCAGCTGCCGTACCGCTCCACCACGTAGGAGCGTGGGTAGCTGTAGCCGGAGGCGGCCCCCCAACTGCTCACCGGCTTGGCGAACTTACGGCCAGCGGTCGTCGGCCAGGTCCAGGCCTTGATGTTGCCGTCGTCGTATCCGTACAGAGCCCCGAGGTCGTCGAGACCGTCACCGTTGTAGTCACCGACGACGATCGACATGTGGTCTCGCCACATACTGTCCGCAGGCGTGGTCCACGCCTCGGCCACGGAGCTGAACGTGCCTGTCGCGCTGCTCGGGAAGATGTAGATGCTGTCGTGTCCGTCGGCGTAGTCGTACCATGCGGCGATGTCGTCCCGGCCGTCCCCGTCGAAGTCGCCGGCGTGCACAGATGTCCGGTCCCAACTGCCCCACGTGGTACTGCTCCACGAACCGACAGGGTTGCTGAAGCCTCCTGTGGGCGTGGCGAGGAATGTCCAGATCTTGTTGCTGCCATCGGTGTAGCCATGGAAGACGGCCATGTCGTCCCGGCCGTCACCGTTGAAGTCTCCGGTCACGGGCTTGTCCCTGGGGGCTTCCCAGCCGCCGGTGGGACGGGTCATGGACTCGAACGGAGCGTTGAAGCCTCCCCGGACATTCGCGGTGAAGGTCCACAGCGTGTCCCGGCCGTCGGCGTAGTCGTACCAAGCGGCGACATCGTCCCGTCCGTCGCCGTTGAAGTCTCCGCTGCTGACCGTCATCCGCGCAAAGCTCCAGTTGCCGGCCGCTACCTGCCACGACTTGGAGGGCGCGGAGAACTTACCGGTTGTGGTTCCCAGCCACGTCCACAGGGCGACCTGCCCGTCGGAATAGCCGTAGACAGCGGCCACGTCACCGATTCCGTCGCCGTTGAAATCGCCTGTCGTGCGCTTCATCTTGCTTGCCGTCCACCCTGTTGGCACGTTCCACCCGGTGAGCGGGTTTTTGAACGTCCCGTCTGAGTTCGTCAGGAAAGTATGGATCGTGTCCGACTCGTCTGCATGGTCGTACCAGTCGGCCATGTCGCTTCGGCCGTCGCCGTTGTAGTCATGCCGTTGAGCTGTGCCGCTGCTCCACAGCGACTGGCCTCTGACGTTGTGGATGACGAGGCTGCCACGGTCCTGGAGGACCGCGTATCCCTCGGCGCCAGTGGTCTTGGAGTCCCACAGAACGGTGCTGCCGTCTGCTCCGATGACCACAAGGTTGCCGCTGGCCTGCATGACGGCTTTGGCTCCGACATTTCCTGCGGTCTTGGTCGACCACAGGACGCTGCCGGCCTTGGAGGTGATGGCGAGGTCGCCGTCTGCCTGCATGGTGAGGGTGGCGGATCGGGAAGTGTAGGACTGTCCGCTGGCGAGGGTGGTGCCGGCGGGGATGCGTGTGCCGCCTACAGCGCCGTCGATGGAGAAGTAGGAGGCGAAGGACATGTTGTCCGCGCCGGGGGTTTTGCCCGGCCAGCCGATCATGGTGTTGTCGGGTTTGCGGCCCCAGAGGTCAGCCAGGCCGTCGCCGGTGACGTCGCCCACGGAGTCGACGGTCGGGTAGAGGGAGGCAGGGTAGCCCACACCGATCTTCACGCGGCTGGCAGCGTTGCCCCAGGTGGTGGGGTCGAGAGTTCCGGTCTCCCCCTTGCGGCCCAGCGCCCGGTACATGTCTCCTGATGCATTGTCGCGGAGCCACAGGTCAGCGACGCTGTCACCGTTGAGGTCGCCGGGAGCGATGACGGTGTACTTGTCCCAGTCGCTGGCTCCCACGAGAACCGGTGTGCTCAGCCGCTTGGTGTAACTGCCGTAGTAGGCCCACAGCAGCTTGCCCTGCTTGACCAGCAGGTCTGGCTTCCCGTCGGAGTTGATGTCGCCCGGGGCCACGATCTGGTCCGCGTCGCTCCAGTGGTCGTTACCCGTCCACCCCGGTTCGCCGACGCAGCCGTAGTCCTCGTCGATCACGGGGCACTTGACGGTCAGCGCCTGCTTGCCCTCCTCGTAGTCCGTGGTGGCGATGCCGAGCCCGTTGTTGGTGTAGGTCCACAGGTTCTTCCGCTTGGCCACGGTGTCGTACTCGAGGGCGACCAGGTCAGTGTAGCCGTCCTGGCCCCAGTCGGTGCGGTAGGTCACCTGCGCGTCGCTAAAGGCCTGACCGCCGTTGGCCGCTGAGGCGAAGGTGCCGTTCTGCTGCCCGGAGTAGGTGAGCAGGGTGCCGTTGGAGTCGATGCTCCAGAGGTCCTTGTTCCCGTCGCCGTTCAGATCGCCCGGCGCGTCACGCTCCGCGGAACGGGTGGCGTAGAAGACGTAGCTTGCGGTGTCGGACCTGTTGCCGGCCTTGTCGACGCTGTACGCGTAGACGAAGTGCGGGCCGTACCCGGGCGGGAGCACGGGGACCGGGACGCCGGGGTCGGCCTCGCTGATCTGCGGTTCGGAGTCCGTCCACCACACGTAGTGGTCGACGTCCGCCACGCCGTTGGCGCCGAGGGTGAACCAGCCTGTCTGGCGGGCCTTGCCGGTCACTGCCGGCCAGCCGCTGTCACCCGGAGGGAAGATGCCGTCCTTCGAAGTGATCGTGGGAGGCAGTCCGGGGCGCGTGCGGTCCACGGAGAACTTGCAGGTGGCGCTCCACGCCGAGGTGGCGCCGTCGGCGTCCTTCGCCCGTACTCGCCAGGTGTAGGAACCGGTCGGAAGCTTCCCATCGGCTACCGGCAGCGTCACGACGCGCTTCTTGAGCGCCGAAAGCGACTGGTCGACCACGGCGGTCGTACTGCTGGTGGAGAAGACCTGGAACTGAGCGGTGAGGTTGCCTGCGTCCGGGTCGTCCACGGTGGCGTGGACACTCACCCTGGTGTTGCCGATGAGACCGCCCGAAGAGCAGGACGACTTCGGGTTCGTGCCCAGGCCGTAGGGGGTCTTGGGCGGGTTGTTGTACGTGGTCTCCAGGACGGCGGTCTTGGGGTCGAACTTCTTCCAACCGAACGTGTCTTCCTCGTCCGCGGCGTACAGGCCCAGCGTGAGGCTCGACCACTTGCCGGCGGCCGCCTCGCGCACCTTGGAGGTGATGTCGAACTCGAGGCTGCCGGCGCCGCAGTCGTTGCTCCACCCCTTGGAGTCGTTCACCGTCTTCAGCGGGGCGGTCCCGATCTCATCGGGACGGTTGGCCCATGTCGTCTTCTTCGAGATGGGCGTGGTATGCCACAGCTCGACCTCCCGGGCCTGGCACGACCAGGACCAGACGTTCTTGATCCGGAACGTCGAGGACTTGACCAGGGCGCCCTTGATGTTGTCCGTGTCGACCTGGAAGAAGGACCGTGAGACCCGGTTCTGGCAGCAGGTCTGAGCTTCGTACCCGACGCGTGCCACTTCGTTCGCGTTCCAGAAGGAGGAGGTGGGGTACTCCTTGTAGATCCGGGTCCAGTTCTCCTTCTTGCCCCACGCCCACGAGGGGTCGATGAAGACGGGGTAGGTGGTGTCGGCCGCCTGCAGGAGCGCCTGGTCAGGCTTGATCTCAATGGTGTCGGACCCGACGGTGGTCTCCATCTGCGCGTCGGTCGACCCCGGGGGCGGCTCGAACAGCTCAGAGGGAAGAGGGCTCTCCTGCGAGCTGAGCGAGGACCTGGCGGAAGGCGCTGACGACGCCGTAGTCGAGTCCCACATCAGGGGAGTGGGGCTCGTGAAAACGGTCTGGCCGGCCGGGTCGACGGCAGCCAGGCTTCCGGTCTCGGCGTCCTTGGAGACAGTCAGCCCGACCGTCTTCATCTGGTAGGTCAGCTTGCTCAGAGCGGGGTTGGCGGCCGCTGCGGGAGTCTTGACCACGAACAGCTGGGAGAACCCTTCCACCTCTGCCTTGAGCTGCAGATCGACGCCGGGCAGCACCTCACTGTAAGTAGCCACGTTCCCAGCGAGAGCGGGCTTGGGCAACGCAGTGGGCCAGGACAGCGTCAGGGTGCGGCCGTCCTTCACCCCGGACAGCAGCGGGCCTGACCCACCCCCTGAAAACGTGACGCTCACCGTGGAAGCTTTCGGGACGACCGAGCCGTCCGCCGCGAACACCAGGCTGGGATCCGTCGCCACCCAAGCACCGTTCCGCAGCAGCCGCACGGCCGAGCCGTAGCGCTTCACGGAGAAGGAGCCGTCAGGCAGCGCCCAGGTGTCAGACGTCTCGGTGCGTGCAGACTCCAACTCCGCTGGCTTCCCAGTGGACTTCGCCGCCTGAAGCGCTTTGTCCTCCTCGCTCACCGAGCCGTCGTCCAGCGGCGTATCTGCCGCGGCAGACCGAGGCGGTGCGGCAGACGCGGACCCCGTCGGCACCACCACGCCGACCGCCCCGAAGGCTGTCACCAAAGCCAAAAATATGGCTTGAAAGAGGGGTCTGGGCCTTCGCCCATCCCGTCTCGTAAATCGACTCATTTTGCTCCCCCCAGGAGTAAAGGATTTTCGCCCCAGACCATATAGCCGCCTTCTGTCGGGTCAAGAGCCGATAGAAATGCTCACCTAGGCAACTAAAGGGGCGGTCATTAATGCAATTAATCAATAAGGGCACCTGTTGCCAGAAAAGCCCCATACCGGGTCGCTGTCAACGCGGGTCAGCCGCACCGAACTTGCCCCCCTATGCCCCTCCCTGTTCCGCTTTGCTCGTTGGTGCAAGAGGGAGGCAGTGACTTTTTCGTGAAGGCTCTGTTAGTTTCCGACGGTCATTCACGGGGTGGGCAAGGGGTGGGTCATGCGTTGGTTCGGCAGGTCATTGATGGCTGCGCCATTGTCCGCTGCACTCTTGTTGGGGCTGCTGCCCGCAGCCGCGAACGCGGCAGACCCTGACGCGATCCCAACGAACGCCCGCGCAGCAATAAAGCAACCCAAAGCCGTGCCAGTGGAACCCGTCAAATTCGGGTCCAACAAGCGCAAGAACGACGCCGAGCGCTCCCCATGGCGCTCACCCGACGTCGTCTGGCCCACCGCGGCCAGCGCTGACGTCGTACTGGATCCCGCCAAGGCGAAATCTGCGCCCGCAGGCCGGCTTCCCGTCTCCCTCGCGCCTGCCAAGAGAACAGAACGTCTTGGCGAGACCAGCGCACCCTCCAAACTCAGGGTGACCGTGGCAAGCCGGTCGAAGGCAGACCAGGCGGGTGTCGACGGCCTGCTGCTCTCCGTAACGCCAGACAAGACGACGGCACCCAATCAGTCCGTCAAGGTCACGGTCGACTACGACACCTTCAAAGACGCCTACGGCGGAGACTGGGCAGCCCGACTGCGGCTGGTCCAGCTGCCCAACTGCTCGCTGACGACACCGGACAAGAGCGAGTGCCGCAACGCTCAGCCGCTGAAATCCTCGAACGACACGGAACGCAAGACGCTCACCGCAACAGCCACAGCGACGGCTGCCACCCCCGTGGTCCTGGCGGCCGTCGCCGGCGCCGAAGGAACCTCCGGCACCTTCAAGGCGACCCCCCTGCAGCCGTCGGGCGCCTGGAACGCCGGCAACTCGACCGGATCCTTCAACTGGTCCACGAACCTCGGAATGCCCGCGGTGCCGGGCGACCTGGTGCCCAAAGTCGAGCTGAGCTACTCCTCCCAGAGCGTCGACGGGCGGACAGCAGCCTCGAACAACCAAGCGGGGTGGCTCGGCGACGGCTGGTCGATGGAGCCCGGCTACATCGAACGGCGCTACAAGTCGTGCAACGACGACAAGGACCAGGGCAGCGCTACCAAGGTCGGCGACCAGTGCTGGTACAACAACAACGCTGTCCTGTCCCTCGGCGGCAAGACCACCGAACTGATCTACGACGCTGCCAAAGGCTGGCACCCTGAGCAGGACAACGGCGAAAAGGTCGAAAAACTCACCGGAGCAGACAACGGCGACAAGGGAACAGCCGGCGTCGACGGCGTAGGCGAACACTGGAAGATCACCGCCACCGACGGAACCCAGTACTTCTTCGGGCTCAACAAGCTCAAGGGCTGGAGCGACCACGGCACCGAGGCAGACGACCCCCTCACCAACGCCACCCTCAGCATGCCGGTCTTCGGCAACCAAACAGGGGAACCCTGCTACAACGCGTCCTTCGCCTCCGCCTGGTGCCAGCAAGCCTGGCGCTGGCAGCTCGACTACGTAGTCGACCCCCATGGCAACGCGATGGCCTACTACTGGAAGACCGAGAACAACAACTACGGCCGCAACGTCTCCACCACCACCGGAACCGCAACCGCTACCCCCTACCAGCGGGCCGGGTACCTCGACCACATCGAGTACGGACTGCGAGACGAAAGCGTCTACACGGCCAAGGCCATGGCCCGCGTCGACTTCGGGGTGGCCGAGCGCTGCCTGACCACTTGCGGGACGTTCAACGCAGCGAACGCCGCCAACTGGCCCGATGTCCCCTTCGACCTGTACTGCAAGGAAGACGCGACCGACTGCAAGGACCAGTACTCGCCCAGCTTCTGGTCCCGCAAGAGGCTCACCAGCATCAGCACCAGCCTCCTCAACGGCGGCTCCTACGCACCGGTCGACACCTGGACGCTCAAGCAGGGCTTCCCCGCATCAGGCGACGGCATCTCCACCCCGATGTGGCTCGAGTCCATCCAGCACACCGGAAAAGCAGGAGGCAACACCGCCCTGCCCCCGATCACCTTCGCCGGCGTCCAGATGGCAAACCGCGTGGACAAGACCGGCGACGGCCTCGCACCCTTCATCCGCCTGCGCATGTACCAGGTTACCAACGAGACCGGCGGCACAGTCGGCGCCGAGTACTCCCAGCCCGGCTGCACCGCGAGCACCCTGCCCCCCTCGGACGAGACCAACAAGACACGCTGCTACCCGGTCAAGTGGGCCTTCGAAGGGGACACCGCGAAGGAGGACTGGTTCAACTCCTACGTGGTGACCAAGGTTCTCGAGGGTGACAACGTCACCGAAACCCCCGACACAACCACCCAGTACACCTACCTCGACGGTGCCGCCTGGACGAAGAGCACCGACGAATTCACCAAGGAAAAGGACCGCACCTACTCCGTCGCGCGAGGCTACAGCCGCGTGCAGACACGCAAGGGCGGAACCGAAGAGGGCCCGACCCTGACCGAGACACGCTACTTCCGCGGAGTCGACGGGGCAGCCGTCAAAGACTCCACCGGAGTAGCGGTCACCGACCGGGAACAGTTCGCCGGCAGAGCCCGCGAAACCATCACCTACAACGGCGACGACACCAGCAAACTCGTCTCAGCCATCTCCTACACACCCTGGCGCTCCGCAGTGACGGCCAGCCGGCCCCGCACAGGCCTGCCCGACCTGCAGGCATACCTCAGCGGCACCGAGAAGGACGAGACACGCACCAAGACCGCCACAGGGGAATACAAGACCTCAATCACGCGGACCTTCAACAAAAACGGGCAAGTCACCACGGAGTCAGAAACGGGTGACACGGCCAAGACGAACGACGAGAAGTGCTCCACCACGACGTACGCGGCCAACACCGCGACCAATCTGCTCAGCCTCGTCACACAGAAGAGGACCGTCGCCACCCTGTGCGGGGCCGCTGACCCAGGCGCCGACGGCGTGATCAGTGATCAGCGGACCTACTACGACGGAGCCACGTCGCTGACCGCCGCACCCACCAAGGGGAACGCCACCAAGGTCGAAACCATCAACGGGGCGGGCACCGGCTACGAAACCGTGGGATCGACGCCCGTGGCCGACTTCGACGCCTACGGCCGGCCACTCTCCCTCACCGACGTCTACGGCAAGACGACGAAGACGAGTTACACCCCCGCCACAGGACAGGCACCGACCGTAAAGCGGGTCGTCAACCCGCTCGGCCACACCATCACTACCGAGCTCGATCCTCTGCGCGGACAGCCGCTCAAGGTGACTGACGCCAATGCCCGTGTCACCTCTGCGACCTACGACCCCCTGGGCCGGGTGACCAAGGTGTGGCAGCCCACCCGCTCCGCAGTGACCTACCCGGCCAGCCCCAGCCAGACCTTCGCCTACCAGATCCGTAACGACGGTCCCGTCCTCGTCACCACCACCGCACTCAACCACAACGGTGCCTACCAGCCTTCGTACACCTTCTACGACGGGCTCATGCGGGAGATCGAAACCCAAGCACCCTCCCCGGACGACGCCGGGCGCCTGATCACCGAGACCTCCTACGACAGCCGCGGACAGGCCTGGCACAACTCGGGCGTCTACTACGCCACCGGAGCCGCCGAGCCGGTGCCCGTCACAGGCCAGGAGCTCAACTACCCCTCCGCCACCGAAACCCTCTTCGACGGAGCCGGACGCGTCACCGCCGTCATCGCGAAAAAGTTCGGTGATGAAACGAAGCGCACCACCACCACATACACCGGAGACACCACCACCGTCGTGCCCCCGTCCGGAGGAACCGCCACCACGACGGTAGCCGACGCCCTGGGCCGGACCGCGGAACTGAAGCAGTACACCAACGCTGACCGCACCGCATCCCAGTCGACGAAGTACACCTACAACAAGCAAGGCCGCCTCGAACAAGTCACCGACCCCTCAGGCGCCAAATGGGTCTACGGCTACGACGCAGCGGGCCGCCAGGACTACGTGGACGACCCCGACGCAGGCGAGACCACAACCGCCTACGACAAGGGCGGCCGCGCCACGGACGTCACCGACGGCAAGAAGATCACGCTGCACACCGACTTCGACGAGCTGGGACGCCTCACCGCCCTGATGCAGGGCACCACGAAGCGCGCCTCCTGGGAGTACGACAAGGCCACCAAGGGCCTCGGTCAGCTCTACAAGACCACCCGCTACAACGGGGCCGACGCTTACACCAGCACCATCATCAATTACAACGCTACCTACGCACCTGTAGGCACCACCGTCACGATCCCGGCAGCCGAAGGCGCCTTGGCAGGAACCTACGCCTGGACCGACGTCTACAACCCCCACACCGGGCAGCTCATGGAGACGGCACAACCAGCCGCCGGCGGCCTCCCGGAAGAGGACGTCGTCAACGCTTACGCCTACGGATCCAGCCTGCCCATGTCAGTCTCCGCCGGAGACGACACACTCCTGGCATCAGTCAAGTACGACCACTACGGACGCCCTGCGGAGCAGCAGTTCGGAGCATTCGCCGAACACCTTTGGAAGACCAACGAATACGACCAGCACACCGGCGCGCTGACACGCGCGTTCACCGACCGCGAAGTCACCCCCCAGCGCATCGACGACGTCCGCTACACCTACGACCCCGCCGGCAACATCAAACGCATCCAGACCGCAACCGGCCAGGACGCCACCGCCCTCAACGACACCCAGTGCTTCGCACTCGACGCCCTGCGCCGCATCACCGAAGCCTGGACCGCAACCGACAACTGTGCCGCGCCCGCAACCGCCACTACGGTCGGAGGACCCGACCCGTACTGGACCTCGTACTCCTACGACGCCGTAGGCAATCGAAAGACCGAAACCCAGCACACCGCCGCCGCAGGACCTGCAACCGACACCGTCCGCACCTATGCCGCGCCGGAAACCGGAACGCACAATCTGCCCGGCATCACGCAGAGCGGATCCGCTGCCCGCACCGAGACCTACACCTACGACGCCGCGGGCAACACCGAAACCCGGAAGATCGGCAACGACGCCACCCAGAACCTCAAGTGGGACGCTGAGGGCCACCTCGCATCCGTCACCGAGGTAACCGACACCACCAGCTACCTCTACGACACAGCAGGACAGCGCCTCATCCGCCGAGACTCCACCGGAACCACGCTCTACCTGCCCAAGGGCAACGAACTCCACCTGGACAAGGCCGGCAAGGTCACCGGCACCCGCTACTACACCGCCGCCGATGAAACGGCAGCCATACGCACCGGCGGCAAGATCACCTTCCTGATCAGCGACCACAACCAAACCAGCACCACCCAGGTCACCGCCGACAGCAATCAGACAGTCACCCGGCGCCAGAGCACCATCTTCGGAGCGCCCCGTGGCGGCGAGCCGACGACCTGGGCCGGCGACAAGGGGTTCGTGGGCGGAACCCGAGATACCGATACCGGCCTCACTCACCTGGGCGCCCGCGAGTACGACCCAGCTACCGGCCGCTTCATCAGCGTCGACCCGGTCATGGACGTAGCCGACGCCCAGCAGATGCACGGCTACACCTACTCCAACAACAACCCGGTCACCTACTCCGACCCCAGCGGACTGTGCATGGACCCCGGAAACGGGCGATGCGAGCCGGACGACGGAGGTAAGAGCGGCGGAAAGCCTGACCCGGGTTTCCCGATCAACACTAACCCAGATGACGGCATCGACAATTCGCACCTGCCGACCACTAACCTTGGTGACGGAGAGTCGAGCTTTCCACCGCTCAAAGATATTCAGCGTTACGTCGGTAAGAAAAGGGATCTGACGAACCTCCTCGGGATGGTGACGAGGTGGCAGTATTACCAACCTGGCATGAGCATTGAACTCAATACGGAGTTCTTCCTGCGCGAGCAGTGCTCCTTCAGTGCCGTCGGTGGCGGCTGCGAGGAATTCAGGAGATTTTACGACGGCTGGAAGCATGTCGACAAAATCCCGATTCCTGACACATGCCCCATCTGTGGGAACGTAGGATTCCAACTCATCATGGCCAAGGTCCTCGGCCGCGGCAGCTGCGGGAAATGCTTCCTCGCGGGAACCGAAGTCCTGATGGCTGACGGCACAACAAAGACCATCGAGGACGTGAAACCGGGAGACGAGGTCCAGGCCGCGGACCCCGAGACAGGGAAAACGGGAGCCCGTCGGGTCACCGCCCTCATAGTCACGGACGACGACAAACACTTCAACGAGCTCTCGATAACTTCGAACTCCGGCGCCAGTAAGCTCACTGCTACGCACGAGCACCCCTTCTGGTCCCCGTCTGCAAACCGCTGGATCGCAGCGGACCAACTGAAGCCTGGCATGACACTGCTTACCGGCTCGAGTGGGACGGCGACAGTCACAGGCAACCGGAGTTACAACCAGCAGGCGCGCACGTACAATCTAACCGTCGACGACATGCACACGTACTATGTGCTGGCGGGGGCTACGCCGATTCTCGTTCACAACTGCGATGGCAGCGTCGGTTGGGTCAACGAGAACGCGAATATGAGTGCCGCAGCACGGGCTTATGATGCTGGGGCGGCGGGTTCCAGGGCTGGCGTGGCCCCGGCGTTGCAGTACTACAAGGCTGGCGGGAATCGGCTGTCTCAGATCAAATTCGATGGGTTTGATGCGACCAATGGCGTGATGATCGACCGAAAGGTGAGCGTCACAACCTTCAACAAGACATACCGACAAGCCATGAATCAATCTCTGGCACTTGAGCAGAACGGTTACAGCGGTCGGTGGGAAGTCCCCACTGCGGCTGAGGCCGCGCGGGCTCGAAAAGTCCTCGGCGGCCTCCTGATCACCAACATTCGAGTGAGGGTCGTGCCCTAATGGATGTCAACAAGGTCCTGGTTCACGCATTCGTAAGCCTCGTCGTCTCGATCGACTTGACGGATGATGAAGATATTGATCCGGATATCGCGACGGACATTCTCGAACCTGCTGCCGCCCTGTTTCGTGATCTCTCGGAAGAGGGGCGTCGGGAAGTTACTTCCCTGGTTCTTGAGTGCGCCGAACTGGAAGAGAACCCGGAGCGCAGGAGGGTAATTCTGGGGCTTCCGGAAGCCATTGGTCTTCTCGATGAAGACTGATCAGCGGGAAGCGAGGCGTAACTTCTTCGCTCGATTCTGCAACCGTCGCGCTGGTTAGCAGTAGCAAAGTTAAAGCCCCGTCGGGCGAGTCCTGGCGGGGCTTCTGCGGGGGGCCTCTATGTCTTTCGTCAAGGCACCCCTGTCGTGTTTGGGGTGGTTCGGGGTTGCTGGGGTTATGCAGCGAGCTCGACGTCCTTCGGCGTCCGGGCTCGTAGAAGGTGCCGTCGCGGAGCATGGCGAACAGGACGCTGATGCGCTGGCGGGCAAGGCGGAGGAGGGCTTGGGTATGGGTCTTTCCGCGGGCGCGTTGCTTGTCGTAGTAGGCGCGGGAGGCCGGATCGGCGTTCATGCAGGCGAAGGCGGACAGGAACATCGCCCGTTTGAGCTGCCGGTTGCCGCCTCGGGGTGCGTGTTCGCCGTGGATCGAGGTGCCCGACGACTTTGTCGTCGGTGCGAGTCCGGCGTAGGAGGCGAGGTGGGCGGCGGTGGGGAAGCTGGTGCCGTCGCCGACGGTGGTCAGCAGGACTGCGGCGGTCCTGACGCCGACGCCGGGCATCGAGGTCAGGACCTGGGAAAGAGGGTGGGCCTCCAGCAGGGTGTTGATCTGGACTTCCATGGCTCTGCGCTGGGTGTGCACGGCGGTCAGGGAGGCGGCCAGGGAGGGGGCGACGATGTCCAGGGTGCCCGTGCCTGGGACGACGACGGTTTGCTCGTCGAGGGCGTCGAAGACCTCGTCGATCAGTCGGGCGGCCATGCGCGGAGCTTTGGGGCGGATCAGTTCCACGAGCCTGCGGCGGCCGGTCTTGCGCAGGGCGGATGGGGAGCCGTAACGCTCCAGGAGCCAGGTGACGGCCTTGTGGTCCAGGCGCGGTCCCAGGACGCGTTCCAGGGAGGGGTGGAATTGGGTGAGCAGGCCGCGTATCCGGTTGCTGGTGCGGGTGGCTTCGGCGGCCAGGTCCTGGTCGAAGCTGGTCAAGACGGTGAGCTCGGCGGTGAGCTCGTCGGTCAGTTCCAGGGAGCGCAGGGTGTGCGGCATGGTCCGCGCGGCATCGGCGATGACGGCCGCGTCCTTGGCGTCAGTCTTGGCCTCGCCGGGATAAAGGTCGGCGATCCGGCGCATGGCCAGGCCGGGCAGGTAGGCGACGCGGCAGCCTGCGTCGCGGGCGACGGTCAGGGGCAGGGCGCCGATGGAGGCGGGCTGGTCCACGATGACCAGGACAGTGCCGAACTTCGCGGTCAGTTTGTCGAAGACGGCCCGCAGTTTCGGCTCGCTGTTGGGCAGCTGCTTGTCGAGAACCTTCTTGCCCGCCGGTGTCAGCCCATGGCCGTGGTGAGCGGACTTGCCGACGTCCAGGCCAAGGAACACGCCTACGTCTCCGATCTCGAACATCGGTCCCTTTCCGGAGTGTTGACGGTGCCGGCCTCGGCTCGGGTGTCGTGCTCGCGCATCCACGTTATGCAGACCTGCCGCCCGCGAACTGTCCGGCATTGCGCCGGACCGGACGGTGGCCGGACCTCTGATCAGCGTCTCCGACGAACACCCCCGGGCTCGGTGACACCACCCCCCAGGTCATGCCTTCGACAGGGGGACACAGTCATGCCGAGCCCGGAAGCCAGCGGCCCTCTTGCAGGACCGCGAAGAACATAACGAGGGCTCAGTCCTCGAAGTACTGGGTGTCGTCTGGCTGGTCGAGGCCGGCGGTTCCCAGCGTGCTCTCGGTGACGGTTCGCAGGTCACTCACACCCGGAGTGACGTACTGGCCGTTTACGATCAGGTCGTCAACGGGGTCCATCACGCACCCCTTTCCTTGTGAGGGATTGGTGTTGTGCTGGCCTCTGGCCCGCGGTGCCTTCCGGCCTGAAACCATGGAACACCGGTGCGAGCGGCGGAGGAAGGGCACAGCTGTAGCCTCTTGCTTCTGTCGCCTCTGACCTGGTGAAACAGGGCAGTGCAGAGCCCCGGCGCGATGCAGACGGCGCCGGGGCTACGTGGTTCGGGCGGGCGGTCGGCTAGGCGTGCAGGCGGTCCAGCACATCGGCCACCTGGGGAACGGACCGGTGTGGTGCCAACTCCGCGGCCATCTCGTTGAGCACGTCAGCACAGCGCGCCGACTCGACAAGGGGCGTGAGGTCAAGGGCGGTACTGGCGGTGGCGACGGCGGCGTCAAGGGCATGCTGACGTGCCTGCGCGGTCGTGATCCACGTGAGGTACAGAACTCGGTCGCGAACGGCCTCCGCGGGCAACGCTTGCAGACCTTCGGTGAGCAGCGCTTCGGCTGTCACGGCGTCGTTCAGATCCAGGAAGGCCCGCCCCGTCTCGGCCATATGGCTGGGCCGGCACATCCAGTAAGCCCACGGAGGATCCTCATCGCTGTGCCGCACGCGCTCGAACTCTGATTCGGCTTGCAGAAGGAGGCGTGCGGCGCTCTTCGCGTCGCCTTCGGCCGCGGCTGCGCGGACTCTCCAGGTGTCGACCATCGCGGCGACGAGCGGTGTGGTCCGCGTGCCGGCGATGTCCCGGGCGGTTGTGAGCAGGCTGATCGCTCGGCCGGCGTCATTTTCGTAGATGGCGGTCAGCGCGAGGTTGGACAAGAGGTAGGCGCTGTGGGCAGGGTCGTGGACTTCCGCTGAGGCTCGTAGCGCCGCGTGCCAGCCGCGTTGCGCTTTCGCTCGATTCCCAGCGTCGAACTCGGCCCACCCGATGAACCGGGCGTACTCGGAAGCGAGGTAGTGGAGATCGGTGGTGAGCTGAGGGGAGCGACGGGCATGTCGCAGGAGACGCGTCACCATGCGCAGATCGGCCCGGGCGGTGGTGGTGCAAGGCGCCCCGCCCATGGAGTCATCGAGGTGCCACAGAGCAGCCAGGCGAGCGTGTAAGGCGTCTGCAACCTCTACGCCGATGTAGGCGCCGGTGAAGCCCTTCTCGATGCTCTGCTGGACGTGGGTGGTCCATCGGGTGGTGAGATCGCTGAGGACTTCCGGGGGAAGCAGCGGGGCGCCGGCGTTCATGGCGAGGGTCGGATCGGCGGCCAGGTCGTCGAGGGCGAGCAGTGTGGCCTCCGGTGTGAAGGGTGCCTGAACGTCAGGTCCGGGCAGAGCGAGTAACAGCCAATCCGGCCATCCTCGCGCCAGTACCTCAGCCTGCGGAACCCCGTGGAAGTCCGCCATGACGATCTGTGCCGCCAGTTCGGGCTCCACTCCACGTTCCCATCGGTGAATCTTGGCTCGTTGCCAGGCCATTCCGCCGTGGCCGAGAGTCGGTGCGTGCTGTTGAAGGACAGCCGCGTAGGTGGCCAGGGAGCGACCCGCCAGTGCGCGGACGGATGCCAGAAGATGACGGTGTGTGGCGGGCATGGGGCTGTGCGCCTCCCTGGTTGGGACGAGCCTTGCGCGAGCGTTGCCGAACAATGACGAAGCCGCTCGAGGGCGCAACCGGGGGCATCGAACGGTGGTCTGGGCCAGGCCGCGGCTCACGTGACGGTCTTGCCGGGGATCGCACGTGAGCCGAGGCCTGGGGCTGAAGAGTCCGGCGCGGGGTTCTTCCAGGCCGCGGGTGAGCGAGTCAGGCTGCTCCCGCGCCGGGCGTCTGTGCAGTCTGGCGGGCGGACCGGATCCGTTTGGCTGCCAGACAGCGGTTTAGGTACTCAGCTTGGCCAGCGCCCGGGTCAACTCCGGCACGGTGAGGACATGGAAGGTCGCGAGGCGGCGGACGAGCTGAGAGGCGAGAAGGGTGGGCAGGTTCGGGTGGGCGAGGGGGAGCGGCTCCTGGGGCTGCGCCACAACCTGTACCTCGCCGTCGACCACGCCGTAGAGGGTCCCTAGGACTCCGTACAGGGGGGCGCTCGTCGCCAGGAACACGACGGGGTCCTCCTGGAGGTGGTCGCACAGCGCGGTAGCGGTGCGGACGTGCTTCGCGCACACAGGGGGCTGGTTCGTGAGCAGCGGTGGTGTCGTGTCCGGGTAGTCGCGCGCGCCGGCCAGAAAGATGGTGCCCGAGGGGGTGCGCGCGGGGTTCGTGCAGACCTGGCAGCGCATCCTTTCCATCGTGATCCGCTGGCGGAAGGGGTGCATGAGCTTCCACTCGGGTTCCCCGGTGGGGAACTTTTTCGCGTCGTAGGGGTTGAACGACACCCGGCTCCAGAGAGCTGACCGCGGACCGCGGTCCATGGGTTCCTCGTCCTCGTAGAACAGGCGAGAGCGGGCCCGGCCCCGGCTGTTTCTGGCGGGCTTCAAGATCAGATTGTCAGGGGCCGCGACTTCGCCTTTCCGCTGAGTGATGTAGGGAATGACGGCCGGCTGGGTGGTCGAACGCACGGGTCAGGTCGTCTCTCGGCTATGTGGGACGGTGGGGTGCGAGGATGCTGCCGTTCGGCAGGAGCGCTCCGGTGTCCTCGAAAACGAGCAGACCGTTGCAGAGCAGCGCCCAGCCCTGAGCGTCAGCCCTTGTGACGACCGCGGCGGCCTCCCCGTCGGGGTCCGTGGCTGGCGGGCACTGAGGTGTGTGGGCGCACATCTGTCGTTTCTCTCCGTTGGTTGGGGGAGCCGTGCCCTGAAGTGCCTACGGGGGAAGGCGACGACAGAGCACGGCAGTCCGGGGGGATGGGGCAAGCCGCTCGGGTAGGTCCATGGCGGCAAGAGCCATCAGGTTGAGCAGTCCATGGGCTTCATCGACATCGGCCGGGAGGTCTGTGTCCGCGAGGCTCTCGGCCCGCTCGATCTCCTCGGCTGCGGGCTGGGGGTCCCAGGACGCTGCCTCGAAGATGAGGAAGTCGAGCCGCAGGCGGAGGTCCGCGACCGTGAGTGCGAGCGGCTGCTGAGCCCTCGTGTCGGGTCGTTCATTGCCGGACCAGGAGGAGAAACCCGCAACGGGGCTACCGGGGCCGAGCACGCTCTCGACGTCGTCGACGATCATCTCTACGACCTCGGGGGGTGAGCGCTGGTGGCGCCACCCATTGCAGGCCGGCAGCGAGGCGCCGTGAGCCACCGGTGTTCGTGTCCGCGACCTGTGTCGTGACTGCACCGTGGGAGCCATGAATCGCGCTTGGACGGTCTTCCCGATGGGGGTGGGAAACCAGGAGAGTGCGGCGCCGCGCTGTCGTACCCGAGCCAAGCCGCCGCCTGTGGCATCGAAGCCCGGGAACAGAGGACGTTCGTCCGTGACCTCGATGAGCAGAGCACTGTGCTGTGTAAGCGCGAACCCGAGTGTGACGTCCTGGTGCTGCTCGGTTGAGCCGTGGAGCACGGCGTTGTGCACCAGCTCATGCGCGACGGCCGCGGCATGGTCGATGGGGCCGGGCCACCGGAGGATGGTGAGCCAGAGGTTGCAGCGCACACGTGCACTCTGAGCTGCTGCCACGTCCGCGTTAACGCTGGGTGTGGGCAGCTTGCCCGACCACTCGGCCACGATCGGAGCCGCGTCGGCCGTCGGCTGCAGATTGGATGGGCTCTGCAGGCCCGGCCTTTCAATGATCATGGTCACGAGATCATTCCCTCCGGCGTGGGGCACCGGCCCTGACAGGGGGCAGGGCCGACTCTCCTCGAAACCGCCGCACCGAACCCGGGCCGGCCGCTGATGTCCAGTCAACGAGTTGCAGCCAGGCAACGACAGGAAGGTTCCAAGTTTGTGTGCTCCGACCAACCGGAAGACTTTGCGTCGCCATTGCCAAGAATCTGGCGTCAGGGTGATGAGGGCACTATTTTCAGTACATGGGAGCCAATCTCGCCCTCCAGAGCCGCATGACTCAACTCGGACTCACCCAGGAGGAGTTGGCTGCAAGGCTCAACAGGGCGCTTCAGGAGATCACCGGCCGGTCAGGGGACGTCTCATCGCGGACGGTGCGCAACCTGCTCAACGGGTCAAGTAGACGGCCAATCGGCCGCACTTGCGCTGCACTTGAGCGTGTGTTCGGCTGCCCAGTGGCTGAATTAGGGCTCAGTGCACCCAGCTCCATGCAGCATCCCCCGGAGGACCCCGTGCGGCGTCGCGATTTCATCGCTTCCACAACTGGAACGGCAGCGGCTGCCATCCCCCTCGCCAAACAGCGGCGCGCGGTGGGCATGACCGACGTGACTCGTGCCGCAGCAGGAATCGATCAGCTCGTAGAAGCCGACGACCGTCAGGGCGGCCACGCAACCCTTGCGGCCGAAGCCCTTGACGGACGAGCCGAAGTCCTTGAGCTGCAGCAGCGCAACGCGAGCGAGCGTGTGCGCCGCAGCCTGTATGCGCTCGCGGCCGAATACACCACCATCGCGGCCTGGGCGTGCATTGACCTGCGGGACCTGGACACAGCTCAGAGGCATCTGAACGAGTCAGCGACCTTCGCCGGCCTGTCTCAGGACCCCGCCACGGGCATGCGGGTCTGGATCAACATGGCCATGCTGGCCTACCAGCGCAAGAACTGGCCAGAGCAGCTGGCTGCCGCCCAAGCGGCCAGCGCCTCCCCGGCCGCCCGAAAGGACCCGCTGTTCAGTTCCATGGGCCGGGTCCGCCTCGCCCTGGCCCATGCCTACCTGGGGGACCCACGTGCGGCCCAACAAGCTCTGGGCGCCGCCCAGGACACCCTGCAGAAGGCCGGCAACGAACCCCGCCCCCGATGGACCGCCTTCTACGGGCAGGCTGAACTGAATCACCTCGCGGCCATCATCCTTAATCGAAACGGCGAGTCCGCCAACGCCGAAGCCATGGCACATCGTGCCCTGGCCAAGATCCCAGCCGAGTTCAAGCGCAACCGCGCTCTGGCCACGTGCCAGCTCGCCACCGCGCAACTCCGACAGGGAGACCCTGAACAGGCCACAGAGACCGTATCCAACGTCTTTGCGATCATGGACGGCGCCCCGATGCCCGGACGAATGCGGACCCTGATCGGAGATTTCCACCGAGACCTGCTCCGGCTGGCACCGTCAACGATGTACGCCCGCGACTGGGCAGACCGTACGCGAGATGAATGGAGTCGAGCGTGAACAGGGTGATCGACCTGCAGCAGTACGGCGGCCGTGAAGGCCTCCCGCCAGACTTCAAGCAGATGCTCATCGACGTACACGCCGACTCCTACGCCGATGCCATGAACGACGAGTTCCACCAGCGTTTTCCCTGGTTCGTCGACCACTGGTCCACCATGGAAGGCTTCACCTGTGTCGTCGCCTTCGACGGCGACGAAGCGACCGGATTCGCCTACGGCGCGCCGCTTCAAGCGGGCCGGGAGTGGTGGCGCTCAACCAAGTTCGAGCCAAACGCCGGCTACACAGGCACCTTTGCCGTCTCCGAGGTCATGGTGCGCCCGCAGTGGCGGAAACAAGGCATCTCCGAACGCCTCCACGAGGCGTTGCTGGAGGAGCGAAGTGAGGACCTTGCCGTGCTCCTGGTCGACGTCGCTCATCCGAAAGTACAAGCCCTCTATGAAACATGGGAATACGAAAGGGTGGGCGAGCAGCAGCCTTTCGCCGACTCGCCGGTGTACGCGGTGATGGTGAAACGGCTGCACCCCTGACGGACCGCCCCCGCATCTCTGCCGCAGGAGCGCGGTACTGCACCACCATGGTCAGCCGTCGGCCTGAAGGCCGTCTCCGGTACCCGACCGCACGAAGGTTCCGGTTCACAGGCCCTTCAGGAACGGCTGGGTGTGCAGCTCCGGGCGACTTACAAGCCGTAGTCCTGCCCTCATCCTCGTCGGTACCTGCGGCGACCCTGGAGGGCGGCGGTGACGGTCCTGCTGGTCCAGCGGTTCGCCGGCCCTTCAGTGTCGTCGGGGGCCTGCCACCTGCCCTTGGAGACAACCGCGCGGCTCGTGGCGGCGGAGATTCCGGCGAGCTCCGTCGGCGGGTGGGTTGGCTACCATGGTGGTCTGGCCTTGGTGGCTGGGTGTGACCGACAGCGTTTCGCGAGCGTCCCCTCGGGGGCGTCTGGGCTTCGGCCTGGCGTTGCCGGTCTTTTGTGTGTCCGGGGGCGGTGGTGGGTGCTCGTCGCCGGTTCACCTCCGATCGCGCAGAGAGCACGTCTGGACCAAGGCCACCCCGCCCAGCCCCGTCGGTTCACCTCCGCTTGAGCGGCGGTGAGTCGAAGATCGACAAGGTTTCCGACCTCGGCGCGATGTCCTCTCCGCGCGAGCGGAGGTCAGGCGACATGCGTGACTGCCTGGAGTGCGGCTGCGGCAACAGGACCAACTCGCTCATCTGGTGGCGCGCCTCCGCTCACGCGGAGAGCACGGTAGCCGGATTTGGGTGGCGGATCCAACGTCTCTGCCGCTCCGTTGTGAGCCATTAGAGAGGATGGGTCTCGTGCCCAAGAAGATTGACACAGCCCTTCGCAGCCAGGCCGTGAGGCTGGTGACCGAGCATCGAGTGGAGTTCTCCTCCGAGCGTGCACTGCACATCCAGGCCACCGAATCCCTCGGCGTCTCCCGGGAGTCCGTGCGGGGAGTATCTGCGTCGGCTTCGGGCGGAGAACAAGCGCCTGCGCGAGGTCAACGAGGTACTGAAGTCCGCGACGATTCTCTTCGCCGGGGAGCTCGACCCCCGAAACCGCTGATCGTGGCGTTCGCCGATCAGATGCGGGCCACCGGGTATGCCGTCGAGTCGATCCTCACCGCTCTGAGACAGACAGGGCTGAAGATCGGGGCACGAACCTTGCGGGCCTGGTGTGCCCCAGCAGGCCCGACCAATGTGGCCGCGGCCCGAACTGTGACCGACGCACTGGGCGAGAACGCGGTCCGCCGACTTGCCTTCACCGCCAACGCGGTGTGCGCTTCACCGAGCACCTGAGCATCGAGGGCATCCGCCCCTCGATCGGCAGCGTCGGGGGCGCGTATGACAACGCGCTCGCGGAGACGATCAACGGCCTCTACAAGGCTGAGTGCATACGCACCAAGGTCTTTCACGACGGGCCCTGGAGAACAGTCTCGGACGTCCAGTACGCCACCGCCTCATGGCTCGAGTGGTAGAACAACCGCCGGTTGCACGGAAGTCTGGGCATGATCAGCCCCCCCCGTGGGGACGCAACTCAGCTCCTCCCGATCAAGAACCCGTCCGTTCGGCTGCCTCAGCGGGCTGCGTCATCGTCACGAGCATCGTTGCACCGCGCCCCGTCAGCGGTGTGAGCGGCCTGCGGTGATTGGGTCCCCGAGGTTGGTGCGTGCCTGCACGGTGAACTGGCGAGATGCAAGGTCTCGGAGGAGTGCTTCCAGGTGGCCGGCGCTTTTGTTGGTGAAGACGAGGAGGTCCAAGAGATGCTGGGCAAGCCGCTCGGGTGCGACTTCCTCCCGCAGCAGGTCGTGCATGATGCCGTTGAGGGTGCTGCTGAGGCTCTTGATGAGTTTCAGCTGGGGGTACAAGCAGCGCACGGAGCCTTCGATGTTGGCCAGGGATTTGCCAATGACGGAGACACTGGGGGAGACCTGGATGCCCCGTTTACTGGAGTACTGCAGCACAGACATGAGGGCCACGCCGTAGTGGAGCTCATCGAGGGTGGCGTTGGACCATAGAGGCACCTTGCGGGAGAGATCTTGGACGAAGCCGGTGATGTTGCTCCACGGGGTGGCGGCTCCCATGTGGATCCACTGGCGGGCGACGGCTTCTGCGTCGTTGCACATCATGCCGATCAGAACCCCCAGCATGGCCATCCGCGTGCTGCGGTCGAGGCGGCCCACCATGCCCCAGTCGATGACATGGGCGGTGCCGTCCTGGCTGATGAGGATGTTGCCGGGGTGCGGGTCGGCGTGAAAGCGGCCGGTGACGAAGTAGGAACGGAACATGAACTCCATGAGCTGACGGGCTATCTGCTTGCGCTGCTTGACGGTGAGCGCATCGTCCTTGACATGGTTGATGGCGACGCCGTCGGCAAGGCTCTGCACGAGCACCCGGGGAGCGGCATGCAGCACTTTGGGGACGCTGATGCGCCGATAGTCCTGGGCAAGTTTGCGGGCAGCCTTCATGTTGGAGGCTTCCCGGGTGAAGTCGAGCTCGTCGCGCATGGCGTCGAACAGGACCTCCATCATGGCGTCGGTACCGATGACTTCGTTGAAGTGCGGCGTGAAGCGTGTGACGACGCTCACTGCTTTGCGCAGAGCGCGCATGTCGCCCAGTACGGCCCGGTCGGCGCCGGGCCGCTGCACCTTGATGACGCAGGGTGTGCCGTCGGCAAGGGTTGCGCGGTAGACCTGGGCCAGCGAAGCGGATCCGAGAGGCCGCTCGGTGCGTACCGAGGAGAATCGCTCGCGCCAGGCGGGCCCTAGTTCCTGCTCCAGAACGGGGGAGAAGGCGCTGAAGGGTTGTGCGGTCGCGTCGTCGTTGAGCAGGCCGAGTTCGCTGCGAACGTGGTCGGGAACGAAGTCTGGGCGCGTGGCCAGGATCTGGCCGACTTTGATGTAGAAGGGGCCGAGTTCTTCCAGCGTTCGCCTCACTCGGCGAGCGCGTCCCAAGGCGTCAGCGCCGGGAGGCTGCCGTGCGAGCCGCAGGGTGTGCATGACCTCTTGCGAGGCGGCCCGCACGACGATGCCGGTCGCCCGGCGCCCGCGTCCGTCAGCCATCAGGCGCGGCCTGCCGGGGCAAGAGGCAGGCCACCTACTCGCCGCTCGTTTGCAGAGGGTTCTTCTGGCCGGCGTTACCGGTGAGCGCGGCCACTATGTGGGTCAGTGCTGTGACCTGGGTGCTCAGTTCGGCGATCTGCCGTTCGTTTCGGCGTTGGCGCTTGGTAGAGCCCTTGCCCTTCTTGTTGCGCAGTCCTCGGACCAGGGTCTTGTCGAAGCCCTCGACCATATCGGCGAGCCGGTCGATGGGGTTGTCGCGTTTACCCACGTGGTTCTCCTTGCCGGGATCGGTGTTCTCAGAGGGACGCACGCAGAAGCAGGGTGCAGCGCCTGCGCGAGCACTCGGTATGCACGCGCCGTGCTGCGGGAACTGAGCCGAGCGGCGCGCGACTCCTTCATAGGAACGCTCGGATCCGGAAGCGTCAACCGGGCCTGTGCGGCTTGGGCTGCCCCCGCACGGAAGGCCGAGCGACCACACAGGAGCACGAAGGCCCAGGTCACGTGGAGAATAGATTCGAGGAGAACCTTTGGACCCGGGCTTTTGAGTCGGAGAAGATGTATCCGGGAATTGGAAGCACAGAGGCGCTCGGATGGTGTTGAACACGCCGTGCGCTCCGGCGCATAGGAGGAGCGCGGCCCGGACGCCCGAAAGCGGCTGGCCGAGCACCGGGGTGACAGTCACCGCACGATTACGGCATCTACAGCGCCTGCACGGCTGGGCTTTTCCGGTGCGTCCATCATCCGGCAGATGATTTCACTGCTGTCCACTGCCCAGCCACTTTCACACCATCCCTCACTTACAAGCGACTCAGCGGCATGATTGGGCGCCCGCTTGGCGCTGGCCCGCACTTTGACGAGCGCCGGTGTACCTCGCACTGGCTTTGGTGATTTCGCACGCCCCTTTGCAGGCGCCTGGCAGTGGGCACACAGAGGGTATCGAGTCGCTGCGAAGGGAGCGCGCTTTGCGAATACACGACGAGGTGTTCGTCGAAGCTACAAGCGTCGTTCTGCCCATTCGCCGTCAGACGGTCCGCCAGGCCGTCCGACTGGGGGGCCTGCCCTTGGAACAGGCCGAGGAACTGTCAGGTGTGACAGAGGTTTCCGTTGCTGATCATGCGCAATGCAGGGAGTCGATGGCGCTGGCTGCCGCCCATGATGTCCTCGCGAGTCCCCGTGCGGCACAGGACGTCGGGCTCGTGGTCTGTGCGTGGGTACTCGACGCCGACACCGACTGGAAACTTGCCCCACGTCTCGCACGCAAAGCCGGGGCGAGGCGTGCTGTGGCCATCGGCGTACGTCAGCTGTCGAACGGCGGTGCCATGGGGGTGCAGATCGCAGCTGCGCAGATGACGGCGGAAGCGTCGCTCCGGGCAGCGCTCGTACTGACAGGGGATGCGCTCGGGCCGGATGCGCCAGGGCGGTGGGCCGAAGGGGAGGGCGCGTTCATGGGCGACGCAGCTACGGCGTTGCTGCTGTCGCGAACCCGGGGGCGCCTCGCGGTGAGATCCATCGCATCGAGTGGCCACTGCGACCACGAGGCCGATTTTCCCACGGTCAATCCGCTGCTCGCCCCCCCGCTATCAGCGTCGGCTGCACCTGCCAAAGCTGGCAGCGGATCGTTTCTCCTGCGCCGCTGCGTCCGCGATGCCCTGCAGGGAGCGCTGGCTGATGCCGGGTTGGACACCGATGATGCGCGGCTGCGAATAGTGATGCTGCCACGTCTGGCGCCGTGGCTCTTGGACGTTCTGATGACCGGCCTGCTGCCTGAGGCGCTCAAGGCGGAGCAACTGCGCCTCACTGCGCGGACCGGTCACCTTTTCGCCGGCGACATGACGGCCAATCTCGATCACCTGCTGCGGGAGGATGCCCTGGAGGCGGGCCAATACGCGCTTCTGGTGAGTGTGGGAAGCGGCTTCACGGCCACCTGCCTGGTAGTGCAGGCGGTATCCCCGCTCACGGACGCAGAACTACATCAGAAGGGCGTGGCGACGTCATGAACAGGGATGGCACTTCGGCAACTCTCAGCACGCTGCTCGACTCCCTTCACACCAGTGCCGCCAAGGTGGTGTTCCCGGAGCAGGACACGGTGCTGCCGCACAGAGTTCTTCCGCTGCAGGCCGAGAGGCTCGCCCGGAAGCTGCTCGAAAAGGGGGTACGGCGCGGGGACGTCGTGGGCCTGCTCATGCCCACGACGCCGGAGTTCCTGCCCGCCTTCTTCTCAGTTACTTGCGCGGGCGCCGCAGTGAGCATCCTGCCCCTGCCCCCGGTAGTCCTGGATCCGGCTGCCGCCGCACGTCACCTGGCGCCCATGGTGGATACCGCTTGCATGCGGCATCTGGTGGTGCACGGTACCGGGCGGGCGATCGGGGAGCACCTCGCCAAGGCCCATCCGGAACTTTGCCTTGTGGACGCTTCCGCCAAGCTGGCCGACGCGGCGGGGACGGGTACGAAGGCCGTTCAACCGACTGCGGGCGGAGCGCCGCCCAGGCCACAGGACCTGGCGTTGGTGCAGTTCACCTCGGGAAGTACCAGCTGGCCCCGGGGCGTGATGCATACCCACCGGGGTCTTCTCGCCGGGGTGAGCGCGATCAATGAGCGGATTAGGGGGAACTCCCGAGATGTGCTCGTCCAGTGGATACCGCTGTTCCACGACATGGGACTCGTTTCCCTGCTCTGCTCCCTGCACGCGCACGCCGACGCCCATCTGTTCAGCCCGATGGCCTTCATCCGCAAACCAGCCGAAATCGTCAAGCACATTGCCCGTCACGGCGGAACGGTGACCACCAGTCCCAACTTCGCCTACGACAAGATCGCAGCCCTCTCGGATGGGGTGTCACCTGCCCTCACGGCATCCGATGGACTCTCGCAGTGGCGAGTGGCGTTCAACGGCGGCGAAATGGTGCAGGCGCGCACTGTGGACGCCTTTCTGGCGGCATTCGGTCCGCTGGGAGTTTCCGCGGGAACGATGTACCCCTCGTACGGCCTGGCGGAGGCGGTACTGGCGGTCTGCCTGCCGCAGCCAGGCGCGACGCCCCGGCGTGTGTACGTGGACCGGGACACGCTCATTCCGGGGCAGCAGGTGTCCTTCGTGGACCACCCGGGCAGCGGCTTGGCCCTGGTCGGTGCCGGCACTCCCATCACCGACATCAAGGTCAGAATCACCGCACCGGATGGCATTACCGGCCTCGGCCAGGGCCATCTGGGAGAGATCTGCATCCAGGGCATCCCCGTGACCCCTGGATACCTGCACCAACCAGAGGCCACAGAGACAGTCCTGAAGCACGGCTGGCTACACACAGGCGACCTGGGCTTCTTTCACCACGGAGAACTCTTTGTGGCAGGCCGGCTCAAGGACATGATCGTGGTCCAGGGGCGCAACTACTTCCCCGACGACGTCGAAGAGCTTGTGCGGGACCTGTCGGGCATATACCGCCAGCGCGTCGTAGCCATTGCGGACCCGGATACAGAACACATAGTCCTGGTCGCCGAATCCACCGCCCGACCAGGCACTGCGCAGCATGAACAACTCCTGCGCACCATCGAGGGCACGGTAACAACGGAGCTGGGCCTGTCCGCCGTCCGCGTGTATCTGGTCGCTCCGCGCACCCTCCCGAAAACCACCAGCGGCAAATGGCAGCGCTCCCGCGTACGCGAAGTGCTCGCCCCGCCTGCCCAAGCCGAAGACTCTCCCGAGCGCTGACACGGTCCCCTTGCTAGCAGACCGGTTCAGCAAACCCCCGAGCCAGGAGGCCCATCAGCCATGCCCACTCCCCCCACCCCCGGTCCGCCCCCAACCGCGGAACAGGTCAGCGAAAGCGTACGCACCCTCCTCGCAGAAGTCCTGCAACGCCCGTCCACTGAGGTGGACATGACCCAGCGGCTGACTGCTCTGCCGGGAATGGATTCCCTGCACCTGGTCCAGACAGTTGTTACCTGTGAGAGGCAGTGGAACATCCAACTTGACGAAGAGGAACTCTTCGATGTCCGCACCGGCGACGACCTGTGCGCCCTCATCCGGCGCACCGCCAACGCGCAGGAGGGCACCTTATGAGCGGCCCCGAGTCCATACGACTTGAGCTCGCGGATCTGGATGCCCAAGCCGAAGCTGCCCTCCGCGCACTGAGGAAGCACGGCGCCGTGGTGCCGGTCGACCTGCCCGAAGGGCTGCGGGTCTGGGTCATCACCCGCTACCAGGAGGGCCGCAAGGCCCTGACGGACCCGCGCTTCGTCAAAGACATGCGCAGTCTGCAGGACCCTGGGCATGGCTTCGCCGGCCAGCGGTACGCCGAAGACGTCCTGGCCGTTGAGGGCCGTCATGTGCTCAACAGCGACGGAGCCGAACACGCCCGTCTCCGCTCCGCCGTGGCTCCCTATTTCACGGCACAAGCCTCGGCCGGACACGAGGCAGAGGTCAGGCAGATCGCAGCCACGCTCTCAGAGAAGGTGGCGTCGCAGGAGCGGGTCGATCTGATGAGTACCTATGCCCAGCCCCTCCCCGAACTGGTCATCGGACGCATCATCGGTGTCCCCGACGACACCATGCCCGTGATCGGCCGCCTCAGCCGGCAACTGTCCAGCCGCGAAAACCCTGCCACCGCGCCCATGCGCCGCGCCTACAGCGACCTCGTCGACCTGGTGCGCGACTTGACCGCCCACCCAGCAACCGATCCCCGGACCGTGATCAACGGCCTGCAAAAGGCGGTCGCCCGCGGTGACCTGAGCCGACGCGAAGCGGCTTCCACCCTCATGGTCCTCTTCGCTGCCGGAATCTCCACCACGGCAACCGGACTAGGACACGCGGCCGCGACGCTCATGTGCACCCACGCCGTGCTGCGTCCCCTGCTCGGCTCGGCCGAGGGCGCCGCGTCCCTGATCGACGAAACCCTTCGGCTTCATCCCCCTATCCAGTTCGCCTCCTGGCGCTTCGCACCGCATGACGTCCCTGTGGGACCGACGACGATCCCGGCAGGTTCACTGGTCCTGATCCTGCTCGCGTCGGCCAACCGCGACCCCGCAGCCTTCCCCGCCCCCGACGAACTCATTCCCGACCGACCAGCCAAACCCGCGCACCTGACCTTCGGACGCGGCCCGCATTACTGCATCGGCGTCCACCTCGCTCGTCTGGAGATCAAAATCGGGCTCCAGACCCTGTTCGAGCGGCTGCCGGATCTACAGCTCATCAACCCCCATAAACAGACCACCTGGCGTGGGCTTCTGCTCGACCGCACCATCAACTCCCTCCCCGTGATCACACAGACAAGCCCATGAGCAGTGCCTCCACCTATGCGCGGCTTCTGTCAGTAGGTTCCTACCGGCCCTCTCGCGTCCTGACCAACGAAGCAGTGGTAGCCCACCTGGAAGTGAACGAAACCTGGGTTCATCGGCGCACCGGGATCCGCACACGAGGAGTCGCCGGTGACGAAGAAACACTCGCGTACATGGGGGCGCAGGCCGCCAACGCAGCAACGCGACGGGCAGGCCCAGGCGCCGATACCGTGGACTGCCTGATAGCCGCGTCCATGACGCACCAAGACCCCGACGCTTCCCTGGCCCGGTCGATCGCGGATCTCCTGCCGCAACCGCCCCGTGCCGCCCTGGACGTGAATGCCGCCTGCGCAGGATTCTGCGTAGCACTGGAACTCGCCCGCTGCCTCATCCAAGGGCACACCTACAACACGGTCCTTGTAGTCGGCTCCGAGCGGATGAGAGACATCATCGCCGACGACGACCGCGCCACCGCACCCGTCTTCGCCGACGGCGCGGGAGCGGTACTTCTCCACGGCGCGCCAGAGCCCGGCATAGGGGCTCCTGCCTGGGGCAGCGACCCAGCATTCCGGCACCTGATCACCCGCCCCGACCCGACCCAGGATGACGGCGGACCCGCCATGCTCCAGATGCACGGGCCACAGGTGTACCGGTGGGTCATCGACCATCTCCCCGACGTCGCCGCGACAGCGCTGCAGAGAGCCGGGGTTGACGTCCGTGACCTCGCGGCCTTTATCCCGCACCAGTCCAATGACCGCATCATCACCGCGCTGAGTGTGGCTTTGGACCTGCCGCCGCACGTGACTGTGGCTCGCGACATCACCCGCAGCGGCAACACCGCAGCAGCCTCCATCCCGATGGCCATGGACACGCTCCTGCACACCCGACCCGACCTGTCCGGGAAACTCGCCCTCCTCCTCGGCTACGGAGCGGGAATCACATTCGCTGCACAGGTCGTGCAACTGCCATAACGGCCCGAAGCACTCAGCAGAAGGAGGAAGCCGTGCACCTCGACGCCGTAATACAACCCCGGCTCCGACACTGGGGTTTCTTCGACCCGCCGCACCTGGACGGCCAAACCGAACGCGTACGCGAATGGCTCGCCTCCACCCTCGCGAGGCTACAAGAACACGCCAGGTGCCAAAAACACCTCTTCGCTTCCCTCGCTCACAGGACGACATCGGCGAGCCCTGCATGACGGCCCCCCTGGCTAGCACTCGGATCCTGATCACCGGCCTAGGAGCCATCACTCCGCTTGGTTCCGACGTCGAAACGACCTGGCGAGCCGCCCTCACCGGCCACTCCGGCGTACGCGCGCTTGACCAACCATGGGCGGACGATCTGCAGGTACGAATAGCTGCACAAGTGACCACCGAACTGCCGCTGTCCCGTGTGGAAGCCCGACGCATGGACCGATGCAGCCAACTCGCCATCGTCGCCACTCGCGAAGCCTGGCGAAACGCAGGACTGGAAGACGCCACCAACCGCCGAGCGCACGATCCACGGCGCGTGGCGGTAGTCGCCGGTGTCGGGATCGGAGGCCTGAGCACCACACTGGACCAGCAGGAAACGCTACGCACCGTCGGCCCACGCGGGATCAGCCCTCACGCCGTGACCATGCTCATTCCCAGCGGACCTGCGGCGCACATCAGCATCGAGATCGGCGCGCAGGCCGGAGCCCTCAGCGTCGCAAGCGCCTGTGCTTCAGGTGCCGAAGCCATACTCCGCGCGAGCCAGCTCATCCGAGCCGACGAGGCAGACATCGTGGTCGCCGTCGCCGCGGAAGCACCCATCATGCCGCTTACCATCGCAGGCTTCGCAGCCATGCGCGCCTTGTCCAGGAACAACGAACATCCCACTAAGGCTTCCCGCCCCTTCGACGTGAACCGTGACGGATTCGTCATCGGCGAGGGTGCTGCGGCTCTCATCCTTGAGTCCGAGCAGTCCGCCCGAGCCCGAGGCGCCCCGGGCTACTGCACCTTTACCGCCGGAGCGCTCACCACCGACAGCTACCACGTCGCACTGCCTGCCCCGCACGCCATCCAATCGGCACGATCCATTGAACTCGCCCTGTCCCGAGGCAATCTGGCCCCTCACGACATCGCCCACGCCAACGCACACGCAACCTCAACGCCAGCCGGCGACTTGGCTGAAGCGCTCGCCTACACAAAGGCATTCGGCGACCATTCCCAGAAGATCGCCATCTCCGCAACCAAATCGATGACCGGGCATCTCCTCGGCGCAGCCGGCGCGCTCGAAGCAGTCTTCACCGTCTTGGCCCTCGTTGACAGACTCGCCCCGCCAACCATAAACCTGAACGCTGTCGATGCGGCCATGGCGCTGGATATCGTCAAACAGGCTCCCCGTCCCCTTGCGCCAGGTCCAATCAGCGCCCTGAGCACCTCCTTCGGTTTCGGAGGACACAACATCGCCCTCATCTTCAAGAGCGACACCGAACCTGAACGTTGAGCTGTCCCGAGTTCCGTTGAGTCCGCCTGAAACAAGATCACCGGACTCTACGGAACTCGGGGCAGCTCACTTCCCAGCGCTGGGAAGGAAGAGCGCGGAGCTGTACCTGATACGGCCTCGGCGCCTGGTCAGGTTCGGGCTGCAAGGAGCCCGCGCAGAACGGAACCCGACCCGAACCCGGAGTTGGAGCGGGTAAGCGCGGCTCCCTTACGGCTGACGGAACGGGTCCGGGCCATGAGGGAGATCAGTATGGCTTTGGGGAAGCGGCGGGTGCTGGGGATGATGCCGCGGGTGTCATGTAGCGAGGTACTGATCCGGCTGCAGGTGTGCTGGACGAAGGCACGCAAGGCGTTGGTGCCAGACGCGTCGCCCAGGCATGCGTAGTCGATGCCATATGCTGCCAGGTCCTCGTGGATCAGCATCGGCCGACCGTCCGCGAGGTCTTGGGGCAGGTCGTCCAGGAAGTCCAGGCGCTGGATCGCGTCGCCCAGACTCCGCCAAGCCCCCGGATTCTTCTGGAGTGCTTCTGCGTCGATAGGTGCCCAGGTGAGCAGCGTGCCGGGCAGAGTGACGTCGGAGACGAACTGCTGATACTCGGCCTCGCTCCGGAAACCTGCCGTGCGCTGGTGGCGGCTCATTCCGACCAGAACAGCGACGACGGCCTGGGGGTCTACGTCGCGCGAGGGAGGGTGTGGAGCAAGGCACGCAGAAGCGGTGACGCGGACTGCTGCGTCTGCAGTGCGGTGAGCGTTCTCTGAGTCCAGCAGGCGAGGGAGGCCCGGCGGTGGTCGGCGGTGGGGCCGCGGTCGGCAGAATCGTCCGTGTAGGTCCCAAAGACGAAGGTTGCGATGGCGTGAGGCTGGTGCTCCGCCGGCAGCAGGCTTCGGACGGCGACATCCGCCGCGGTGTCGCGGCGAGCCATACACCGTGCCGCGTGGGTGTAGTCCTGCCGGAGACCCAGACTCTGCACCCCGGCAGCGGACAGGACATGCCCCCACAACAGAGGGCGCAGCAGCAGCCCGCGCGGACAGGGAAGCGGAGCCGGAAGGAGCGAAGTAGGCACGGAGAACCAACGAGTGGACTGGCCAACGGTTCCGTACCGTCGGAGGTGCCCAGGTTGCTGCGTAGTGGGCGGCGGCCTAGTCATGCTTCGTTAGGTTCTGTGTCTGGTTCGGTTGCGGGGCAGGGGTCGCTTGCAGGTGGTGCATGTGCCGGTCCAGCCCTTCAGCAGGCCCTGGAGGAGGTCCAGGACCTGGTAGAGGGTCAGGCCGGCGTGTGGGCTTTTGGGTCGAGCCGCCTGAGGGTGAGAAAGGCTTGGGCGGCGGTGACGAGGGTGACGTGGTGGTGCCAGCCGCGCCAGGTGCGTCCCTCGAAGTGGTCCAGTCCCAGACCGTGCTTGAGTTCGCGGTAGTCGTGTTCGATGCGCCAGCGCATCTTCGCCCAACGCACCAGGTCAGCGACCGGGGTGTCTCGCGGCAGGTTCGATATCCAGTAGCCGGTCGGGGCGTCCTGGTCCGCGGGCCATTCGACCAGCACGGTGGAAGCGGGCAGGACACCGTCCCAGTGGTTGCGCCCGCCGCCTGCGGTCTGGGCTGCGGCCAGGGACTGCTTGCCCGCCGTCCGAAGAGCCAGGACCGCGAACCTTGAGGTCATCGTGCCTCTACTGCCCTGCCGCCGGGCCACCTCGGCAAAGTGGCCGGCGGCAGCGGCCGTGGCTGCGTGGACGGTGAGCGCCCGCGGTGCCGTCCGGTATCGGGCAAGCGTCGGCGGGCCCAGTCCTCCGTAATCCGGCTGGTGGGGCTCGATGTCCAGCTCGTGGGCGACTTCCTTCCCGGTCAGTGCCAGGACGTAGGCCAGGCCCCGCTCCTGAAGGCCGTGGCGGAAGGGGGTGCTGACGCCGTAACCCGCATCCGCGACCACGATGGGGGCCTTCAGCCCCCACTCGGTCACGTTGTCCAGCAGCCCGAGCGCGAGCCGCCATTTCTCCTGACGGACGATGCCGTCAGGGACGCCTGCCCGGCGGCAGCGGTCCGGCTCGTCCGTCCACTCCCGGGGCAGATACAACTGCCAGTCCAACGGACACGACGCGGTGTCGGTAGCGGCATGGACACTGACCGCGACCTGGCAGTTCGCCCGCTTCCCCAGGGCTCCGCAGTATTGGCGGGCCACCCCGGCAGAGGCGCGGCCGCACTTGGGAAACGACACATCGTCGATCACCCACACCTGCGGTGTGATCACCTTGGACAACCGCCGGGCGATCCGCCGCCGCACCGGCAACGGATCCCACGGCGACTGATTCACGAACTGCTGCAGAGCCTGCATGTTCCCGTCCGGCAACCGCTCGGCCATCGGCTGGATCGACTTACGTCGGCCGTCCAGCATCAGACCGCGCAGATAACACGCACCCCACCGCCGCTGATCCCGCCGCGGCAACGACCCGAACACATCACCCACGAACTCCGCCAACTCACCCGGGAGTCGCTCGACATCCCCCAGTTTCACACCCAAAGAGTGCCCACCACCAGGCAAGATCACCCAAGGTAACGAAGCACTACTAGGAGCTCTCTTACGGATCATGAGGGGAGATCCGAGTGCAGACCTGCTCGCGTTGGCAGAACTGCTGCCTGCAACGATGCGTCTTGACCTTGCTGTGTGGGACGGCGACCGTCCATTCGACAACCGCCAAGCGGGCTCGATGTATGACGAGCTCTACGAACGCTACCTGGAGTCGGACGATGTCGTCGTGCCTCCGGCGCCGCGCATCGTGGCGTACATCGAAGCTCTCGTCGCGCAGTACCCCGATGACGTCGACCACAACGTCGTGTGGGCGTCGACACCGGTCATCGAAGAGGCATCGGGACCGATCGTGTACCTGCTCATGTCTTACGGCAAGGCCGAGGAAGTGTCCGAGTACGCCGCTGAACTGGCACGCGAGCATGGTCTCGTCTGCTTCGATCCGCAGGGAGAATATCTCCGCTCTTGAGTCGGCTGTTCTTCAGCGGGCGGACCAGAGGAAGATGCCCGCGATGAGGAGGCCGGCGCGGTAGACCGTGGCTGTAGCGGGTGGCCAGGCCGCGCCATTGCATGAGGCGGTTGATGCAGCGTTCGATGGTGTTGCGCTGCTTGTATGTCTCGCGGTCGAAGGCTGGTGGTCTGCCACCCCGCCTTCCTCGTCGCAGACGGTGGCCGCGTTGGTCGGCTGGGATGGGGATGACCGCCCGGATCCTACGTTTGCGCAGGTGCTCGCGGATCGCGCGGGAGGAGTACGCCTCATCGGCCAGGACCACGTCTGGCCTGGTGCGTGGCCGTCCTCGGCGTCGAGGAACGCGAAGACCAGCCATGACGTGAGCGAAGGCAGGTGCGTCACCAGCTTGTCCGGCGGTGAGCACGAAGGCCAAGGGCCGGCACTGAGTGTCGGAGGCCAGATGGATCTTTGTGGTCAGCCCGCTGCGGGACCGGCCGATGGCATGGTCTGTCGGTTCGCCGGCCGGGGCACTTTTTTGCGGGCTCCGGCCGCATGTTGGTGAGCGCGCACGATGGTCGAGTCGACCGAGACTGCCCAGGTGAGATCGCTGTCGGCGTCGGCCTGCGCGATCAGCGCAGTGAACACCCGCCCCCAGGTGCCGTCGATCGCCCACATCCGCAGCCGGTTGTAGACACCTCGCCAGTTGCCGAATTTCTCGGGAAGGTGGATCCATTGCGATCCCGTCTGGAACTTCCAATCGTTTTGCCGGTGAAGGATCACCGTGCAGACGTGACGGTCCGGGCTGCGATCGGCGGTGCCACATGGACGAAGGGCTCGCGGGCAGAATCCCGTGAGCTTCGACTCTCCCCGGTCACCGGCCTCGCCTACGACGCGAAGACCGGAGAGGAATTCAACTTCGGCAGCCCGTGAACACATGCCCGGGCAGGCGCCCTATAGTGCCCGCCCGAGCGTCGCTGAAGCGACAGAGAGCGTCGCTTCCCTTTGACCTGTTGGCCTGCCCGGTCCTCGACAGCTGACACAGTTGTCGAGGACCGGCCTGGCCACCTGACACACCCCGCGCCCCGCCACGGACACCGTGGCGGGGCGTAGCACTGCCCACCATCCGTTGGAGGACACACGTGCTTTCGTCATGCCCGCGCCGCCGGATTGGCCGGCCCCGCCCGCAGCGCCCCGGCCTTCGCTACCCGCACCGGCCCGGCCGGCTCCCCGCCCCGTGGAGCGGGTGATGCCCCGCCCCCGGAAGAGCCGGCGCCGCCGCGAGGTGATCCGCATACCGCGCAGCGAGGCCCTGTTACCCGAGTACGACCGGAGCGCCGTCCCCGAAGGGCTGCTCACCCGGCGACAGCTGAGGGACCTGTCCCTCAGCCCTGGTGACAATGACGGCCCGGTCGCGGTCCTGCACTGCAAAGGGTGCCTGTACCGGCCGCAATGGTCGTGCACCCACCCCACCCGCGGATACCTCCTCCGCGCCGACCTGGCGAAGCCGAAGCGCACCCCGAGGCTCGCTCAGGAATGGGCGCTCGACCGTGCGATGGCAGCCAGGCAGACCTGCCCGACCTGCCGACGCAGGTACGTCTACACACTGCCGTTGCGCGCCCTGGGCTGCTGCCTGGAGTGCTGGGACGGCACCCCGGCCGACCCGGCCAACTACACCGCACCCCTGGCCGGCCACGACCTGGCCGCCTGACCCCCGGGCATCAGCACTACCCCGTGGCAGCAGCTGCTGCCCGGCCTCGCACGCCACCAAGGAGCATCCATCATGGCGTTCGCTCTCTTCACCCGCCGCCCCGCCGTCGCTGAGCCCGAGCCGCAACCGTGGCCGACGATCGGCGAGACCTGGCAGCCCGAGGGTGTCACCATCGCCCAGCGCTACTACAACCTCGCTACGGCCGTCGTCCTCGTCTACAGCACCGACGAGACCACCGACGAGACCACCGACGACATGATCGCCATGAACCGCCACACGGTCGTCTGCCTGGGCTGCCACTAAATCGACACCTCCTCCGTACGGCACTCCTACGCCTGCCGGTTCGACCTCTCCGCCGCCGCGACCGCTGCGAACGACCACGCCGCTACCTGCCGCGCCCTGCCCCGCGACATTCCTGCCCGACCGGACGATGCCGCCGCGCACGCACTCATGTGCCGCTGGGTCAGCGGCACACGCCGACAGGGCGAGGACGTAGAGCTGCGGGTGTCCGCTCTCGACACGCACCGTCTGACTCTCCAGCGCACCAACGAGTGGATCTACGCGACGCTCCGGCAACTGGCTGCCGACGAGCCGCAAGCGCTGCGCATCGAGGGCCACGGCAGCCGCATGCGGTACGTCGCACGCTCCCGCCCGAAGAGGTGACCGAAACGCCCCGGGCCGCTCCATCCCGTGCTTCAACCTGAGGAGACTTCGTGACTGTTCACCCCATCCGCCTGATCTCATTCGGCTACCTGCACCTGCCCACCGGACCGGACGGCCAGCCCATCCCGCCCGCCGCCGGCCGGGTCGAAGACGTCCGCGACCGGCTCCGTGACCCCGCCGCCGCCCGGGCCATCCTCGACCTCGACGGCCACCACCCCCGCGTCCAAGACATCGTCCTCACCACCCCCGGCGCCCGCGAACTCCTCTCCAACCTCGCCGACTACGCCCGTCGGACGACGGGAGACCGGTGAGGCATACGTGGGCACCCACAGCGCCTGGGACCTGCTGCGGGGCGCCGGTGTCATCGACTCGAAGGACACCCTCAAGGACGCGCTGCGGCACGGGCAGCGGCCAACGGCCGAGCTGGTCGACGCCTACAACATCCAGTCCACGCAGGTCCGCAACCTGCTCGTCCGCTACCTCGAAGAACGCCGGCCCGGGATCGACTACGGCACCTTCCGAGGACTGGTACGCGAACTGGCCGGCGTGTTCTGGGCGGACATCGAGGCACACCACCCCGGCATCGACACCCTCCGTCTGCCCGACGATGTCGTCGCGCTGGTCTTCGTGCGGATCGCGGACGTGCTGGGCCAGCCGTTCGAGCTGGACTTCGAGCACCGCGGGGGCCGGATGCGAAGCGCCACGCCCCCGACAGCTCCAATGCCGGGGACGCTGCGCGCGTATGGAAGCTGGCCTACAGCTCGATGTCGAGCCGCTCCACGTCGGTGAACTCCACTCCTAGGCCGGGCGCTCTGCTGTTGTTGGCGCGGAAGTACATCCGGGCCAGACCGTCGGCCGCGATCTGCCGGAGCTGGTCCTCGGTCTTGCCCTGCTCCCGTGCGGTGAACAGCTTGTCGGCGTACTCGGGCGGCAGGGCCTGGCTGATGTCCCGGATGCGGGCGTCGTCGGTCGTACCGCCGGCGGCCTTGAAGCCGAAGCGGGCCCGGGTGGAGACGACCAGCCCGCCCGTGGACGCTGCCTGCTTCCGCGCCTTCGCGCGGATCTGCGGCTGCCACCTCTTCTTCACCTCGCGCTCCAGGCGGCCGCGCAGGTCTTGGCGGGGCCGCTTGAGCTTGCCCGAGACGTACCGCTCCACGGTGCGCTGGGAGATCCCGAGCGCCTGGGCGGCGGCCTTGGTGCCCTTGAGCTGCTTGACGAGGTATTTCATCTGCGCCTGGGCGCTCTGCGGGATGCGGCGGGTGAACGCCCCCTCCAGGGCGCGGTCCAGGCTGTCCCCGAGCGAGTCCACCACGGCCTACTCCCCTTCTCCGGCCTTCTGGTCGGTCTTGATCAGGTTGGAGATGTTGAAGACGCCGCCGCGCTCCTCGAACTGCTGCTCCGCCCACAGCACGGTTTGCGTCCCCTGGTGCTTCACCATCCCCGGCGAGACCCCGAGCCGGAACGTGCCCGGCGCCGGCTTGCCCTCGGGCGTGAGCGGCAGGACGTCCAGCGGCGACGGCCCGGAAGAGGGGTAGACGATCGCGTCGGTGCCGATCGCGACCGGGTACAGGTCGGCGGCCGCCGTCTTCATCAGCTTGCGGTGCAGGCCGGTCCGCTGGTTTGCCAGCACGGCGGCCCGGATGTCCGGGCGCCACGTCCATCGGTCCAGCGCAGGGTACGGCTCGTAGTACGGCACCTGCCCCCGGGAGCGCTGGCGCAGCTTCCCGATCGCGCCCTTCGCCGTCGCCTTGATCGCGGTCTCCAGCAGCGCCATCGTCGGGTCGACCTCCTTGCGCCGCGCCATCGCCTCGAGGAACTCCTCGCCCTGGAGGTCGGTGGTGACGCCCATGTCGGCCATCGTCTCCACGTACGCGTCGCGCAGCCGCTTGTACCAGGAGTCGAGGTAGCAGCCGGTCTGGGTTCGCACATACGCCTCGATCGGCGCGACGTCGAAGCCGAGCTCCACCGCGTACCGCACGGTGGGCGTGGCGTACCAGGCCGGCCCCTCGGGGTAGTCGCCCTTCGGCGTGAACGGGGACGGCAGCCGGGAGCCGTCGACCGTACGGCCGTTGACCCGCACGCGGGACAGGTCGACGTGGGAGAGGTCGACCAGCCACGAGCCGGGCAGCGCCGGATCGAACTGAGGGTTGCCAGTCAGGTGGGTCGGCCCGTTCAGTCCGACCGTGAGCCCGTTCGCGGCCGCGGCGAACGACATGTTGACGTCGACGACGACCAGGTACGGGTTGGCGCACTCCTCATCGGTCAGCGGCCGGCACCAGTCGTAGGGCTCCTCCATCAGCATCTCTGCAGGAGTACGGATGTGGTGGCGGGCGAACCCCGCGTCCTTCAGGATCGGGTGCTCGTCCGGGACCTCGCACGGCACGACGTCGTAGTGGCGGTGATCGCGTCATCGTTGAACGCGGCTTGAACTCCCCGGTGGCCTCGTCCTTCTGGGCGCGGGTGGGCGGGCGCAGCGCGGTCATCAGCTCCAGGCCGGTCGTCGCGGTGGAGCCGCGTGGGGTGATGACCCGGGCCGCGTACAGACCGAGGTACTGGACGAGTTCGGCCGGGTGCATCGTCGACAGCTGCGGGTTGTCCTTCTTGTCCCACTCCCGGGCGTCCAGGGCGTTCCAGGGCAGGATGCACAGCTGGACGCAGCGACGCTTGGAGCCCTCGGGGTCGCGGTAGACCCGGGCCCACGGGCCGAAGCCCCGCTGGCTCATCTTGAGCCCGGCCCGTTCGATCTGCTTGACCACCTTGTGGCCGGCCGGGATGCGGCCCGCGTGCCGCTCCTCCTCCGACAAGGCGACCGGCAGGCCGAAGCGCGCCAGCGCGGACGCGGTGAGGACGAGGATCGGGTCGGCGTCGCGGCCGTTGCGGTGCAGCCGGGCCTGCCCGAGCCGGGCCTTGGTCAGCGTCCAGTCGACCAGCGCCGGGATCGTCTTGGCGGGCACGTCCAGGACCAGGCCGCCGACGCAGTACGCCGACACCTGCCCGTCCTCGCAGTCGATGACCGCGAGCGGCCCGTTCTCGAAGCGCGGGTCGGCTTCGGCGGTCGCCGTGGTCTTCTTCGCCTCAGCCTTCTTCGCACCCGGGCGCCGCGACGACGCGGCGGGCGTACGGCAGCAGCCGGGGCCGGCGCTTTGGCCGCCGGGGCGGGAACGGTCGCGGGGCCGGTGAACGCCTCGGGCACCGTCGGCGGCGGGGCAGTGGCGGGCGCGTCGGCGGCCGGAGCGGGGAAGCGGGCGGCGAGGCCCTCGAGCAGCCGGGCGTAGGCGGCGCGCTTCGGTGGCCGCGGCTCGGTCTCGCCTGACTCCCAGTTCCCGATGGTCTCCCGCCGGCTCTTCAAGGCCTTGGCGATCTGTTCCTGGCTCAGCCCGGCGGCCTCGCGCAGACGCTTGCGCTCCTCGGGTGTCGGGAGATCGTCCTGAGCGACCTCTTCCAGCAGCGCATCGACGGCGCTAAACAGCTCGTCCTCAGTGGGCACAGAGCTCACCTCCACAACACCACATACCTCAATTGAGCGTCGGATTTCACATTGAATTTCACATGGATTACTCATTGTGCTGTGGTCTCCCGGGACGATCCAGACCGGGAAGCACTGGAGGCTCTGTGGACGACGTGGACGACTACGCCGTGCTTCCGGCCCGCGAGAGCCGGGCCGTGCTGTGATCCTGCCTGCAGCCGCCGTGAGCGCCGTGCCCCAGGCCCGCCCGGTCGTGGTGTTTGGCGGCGGCAGGCCGCCCACAGCCACTACGCCGCAGCGCTGGCCGTCGACATCCGGACCGCCGGCTCGAAGGTCCGGCCGGACACCAGCTCCTGGCAGGCAGCCGTCGAGGAGTACGTCCGGAACCACGGCCAGGACACGGTCGTCGAATCCGCCCGCGCCAACCCGGACGACTTCCGTGCGTCGTCGGAGGCGTCCTGCCGCTCCCAGCACCGGATCGAGGCAGTCGCGCTCGCGACGCCCGGGGCGTTAAGCCAGCTGGGCATCATCGACCGCTTCCTCACCGAGACCTCCGTCGGCACGGGCGGACGGTTCGTGACCTGGGCGAACCACGACTCGTGCGCGAAGAACATGCTCACGACGCTCGCGGTGATCGACGCCGAGCAGCTCGCCGACCGCATCACCGTGGTGACCCGCGACGGCACGGTGCTGTACGACAACGAGCTCGTCGACGGCGCGTGGCGGCGCCGGCCCGCCGCCGACAAGGCGGTCGCCCGAGGCCGCTCGCGCGCCTGGACGGCCCGGGAGACGACCGTGTTCCAGCAGGAGATAGCCCTTGCCGAGGTGCGCGTGCACCGCGACGTGCCGGGCGAGGACGAGCGCCCGGCCGTCGTACGGGACGGGCGGCGGGACGCCGCGCTCGCCGTCAGTCCGCCGCATCACCCAGCTCCGACGGTGCGCCCCGGGCGTCGACTACCACCGGCTCTTACACCGCGGAGCACTGGTGGGTCTTCGACGAGCTGATCGTCCCGTCCTCCTCAACTGCATCGTCACCCGGAACGAGCCGCGCGCCGTCTACGTCCTGGGGCAGCCCGGGGCGGGCAAGCTGCTGGCGCCCGGATGGTCCGCCGCGCGATGCGGCCCGGCACGAACCGGGCGCACCTGCACGCCGCGCATCGACCAAAGGTGCTGAAGCCGCTTCCTCTGCGGGAAACGCCCCCTGCGTGCGAGGCCGACGCGTCAGATGGGGATTAGCGGAATGATGTCGGTCCCTGCGTACGGCTCGGGTTCCAGCGACAGGAGCGTCAGCGGCTCGCCCGCCTTTGCCGCGTGCCAGGCGATCGCGGCGGCGTGGGCAAATGGCCAGTCCACGTCTTTCCAGTCCATCGCATCCACTGCGTGCGCCGTGGTGAACGGACCGTTCTCCGCGAATCGCAGGGACGCCGCGTGCTGGCCTGGAGCTGTACGTGCTCCGTACGAGTAGGACAACATCCGTCTGGCGATTCAGACGAGCAGTGCTGCGAGGGCCGCGGTCACGGTCGCGGCGAGAGTGAGGACCGCTGTGAAGGCGACAGCGGCTCGGGTGAGCGCGGTGGGGTACGTGGCCCCCTCCATGCGGGCGAGTTTGCCCGCGCCAGCGGCGGCCAGCAGTGCGACGACGATCACCAGCGCGATGGACAGAAGGACGACGGCCACGAGGACTCCCGGGAAGTGGTGAAGTGCTGACGTGGTCGAAGGTCATGGAACCGGTGTTCGCCGGTGTTCGCCGGGACGAGAATGGACACCGGCGAACACATCTGGGCCTCGGGGAAGGTGCATGGACGAGCAGACCGGCCACAGCCCGCAACTATCCAAACTGCGTGAGAGACTGGCCGACGGGCTGGCCCGGGCCCGGTTGAACCAGACCCAGCTGGCCCGGCGGGCGGGTCTGGGACGGACCACCGTCTCGGAGGCGCTCTCTCCCAGAAGCCGGTGCCGTCCGCGGAGACGGTGGTGGCCCTGTCACGCGCGCTGCGGCTGCCCGAGGCAGAAATGCTGGCGTTGCAGCGCACCGCGGTGCAGCAAGCGGGCATGAGTACGACCGAAGGGCCGGGCCGCCCCATTGGAGAGTGGGCGCCGCATGACCTGGAGGTCCACCGGGCCGGACCCGGCCCGAACGCCGCAGGATCCGACCTGTCTGCAGAGCGGGCTTGGCCCGCCTATGTGCGTCGCGAGCATGACCGGGTGCTGGACAAAACAGTCGACGACACCATGGCCGGCCGCAGTCGGATCATGGTGCTGGTGGGCGCCTCCTCGACGGGCAAGACACGGGCCTGCTGGGAGGCCGTCCAACCCCTAGCCGATCAGGGGTGGCGGTTGTGGCATCCCTTCGACCCGACCAGAGCGCAGGCCGCGTTGGAGCAGCTGCACCGCGTCGGGCCCCGCACGGTGGTGTGGCTGAACGAGGCCCAGCATTACCTCGGCGACCGGGCAGTAGGTGAGCAGATCGCAGCAGCCGTGCACCGTCTACTGGTCAGCCGGGAGCGCGGGCCCGTGCTGGTGCTGGGCACGCTCTGGCCCGAGTACGCCACCCAATACACGGCTCTGCCCACACCGGCCGAGCCGGATCTGCACAGTCGAGTACGAGAATTACTCGCCGGCCACCTCTTGGCAGTACCCGATGCCTTTGACGCCCCGGCCCTGGCCGCGGCCAGGGCCCTCGCCAAGGATGGCGACTGGCTGCTGGCCGACGCCCTCACCCGTGCACACGCCGACGGCCGGATCACCCAGGACCTGGCCGGTGCTCCCGAGCTCCTTAACCGCTACCAGCATGCCGGTCCAGCCGCCAAGGCTGTGCTGCAGACCGCGATGGACGCGCGCCGCCTCGGCGTCGGCTTGCACCTTCCCCAGGCCTTCCTCACTGATGCCGCCACTGACTACCTCAGCCAGAGCGACTACGACCAGCTCTCCGACGGTTGGGCAGAACAGGCATACGCCGAACTCGCCAAGCCTGTCCACGGCAAACAAGCTCCCTTACGCCAGACCTCCCCCCGCCCCGTGCGACGTCCGCTCGCCCCTGCCTCCGCCGCCACCACGGGTGCAGAGGCAGGGAAGGGACCTCAGTTCCGGCTCGCCGACTACCTCGAGCAACACGGTCGCACCAGCCGCCGTCACCTATGCCCACCTGCGTCTTTCTGGCATGCCGCCCTCACCCATCTCGCTCACCCCGATCACCTGAACCGCATCGCGGATGAAGCCGAGAAACGCCTTCGGCTGCAGTGGGCTCACCACTTGCGCCACCAAGCCGCCGCCCACGGAAGCCCTGTGGCCCTGGCCTTCCTAGCGGTGATGCGTGCGGAGGCCGGGGACCCGGACGGCGCCGAAGTCTTAGCCCGGCAGGCCGCTGGCCATGGCGACACAGACGTCATGCGCCAACTGGTCGAGATGCGGGAGGAAGCCGGGGACCGGGACGGTGCTGAAGCCCTGGCCCAGGAGGCCGCTGGCCTCGGCGATACCGACGCCCTGCGCCAACTGGCGGTGACACGCGAACTCGCTGGGGACGGGGACGGCGCCGAAGCCCTGCTTCGTCAAGCCGTCGGCCTCGGCGATACCGACGCCTCGCGCCAGTTGGCGAGGATGCGGGAGGAAGCCGGGGACGGGGACGGCGCCGAAGCCCTGCTTCGTCAAGCCGTCGGCCTCGGCGATACCGACGCCCTGTGCCAACTGGCCGAGATGCGGGAGGAAGCCGGGGACCGGGATGGTGCCGAAGCCCTGCTTCGTCAAGCCGTCGGCCTCGGCGATACCGACGCCCTGTGCCAACTGGCCGAGATGCGGGAGGAAGCCGGGGACCGGGACGGCGCCGAAGCGTTGATTCAGCAGGCCGCCGACCACGGCGATACCGACGCCCTGCGCCAACTGGCGGTGACACGCGAACTCGCTGGGGACTGGGATGGTGCCGAAGCCCTGCTTCGTCAAGCCGCTGGCCTCGGAGACACTGACGCCCTGCGCCAACTGGCCGAGACGCGGGAGGAAGCCGGGGACCGGGACGGCGCCGAAGCGTTGATTCAGCAGGCCGCCGACCACGGCGATACCGACGCCCTGCACCAACTGGCGGTGACACACGAACTTGCCGGGGACCGGGACGGTGCCGAAGCCCTGGCCCGGAAGACCCTCGTCTACGGTGACGCCATCGCCCTGTGCCGGCTGGCGCTGATGCGGGAGTCTGCCGGGGACCGGGCAAGCGCGGAAACCCTGGCCCGGCAGGCCGCCGACCACGGCGACACCGATGCCTTGCGTCAGTTGGCGATGATGCGGGAGAAAGCCGGAGACCGGGATGGCGCCGAAGCGCTGAGCCAGCAGGCCGCCGACCGCGGTGACACCATCGCCCTGTGCCGGCTGGCGCTGATGCGGGAGTCTGCCGGGGACCGGGCAAGCGCGGAAACCCTGGCCCGGCAGGCCGCCGACCACGGCGACACCGACGTTTTGAGCCAACTGGCGGTGATGCGGGAGTCTGCCGGGGACCGGGCGAACGCGACAATCCTGGCCCGGGAAGTTGCCGACTACGGCGGAGCCTCTGGCGAATACGAGCACACGGCCTGGGCATCGATGCTCCGCATGCGATGGCCACACGGTATGGACCCGGACGGCACTCCGACGACTCCCTGGCAACCGACGGTGGATACTCCGTACAGCCCACTCACACCATCCGCCGATTCATCGCCATAGACAAAGCTGTCACTTCGCGGTTCGTTGCCCGGTGCTGGTCACGGCGCGCCCGCACCCGCCGTCTCACCCCGCTGGAGGACGAGCCCAACCGGCGCGCCGGCCACTACCGCGATGCCGCCCTCGCCCTCGCGCTCGCGCTCCCGACCGTCCCCGGCCTGGCCGGCCGCGACTGGAGCGCGGCTGCCGCGGACCTGCAGCCACCCCGGCGGCTCGGAGAGGGCGCTTACGGGAACGCGCTCACCCTCCATATGACCGCCCTCGCCGACCTCCTCGACACCACACAACCCGACCCCACGAGCCGCACCGACGACGAGGACGAGGACGCGCAGGACGTCGAGGACCGACTCCTCGAGCACGAGAGCCGCTACTGGGAGGGCAGCGCCACCATCCTCGGCCTCACCCCTCCCGTCCTCAGCATCACCACTTTGGAGACCGCGCTCGCGGCCGCCCACCTGGCAGGCGCTGCCGACCGCGACCAGGCCGACCTGCTGTGGCGACGCCTGCCCGCACTCGCCGACCAGCCCCGCGACCGCCGCAACACCGTTACCGCCTGGCTCACCACCCTCTACCCCCCGACCCTGGCCGCTCCCGGCGGACCACCGTGGGGTGCGCTGCAGCCCGACCGACTCGCCGAACGCCACACCGGCCACGCCCTCGAAGCCGACCCCCGTCTCGCCGACCAACTCCTCGACGGCGCCGACGACACCCAGACCGAACAGCTCCTCACCGTCTACAGCCGCGCTGCCGCCACCCCGTCTTCCGGAGCCGCCTCGACACCCAGCTCACCGACCTCTGCATCCGCCATCATCGCAAGCTGGCCGCGCACATCATCACCACCGCCACCCGCACGGACCACCCGGCCCCTCTCACCACTGCCCTCGACACCCTCGCCACCGACCCCGCGACCCCGCTCGACACTCTCGACACTCTCTACGGTCATTTCCCCCGCTCTAGCCACCGCCTCGCCGCCTCTGCGGCCCACCTCACCCACACCCTCACCGGCCACTGCCGCACCCTGGCTGAGGTCAACCCGGACGCCTACCTGCCCGCCCTCGCTACGTCGCTCAACAACCTCTCCATCCGCCTGGGTGAGGTGGGCCGGCGGGCGGAAGGTCTGGCGGCCGTCGAGGAGGCCGTCGGCCATTACCGCACCCTGGCTGAGGTCAACCCGGACGCCTACCTGCCCGCCCTCGCTACGTCGCTCAACAACCTCTCCATCCGCCTGGGTGAGGTGGGCCGGCGCGTACG
>NZ_JBEXPD010000006.1:323454-352753 GCF_040611875.1 Streptomyces sp. NPDC006516
GCGGGCGGAAGGTCTGGCGGCCGTCGAGGAGGCCGTCGGCCATTACCGCACCCTGGCTGAGGCCACCCCGGACGCCTACCTGCCCGACCTCGCCACGTCGCTCAACAACCTCTCCATCCGCCTGGGTGAGGTGGGCCGGCGGGCAGATGGCCTGGTAGCCGTGGAGGAAGCCGTTGCGATCCGCCGCACCCTCGCCGAGGCCAACCCCGACCTCTTCGGACCCGCTCTCTAATTCAGGCCCTGGAAGACCGGCGGGCTGAAGGGATTCGCTCCGTAGGCAGGTGAGGCGGCTACCTCCGCTCACGTCGGCGGACGAATATGGCACGTTGGGAATGACGCTCCCCGCCAGTCGGCGCCAGCGCCTGGACGGCCGACCGCCGCCAGGCCTACGCCAACGACCTCAAGAGTGAGCGGTCTCTGGTGGCCGTCACCGCGAGGACCAACCGCTCCAACTCCGACCAAGACCCCGCAGAATGGCTCCCGCCGCTCGACAGTGCGCGCTGCACCTACGCCGCGGACTGGACCGGCACGAAGCTCCGCTGGGGACTGACCGCCGGACGACAAGGAACGCTCCGTTCTCCTCCAGCTGGCCGAAGCCTGCCCCGACGCCACCGTGCAGTACGAAGTCGCCAAGTAGAACTACGGCTCAAGCATCCTCGTACATCTCACCACTCAGGATGTCCCGCGCCATCTCCGCGATCACATCACGTCGCGAGCTGCCCTCTGCGGTCGGCGCGGGATAGTCAGCGGGCAGCCCACGCTCCACCGCGTCCACGATGTCATTGACCTTGAAGTGGATCTGCGTATCCACCGCGAGGTGAGCGACTTCCTTGACCGCACGTTCCGTTCGGGCGACCAGATCGCTCACCAGGGACTCATAGTCAATAGCCATGAGCAGATAGTAGCCAGCGCCGTGGGGTGCGAACGGCCGTGTTGATGCTCCTATTGGCAGTCAAGGGCTGTCGAGAACCGGAGGGTGGCCCGGTCAGGTTTGGTAGGGGTGTAGGGCGACACTGTCCGATCCGACGCTGATCTGTACCCAGGATCGGTCCATGCCGCTGGGGACGGGTGATGCCAGATCGAGCAGCACGGACCAGTGACCGATCTGGAGGTAGGCGGCGCCGTCGGCGGTCAGGTGGAGGCGGCCGCTCATGATCACCCGGTCGCCTTCCTGCCGGAGTTCCGGCTCGGTGGCAGAGGCCGCCCGGGTGTTCTGGCCCCAGCGGATGCCCTCGTCGACTGTCCATTCGATGAGGTGCTGGCCGTCCGCGTCTCGCGGATCACCGCGCCAGAGCACCACGGCGGATCCGATGGCGGTGTGAACCCGAACTGTCATGTGCTGCTGCGGGGTCTGCGGCAGGCTCTCCGTGCGGACGAACATCGCCCCATCATCCACCGACGTCACGTCCCAGGATCGAGGAGTTGCCGGGTTGGCCGAGGTCAAGCGGCGGTGAGCCAGTCTCGGTAGGCGTCTGCGAAGTCGTCGTCGCGGCGTGTGCCGCGTTCGATGCAGGAGATCACCGCAGGCCAGACACCGAAGTGGTGGGCGACGGTGGTGAGGGTGATGTTCTTGGCCTGGCGTGCGGGTCGGAGGTCGGAGACGTCCGGGACGGTGACCGGTGTGGTGAGGTAGCGGAAGATCTCCCGGGCGATCGCCCGCTTGAGCAGGCGGATGATCTCCTTCTTCGTGCGTCCGGCGGCGGTCTGCCGGGCGACGTATTCGCGGGTGCGGGCGTCGCTGGACATGCGGACGAGAGCGATGCGGTAGAGGGCTGAGTTCGCGCTGCGGTCGCCGCCTCGGGAGAGGCGGTGGCGGTTGATGAGCATCAGGGAACCGATCACCGCCGGGAAACCCTCTCGTCGAGAACGGGCCCTCCGACCCTTCATAGCAGCACAGAGTTGATACATCTCGACGAGAACGTCAAATCTCCCTGAAAAGTCGGGCACCATGGAGGTTGTTTCCGATCACAGTGGAGGTAGCGGTGCCATCTGATAGCGATGTGCCGAGGGTTCTGCGGCTGACGTTCGAGTTCCATGTGCCGCGCGGCCTGCGCTCGAATATCCGGAATGAGCGTCGTCATGAAGCCGTGAAGGCGCTGAGCGCCGCGGTGGTGGCGCTGGCCGGCCGTGTCTTTCCGTGGGCCGACAGGGTGACGGTCCGACACGAGTGGTCCTACGCCTGGTGGGACAAGACCGAGGAGATCAAGCTCCCGGTAACGGAGAAGAACACCCCGGAGCCGAAGGAAGAGTAGGGAGCGCAGGCCGCGCTCGGCAGCCATCGAGGGGCCTACGGGGACGGCTCCCACTCCTCGGGGCCGCCGCCTCGCCACTCCACGAAGTCGGGGTCTGTCAGGTCGACGCTGTCCGCGTCGTCCAGGCCGGCCGCGGCAAGGAAGACGCGGATGTCGGCGGGTCGGTACGCAATCCCAATCGCCCGGCCGTCGTAGCGCACATGGCGCCATCCGTTCTCGTCCGGCGGGTACACGACCAGCTTCGCAGCGGGGGACATGCTTCCAGCCTCGGCGCGGTCGTCGCCCTCCGCACCTCACGACGAACCGTACGAGGAAGGCCCTGATCGTGGCCGTGTCGGTACAGCGTGCGATGATCCCGCGTCATGGGGAGACATGTGTGGGGGAAGACGGCCGGCGCGCTGGTCCTGGCCGTGACCGTGGCGGCCGTGAGCAGCTGCAGCTCGGACGGTGAAGGCGCTGCGAAGCCGGAGGCCAAGGTGGAGCAGGCGACGCTGGCAGAGGCCACCGCGACGTTCGGCGCCGCGGTGACGACGTTCGACACGGACGGCGGGTGCCTCGAGCAGGAGCCGGGGACGTGCTGGGAGCAGATGCTGGCGGTCATGGAGCCGGCGCGCGCTCTGAGGAAGGCTATGAACGCCGAGAAGTCCGTGGGGGCGGAGTTCTGGACGGACGCGTACGCACTGATCAACACGATGGAGAAGGGCATCGCGGTCGGCGAGGACAAGGGGGCCGCCCCTGGAGTGGTCTCCAACCGGCCTGATGTTCTCGGCTCCGCTCACGACTTGTCGCGCTGGCTCGACGAGCACCCGGTGGAGTGAGCGGGGGCCCTGGCGTACGCCAGGGCCCCGGGGTGCCGGTCGGTCATCGAGCCTCTGGTACCGCCACCGGATTCTTGCCGAGGTAGCCCAACCGCTCGTCTACGATCGCCTCGGCTGCGCGCCGACGGTCGGAGTGCGCCACGTCTGCGGCCCAGCCCGACTTTGTCCTGCAGGGCTGGCCCTCGTTCGCGCCGCACTTCTCGCACGTCAGCAGCAGGGACTCTTTGGCCACTGCGGTATGCCGTTCCATGTCGCGCCGGGTGCCCGCCGCCCTGCTCTCCCAGCCGATGCCAAGACCGGTCATTGCCTCCGGGTAGGTCGTGGTCTTCGTACCTGCGCGGGTGGCGTCCTGGGCAAGTTTGAAGAGCTGCCGCACGGTCGGGACGATCGCGGGGCCTCCAAAATCCATCCGGTCGCTCGCGCGTGCGGCCACCCCCCAGGGATCGCCGGTCGGGAAGGCCGTGGCCAGAGGTACCTGGCCGTCGACGACGCGGGCGAGGAAGCCCATGTGCTCGCCGTTCTCCCGCACGGTCAAGGCAGTGGAGCGCAGGGAGTCGATGACGTCCGCGAGCTCCACCGGAGTGGCCGGCACTTCCGCCGCCCGGGCCAGTTGCCGGAGCCTGAGCTCGATGGCCGACAACTCGGTGGCCAGCTCGTCGAAGGTGACGGCCTTGCCTGCCATCAGGTGGGCGGTGTCCGTCTCGGTGGCGCTCTCGTGCTGATGGCCGGTACGCATGGTCAGCTCCTGCTGGTCGGGGGCGGGTCGATGAGGGAGGGGTCGCGGCCGTCGAGGGCGCCCCACAGGCGGGCGCCGACGAACTCGGACAGAACGATATTGGCGCCGCTGCCGTCGGCCAGGACGACGGGCACGACCAAGGCCGTGCTGCCGTCGGATCGGTCGATGGCACGCCAGGCCGGTCGGATGACGTCGGCGATGTGGATGAGCGGATCGGTGCTGCTGCTCACGGAGTTCGACTTTCTGCTCGGACAAGGCGTCGCGGGCTCGGAGCGGCGGGTGCTGGGTGCCTTTGCCGGCCCCCAGCCCGCCCTGCTCCCCCCAGGTGCTGCCTGGCGCGGACAGGAGCGTGTGGGTACAGCTCCGTGCCCGCAGGACAGCACCGGGGCCCGATGCCCTGAGCTGGGCAAGTTCTACTTTTGGGCCCTCGAATGAGGGACCGCGGGGTCAGTCGTCGGGGTCGGTGCAGCCCGTATCGAGCTGGAGGTAGGCGCGCTGTCCGCCGTCGTACGGCCGGGTGCTGGTGGACTGGAACTCGCGGGCGAGGACGGCGAGGACGGCCTGGACGGTCGCTTCGGTGCCACAGATGCGGACGTCCGCGATTCCGGGCAGGTAGGTGCGTCGGGCCGCTCGCGGCGGGGGCGGGCGGCCATCAGCGGAAGCTCACGCGTGCGACGGTGGCCAGGAGCTCGCGGACCCCGGCTTCGCGGAAGGGCGTCATGGGGTCCGCCGGGCCCCGACGTGGCGGGCCGGCCCGGAGCGTGTTGAGCATGGCTGTGATCTCGTCCGGCTCTGCCCCGCCGGCGGCCCAGTGGTTGAGCACGTCGTCCAGCAGTTGCCCGGCCTGCGTTGCATCCATCGCTTCGACAGCCGCGTACGCCGTGCTGCCGTCCCGGGACTCGGAGGCATGCTGGGCAAGGAGCGCCCACGACCTGTCCGTCGCTGAGACGGTGGGGGAGTACTGGAGGATGGTGTTCATCTCCAGTCCGCAGACGGCGCCGGCGAGCGCTGCGAGGGTCGGGCGGTGCCGGTCGACGACCTTGCGCGTCAGCGTGTCCTGGCAGGGGGCGCACCCTGCTCGGCATGCGGCGACAAGGCGGCCGGCGAAGTCGAGGTTCAGCGGGTTCCCTGCCGCGTACGGCAGGTCGTTGAGCATCGACATGTCCGGGACGGGGTCGTGGCGGTGAACGTTTCCTGTGGCGGCGGAAGCCCGGGAGGCACCGGTACGTGCGGCGCGGGCTTTGTCCCGGCCCTTCTTGCGCTGGTTACTGACCATGGCAGCAGTCCTCAACTGGCGCGCAGCAGTCCCATGACCCGATGCACGCGCGTGAGTACGACTGCGGCGAATCGGTGAAACACCCCTCAGGGCGATGTTCCTCGCACTGATGCGCCCGGTCCCGTAGGCCCCGCGTACCTTCGCTCCAGGTGCTCCCAGTCATGGGCTGAGGCTGGCTTCGGCCTGTGCTCGGCCGTGCACAGATGATAGCGGACCAACAACCTGCGCGGCATCGTTTACACCAGAACTTGACGTACCCACGGATGGCTTCTGGGAAGTGTCTCGAAAGGGCCCCAGCTGCACCGATGTGACGCAACGATGTACCCATGGATTCCGCGGTCACAGGCTCGCTCATCGCATCATCCGCAGCGGTTCTCGCCGCCGGAGCCGCACTTGGGGCAGGACGTTTCCAGGCTCGTGGCGCCCACCACGGACCAATCGACGCTGTACGCCGTCAGCACCAAAGGGAGGCGTATGCAGCGCTGCTGTCAGCCCTATATGCGTTCACCGAGGCCACGAACCCGACTGCCGTGGCGCGGTCGCTATACATGGAGGCGGAGGCAGCAGGCGCCCCGATTTCCCGTACCGAGGCAGAACTGCGCGCTTCGATCGAAATTCAAAACACCGACACCACGCCTGTTCGTTCCGCCAGAGCTGTCGTCGTGCTTGAGGGGCCCGACAGCGTCGTCAGCAGTGCGTACAAGGCCGCTAATCTCGCCCAGGTAGTGACCGGAATCGCGGCCACCGAGGTTCATGCGATCAGGAGCGGAGGGGCACAGTGGCGCCAGCTCCGTACAGCTTTCCTCCGCGAGTTGGACGAAACCTTGGGAGACTCCGGTTTCGCGTCAGAGGAAGATCCTCTCGCTGCTGCGTATTCGCAGTTGACCAACCACGTAGCAGAATTTGCTGAGGCGGCACGCGACGCCCTCTCGCGGCGGCCGCAGTAGGGGCGGCCCCGCGCAACGTGCGAATGGAACGCGGAACCGCCAGCCCGCCGTCCTGTCCGCTGCGGGCATGCCCAGGGTGACGGTACGTCGGCAGGCGGCGCCGTGCCCGTTGAACACTCAGCGGTTCAGTTCAGGGTTTGTGCCCGGCTCGAAGTCGACAGCGTCACCCTTGCGGTGCTGCTTGAAGCCGACGAGGAGCATGCGCAGGCCCATGCTGTACTGCTGTGGGCCGATCCAGGCGCGCATGCCTTTCCAGTCGCCGGCGTCGACGAGTTCCCTGCACCGTGCGCAGGCGTAGAAGAGGTCCCCGGAGAGGAAACTGCCTCCGGCGCCGCCGATGCTGAACTCGGTGACCTCGTAGTACGCAGCCGGGCCGGTGCTCGAACAGAAGTCGCAGATGAGTTGATCGGCTGGAGCCGCACTGATGTTCTGCGGCTACATCCGCTTGCCCTTGCTCTCCGTGCCGGCTCGGGAAGCCAGGCCCTCAAGGAGCTGCTCGGCAAGCCGGGAGAGCGGCGCACTGCCCTCGGATCGGGCGTACGCGAGCAAACGGTCAGCCTCGTCCTGGTCGTCGTTCTGCTGTGCGACGTAGACCCGACTGACCAGCGCCTGCAGCCAAGGCGCGTCTTCGACGTTGAGGTCGATCCGATCGGCACCGGAGCCGTCAGTCATTTCGTGTCCTTCGTGCGGAGCCGGATGTCAGACAGGAATAGGCTGCGCGCAGGGCCCGGTGTCGTACCCCCGTCGATGCCCGGCCTGCTGCAAGTCAGCGCACGGGGATGAGCATGGAGACCGTGCTCCGGATGGTCGCGTCGTCCTCGACGAACTGCATGACCCGGCTGTCGCTCAGGTTCGGCGGTGCGGCCCTGGTGGCGAACGCGAAGAAGATCTGACCACGCCGCAGAGCGATCTCCGCCCACTCCCGCGAGGTGGGACATACGAGGTTCAGCCCGGGAAAGCCCGTCACGGTGACCGTGATTCCCTCGAGCATCGCGGTGACGGGCGCCCCCTGAATGACCGGGGCTTCCACGAAGTTCCCCACCTTCATGCCCCAGCCAGCAACGAGCTCGCGGCGCGCGGCAAGTCCTGCGGCTGAGCCGAGGTCACCGTCGTTGGCTGTAGGCCATCAGCATAGAGAAATCGCCACCGTCGCCAGGGTGCTCGCCGATCCAGCCGGTGAGGACGACGGTGCCGAACAGGGACGAGGGATGCGGCGCGTTCATGGGCGAAGAACATCGGCGGCCTGTGACGTGGCGCTGGGGAACGGGGTGACCGAGCCCTTCCCGAGCGGGTGCTGCTCAAGCCAACTGGTGGGCAGCGGTCGGCGAAGCGTCGCCCGCCCGGTCGCCGGACGGCGGCCGCCCAGGTGCACACCCTCGGCAAGGGCTCCCCCGATCACGGTGGCGCAGGAACGGGCGCACCGCGGTTTCGGGTGGTTCCGGCCGGCGGCCCATGAGGGCGGCACAGTCAGGAAGATGGGTGTCGTCGAGCGGCGTTCGTACGGCCAATACCAGCAGAACCGGCCGGCGGGCGGGTGGGTCCAATAGGTCTGGAACCAGCAGCGCTCTGTGCTGTGCAGGCCGAGCGCGACCCTGGTGGCGTGCAGGGCCTCGTGGTGGTTGCAGTCGTAGCAGAGCAGGCCGCGCACCAGGCCCGTGGCGTGGCAGTGGTCGACGACCTCGGCCGGGCCCGGGCAAGTGGCGCATGCCCCGTTCTGCTCGCCCCACAGGCGCCACCACACGTACCAGCGGGGTACACGCCCCGGGGCGGTCCATGTCTCGGTGAGCGGCCCCTGGAAGGGGCGCTGTGGTCCTCGGTGGGCCATCTGGTGCCGCGGGGTCCAGTAGCGGCCGGGATCCTGGCAGACGGCAGGACCGCCGATCGGTCGCCGTTGGTAGTCGGCGCCGCAGGGAACCGCCGGTCTGTGCGCGGCCCGTTGCTGGATCTCGGCTGCGAGCCGTTCGGCCGCAGTCTTGCGTGCCACGCGCGTCAGACCAGGGCGATGAACTTCGACACCGCGGCGGCGAAGTTCGAGAAAGGCTGAGATTCGCTCATGGCCGGAGGGTATCGGCGGCCACCGACAGTCCGCGGAAGCCCATGGAGGGAGCGTTCAGAGGGCGTAGTCGTGCTGCACCGCGTCGCTGCGGCCTCGAGCGGCGATGGTGCTGGCAGCCATGTCGAGGGCCATGAGGAACCCGTCCTGCGAAGCGGCGAGAGCTGCCGCGCGCACGAACTCGTCAACGTCGCAGCCCGCGGCCGCGGCGGCGCGCCGTACCCGGTCGTGCTCATCGGCCGTCCAGGGCCGCCTGTCCTCTCGCTGCTATGAGGTGCCCTGGCACGCCTCTTGCTGCGCCAGGAGCGTGCGGCGCATCGTCTCCCACCTGGTCGGGACGAGGTCGGCCTCGGGCGTGCCCGCCGCGTCCTGCTCGATCTGCACGGCGTCGGCGACCTTCTTGTACCACTTGCTGATTCCGCAGTTGCTGATCGGAACGCCGGCGTCGGGACTGGGTGGAGCGGACAGCCACAGGTGGCGGGGCACTCCGCCCTCGAGTCGGGCGGTCAGCCTGCTGCGCCTGTCGATCCACACGGCCAGGGCCTGCGCGGTGTCCTCGCTCAGGCCCACGACCTCCCGTTCCGGCATGCGGGCCCTGGCGCGGCCGGCCCACGGAAAACGCTCTGCGGCTGCCAGGACGTCCCTCGCGTCCAGCACCACGGCAAGGTCAGGATCCGGGCGCGGGAGCCTTCTGCGGGGCGGGGGAGGCGGACTGCTGGAGGTGTGCGAGCAGCATGGCGCTGGAGGCGGCGCGCCCCCGCTGTGCGGTGGCGGTGGTGTCGGCGATGCGAAGCAGGTAGCTGGCGACGTCGCGGACACCGGCGAACCAGCCGTCCTCGAACTGGGCTCGGATCCGTGCGGGGGGCTGCTCTCAGAGATCCAGGTGTGGGCGCCGGCCACCGCCCCGGCCTCCAGTTTCGCCACGATGTCGTCGGCCTGCTCGTGCCCGATGCCGACGGCGGCCAGGGCCTGGAAGACCATGAACCGCGCGTCGGTGGACTCGTGCTGATGGTGGCTGATGCGGGCCAGCTCCTAACCGTACGCGTCGGCCTCCTGCTCAGTGCTCATGCGGTGCCTGCCTTGTCGTGGTGGGTGCGGTTGGCGACCCAGTCCGGATCGCGTACGGGCGTGGGCGCCCGCGTCTCGGCAGCCGGGGCGCGCATGATGCGCCAGCTGGTGCGCGGCGCGGTGACAGCGTGGACCAGGACGACAACGGCCTGGCGGGCGGCGCCGCCCCAGGCCCACGCCCCGGTGAAACGGACCTGATCGGCAGCCCAGTCGCCCAGCCGCTGCCACGGGCGCAGCCGCCCGAGCAGGTAACCGGCGGCGAGCGCGGCGGCCGCGGTGGCGACGACGCCCATCACGACCACCACATCCCAATCGCGGACAGCTGCTCGGCCCGTTCGGGCGTCAGCGTCGCGGCACGGGTGCGCTGGTTGGCGACCCATGCACCGAGCTTGAGCGGACGCTCCTCGTCCTGGCCGTCGCCCGTCCCGGTGACGTTGATGGTCTCGATGTGCTTGCGGGGGGCCTTGAGGTGGCCCTCCCGCTCGAAGAACTGCTGCGCTGCGGCAAGGTGCATGGCCCATTTCTGGGCCTGGCTCATCGAGGGCTTCGGCTTCTCGGCTTCGTTGGCCGGCTCGATGCCCAGGACGTGTGCGCACATCCACTGCTGCGCGCCGGTGAGCTTGTCCCAGCTGGTGTGTACGGTCTGGACCCAGCGTCCGAGGTCCTCGCCCTGTGCCAGGGTCTGGCCCAGGCGGGTGGGCAGGGGTTCGCCGGCTTCGAGGTGGAGGCGGGTGAGGTGGAAGGCGCGCTGCCAGGTGACCGGCCACGTCGGGCACCACGATGCGTCGATCTCGTCCAGCTGCTCGCGCCGCTCCTCGGACAGGGCCCAGCCGGTGGGGTCAGCGGGCAGCCCTTCGGCCTGTCGGCGCTGGTTGTCGTCGGCGCGGCGGGCGGCGGCGCGGGCGTTCTTCAGGAAGATCCCGACCTTGGCTCCCTCGTAGGTGGCGTTCAGGGGTGCGAGGAGGTGGCCGTGCAGCTGCGCCCAGGCGCGGGCGGCGGAGAGGCCTTCCTCCCAGGCGAGGTCGACGGTGGACCAGATCATGCCGAGCTTCTCGAGCTGGGTGATCCGTTCGTGCGGCATGGTGCCGCGGGCGTACTGGCGGCGGGCGTCGGCGATCCACTGGCCGAGCGGGAACCCGGCCAGCGACGCCGGCCACCCCGTCTCGTCGGCTTTGTCCTCCGCGGTGTCGAGGCCGTCGTCATCCTGCTGGGTGCCGGGGGCGCGGAAAGTGAAGGGGACGCGCAGGTCGCCGTGCCTGTCGGTGTAGAGGACGCAGGCTTCGATCCCGCGGCGCCAGTGCTCGTGTTCGGGATCCAGGATCCGCAGCTTGATGAACGCGGCCAGCATCGCCGGGTCGCGAGGGGTGCTGAACTTCAGCAGCTCCCGGGCCCCGGCACTCGGCCCCTCCACTGTGTCGCCGACCCCTCGTTCGGTGTCGGCATCGTCCCCCGCATCGGTGTCGGCAGACTCGGTGCGGCCGACGGAGGGGGCCTGGCCGAGGACCTCGACCACGCGGGCATCGTGGGCACGAAGGGCTTCGAGGAGCTTGGCGAGGTCACCGTACGCTCTGCTGGTGAGCATGTTCGCGGCGCTCTCGCCGGGCTTGAACAGGATCGGGACGACGAGGGAGGCTGTCTTGCCTTCGCCGGGCTGCATGCGCAGGGCCCGGCCGACGGCCTGGACGAGGTCGGGCATGGAGCCGCGTACGTCCGCGAAGAACACGGAGTCGCAGTCGCGTGTGTCGACACCTTCGCCGAGGACTTTTACGGAGCCGAGGTAGCTCTTCTCCACGACCGTGCCGTCGCCGGCGATGCCGGTGGAAAACTCGTCCAGCATCCGGGCGCGGTGGAGCGGGCTGTGCTCCCCGGACAGCCAGTCGGCCCAGATGGTCTTGGGGTAGAGCTCGGGGTCGTCCTTGTGGAGGCGGGCTGCGACGTCGGTCAGGCCGGCGGAGAACGCTTCGGCTTCGCGGACGAGGTGGTGGAAGGTCAGGGTGCGCTTGAAGCCTTCTTCGGCCGAGGCCTTGACCAGAGCGGTCTGCAGGGCGGCGATCCGCGCCCCGCGCACCTGATCGGTCGTGGCCAGGGAGCCGGGGCGCAGGGTGTCCTGGTACTCGGAGTCGGTGACGTCCACGCAGACGACCTGGTAGCGGGCGCAGATACCCCAGTTCACCGCGTCGGAAAGGGTGAGGGTGTACGCCCTGCTGCCGAAGGGGCCGTCGGGGTCGTCCTCCATGCTCGCCACGAGCTCCCCGGGCTGGCCGGGGTTGTCCTCGTCCAGCTGCCACACCCGCGGGGTCGCGGTCATGTAGAGACGCTGGGCGGCGGGGATGCGCTGGTTGTCGTGGACGACGGCCCAGGGCTTCCCCATCCGGCCCGAAGTTCGGTGTGCCTCGTCCGTTTTACCTGAGGTCTAGCTGTCTTGTTGTGGCTGACCAGCGGGGATGCGTGGTGTACATGTGCGGCACGTAGCCTCCGACGGACTCAGTGGTCGTCGATGTCGTCGAAAACACTTCGGTGGCAAGTGGCGGCAGGATTCGATTGAGTCTTGAGAATGTGGTTGATGGGCGGGATGTTGGGTTGTGGCATGGCCTCTTGTTCTTCGTTGGCCTCTAGTTTTTCATCTTCGATGAGTTCATCTACTTCTGTGAGTAGTCTGTTGAATTCTTCGGCCATTTCTGGCTGGTCCGAGAGTGAGTCTCGGTAAGTCTCCAGGCTCTCTCTAAGTGGTGCGTAGTACTCCTCTGGTGTTTGATCTCTGTTTCCCCAGCGATTGGAACTCCAGTCCGATAGTAGGGTGGAGGTTGGCGACAGTAGCTCGCTCCTGACTTCCTCCCAAATTGCCTCCCTCTCTTCTTGGGAAAGGATGATATTCCAGTGTGGTGTATCTACCCAACCCGAATCCGGGACTGAGACGGCGTACTCGGTGAGGTTCTGAACTATTTCTTCGTGCTGCTCTGTGTTGATGAGTTCCGCTTGGTGAAGGCGCGCCAGTACCTCAGGCTTCCGGTCGGAGCCCAGGTAAATCCCGAAGTTCATCATTTCGGAGACGAATTTGGGATCCGTCTCGGTGTAGTACTTAAGGAATTCGTCGGAGCATCGGGTGGTGAAGAAATTACACCAAAGGAAATCTTCCCAGTGATCCTTTCGATGCCTGGGGTCGAGGTCCTGGAGTCGCTTGGCGACGAAGGGGTAAAGGGTTGATGGGACTTTAACCAGGGTTCCACGTTGCTTGTCACTCCCGCAATCGAGCTTGGTGAGCATTTTTTCAAGATGCAGCCCAGAGAGGAAGACGCCAAGGAGGTTGGGGTTTGCAGCCAAGAGTTCGGCGAATCCCTCTTGGAGGGTGGGGTGGCGGAATGACCACCCTGTCGTGGTCTCATTTCCTGGAGAAGATGAGAATCGCAGGAAGGTTCCGGTAAGTGCGTTAAGGGCGCGGTCGATGCCTGCAGGGGAGCTGCCGAGGCGAACGATGACGTCCTGTTGAGCGGCGTCGAGGGTGAGCGGAGAAGGCAGGATTTCCCCCGCTTGGTAAGTCAGTGCGAGAGCAGCCCTCTCGTCTGGTCCGAGTTCTGTGTAGAGGTCGCGTAGAAATGCTGTGGGACGACGCATGAAATCGGTGACGCCGTTCTTACTCAGTTCCAGGTGTCGGGTGAAGGCTTGCCTGCCTAGGCGTCGAGCTACTTCGGGGTGGAACGGGTTCTGGGCGGCCGCCTCTTCCAAGTGAGGTTTCATTTTGCCGCGTACTTCTGCGGGTTGGTCACCGAGGCTGATGTGGTTGTAAAGGATCTGGCGCCGTTCATCGAGGGGCAGTTGGGAGACATCGACAACTACTTGCTGCTCGTGCAGCAAGGGGTAGGCGTATTCCTTCAGCTGCGGGCGTGCATCACGGTAGATGTAGTCGCGTGAGGTGAGGACGATCTTGGCTCCGCCGTGGACCGCGGTCATGACTTGGCGCATGTGGCGAGACCAGTTATCGGTGAGCTGGGGTTCGTGGCGGACGGCGCCGAAGGCGTCGTCGATCCAGAAGAACTGGTTCGGCTCGTCGGGGTTCCAGTGGCGTACGAGTTCGGCGGCGTCATGGGCGTTGACGGTGAGGCAGCCCCAGGCATCGAGGGCGGTCATGGCCAGGGTGGCGGCGATGACGGACTTACCGACGGCAGGTTCACCGAGCAGGAGGACGAAGCCGTGTTGTTGGACAGCCTGTGCGGCACGGCGGTAGGCGTCGGTGACGACGAAGGTGGCCAGCTCTTCTCGTAGGTAGGAGAGCAGGTACTGGGCTTGGGTGTAGGCGCGTTCGTCGAGGATCTGGGAGAGGTCGCCGAGTCCGTAGACGCGGGGGACGAAGGTCCGTAGGCGCTGGCGGGTGGCGATGGTGTCGCAGATCCATTGGCCGTCGAGGACCAGCGGGTATGCGACGCCGGCATTGAGCAGCCGTCGTCGGATGGTGGCTTCCGAGGTGCCGCTGACCCGCGCGTTGGTGAGTAGGACGTAGCTACCGCACAGACCGCGGTCCACCAGAGCCCGGACTTTGGCGAACTCGTCGTCGAGATCCGAGGGCGCGAGGGTGGTGTCGGCTTTCTTGGTGTGTTTGCACTGCAGGACGAACGGGCCGTCGGGGACGTCCTGGACGCCGATCGGGTTAGGTGGCTGTTGCCAGGTGCCGTAGAAGGCACCGTCGCGTCCGCCGTCGTTGGAGTCGGCGAAGGTGTGTATGGACTGTGCCCACACTTCGCGGAGTACGGCTGCGCACAGGTCCTGGAATGCGCGCCAGCCCAGGGTGTGCAGGGCGAAGTCGGGGGAGCCCGGTGCTGCGACGGTGCCTTTGCGGGGGTGGTCGGTCACTGTGGCTGGTCCTCGGCGGGGCCGTTGTGGGGAAAGCGGACGGGACGTTTGAGGTTGTTGCCGTGGGTCCAGGGCAGGGCACCGTCGTGCTGGAGGCGGCCAACGACGATGCCTGGGGCGATGCCGGCTTGGCGGGCGAAGGCTTTGATGTTGTCGAAGGGCATGGGCCTGCGGGCGAGGCGGCGGTAGGCGGCGTTGTTCTCGGGCGGGATGAGGGTCTGGGCTGCGAAGGCGTCGGCTTCTTCTTCGCTGAGGTCGCCTTCGGGTGTGCGTTCGTCGGCGCGGTCGGTGTTGTCGAGGAAGGTCAGTCTCTTGCCGTGCAGGAGGGTGTGGCCAATCTCGTGGAAGACGGTGAACCAGAAGTGGTCGTCTTTTTTGAACCTGTCGCTGAGGGCGATTGCGACTTTGTCGGGGGTGAGCCAGCGGGTGACGCCGGAGACGCTGGTCAGGGGAGGGGCGGGGAGGAAGACGACGGCCACGCCGGCCTGGGCGCATAGATGGGTGATGCGGTTGGGCCAGGTTGCCGGGTCTTCCAGGGTGAGGGCGCGCAGGCTGGGCAGGAGGGCCGTGAGGGCGGCGCGGTCGAACGGCTGGCAAGGCAGGGCGCGGGCCGTGAGTTCTGCCTGGCGTAGCCATACCGCGGTGGCGTAGTCGTCGGTCTTCAAGACGGTGGAGCGGCGGAAGGCAGTGCGGTAGTTCCGCCAGAGGTCTTCGGCGATGTCCGGGTCGGCGACGCCGAAGAACGCCAGTAGGCGCTGGAGGTTGTCCGTGCTCCTGCTCTTGTTCGGCAGGATGCTGCGCTTGACGAGCTCGGTCAGTGAGAAGTTGTCGAGCCAGTCGATGCGCTTGCTGAACTGCTGGAGCTCCTGCTGGCGGGTGACGTGAGTGCGCCAGGCGGCTTCCAGCTGGTTCCACATGGAGGCCGGGATGCCGGTGGCGCGCTCGAGGAGGAGCGCGGTCTCGGGGGTGAGGACCGCGGTGCCCTGGACGATCTGGTTGATGTGCTTGGTGGACAGGCCGGTACGCCGGGCGAGGTCGGCCTGCGGGATGCCCAGTGCTTCCAGCTGTTCCTTGAGGGTCTCGCCGGGCGGCTGGGCGGAGTCGGGCGCGTAGACGAAGGGCGGGGCGGGAGGCGGGGTCACGGGTGGTGCCTCTCTGAGGTCGGGGAGGCGGGGGCGGCGGGGGCGGTCATCGCGTGATGGCGATCGCGGTGACTATCAGGGCGCGTACGGAGTGTTCGTCGAGGGTGCCGTCGTGGTGAGTGGCGGGCGGGTCGTCGCGGGGGCGTACGACGAGGTGGCCGTGGTCTCCGAGCGAGACGATCCGGCTGACGCCGCTGTCGGTCGGGTTGGGCCGTAGCCGGGCGGCCGCGAGGTGATGCAGGTCGGCCAGGTGGTCGGCGGCGGCCATCTGGCCGAGGCGTCTGTGGAGCGTGACGGCGGCCTCCGGTCCGTAGCGCGCCCGGCGTGCCGCGTCGCTGTTGCAGACGCGGGCGAGCTCCGCGTCGTCGAAGGCGATGTCCACCGGCAGCCCCAGAGACCTCTTGCGTATACCTGTCGGTTCCATGCTACTCTCTCGATCAAGGAAAGTTTCATTGACCTAATGGGTGCATAAAACTTTTCTCACGATGGAGTGTCTTTGCAGGTCAGATCGGTTGGGTCCGGAAGGAGGTACGTCATGCCGGGCAAGTCCAGCAAGGCGGGTGGGGCTGGTGGGAAGCGTGGCCGGAGTGCGGTCACGGGTCGGTTCGTGAAGCAGTCGACGGTGCGTCGGAGCCCGTCGACGACGGTGAACGAGCGCGTGTCGCGCGGCTCGAAGAAGAGCAAGTAGGCGGGCTTCGAGCCCGCCTTTCGCATATCCCGGCCTGCCGTGGCAGGCCGGGGGAAGGGGAGGTGGTCGTCACAACGACGGCAGACATCCAGCAGGAGAAGACCGGCGGCAAGACGGTGACGGTCACGGTGGACGGTGAGCCGGTGGATGTGCCGAAGCGCACGACGCCGAACACGATCCTGGCCCTGGCCGGTATCGACGCTGGCACGCACTACCTGGTCCGGATTACCGGGCGGCATCAGCACTCGTTCGCGGGCCGCGGGGAGGAGGAGATCAACGTGCACGAGCGGGAGACGTTCGTGTCGGTCTCCACCGGCCCGACCCCGACCGCATGACCACCGTCACGGAGGCGGGGCCCGCGGGAATGCTCGCGGGCCTGCGCCGCGCCGGCTACACGGTGGAGCAGACCGGCAACTTCGCCGTCTTCGACTACCTCGTCGAGGTCGGCCCGCAGGCCGGGACGACAGTACGCATCGGCCTGGATCTGGTGCCCGACTGGCCGCTGTCGGCCCCGCACGGCCCGCACATCACCCCCCGCCTGGGGCACCCTCACGGTGCGGTGCACACTTCTCCGCTGGGGCCGGAGTGGGAGCACTGGAGCCGGCCGCCCGCCGACTGGGCGCAGGATCGCACCGTCCGTGGCTACCTGCGGCACCTGCGCACCCTGTTCGCGCAGCTGGAGAACGGTCCTTCCGCATGATCGGCCGCTTCTCGGTCGCGATGACCAGCGAGGTCGCCCAGAACCTCAGCAACCACCTGTGCCGTGCGGACGGGCAGGAGGACTGCGCCTTCGTGCTGTGGCGGCCGAGCACCGGCGCCAGCCGTACCACCGCGCTACTCACTGAGGTGGTGCTGCCGCGTGAGGGCGAGCGGATCGTACACGGAACGGTGAACTTCACCAGCGCCTACTTCCTGCGCGCCGCCGCCCTCGCAGCTGAGCACGGCTGCGGGCTCGGCTTCATCCACGCCCACCCCAAGGGCCGCGGGTGGCAGCGCCTGAACGGCATCGACCACGCGGCCGAGGCGTCCTTCGCCGCGCAGACCCAGGTGATTACCGGCCGTCCGCTGGTCGGTCTGACCTTCGCGGCCACGGACGCCGGTCTCGGCGCGCGCATCTGGCAGCAACAGGCCCCCCGCCGCTTCACCCCCACCGAGGCGGAGAGCGTCCGCGTGGTCGGCGGCCACCTGACGATTACCGTCAACGACCGTCTTCTCCCTGTGCCGGCGGCGACGAACCGGCAGCTGCGCACCGTCTCCGCCTGGGGGCAGACAACCCAGGACGACCTGGCCCGCCTGCATGTCGGTGTCGTCGGATGCGGCTCAGTCGGCATGCTCGTCGTCGAAGCCCTGGCCCGCACCGGTATCCAGCGCCTGAGCCTGTTCGACTTCGACACCGTCGAAGAGGTCAACCTCGACCGGCTCCTGCACGCCACCATTCGTGACGTGCGCCTGCACCGGGCCAAGGCCCATCTCGCCGCCCGAACCGCCCGCCGCGCGGCCACCGCCACGAACTTCCGCGCGACGCCGTACGAGCTGAGTGTGGTCGAACCTGCCGGGTTCGCTGCCGCGGCCGACTGCGATGTGATCTTCTCCTGCGTCGACCGGCCCTGGCCCCGCGCCGTCCTCAACCTCCTCGCCTACACTCACCTCATTCCCGTCGTCGACGGCGGTATCGCGGCGGACGCCTGCGCGGCGCCGAATGGCGCGCCCACATCGCCGCGCCCGGACGCGCCTGCATGGAATGCCTGGGCCAGTACGATCCCGCCCACGTCAGCGCCGAACGCGACGACTCTCTCGACGACCCCGCCTACATCATCGGCCTGCCCGGCGACCATCCGCTGCGCCGCAAGGAGAATGTCTTCGTCTTCTCCGCCAGCGCCGCGGCCGCGCAGTTGAACCAGTTCGTCAGCATGACGACCGCGCCGGGCGGCATCGCCGACACCGGCGCTCACCTGTACCACCTGACCACCGGCGCCCTTGAGCGCCGCGAGGACGGCTGCCAGGCGGGTTGCCCCTACGACGGCATGCTGCGAGGGCTCGGCGACGACGCTTCCGTCACCGTCACGGGACGGCACCTGGCCGCCGAGCAAGTCCGCGCTGCACGTGGTCTTGCCGTACGCCGCTGGCCGCTTCGAACTCGGCGTGCCGTCGATGACCTCCTGCTCCGCCTCTGATGATCCGGTGGGATACGAGATACGGGATGCGAAGCTGGCCAGAGGTATTCACGCGGTCGGCCCGGCTCGCGGAACCGGGTGCCCGTGCGCAATCTGATTACGTTCCGCCGGGCTTCATGCGCTACTGCGGGAGGCTTCGGTGGGATGACGCATAGCCAGGTCAGGGCCTCTGGCTTGGCAGTGACGAGAAACCCTGGTCTCAGCCGATAATTGTCATGCATCGGAGAGTATGGAGGGGTTGTGGGGGCGGGATGGACGGCTTTGCTGGTGGCCGTGGTTGGTGTGGTTGGCACCTTGGGTGCCTCGCTGTTGACGCAGAGCCGCGCGGACCGCACCAAGCGGATGGAGATGGAGGCGGCTGCGGAGCAGCGGCGTGAGGAACGTGATCACGCAGAGGCTCTCCTCCAAGCGGAGCGGGCCCGGAACCGGGCTGAGGAATCCATCGCCTTGCGCAGGGCGTGCTACATCACGTTCAACACGACAGCCCGCCAGTACTTGACGGCACAGGTCGACTTCATGCACGCGCTGTGTAACGGGACAGGGGTTGAGGCCGCGCTCGAGCAGCTTGAGGCCCGCCGCACGACACTTCGGGAAAGCTACGCCGAAGCGCAGATGATCGTCCCCCTGCAGGTAATGGCTGTGGCCGGCGCAGCTAGCAGGCGTCTGAACGCCGGCTACGGACGGCTGAAGCAGATCGCCGCGTCCACCTCCTACAACCAGGAAGACCTGGACAACTTCGAAACGGGCATCGAACAGTCGTGGGCGCTCCTGTCCGAAATGCGGCAGCAGATGCGGTTCGACCTCGGGGTGGACACGGAGCCCGCGTCTGGCACTGACCTTTGACAACCACACTCGCGCGTCACGCGCGCACTGGAGAAGAATCGACTGCTGATGGGGCTCTACAAGCGCATGATCGAGGAGCAGGACGACCAGGGCTGGTGCTTCACCGATCAGTTTGTGTGCACCGGCTGTGTGAACGACGACGTCCTCGAAGCGGTGCTGAGCGCAGCCGAGAATGATGAGGACGCCTGCAGCTTTTGCGGACAATCTCCGGCTGCTGAGCTCGATGTTCTGCTGGAGACGTTCGTCGCAGCCATCCACACCGAGTACCGCTCCGCTGACGACGAGGGTGTCTCCTGGGACGGCAGAGAAGGCGGCTACCAGTGGACCATCCTGGATACGTGGGAGGTGGTGGAGGACTTTGGCGGCTCAGATGTCCTCGTGGGGGAAGGCCTTTTGGATGCCGTATGCGACGCCATCATCGACCAGCCCTGGGTGCCTGTCGACTTCATCGCCCCTCGCCGTGACGAAGCTCTTCGCGATGGGTGGGCCCGTTTTTGTGAGCAAGTGCAGTACCGCACCCGCTACGTTTTCTGGCTGCGGGAAATGGAGGAAGAGTGGCTGGGAGCCGGCGAAGTATCAACCGGCCGCATCCTTGACCACGTGGGCGACCTCGTCGACAGACTCGGTCTCGTCAAGAAACTGCCCGCTGGCACTCGCCTGTGGCGTGCGCTGACCCACGACGAACCGCAGGTCGACTGGAACGCGCGGCGCCTGGGCACAGCACCACGTGAGTATGCCCGGCAGGCCAACCGTATGAGTCCTGCAGGTATCCCCATGTTCTACGGGGCGATCGATGCCGAAACCGCGGTCCAGGAGACCTCACTCCGCAGTGCAGAGTCCTGGGCGACGGCAGCAGTCTTCGAGACGTCTGCTCCATGTAGCGTCGTCGACTTCACATACCTGCCGCCCGTGCCCTCCCTCTACGACATCGACCGAGCGGCGGACCGCCGCCCTCTGATGTTCCTGAGAGACTTCGCCGCCCAGCTGACCAAGCCCGCGCGTTCCGCCTACGAGCAGATCGACTACGTGCCCACCCAAGTGGTTACCGAGTACCTCCTGCACGTCTTCCGCCCCCAGACACCGGTCGCCGGCCTGCTGTACACCTCCTCTCTGACCAGCAAGATGGCAGCAGTCCTCGACGTGCCAAACGAACGCTGCGTCGACCAAGGCACCGACGCGCCTGCCCGAGGGGATAGCCGTCTGGCCCTCGTGCTCGACTCCGCCTCACGCCGTACGGTCCCTGTCCGCCGCGATTCATGATTTTCCCGGCAACTGCCGAATTCCGCCGGAGGAGCTGGCTTGCAGGATCACCTTGATCGTCATGGCGGCAAGTAGGTCCACCGTCGACGACTCGCACAGAAGAGGAGTTACTGGTGTCTTTCGTTGATCCTTCGAAGCCATTCGTGGAGCGGTTGGGTGCCTTCATCGCCGATCCTCAGGCCATCGCGGATCTGCGGCGTTACTTCGGCATAGGCGTGCCACCCGGCACGGTGCCGTTCACGGGCAGCCGGTTCGAGCATCTGGCTGGTGGGGGAGACCGGCTGGGGATCGCCGATCGGATCACGGCGGAGGACCTGGTCGCGGTGCAGACCTTGTCGGTCACCGTTCCGGCGCCTGTCGCGCTGGACCTTTTGGAGGGCCGCCTCGGCACGCGGCTGTCCGGTCTGCTGCAGGCCATTCCCTGGGACATCGACATGGTCGACGCCGAGGCGGACGTCTTGGCCGAGGGCTCACCGGCGGACCAGGCCTGGCACCTCCTCTGCGGCCAGTACGGAGTTGACTGGGTGATTGCTGGAAAGCTCTTGGCTCGTAAGCGTCCACGGCTGTTGCCGGTCTACGACCGTGTGGTGCGCTGTGCTCTGGGCCGTCCGCGCCCCTCGTTCTGGCTCGCGCTGCATGCTGCGATGGGTGCGGACGACCGAGCCCTGCACCGCCAGTTGCTCGCGTTGCGCCATGTCGCGGGGGTGCCGGAGACAGTCAGTGTGCTGCGGATCTGCGACGTGGCGGTGTGGATGGGGCACCGGGCGGAGGGGCACGCCTGTCCTCGTTGACGTCGCCTGCGAAGGCGACCCTGCTGCGTTCTGGCGTGTGAGGGTGACGGACTTTACCAACTGTCCCCTGGGTGTGTGGGACGTTCGCGTGGAGTGGTCCAGGGACGTGGGGTAGGGGTGTGGACTCGGGGGTGGGAGTGCTGCCACCGGGGCGGTTCCCGGTTCGGAGGAGGCGGCACCTGATGGACGGCCGGCTGGTGCTGGGCGACTTACGCGTGCAGGAGATCGTCCGCGGGGACGGGCGGGTGTCCTACACGATCGTGGACACGGACTGCACGCTTGTGGCGGAGGCGGACGGGTTCCTGCGTTCCTGCCGGGCGGGTACGGACCGCACGTACGCGTATGTGCTGGTGGATCATCTGCGGTGGCTGCGGTTCGCGGGCCTGGACACAGGCGCGGTGTCGCTTGAGGACCTGCGGCACTACATGGCGGCTCTGGGAGCGGACTACCCGGGGCCGTTCGGGCTGCCGTGGCGCGAGGGGAAACGCCCCTACGGACACAGTGCACTGAAGACCGCCGCGGCCTGCCTCAAGGGTTTCTACCTCCGCCTGGGCACCCGCGGCGTGAACCCGGCACTGGCGGAGGCATTGCGCGCGACCCGTTTGCCGACGCGGGCGGACCGTCGGCGGGCGATGCTCGGGCACGTCCTGCACAGCATGCCCGCGAACCCGCTGGCTCCGGCAGACCGGATACGCCGGCACCCGAAGATGCTGCCCGAGGGCGCCCGGGATCTGTTGCTGGGGGTGGTGTTGTGCGCGCGGGACCGGATGGTGGTCACGTGGCTGGCCGACGGCGGTTTCCGGATCGGTGAGCTGTGCGGGCTGCGTCTGGTCGATCTGCACCTGCGCGAGCAGGCCGCGTGCGGTCAATGCCGGGGGCCGCACGTGCACATCTGTCACCGTGAGGACAACGCCAACCGGGCCCGGGTCAAGACCAAGTCCCCCTGGACGTCGCAGGATGGCACTGTGTGCGGTGGGACGGTACGCCGGGTGAGTCCGGCGATGATCCACACCTACTTCGAGTACATCACCACCCAATACCCCGCCCAGACCGCTCACGGCATGCTCCTGGTCAGCCTGCACGGCCCCACCCGGGGCCAACCATGGACCACGGCCGCGGCCCGCGGCATGCTGCGCCGGTCCGCATCCCGTCTGGAGATCGGCCGAGTGGTCCCGCACGCTTTCCGGCACAGCTTCGCCACCGCAGTCCTGGACGCCGCACGGGGTAACGCAGTGATCGCGCGTGACGCCGGCGGCTGGGCCTCAGCGGCGACCGTCGAGCAGGTCTACGGCCACGTGGACGTCCACGACCCGGTCTTCACCGCGGCACTGGAGCAGGTCTGGGGGACACAGCCGTGATCCCGCTGACGCTGCTGCCCGGCCGCACCGACACCACCCGCATCGGCCGCGACCGGCTCGAACTGCTCACGGGCCTCATAGAGGCCCCCTCATTCGATCCGCTCTTCCGCGACACGCTGATCTTCATCCCGCCCCAGCACCCGGTCTTCGCCTGGCAGTGCGGCGTCGACGGCTGTGAGCGCATCCGCCGCGTCAGCCACAACCTGTGCGGTTCCCACTGCCTCGAGTGGGAGCAGGCAGAGCGGGCTGGCCAGTCCAAGCGTGCCTTCATGAACGCCGCGACGCCGCTTCCGGCCGCGCGGGGAGTGGACTACGGGCGCTGCCGGATCTGCCCCGACCGGCCGGCCCTCAGCCCCACGACCCAGCTGTGCCATCAACACCAGAACCGCTGGCAGTATGGCTCGGCGGCGCGTATTGACCGGAAGCACCTCAAACGATGGGCTCTGGACCAGCACGCGTTACCCGGCTTCGGTCTCTGCAAGGCCCGCTGCCCGTTCCTAGCCTGCGGCTCGGTGGGATTGTGTATCCAGCACCAGGCTCGTTACCAAACCGAGCAGCGTCCGGGAGGAGCCCGGTCGGAACGCATCCACGGTCGCATCAAAGACGGACGCCCACTCCCCGTGACGTACGACGACGAGTCCGCTTTCCACGCATGGTGTGCCACCACGGGACCCGTGTCACAACCGGGACTGATCAACCTCCACCCGCTGCCTCCTCTGCTGCGGGCCGAGATCCAGTGGGGCCTGCACACCCATGCCCAGGCCGCACAGCACTCTGAGTGGACAACCAACGGCATCAGGAACCTCGTCAGACATTGCCAGCGAGGCGGCGTCACGTCCCTGATGGACCTGCACGACGAGGGCTACAAAGACCTGACCCGCAAGCAGATGGACTCCGAAGTCCGCAAGATCATATGGGAGATCGTCAACGGTCTGCGCTGCGTCTACTACAGCCCCTCGGACAGCAAAGACGCCGGCTTCCTGGAGACCGATCACTTCGGACGACGCTTCAAGAACGCCCAGAGCCACTTCGACATCACCGCCGTACCGCAGCGGTGGCTGCGCGACCTGCTCTGGGATCATCTCGCCGAGTGGCTCCGTTCACCGCAGTGCCCCCGTACCCGCGGCCCCTTCGACCAGATGCGCCGCGCCGCCGTCGAACTGGGCGTCTTCCTCCAGACTGACGCCCCCGAGGCCGGGCACGACCCCACCGTGCTGCGCGGTGAACACGCCGAGCGGTTCGTCGCCGACCAGCGCCACCGCGCCCGCCACGGCCTACCGTCCCTGGGGATGGTCCTGGTCGACGGACGATCCCCCACCGTCACCGACCTGAGCTGCCAATTCGTCTTCAACCAGGCGCGCAAGCTGCTCTACAGCGCCATCCCCGCCGGCCACGCCGAACGCCTCGGCATCGACACCGGCTTCCTGACCGCCATCCCCTTCGGCGGCACCGGCCTCAAGCAGCGCTCCCGCAACCCCTTCAGCGACGACGTCGCCCGCGCGCTGACCGACGAGACCAACCTGCGCCGCCTGGAGGAACTCGACCTCAACGACCGGGGCCTGCGGGACATCTGGGAGACCATCGTCGCCACCGGGCGCCGCTGCAGCGAGGTCGTCGGTCTGCGCCTGGACTGCATTGGCCGCTACCGCGGCCTGGCCATGCTGTGGCACGACCAGACCAAGGTCGGCAACTACAACGAGGGCGTCCGCATCCCCGAGCCCATCTACCAGCGCCTCGATGCCCGCCGCACCAAGACACTCCAGCTCTTCGAGAAGCGTTACGGCCGCACCCCGGCAGCCACCGAACGCGCCGGCCTGGCCCTGTTTCCCTCCCGCATCCGCAACCCCAACGGCCGCCAGCCGATCTCCTACGGACACTTCAACGAACGCTTCAGGACCTGGATCTCCGACCTCGACCTCGGTGGCGCGTACGTCGCCCACCAGGCCCGCCACACCCTGGCCACCAACCTGCTGCGCGCCGGCGCCACGCTCACTCACATCCGCCGCTACCTGGGCCAGCTCTCCGAGCGCATGGCCGAGCACTACGTGAAGATCACCCACAGCGACCTCGAAGACGTCCTGAACACCGTCTGGGTGGCAGGCCCCGGCGCACCCCGCCCAGGTGAACTCCTCTCCGGCGACACCACCCCCATCGACCGCGAGACAGCCCTCGCCCTGGCCCTCGATCTCTCCCGCCGCAGCACCCCCGCCGACGGGGGCTTCTGCACCTACCAACCCGTCGTCGACGGCGGAGCCTGCCCCTGGAAACTCGACTGCGAGAACTGCGACAACTTCGTCCTCTCCGGCGCAGACCTCCTCTACTGGCGACGCAAAGCCGAACAGTGGCGCTCGATCGCAGAGAACGCCCCGGACGACGCCACCGCCGACTACCTCCACACCGTCTTCGAACCCACCGCCCAGGCCATCAAGGGACTCGAGCAGGCCCTGGCCGCCCTCGGCATCCTGGACGAAGCCCTCACCCTGGACTTTCGGCGCCCCCAGGACTACTTCCACCGCACCTGGAGCACTGCCTTCCGCGCCCGAGACCTCGTAGCACTGCAGGCCCCCGACGACGCCACAGGACAGCCATGAGCACGTCCCGCACCGACGCAGCCGCCCAAGCCCGCCGCCAAGCCACCCAAGAGATGCTCGAACGCCTCCAGACCGCGCTGGCGGCCGCAGCACGCGACCATACGCCTATCACCGTCGCCGCCCTCGCCCGTACCGCCCGCGTCTCACGCACCTTCCTCTATCAAAATCAACAGGCCAGAGACCTGATCGAGCAGGCCACCTGCGTAAGCAGACCCCATCCCGCAGTCTCCAACAGCGGCAGCCGCGCCCAGCCCGCCTGGAAGGAACGTGCACTCAACGCCGAAGACGCACTCACCCAGGCCCAGCGCGAAATCCGCACCCAGCGCACCCACATCGCAGAACTCCTCGGCAAGATCCGCGACCTCGAACACGACCTACCCGAGGGCTCCCTCCAGCGCATCGTCACCGAGAACACCACGCTGAAGCAGCACGTACGACAGCTCACCCAGGACAACCAGCAGATTCAAGAGCGCCTGACCAGCGCCCGCCAGAACAACCGCTTCATGGACAAACGCATCGCCGACCTCGAAGCCCAACTTGCTCCGTACCTCACCAACCCAACCCCGCGCCCCTGACCCAGCCTCGGATCACTGCCAAACGGGACGGACCCTGTCGACGACCGTCAGATCCAGTCGATGCCTAGCTTCCGTAGCGCTTCGAACTGCTCCGCGGTGAGTTTGTCCCGCCTTGCGCGGGTATTGGATACCCACACGCCTAGCTTGATGATCACCGGGTCTGTTTCGCCGTCGACTGCGATCTCCTCAGCGTGGCCGCGCGGCACGGGCCGGTCGGCGCCTTCCCGCTCGACCCACTGCGCGAGGGCCGCCAGGCCCCGCTGGAACGACTGCTTCGCCTTGCTCGGCCCCTTCGTTGAACGCGGGGCCGCCGGGGCTGGAGCGGGCCGTTCGACGGGCGTCACACCCAGCGCGGTCAGCCGTTCCTGCTGATCGGTAGACAGTTGTGTCCAGGTACTCGCTTCTCTTTGCCGCGTGAGCCATCGTCCGATGTCGTCGCCGTCAAAGGTGACGCCCGGTGCGATGTGGGGCAGGTGGCCGTCGGCGTCGACGAGGTCGGAGAGGACGCGGTGGTGGCGTTGCCAGTCGAGTGGCCAGGGGCAGTTCCAGTCCGGGTCGATCGCGGTCAGTTGCTGTGCGCGTTGCGCTGCTCGCTCGGGGTCCTTGCCGAGGCCGCCCCTGCGGCGGAGGTTGGCGAGGAGCTGTCCGATGGCCAGCTGCTCGCCGTCCCTCCCGCCTTCGCCCCAGACAGCGTCCTGCCGGGGTGCGAGGTGTCCGGTGGCCCGCCGGTAGGACCGCAGCGCGGCGAGCTTCTTCTCCCATGCTTCGTCGCCGGGCTCCCACACCATCCCGGCCTCGTCGAGGAGCTCTTTGCGGTGGGGGTCGAGTTCGCCTGCACGCAGCGCCTTGCGCTGCTGGTGCACCCACCGGCCCAGGGGGTAGTCCTTCGTGACGCCGACCTCGGTCTCGACGTCATAGGGCACGGCGTACAGGCCGGTGATCCCGTTCTCGGCACGCCACCGGACCAGGGCCTGGTAGCCCTCGAGCCAGACCAGGGACTGGGGACGGATGACACGGCAGCGGGTCAGGGCCGCGATGTCGGCGGCATCGCGGGGGGAGGCGAAGTTGACCACGACCGCAGTGATCCGGTCGACCTCCTGCTGCGCCTCGCTGCTCTCCTCTGGCATCTCCCCGTTCTCCGGACCGGCCGCGGCGGCGGGCCGGACGTGGATACGCCGCCGTTCGGTACCGCGGGTCAGGGCGCGGGAGGCGAGCTGGTCGACCATGCGCTCGGAGTGCGAGCGCATGGCTTGGAGGATGTCGACCAAGGGCTGGTAGCTGGCCGAGGCGACCATGTCCTTCGGGTCCTCCCCGGGCTGGAGGAAGACGGGGATGATGATCCGCGCGGTCTTGGTCGTGCCGTCCGGGTTGGGGCGCAGGGCACGTCCGATGTTCTGGACGACGTCCACCTGGGAGCTGCGCGACCCGACGATGCACACGGCCTCGACCCCGCGCAGGCCGGCGATATCGACCCCGACCCCGAGGGCGCGTACGGAGGACAGGAACGCCCGGTGCACCCGCCGGTTCTGGGCGTCGATGCCGTTGGCGAACCGCTGGATCACCGCACGTCGATGCGCGATGGGATGGTCCCCGCACAGCCAGTCCGCCCACACCCGGTCCGCAGGCACGTGACGGCCCTCCTCCAGCTCGTACAGCTCGGCGTCGATCGACGACGCGGGCAGCTCCTCCGCACCTACCAGCGCCGCCGCGGAGGCCTCAGCGGTGTACAGCTCGGCGGCCGTGCGCGGCATCTGCTCGGCGAACGCTGCGGCTTCTTCGACCCGCTGGTGGAACACCATGGTGGTGTGCAGATTCTGCTGCGCCGCGTGCTCCAGCAGTGCGGCCTGGAGCAGGGCCATGCGCCGGCCGCGCAGCGCTTCCTCGGACAGGCCGAGGATCGGGTCGGGGTCGCGGATCTCGAGCACGTCGATCTCGAAACCGGCGAGGATCGAGCGTTCCACCGCCTCCGCCAGCCCGAGATCAAAAATCCGGGTGCCGTAGGTGCTGGAGTCGTCCTCCATCGACGCGATGACCAGCTCCCGCCCGTCCCGCCCGCGCTGCGGCCGGGGCGCGGCGAGGATCCGCGGGGTGGCGGTCAGGTAGAGCCGGAAGCCGACAGGGATCCGGCTGTTGTCGTGGATCGCTGCCCACGGCCGCCCCATGTCTCCGGCCGTCATGTGCCCCTCGTCCAGAATGGCCAGGTCAAACGGAGCCATCCGCTGCCCGTACAGCCGCTCCCCACCCGCCAGAGCCGACTCCAACGGCCCAGGGACAGTCCGACGACCACTGACATCGGCGGGGTCCTCGCGGTCCACGAGGGAGGCGTACGTGGCGAACACAACCACCGGACCGCTCCCGGCCCACAGGGCGAGCTGGATCGGGTTGGTGGTGGTGCGCACCTCGAGCTGCTCCAGGACCTCGTCCTTGTCTACCGAGCAGACCGCGACCATCGGCGCCCGGTGCCCGACCCGGCGCCAGGACTGGGCACTCTGCACGATCAGGTCCAGGGTGGGCACCATGACGAGGATCCGGCCGTCCGGGAAGTACTCCAGAGCGCACGCAGCGGTGGTGATCGTCTTACCGGACCCGGTCGCGGACACCCCCATGGCACGTGCCCCCTCCGGGGGCGCAAAGGATCTTGCAGGAAATCCGACCCAGTTACGAAAGCGCAATTTCTGGTCGACCTGGTGTTCCTTGAGCGGAATCAAAATCATTTCCAAGCCCTCCCCGATTCCTATTTCTGTGGTCCTTCGATGGCCGTGCGCGGAATGCAGGCGGCACCCGATCCGTTCCGGATCGACGCACCCGCCCTGTGTCAGCCGGGCTTTCCGTCCTTGAAGGGCGGTTGGTCGTCCGGGTCGTAATGCCCGACACCGTGCGTGCAGAGGATGTAGACCTCGTCGCTGTTCACCGTCCGCGCCGTACACAGACCGCCGGCCTCGCCTAGCACCTCCAGCACCCGGCGCCGCGCCATGGTGTGCGGATAGGCGCGCAGCAGCACGGACTCCCGGACGAACCCCTCCAGCCGCACCAGATTCGCCCGTTCACGCTGCCTGACGTCCGCGAAATGTACGGCCAGCTCAGCCGCCCCGCCCGACCGGCCGCCGCGCCGTGGCCATCCCCGGCCCCGCCATGCCCCGGGCCTCGCTCACCGCCATCACGCCTTCGTCCCAGCCGTCCGCGAACACAGCGCATCCCAAGAAGCCGGCACCATGCCGTCCAGCTCCACCACCTCGCACTGCGCCCCGGCGACCGCCCCGGCCTCCAGGTCGTCCGCTCGCTCGCGGGTACGCCCTGCGCCTCCAGGAGCGCGAACAGCCTCAACCGGGCGTTCACACCCGCCGTCTGGTACTGCGTCACTCGACGCACAGAATCGCTGCCCAGCACGGGATCTGGTCCGGTAGATTCGCGGTGACCGGCCATCTGGCCATCCTCTCGGAAACTTGGGAGATTCCCGAGCGACTGGCGGGTGTCCCATATTTCTGCCAACGATACATGCTGCATCTCTCTGAGGCAGCAACACACTAGAACCCGCCACGAACGAGCGACCCCCGCTCCTCGTAGCCAGCCAGGCCCGCGTCAGCGGGCCCTGGGTCCTGGAGGCGTAGCCGGAAGGGCCCTTGAGGCGGCGGAGCGAAGCGGAGCCCAGGGCCAGCGTGGCGAAGCCACGCAGCTCCGGAAGCGCAGCGGACGGAGCCTCACCAAGCCCGCGCAGTGGGCTTGGTGAGCGGGACGCGCAGCGTCCCGCCAGCGTTCCTGCGGAGCAGGAAGCAGCTTGCCCTTCGTGGCCTGGCACTCTGTGCGTTCGAGTGCCAGCGATCCCCCCGGTCAGTGTACGGGGGCAGGGTGGGCCGGAGGCAAGGGCGACCGGCCACGCTCTCA